>MGCQ01000001.1:0-29512 GCA_001790445.1 Candidatus Saccharibacteria bacterium RIFCSPHIGHO2_12_FULL_41_12
GGAGAGATATTTCAATCATGTTACTTCAATAGCCTGCTACTTCTTTGCATACTTTCTTGTTAGTACAAGAAAGTATGGTGATCAAAAGCCTGCAAGGCTTTAATCGCAAGGTTGTTCAAAGGAGAGATATTCTATATTTACTCTTCTCAAAATTAATGCTATAATGACCTAAAGATTTTATAAATAAAGTTTGGAATTTGAGCTAATGCAATCAGTTATTGACAAGATCAATGCGAAATATATGAAACCACACGTGGTTGATGTTAAAAGCGGAGACACAGTACGTGTCCACCAAAAGATCAAAGAAGGCGCCAAAGAACGTGTTCAGGTATTTGAGGGCATGGTTATTCGAACAACCAGACCCGGTAGCCATACCAGTTCAATCACAGTAAGAAAAGTAGCCAGCGGTGTCGGAGTTGAAAAGACATATCAAGTGCATAATCCATTGGTCGTAAAGATAGAAGTTACCAAAAGGACTAAAGTTAGAAGGAATTATCTTAGCTACATGAGAGAGCGTAGTGGCAAATCAGCGCGTCTTTCCAGTGTAGATTTTGATAAAGCAGGTGTTAACACCATCCCAGAAGTCGAGATTAAACCAGAAGCCAAAGAAGCCCCAAAGCAAGAAGAAAAACCAGAGTTAACTGAAGAAACTAATGAAAAAGCCAAGCCCGAAGAAACAGACCAAAAACCTCAAGAAAAAACAGAAGAACCATCGACGACAAAGCCAGAAACAACAACGGAAAAATAACAATAACCTGCAAGGCGGTTTATTAGATATAATTAAGTCAATACCATTGACATTTGAGGTGTAATTTCTTATAATTAAGTCTGGATGGAAAGCGTGGGCTGGCCCTTGTTGGCCGGTTCGCCCAAAGCACCATCCTTTTTTTATTTGTTTTTTATTTCTTTTATTTTAAAAAGAACTCCGTTTTTAACTTTTCTGTCCATTGATGTAGATAATTCCGGCACTCTGAGTCTCGTTTGGAGGTGTTTAACGAGCTGGAGCTTTGCTTTGTCAGGTTTGACCAACTCTTTGTTCATCTTAAATGAATATGCAACAGTTCCAAGCATTACGTCACATAGTTGAATCTCGGTTACAGCGTGGGATTCTAACCTAATTATGCTGGTTATAGCACTTCTTCTCGTTTCCCGCTTAACTTTAGCCTTTATTTCACGCTCAAAATGGTCAGTCTTAGAAGTCGACAAGTCATCTGCGAGAATTGTTAAATAATCAGTATGATCGTCTCCAAGACCATTTATTAAATCAGCGATCATCGAACCACAAAAAGCATTGTATGCTTTTTGGTGATCTCTAATAACGAGCGACTCTTTGTCATAGAAGAAGGCAGTAAACATACTATTTGGGGTTTTGAAGAACTCATCAACCATATCTTTATAATAAAGAATATTATGCGTACCAACGTCAGTAAATTTGAATTCTTTGTAGTAAGTTCTGTAGTTTCTGTATTTTATAAGGTTACGGTGGAGTACATTGATGTTGGGAGAAACCACTAACCCTAACCCGAATATTTTGTCTTCTTTACGATGCAGAAGACCTGTTTCGTCCATGTATCCTTGCAAGTCTCTTCTTTGTTTTGGCCCTGACTGGATTCGTTTCATGCAATTATTGTATCAGTTCATATACAATAATTGCAATAATATCTTCTTGTTTTTTATTGTAGAATAGACAGTATGGCGAGACATAATTGGGTTGGGGCAGAAGCAGAACAGAGAGTCTGCGATTATCTGCAAAACAAAAAATACAAAATACTCGGTCAAAATTGGAAAACAAAATTTTGCGAGATTGATATTATAGCCAAGAAGAACAATTGCATATATTTTGTAGAGGTAAAATATCGTGTGACTGATGACCAAGGCGGAGGTTTAGAGGTAATTAATAATAAAAAGCTTTTTCAAATGCGACGTGGCGCTGAGGCGTGGGTAACGCAGAATAACTGGCCAGGTGAATACACGCTATCAGTAGCAGAAGTATCCGGCGAAAATTTTCAAATTAATTTTATCGAAGACATCTGTAGCTACTGATATTTTTTGAGGTATGCTACGATGTTAGCTTCTTCTCGTTCTCGCCACGTCGCGCGGGCTTCAATCTCTGAAAAAGCAATGATTATGTTCCGAGAAAGTGCGACTTGCTTGGTTTTTGGCTCAAAAAAGTCTTTATATCTCTTTAGCCACTTTTTAGTAGAAAGAGGTCTTGACGAATACCAAATAAAGTATTCCATTTTTTTGCCTCCGCCGACTCGTTTTACGATGTTATTCCAATTATTTGTTAACCAATCCCAGGCAAGTTCTCTGGTATATCGATTACGCATCAAATATGCAAACCAGTGGTCAATATCTTGTGTTCTGACTGCGCCGTCTTCTGCCAACGCCCAGGCGATAAGCCTTTTAGCAATTGATTTGTCGCGAGTAGAGCAAAGAGCAGACGTTATAGAATCTTTTATCTCTGGATTTTGAGTTGTTTCGTATTCATGCATCATTGAATCAATGTGTGATTTATCACCAAATCGCACCACTGCACCGGCGATCATGGCGCGTTGATCAGCAGGCAGTTTTTCTACACTTTTGGTTTTTTCATACATGCTGATAGCTTTTTTGACAGCGTCAGGGTTTTCTCCCCCAATGGTAATGGCCAAAACAGTACTTCTAAGATGTTTAATGTTTGGGCTGTCGCTGGGGTTTTCTTCCCATCCAAGTTGATCATACCAATGTTTTGTAAGTTTTTTGTTGAAATTACGTAGGTGTTTCTCTGGCACTTCTTCGCCGTCAATCAGACTATAAGCACTTGCTATAGAGCGAGCAAACATATTCCAGACTGCGTCTCGGTCTTCAAGAACACATTGACTGATCAGCTCTAAAATTTCAACAATAGAGTAGTCACCTCTCTGGGCAAGCAACAACATATCGTTTATCGAAATTATACGAGAGTCTGACGTGGCGGAGCGGTCAATAATCTTTGACTGCTGGTTCTTGCGTTGTTTTTCATCCTCATATTTGACAATATAGTGTCCGCTACCTTGCTGGTTCAAAAGGGGCAAGTTATTGTTATCATATGAAAACGTACCAGATCTCTTATCAAGTATTGTCGGTTCTAGCTTATTGTCTGCAAGGAGGGGAATGGGCCACAGAGACTCGTTGTCCTTGCCATCAAGTAGAAAACGTTGCTGCGTTAGTTCTAATGTGCTGGCGTTTGTTTTAACACTTAAAAGGGGCGTTCCTGACTGTTCAATCCACGGTGTCATAAGTTTGCCGATATCCCTGCCTGTTGCCTTTGTAAATTCTGCCCATAGATCGTCTCTGGTGGTGTTTTTGAAGGCGTGTTTCTTGAAATAATTCTTCAGACTCGTTCTAAAGTCTTTCTCGCCGATGTAATCCAGTAGCATTTTAAGCAGCCGTGCACCTTTGGCGTAAACAATTGATGGATCAAATAAAGTCATAATTTCATCGGGATGATTAACGCCAACTCCTACGGCTTGAACGTCTTTATAAATATCACGATTGGCAGCGCTAATCACCCGCCCGGAAGTAAAGTTTTCCCACTCGTGCCAATCCGGGTGCAGTTTATCAAGCGCCAGATGCTCCATCAGGCTGGCAAAACTTTCATTGAGCCACAGATCATCCCACCACTTCATTGTCACTAAATTGCCAAACCACTGATGAGAAAGTTCATGCGCAATAACTAGTGAAATCAGCTGTTCACCCGAAATAGATCTGTTATTTGGATCTGCCAACAATCCGACCTCGCGGAAGGTAATAAGCCCCCAGTTTTCCATGGCCAAAACTTCAAAATCTGGCAGTGCGATCTGATCGCATTTTTTTAAAGGGAACGGTGTTCTAAAATAATCAATCAAAAACTCCAAAACAGCGATAGTTTCTTTGTTGGCATAGTTTAGATGTGATTTTGGCTGAGCGACGCTTGCCCAAGATCGTACGACAGTTCCGTCTTTAGTTTTGCCCTCAACACCGTGAATTTCACCAACAGCAAACGCTAGCAGATAACTGGACATGACTGGGGTTGTTTCGAATGTTGTGATTTGCGTATTTTCTGGTCCTTTTGTTTGTTTTTGAACAGGTGTGTTGGACAGGGGAGTATGGTTTTTGGGACTGGTTAGTGTCAGGTCAAAGGTGGCTTTGGCTTCTGGTTCGTCAATGCAGGGAAAAGCTTCACGGGCATGGTGACTTTCGAACTGGGTAGCAATCAATTTCTTTTTTTGTCCGTCGTGCTCAAAATAACAAGGGTATATACCGTGCATTTGATCTGTGATTTTACCAGAAAATTCAAGAGTTATTTTGGCTTTTCCAGGAAAAACCATCTGTTTTGAATGCAGGCGTACTTCATCATAATTTTTGTGTAGATTAATCCTATCAATAATAATTTCTTTTTCTACGCTCTTTTTATCGATATGCAAGGCAGAAGCTTTGTTAATTTTTAGGTCTTTTTGGTGAAAAGTTAGACGTTGAGTAGGACGGCCTTTTATGAGGCCAGTTATTGTCACTTTACCAGTAAAAGTCAAATTACTCTCGTTGATGTCGAGGTCAAGCTGATAATTGCTTGGAGAGAACTGCTCAAACAGTCTTTTTACACGTTTTGTCATATTCTTGAACTTATTATAATGCATTGCATCGAACAAATACACTTGATTATTTATTGGTAGTATGCTTTAATAGTCCTTTAACTATGATGAAAAGAACTGGTCCAATCGAACTTATGCCCCACCTTGTAACTCCAATCGCAGGAGAATTTTATAGAGCTAGAAGATTGCACGCAATTGACAGAAGTGGACTCGACAAAGATGCAAAAAAATTTGCTTGGCTTCATGCGGGCATGACACAACATATGGAAAGAGGACCAGAAACTATCGATGCAACTAAATATATACATCATGCCAGAGCGTTTATCAGGCATTATGGTCCAGAGTTTTCTGAATGGTTTTGCAAACAGACAGAAAATACTAATAACTCAACGAGACCATTCATAGTCACTACTCCAGAAAAAGTTGCACCTCCTGAAAGCATTTTGCCATGTCTTAGGGTTGGTGGGTTGGCAGTAGTGACAGCAGTGTTTGTTGAGGAATATGAAAAATTCCCGGCTTCAGTGTTATACCATAACCCCAGTCGGGAAGTCTGTGAGTCGCCAGTTGACGAGTTTAACAATCAGGCAATGTTGCTTGGCCAAGATCGCCCACCGACGGATTTTGTAATTTGTCGGAATTATTAACATTGATCTAGATCCGCAGGTGTGTTACTATATGGTTAGTAAGTTGTCCGGCCAAGTAAGGTCGGATTTTTTAATAACAATGAGGAGAAATTATGGAACTTGATTTAAAACAACTTGGGATTGTTATACGATCTATTGCAGAAGAAAAAAATTTGTCAGAAGACGCTGTCAAAGAAGTTATTGAGCAAGCTCTTGCAGCAGCATATCGTCGTGATTTTGGAGAACGTGATCAAGAGGTCAGAGTCTCTCTCAACCTCAATACAGGTGATATGGAAGTTGTGACAATCAAAACGGTTGTGGATGTTGTAGAGAATAATGCCGTAGAAATGACGCTTGATGAGGCCAAAAAGATTAATCTTAAAGCCAAAGTTGGTGAAGAAGTAGAAATTCCAGGTCAAGCTGATAAATTTGGTCGGGTTGCCGCACAAACCGCAAAGCAAGTAATCATGCAGAGACTTCGAGAAGCAGAGAGAGAAATTATCATGGACGTCTATCAGGACAAAATCGGCACGGTGGTTAATGCAATAGTTGGGCGCGTAGAGGGCAGAATGGTCCGAGTAGAACTAGATAAAGCCCAAGCTATTATGCCTGCTAGTGAACAAATTCAAGGGGAACGTTATCATCCTGGACAACGCCTAAAAGTCTACATAAAGGACATTGAGCGCAGTGGTCGCGGGCCACAACTGCTTGTGTCACGTGGCTGTCCTGAATTTATTGAGTGGCTCTTCCGCGGTGAGGTACCAGAGATGGAGAGTGGCGCCGTGTCTATCAAAGCAATTTCTCGTGAGGCGGGTGTTCGCACAAAACTTGCAGTCACCAGTAGCGTCCCTGGGGTAGATGCAGTAGGTACGTTTGTAGGTGGTAGAGGTAGCAGAGTCAATGCAGTCATGAGCGAGATAGGAGACGGTGAAAAAATAGATATTATCGTCTGGGACGATGAGACAGAACAGTTTATCAAAAACGCTCTTAGCCCTACAGAAACTATTTCAGTGATTGTTGATCAGGCAAATAAAAAAGCTATTGTGCGCGTCGCTGAAGATCAGCTAAGTATTGCTATCGGCAAGGGTGGCCAAAACGTGCGTTTGGCCAGTAAGCTTTCAGGGTACGAAATTGACATAGTGTCTGATAATGTTGAGGCAAATACGACAGAAGAAGCTGAAGTGACAACTTCTAAGCCTCTTGGTGGCCAAAAACTCAAACGAAAAGATCAGCTAGAAAGCAGTCTGCTAAGCGCTATTGAAGAGCACGGCGAAGATACAGAAGAAAAAGCGTAGTTCTGTAGCTATGGCTACGACAACGCTCCGTGACTCGAAAGAATGAACAAAATTACTCACCCAGATCAACCCACCGCCAATGTTTATTAGCACTCTTGACTCGTGAGTGCTAATTAAGGTAAAATTAAAGAGAGTTAGCCTATAGTTGCTAGCGTCTAGGGGGTAAACATGTTACCACAATCTGATTTTCATGAATATTTAAACAACCTGAGCGAGAACGCAATCGCAAGTCTTGGGCACTCAGATATGATTGCTCGCCAGCAGGGTAGTCCGTACGTCGGCACAGAACATTTACTTCTTGGCTTATTAGCTCAAGAACATTCCGTTGCAGCAAAGATGTTAAAAGATAGTGGTGTGACACTTGAGGGTGCAAAAAAAGTTACTGTGACTCATGCACCAATCTCAAACCTTCCGCTTAAGGGGCTTAGTGAGGTCGCCAAATTGACGCTTAGGATGGCTTTTGAACTTTCGCGAGAATTTAATAGTGAGTACTGTGGTAGCGAGCACATATTATACAGCATATTAAGTCAAAAAAACTCTCGTGCTACGGAACTGCTAAACAGTCTAGGTGTTAAATCAGTTGTACTAATCCGCGAACTTGAACAATTTTTCAATCGTAATAATATGGGTGGTCAGGGCATGATCGAGTCTAAAAGACAGCGCAGAACGGGTCAATCAAGAAGTGCACTGGACTTTTTTGGCACAGATTTGACAGACAAAGCTCGCACAGGCAAGCTAGACCCAGTGATTGGGCGTGACGTACAGATAAAAAGAATCACCACAATTTTAAGTCGTAGAACAAAAAACAACCCAGTTCTCATTGGAGAACCAGGCGTGGGCAAGACAGCTATAGTCGAAGGGCTAGCAGCTAGAATTGTTTCTGAGGATGTACCAGACAATTTGTTGAATAAAAGGATTGTTATGCTAGATCTTGCGGCGATGATCGCAGGCACTAAATATCGTGGAGAATTTGAAGAACGTCTAAAAAAAGTTATGTCTGAGCTGGAAACCGACAACCAAGTTATAGTCTTCATTGATGAGCTACATTTAATAGTCGGAGCTGGCAGTGCAGAAGGCTCCATGGACGCAGGAAACATCCTAAAACCAGCACTTGCCAGGGGAAAAATGCAACTTATTGGAGCAACAACTATTGATGAATACAGCAAGTACATCGAAAAAGATGCAGCACTTGAACGAAGGTTTCAGCCAATAGTAGTCCCTCCGGCAACAGTAAGCGAGACAATACATATTCTTAAAGGGCTTAGGAAACACTATGAGAATTTTCACAATGTTTCTATGAGTGACGAAGTTATTGATGATATTGTCAGATATTCAGAAAGATATATCAATGATCGATTTATGCCAGATAAAGCTATTGATCTTATGGATGAGGCAGCGGCACATGTGAGAGTGAGCCAAGGCAAGACGCCACCTGAGTATAGAAATATCCAAAAAGAACTTCGTCTTTTGCAGGTAAAAATCGAAGACTCAGCACTGCAAGAAGATTATGAACAAGCGGCCAGATACAAGACCAGAGTTAGTCAGCTCAGCCAAGATCTATTGAGTATGCAATCGCAGATTAACAAAGGCAAAGCGTTGGAAGTTACAGGAGAAGTAGTCGCAGAAGTAGTTTCTAAAATGACTGGCGTCCCAGTTACAAAGGTCATAAAAAGCGAGGCAAATTATTTACTGAATTTGGAAAAAACACTTTCGAAATATGTTATTGGTCAAAAAGAAGCTGTTGAATCGTTGGCTAGGGCTATTCGCAGAAATAGAAGCGGTGTCTCAAGCGAAAAACGTCCAATTGGTTCGTTTGTTTTCCTCGGTCCTACAGGTGTTGGGAAAACAGAGATGGCAAAAGTTTTAGCCAGAGAATTTTTTGGAAGTGAGCAGTCTCTAATCAGAATTGACATGAGTGAATTTGGAGAACAACACAATATATCTAGACTAATCGGTGCCCCTGCTGGATATGTTGGTTACGGGGAAGGCAATCAGCTAACCGATAAGATACGTCGTCAGCCATATAGCTTGATTCTTTTTGACGAGATAGAAAAAGCACACTCCGAGGTGTTTAATATCCTACTTCAGATACTTGAAGATGGACGGCTAACTGACGGCAAAGGACGAACAGTCGACTTTACTAATACTCTTGTGATTATGACAAGTAACGTTGGTGCAGAAAAACTGCAAAAAGATGGAGACTTTGGTTTCTCAATGGTTGCTCCAGGTGACAAGCAATATAAAGATCTAAAAGACGGTAAACATAAGACAGAGGTGCTAAAAAGTTTGAAAAAAATGATGCGACCAGAGCTTCTAAATAGGATAGATAAAGTTATCGTATTCGGTTCTCTTGGTAGAAAAGAAATTCTCAAGATACTTGATCTACAGATTGAAGAGTTGAACCAAAGATTGGTCAAAAGCGGAGTTAGTGTCAAATTAGCACCAGCCGCCAAAAAAATATTAATAACAGAAGGATATGACCCAAAAAACGGCGCGCGTCCACTCCGTCGAGCCATCCAAAGCCACATAGAAGAACATATATCTGATAAAATTATCAGTGGCAAATTAGCAAAAGGTGCTATTATTGAAGTAGGTGCCAAAAAAGGAATTTTGACATTCAATATTGATAGCGAAGAAATCTAGCATCTAAAGTAGTATCATTCAATTTATGAAAAAATATTTATCTCTAGTCGGAGTATTTTTAGTATTAGTCCTCGTTGGGACAAATTTTCAAAGTTTGTCCGACCAGATAATTCTTAGAAATTACTCACCTCCCCCAGCAGTGGCAAAAATGTCACAAGATACGACCATGACAGATCGTGGGAAAAATATATTTTACGTTAATAAGCCAAAATTTGACGACAAAAAATCATTTACTCAAGACTGTACAGTAGACGAGCAATCAATTGTTCTGGGCTGTTATGTTGAAAGAAAAGGCATCTATTTACTGACTGTTGATGAACCAAAACTCGCAGGTGTAATGCAAGTAACTTCCGCCCACGAGATGCTACACGCTGCATATGACCGCCTATCCAGGAGTGAGAAGAAAAAAATTGACGCAGAGATAGAGAGAGTCTTTCCCAGTGTGAAAAACCCACGTGTGCGCAAGAACGTTGAAGCATATAGGGCTAAAGATGCATCATCTGTCCCGGGTGAGCTACATTCAATTCTAGGTACAGAAGTTGCAGAATTATCGCCAATGCTAGAACAGTATTATGCTAAGTATTTTTCAAATAGGCAGAAAATAGTGAAATATTCAAGTGATTATGAACAAGCATTTGTTTCGATCCAGGACCAAGTATCAACTTACGACAAACAGCTAGAGTCACTCAAAGCAACTATTGATGCAAATCAGAACGATCTTAAAGCAAAGGGGGATGAACTAGCTAGTCAGCGTAAAAACATTGAACGAGACATTGCTCAGGGCAAGGGTGAAGAGCTTAACCCGCAAATAGAAGCTTTCAATAGTGCTGTTTCTTCTTACAATGATTTGCTGAATCAGACAAAAGAACAGATTGAAACTTACAACGGCATTATTATCAAAAGAAATGATTTAGTGACAGAAGAAAAAAGCTTGATACAAGCAATTGATGCCAATATTAACCCACTGGGTTCAAGCCAGTGATGGCAAAAAAGGGCCCGAATTATGTTTGCCGACAGTGTGGGTACAGTGCAAGTAGTTGGTCGGGCAAATGTCCGTCATGCGACGCTTGGAACGCACTTGAGGAAACTATCACGCTTGATAGCAACAAAGGATCAAGTTTTCTTGGCTCTGCCAAGGCTTTAGAAATTAATGATAACTGGGGAGATTTAGCAATTCAGGACCAGCTTGGTCGCATCAAAACAGACATTGCAGATGTTGATCTCGTACTTGGAGGTGGGTTTGCCCCAGCAAGCGTTAATTTATTGGTCGGACAGCCAGGAATTGGCAAAAGCACCTTAACTATGCAGATTGCAGCTTCTATTGCCAAAAAGAGAAACGTTCTTTATGTGAGCGGGGAAGAGTCGGTTGCCCAAGTGGGTGCAAGAGCGACGAGACTTGGTGCAACCAAAAGTAATTTGCACTTGGTCGCCAGCAATAGCTGTAATGATATTGCCAAAGAAATTAGTGGTGGCAAATATGGTGTTGTGATTGTTGACTCTATCCAGACAATCGGTATGAGTGAGCTCAGTTCCAATACGGGGTCCGTGTCCCAGATAACAAATTCCACAAATTTAATTATGAATGTTGCTAAAAAGTCCGGTACAACAGTGGTGATGATTGGTCACGTGACAAAAGAAGGAGCTATAGCTGGGCCGAAAATTTTGGAACATATTGTTGATGTTGTCATGCAGCTTGAGGGAGACCGATATGACGGCTTTAAGATATTAAGAGCAGTTAAAAACCGCTATGGTTCGACAACCGAGGCAGGTATATTTGAAATGCAAGAATCTGGGCTTCAACAAGTGACAAATCCGTCACAGGCCTTGCTTAATGAACGTGTGATCACCGACGGTTCAATAATCCTGGCAACTGTTGAGGGCTCTCGCCCTTTACTCGTTGAAGTACAGGCTTTGGTTAATGAATCTCATTTTGGCTATCCCAAACGTGCTTCAAGCGGTTTTGATCTCAACAGATTAAATCTACTGATAGCAGTGCTAGAAAAAAGGACTAAATTAAACCTTTCGACCAAGGATATTTACATAAATATAGTTGGTGGGATCAAATTATCTGATCCAGCTGCTGATCTCGCTGTCGTTATGGCGATTGCTTCTGCCAGCAAAGGTCTGGCTCTGAAAAGCGATGCTGTAGTTTTTGGTGAAGTGGGGCTGTCTGGCGAAATTCGACATGTGTCGATTACGCAAAAAAGAATCAATGAAGCAGTTAAATTAGGCTATAAACATATTGTTGGGCCAAAGATTACTGCGCAGGTTGCAAGGACCGCACATGGCAGCAAATACCACCAAGCAACGGACATAAAAAGTACATTAAACGAATTTTTAAAGAAAGAATAATCATATGGTAGAGATAATAAATTCGACATTACTCATAGTAATAATCACAATATTAGTTAGCAAATCAAATTTCACGTTTAAACGAGCCCCGAACCAGTGGGTTATAGATTCGTGCACACTAATAGATGGCAGAATTTTAGAAATAATTAAATTAGGATTTTTTAACGAACGAATTGTTGTTCCCAGTATTGTAGTTAAAGAGCTTCAGAATTTAGCAGACGGGAGTGACTCTTACAAAAGGTCCCGCGCCAGATATGGCTTGGATGTCCTAGCTGACATACAAAAGGTCACAGGAGTAAATTTGCAGATTGTCGACACTGCAGTGCCAAAAGGAACAATCGTCGATGATTTTTTAATTGATTTTGCAAAAAAGAGAAAAGCTAAGTTAGTCACACTAGATTTTAATCTGTTAAAGGTTGCCAAAGTGAATAACATAGAGACATTGAATATCAATGATTTGTCTCAAAAACTTAAGCCAACAATTTTGCCCGGGGAAAAAACAAGAGTAACAATAGTGCAAAAAGGGAGCAACAAAGATCAAGGTGTCGGCTATTTAGAAGACGGCACCATGGTAGTTGTCGATAATGCCTCAAAAATTATCAATAAATCCATAGAAGTTGAAGTCAATCGATATCTACAAACTGAGGCAGGCAAAATGATTTTTGCTACTCGTGTTAAGAATGAACAAAAAAACTAAGTTAAATACCTACGGCCCAGAAACAGTAAACAGAGGCGAAGGAGTCCCTCCACTCGCTTGAACGTAAATTTGTTGCCCAATATATCCGTTTCCAAGATGGCAACTGCCATTACCCGAGCAAGTTGTCGGCGTGCCATCAGATAGATAGACTTGTCCAGCCCCGCCAGACCAATTGACTTGGCCGGGTGATTTAGCGCTTGTTATCGTCATAGTTGGACTTGCAGTCGCCGCTGTTTGCATGGTAACTGTTCTGCTGTCTGCTGCATCATACAGTACACTGTCTATCACTTCTGCATAGACTGTTTGGTCTCCTGCCGTGGCAACAGTGTAGTTAAAGCTAACGGTGCTTGGGTTGTCATTGATTTGGAACGATTGGACCACTTGGTCACCAACTTTTATATTGATAGTTCCCGCAAATTTGCTACTAGAGATTGGGTGTGTCCCGCCTGTAGCTGTCGCAGTAATTCTACATGTTGTGACACATGGTATGGGGTCAACAGACAAACTAATGGCAGGTTTGGCATCGTCACATTTATGAACATCATCTTTCTCGCTGGTACCGGTTGTACCTCCTCCGTGGAATTTATCGCTTGAGAATTGGTTGGCATTGGCATTGTTGGCTGGTTTTTTGGCTCTGGCAGGAGTACAATCTGTGGCTATTTTGTTGGAAACAATGTCAATGGTCTCATTGCTATTTGTTTTAGTCTTTTTCTTGTACCAAGATGGGAACAAATCATTTGCCGGACTTGGCTCAATAGAGCCAAAACCAACGTGGCTGCGAATCACAAAGGCTGGCAAAGTTTGAATGCCTTTTGGTTTGACTCTTTCTTCTGGTTTGAGATCTTTGTGGATTCGCTTCATATACCCACTCCAGATTGGTTCGGTCATGGTTTCCATAGCTCCACCCATGGCTCTTTGTCTGTTGTGATAACCAACCCATACACCTGCCGAATACTGAGTAGAAAAGCCCATCATCCAGCCATCTTTAGCGTCATTGGTGGTACCGGTTTTAAGCGCAAATTTGTGCCCATTGTATCGTTGAGGTTTACGGCTAAAGTAACTTGCATTAGGGTCACTAATCATGTCAGCAACAATATACGCTGATTCGTCACGGACAACCTGCTTACCGGGTGTTTGTTTCCATTTATATAAATTTTTACCACCGGCGTCATCAACATTAATGATATATGTTTGGGGTATCAAATTTCCGTTGCGGGAAATCGT
Source organism: Candidatus Saccharibacteria bacterium RIFCSPHIGHO2_12_FULL_41_12 (assembly GCA_001790445.1). Taxonomy (GTDB): domain Bacteria; phylum Patescibacteriota; class Saccharimonadia; order Saccharimonadales; family 2-12-FULL-41-12; genus 2-12-FULL-41-12. The sequence goes on from MGCQ01000001.1 coordinate 13,427, forward strand.
AGTGAAAGCATGAACATGCTCGTCAAGCTTGAGATAAGCACCATCGCCAATAGCAGAAGAGCTATAACAAGGTGTTTCCTTGGTCTGTTGATCGTCTTTGTAACATTTGTAGCCATTGCCTTCTCGTTCATCACCAAGATCCTTCAAGCCAATTTTATCTGCAGTCTCGATAGTCTTATCGACACCTGCGATCAGCATTGCTTTGACTGCTGGCACGTTTCTTGAACCACCAATTGCGTAGCGCAGGGTGACCGGTCCGGGATAGCGTAGATCATAATCGTGGAGACAGTTTCCTCCTTGCTTGGCAGGGGCCTTGTTGGTGCAAGGGTAGCCATCAATATACTCCTGAGAGTCATAGAGTACGCTTCCTGCGCCGAAGTCTTGAGTATTCTCTATCACTGACAAATAATCATATGGTTTAAAACTCGATCCAGGTGGTAGTTTAAGACGCGCGTAATTGTTTTGCCCGTGATCGGCGTTAAAGAAGTCTGTTCCCCCAACCAGAGCCTCCACTTGGCCAGTCTTAACGTTTTCGCCAACAAAAGCTGCTGTGTCACCTCCTTGGGCTTTGACTTGACGCATGCCTTTTGCAACTTCTTCTTCAGCTATCTTTTGTTTGTCTAGGTCAAGTGTTGTAGTGACTTTCCAGCCACCAAGTAGCACAGTTTTTGCTCCAAATTTCTCCTGCAGTTGTTCCTTAGCAGCCAACACAAACCAGGGGGCAGTAATGCCATCATATTTTGGCTTACGAGGCTTAATTTTTGCAAGGGTGTCAATTTTTTTTGCTTCTTTTGCTTGATCTTTAGTTATTTTGCCTTGCTCTACCATTAGGTCCAAAATAAAACCTTGCCGACCGACTAATGCTTCTTTGTCAAATCTGGATCCATACGGAGAGTAATAGGTTGGTGATTTAGGTATGGCCGCCAAAAATGCGGCTTCATCCAAAGTCATATCCTTGGCTGGCTTATTAAAGTAATCTTGCATAGACGACTCAACCCCATACGTTATGTCACCATATGGTGCGGTATTGAGATAGCCAGTCAGAATCTCTTTTTTAGAATATGTTCTCTCAAGTTCTACTGCAAGAATTAACTCTTTAATCTTACGGGTGTATGTTCTGTCTTTGCTCCAGTTTTGCGTCAATTTAACCAGTTGCTGGGTGATTGTAGATCCACCTTGAGTGCCTCCACTACTGCCGGTAATATTATTGATTCCGGCTCTGGTGATGCCTTTTGCGTCAAAGCCCCCGTGTTTATAAAAGTCTTTATCTTCAATTGCAACCGTTGCATCCTCAATATATTGGGGGATATCTTCGTCTTTGACAGGAGTTCTTTTAACTGCGTCGTAATCTTCCCAAAGTAGTTTTTGCCCTGTTCTGTCGTAATAACGGATAGACCCACCAAGCTTATTCCCAGAAATGTCCCTAAGGTTAGGTAAATCTTTTCTAAAGTATGCAAAAACACCAACAAGAAGCAAAAACACAGTTAGCGCACCAATGCCAAACAGTTTGAGGGCCATCATTCGTCCCTCAGGGCTGATCCAGTATCTGTAGACTCGTTTAGGGTGAAGGCGGTAAAGTAAGCGTTTTATGCGTCCATCAGGCAGGGTTGCCAGATATTTTGCCCTACGGCGGAGTTTCTCGTCTTTTTTGGCAATAAGCCTACTTGCCAACGTCTTGTGCAACATAATTTTGTTGCCTTTTTTCGTGACATATTGCCGGCTTTTATTAGAACTGTGTCTGAGTAGTCTTTTTCGCTTGTCGGAGCTCATGTATTTTCTAGTTAACCTCTTAAAACTTTACTTCTGATCAAGCACTCATTATATCATTAAATCAATAACACCAATAATAATTTTGAGCTGTTTTAAACTAAATCCAAGAAATTCGTTTGATATGATAAGAGTATGCAATTAAGAGATATCAAAGGAGTTGGCGAAGCAGCTGCTTGCGATCTGGAAAAGACGGGTATTAATAGCTTATCAGAACTTATTGACAATTATCCTCGCAGATATGAAGACTATTCAAAAATAGATAAAATTAAGGATCTAGTTATCGGGCAGGTATCTATCAGAGCCAAAATAACTCACGTGGCAGGGCGATATGTCCGTCGGGGGATGCACATTACCGAAGCAATCGCATCTGATGGCAGCGGGAGTGTCAAATTAGTCTGGTTTAACCAGCCTTATCGAAAAAATGCAATAAAATCTGGCCAAGATTACTTTATAAGTGGTTTGTATGATCTTAAAAGAAGTCGGTTCTCAATCACTAGTCCCAGCGTGGAGCTAGTTAGTGAGTTTCCGATCAATACAGCCAGAATTCTACCTATATATAAAGAGACCAAATCGCTTAAATCCACTAAACTTCGTAAAATATATGCCGAAGTATTCAAAAACATTGGCCCAAAGGACATGCAGGATTGGTTGCCATCAGAGGTCAAGGAATCGAATCAATTTATCAGCAGATATGAAGCTATTAAAAAAGTACACGTTCCTGGTGATCTTAAAGATATTCGTTTAGCAAAAACTCGCCTAACATTTGATGAACTATTTGTTGCCATGTTTGCCAGCCGACTCAATCAACAAGCTTTGAGACTACAAAAAGCTCACAAATTTGAATACACAGACGCAGACAACAAACAATTTAAAAAACTCACCAAAGCTCTTAATTTTGATCTGACAGACGATCAACGACGGGTGGTGTGGCAGGTTGTTCAGGATCTGTCCAAAGACCAGCCCATGAACAGAATCGTTGAAGGTGACGTTGGGTCAGGCAAAACAATGGTGGCAATGTTCGCTAGCCTTTTTTGCCTGCTGAAAAACCAACAAATCGCTATTATGTCTCCGACAGAGATACTGGCTAAACAACACTACAAAACGTTTACTGGGTACTTATCAAAATTAGGCTACAGCGCGGAAGTCAAGCTTTTGGTCGGTAGTCAAAAGCCCAAAGAAAAAGCGGCAATTCGTCAGTATTTTGCCGGTGGCAACAAAGGTATCTTGATTGGGACGCATTCACTGATTGCCAAAGGCACAAGTTTTACGGATTTGGCTCTTGTAGTTATCGATGAACAGCACCGCTTCGGGGTGGAACAAAGAAAAAGCTTAAAAACTGAAAGTCATTTATCTCCGCACTTTTTATCTATGACGGCTACCCCGATTCCGCGGACCTTGGCTCTGACTATATTTGGAGAGCTGGATATTTCGATAATTAACGACAAACCAGCGGGTCGCAAAGAAATAATTACAAAGCTGGTGTCATGGGACGACCGCAACAGTGTTTTTGAACCAATAAAAAAAGAGATCAAGAATAAAAGGCAGATTTTTGTGGTTTGTCCAGTGATCGATCCGTCTAGTAGTCTACCGGCAAATTCAGTTAGTGAAATAACCAAAATTTACAGCGATGCATTGCCAAATGCCAAAATAGAAAGTATCCACGGCAGGGTCAAACAAGAGGATCGTGACAAAATTATGAATGACTTCGCCAGTGGCAAAATCGATGTCTTGATTAGTACTACAGTTATTGAGGTGGGCGTTGACATGCCAAATGCTACCGTGATGATTATAGAAAGTGCGGAACGTTTTGGGTTGGCGCAAATTCACCAACTGCGTGGGCGCGTTGGACGGGGTAAGTGGCAGGGATACTGTTATCTAATACCTACGGATAAGCTTTCTAATGTTTACAGACTTGATAAGATGACTCATGTCAGTGATGGCTTCAAACTAGCTGAATTTGACCTGAAGCTTCGCGGGCCAGGGGCTGTCTACGGATCTTTGCAACATGGGGCACTTGACTTTCGTATGGTGGACATAACTGACGTTAAAATGATCGAATCTACAAGTAGGTTAGTAAAAAAATACGTAGATATAATTAATATAAACAAATATCCAGAGTTTAAGGCCAGAGTAAAACAGTTCCAGATCTTCACTACTTTGAACTAAAATATCATATTTGATACACGTGTTTAGAAAATGATATTAATAAATATATGAGAAACAATAGTAGTATATAGGTATGAGAATCATATCAGGGTTGTTAAAGGGAAGAAATTTTTTGTCCCCCAGAGGTCGTAGAACACATCCGATGAGTGAAAAGGCGCGTGGGGCAATATTTAACGTGCTTGGTGACGTGGTGGGTCTCAGCCTTCTTGACCCGTATGCAGGGAGTGGAGCTATAGCTTTCGAGGCATTAAGCCGTGGCGCCAAGAGTGTTGTAGCCATAGACTCCAATAAAAAAGCCTACACAATGATCAAAATTTCTGCAGAAGACCTGGGTATAACAGAAGATAAGATGCAAATTGTACTGAAAAACTGCAAAGTCTGGTCAGATAGCCACCCAGAGATGACGTTTGATATTATTATCTGTGATCCTCCGTACGATGACATCCGCCCAGATGTGATCAGGCTACTTAGCAGGCACTTATCGCCCAAAGGCATATTTGTCCTGTCGTACCCAAACTCAGAAAAACCTCTAGAAATTGGCAATCTTAAAGTGATACAAACCAACAATTATGGCGACAATCAGCTGATTTTCTATAAAAGATAGTTGACAATACCAAAACTAGTTATATAATCGCCTTAGAGGTTATTGTAATGACAGATCCTAGAGAGTTAGAGTTAGCGACACAAGTGGACGCAGCGTTCAGCCCAGAGGCATTGACTGAATTTTATGCTATGACAGGAATAACATTTGAAGAAAGATGGAACAAATTTGTTGATTTCGCCGTGTCAAGAGTCCCAAGGGTGGAAGAAATAAGCATGATATCACGCACGGACTTAACTCAAATGCAGCAAATGCTAGTAGATATGGACATGCGAAGCCCTAAAGAAACGAATTGGCTTACTAGTGTCTTTGATATTTACGCTAATGGTTTTGTAGCTGTTCGTCAAGATGGTAATTTTCGAAGCGTAGAGCAGAAGATGCGAAATTCTGGCAAATCGGCCTTTACTATAGATCAAGCTGAGTGTGAAATTCATATTTTATTTACTTACCCAACTCCAAAAAAGCGCTTGGCCCAACTAGGGTTGCATGTTATTGAAATACTGTCAGATGATAAAGAAGAATTTATAGAGTATCCCCAAATATTTGTTCCTGCAGTAAATTTGGTAAAAAGATGATTGCTTGGTATAATTCTGATCTGTAATCGACAGTAATTTCACGCGGATGTGGTGGAATTGGTAGACACGCTAGTCTTAGGAACTAGTGCCGCAAGGCGTGAAGGTTCGAGTCCTTTCATCCGCACCATTGACAATATCAATAATTGTTAGTATAGTAACAATTATGAATAAAGAAGGAGCGCCGATTGCTAGATGCCCCAACAGTGTTTTGCGTGGAGCGCAGTTAATAACACGAGAATTCGCAAGTTCTCTTGTTGCTGTCGGCCAAGACCCAAGGGACTCTATGCCATTTTTGAAAAAAGGTATAGAAACAGTCGAAGATGCATTTAAGATAAAGATTTCACCAAGTTGTGTTGGCCAAGTTCTTAGATGCGTCTTGCCAGTTCAAAGTTTAGAATACCCTGGCCAAGAGGAGCTTTTAAGAAAATAAGTTATGAGTATTTACAGGAACAACCATATTAGCCATACATCGCTGGAGCTAGCCGGTTAAATATTCTTTTGTTTAAAAAATATAAGCGCCGGATCTGTTCCGGCGTTTTTAATTTACAAAATTTTAATTTACAGGATAAAGAAATGAATAAAATAATCGACCCTGGTGAAAGTCCAGCGGAAATTAGAAAATATTATGACGAAATAACAAAAGCGTATCAAATAGCATTTGCCGGGCCACCCTGGTTTGAGGTTTCAAAATGCACTGACGATTTACGTCGGTGTGAAGGTGGTTTTTCTGCTCTAGATGTTGGAGATTTTTGCACGAAATGCCAACAGTGTACTCAAGAACCAGCATATTTAGAAGCAGATTTAGTTAGTAAATTTGATGAAATTAGTGCGACAAGACCTTCTCGGTGGTATTTAGAATTTTGCGAGGAGAATGTTGCTTTGGCGTCTCTGGCTTGGAGAGCAGGGTCAGAACAAATTGCTGACGAAAAATATGACAACAAGCCAGAAATAAAAGCTTGGCTAGCAAATCAGTTACCTCGAGATAGGGATGTTATATGGCTCGACGAAGTTTTTGCGAACAAAAGTATTCGTCCAGATAGAAATCTGAATAACTTTACAGCAATGATAAGTCTATTCATGAGAGAACTTAATTTGCCTCTGCTTGCGTATCGCACAATAAATCCACAGATGGTCTCTGGAGCTGAACGTTTTGGTTCAAACGCACGCATATTTGCAAGAGAAAAAGATGTCCCTGATAGACGAGACTTTGTTATTATCACTAATGGGAGGCAATCATGAAAATACTAGTAATTGGCGGTATGCACGGTAATGAGCCTCTTGGCATACAGGTGGTAAAAAAGCTGAAGAACAAAAACAACTCTATTGACACAATAGTGGGGAACGAACTCGCTGTAAAAGCTAAAAAAAGGTTCATAGAGCGGGATCTCAACAGAGTTTTCCCGGGTGATATAAGGTCAAAAGACTATGAACTCAAAAGAGCTGGTCAAATAGTTGAACTGTGCAGTAACTACGACATTGTTATTGACTTTCACAATACCCATTGCCCGGAAAACGATTGCTCATTCATAGGTGATAAGGCAAAGCCTCTTCTAAGGAATGCGTCAGCCTTCTTCGGATTAAACAGAGTTATTGTGGCTAATTATGACTGTTTAAATAAATATGCTCCCAATTGCATATCAGTTGAAGTGAGTCTAGGCAGCACAATGATGAATGTTGATTGGTGGGTCGATAAAATTACAGAATTAGCAAAAGCAAAAAATATCTCTGTAGACAAAAATCAAATTACCTTGTATGAATTTGTGTATCGTATATCTCTAGAAGATAGCAAAAGGCTAAAACTTGAAGCAAAAGCTCTAAAAGCGTTCAAGCCAATTAGCAGAAAGATTGCAGATGGATTGGGGGTCGAGAGCCCAGCATATCCCATATTTATCGCAGACAAATATACACCATATAATTTTGGTGGTCTATTAACTAAAAAATCAATGTATAATAAGGAACAAGTATGAGTTTATCAACACAGAACTATAAAGGTACACGGGATTTTTATCCTGATGAGATGCGTCTGCGTAAGTGGATGTTTAGCAAGTGGCGAGAAGTCATGGAAAGTTTTGGTTATGAGGAATACGATGGTCCAATTTTGGAGTCACTGGACCTCTTTACAGCCAAAACCAGCGAGGAAATCGTCAACGACCAGTCGTTTAACTTCACCGACAGAGGCGGTAGGCGCGTGATCATGCGCCCAGAAATGACGCCAACAGTCAGCCGAATGGTAGCCAAGAAACGTCAGGAACTTGGCTACCCGCTCCGTCTCTATAGTATTCCCAATTGTTTCAGATATGAGCGTCAGCAACGTGGACGTCTACGTGAATTTTGGCAACTCAACGCCGATATTTTTGGTGTTGAGGGTGTGCAAGCAGAATTTGAGATGATGTTACTTATCAATAAACTTATGGAATCTTTTGGGGCAACTGAAGATATGTATGAAATTCGAATTAATTCCCGAATGTTTTTAGACAAGCGCATAGCGGAAGCGGGTGTTAAGACCTCTTTGCCTGAAATCACAAGGCTTATTGATGCTTTTGAGAAACTTGAAGCCGATATTTTTACGCAAAAGCTTAAAGACCAAGTTGAAGATGCTGAAAAGCTTTACAGTTTTCTAACAAATGATGGCGGGACAGCTGAGGGTGATGAGTTGATAAACAAAGCTAAAAAAGCAGGTGTTAAAAATATACGATTTGTGCCGACAATTGCCCGAGGATTTGAGTACTACACAGATATTGTGTTTGAGGTATTTGACAAAAATCCTGACAATAACAGATCAATGTTTGGCGGGGGGCGATACGATGGGCTTGTTGGTGAATTTGGTGTGGATCCAGTGCCGACAGTCGGATTTGGCATGGGCGACGTTACATTCCAGAATTTCTTGGAGACAAACGATTTAATCGACGATCTGAAGACAGAGACCGATCTGTATCTGATCCCAATCGGCGAAGTTGAGTCAGAGACCCAAGCAATCGCCCAAGATTTGCGAACTAAAGGTCTTAATGTGGCAGTCGATCTATCTGGCAAAAAACTGGACAAACAGATCAAAACTGCCGAGAAAAAGGGAATTAACAATGTAGTATTCGTAGGCGAAGAAGAAGTCAAAAGCAGTAAATACAAACTAAAAAATTTAAATACAGGCAAAGAGGTGGTGGCTAGTCTGGACGAAATTTCAAAAATCATAAGCACCACCTAAAATGCCTGAGCAATTACTGAATAGACCAACAACACAAATATCTCTGGACAACCTGGAAGAATTAACTGAATTTGCTACAGAGTATGTTCTAACCCGACCGATATATAAGTCTCGAAATACTTCCATTGTTACAGCCGTACATCCCGAATTTCCGGGAGTGGTAGCTGTTAAATTCTCTACAGAACTAGAGCGCTTGGAAAACGAGGCTAAAGCTGGGGAGCTGACGGCAGAAACGCCGGAAGTCGTAGATATTCTTGACACGTGTATAGATACAACTACAAATCTTGGGTATGTAGTCACGCCATACACGTTTTCTGACCTGCACAAAGGTTTGCAGGATCTAAGAACATTAAAATCACGAACTACAGTTGCAAGAGATATGGCCAGAGGCCTAAGTGCAATACATAGAGAGAATCTGGTACATAGAGACGTTAAGCCAGAAAATGTTTTTTTAAGCGGCGGGGGTGGTAAACCCGCCGTGCTGGGAGATTTAGGAATCGTTTGCGAAAATGGTCATCCAACAAATATGTATTCTGACAAAGAGCTGGGAGTGCTACCGTATCCAGATGTCACAGCATCGGGCAAGACCAAACTTACGCCAAATTGGGCGTCACCCGAGCAATATAATGTAGGCTCAATTACTGCGAAATCTGATATTTTCAATCTGGGACTGCTAATATCGTACATCATAATGGGTGTTAACCCGTATGATAAAGCATTCAAATCAGTAATATACGCAAGTGTACCAGAGCGAAAAAGGCATGCTATAGACCATCTTTACGTTGTAGACGAAGTTGAAAATTATGCAGAATATCTACCAAAGATTGCATTAGACCATCAAAGAAAAGCTATAAGAGATTTACTAGGCAAGTGCTTAAGCGTAGACCCAACCGATAGGCCAGATATAGACGAAACGATATTTGCACTGGACAGTGCGCTAAGCAAGGTTTAGATATTGTAAAACAAGTTCATATCTGTTAAAATTATCGTTTATATGCATGTAGAGAAAAAACAAGTCAACAGCACCAAAATAGCTCTAACAATTACGGCTACAGAAGTTGAGCTTTTGCCTATTAAGAATAAAGTTGTTGAGAAACTGTCACAAAATGTCAAAATTCCTGGATTTCGTGAGGGGAAAGCTCCTGCTCAGGTTACAGAAAAAAGCCTTGACCCAAATGCTCTGACCAGCGAATTTATCAACGAAGCAATTAATCAGCTGTATGTGCAAGCCTTGCAAAGCCAAAATATCAATCCCGTGGCTCAGCCAACAATCGAGATCAAAAAGATCGTACCCTATAACGTTCTTGAATTTGAAGCGCAAATCGATGTTATCGGTGCAGTAAAAGTTGGCAAATATAAAAAACTATCTGTTAAAAAAGAAGCTGTGAAGATCACACCACAGGAGGTAGAAGGCGTTATTAAATCATTACTGGTCCAGCAAAGCACCAAAAAAGACGTTAATAGAGCTGGCAAGGTGGATGATCAAGTTTGGATCGACTTTACTGGTAAAGATGCTAAAGGCAAGCCTGTCAATGGCGCAGATGGCAAAGATTATCCAATTATTCTAGGCAGCAAGACATTTATTCCAGGGTTTGAGCAGAATGTAGAAGGTCTTAAGGCAGGCGCAGAAAAAACATTTACCATACCATTCCCCAAAGATTATGGTGTAAAAGCGTTGGCTGGGCGTAAAGTAACGTTTACTGTCAAAGTTAACAAAGTCCAAGAAGTTACGCTGCCAAAGCTGGATGACGAGTTTGCTAAAAAAACCGGTCCCTTCAAGACACTGGACGAGCTAAAGACCAACGTAAATGTAAATATACAACAAGAAAGAGCAACTACTGTCGAAAGACAATACGAAGCTGAGCTACTGGACAAAATCTTCGCCACGTCAAAAGTTGAGATCCCAGAAGTACTAATAAGTCATCAGGCTAAGTTTGAGATTGACGAGCAAAAGAAAAACCTGACATACAGGGGCCAGACTTACCAAGAATTTCTTGAGTCAGAAGGCACGACAGAAGAAAAGTACGAAAAAGAAGTTGTTGCGCCAAAGGCAGAGAAAAATATCGCCTACAGCATTATTCTGTCTGAAATAGCCAAGACCGAGGACGTCAAGATTGAACCACAAGAGATGGAAGCTCAAATAACTCAACTAAAGGCTCAATACCAAGACCCTGCCATGCAAGAACAGCTGAACAAGCCAGAAGCCCGCAGAGATATAGCATCACGGATGTTAACTCAAAAAACCATCGAAAAAATCAAAACCTACCAGTAAAGTTTAAGTGGCTAACTCTTAAGCCTATTGACAAGTGTAAATAACTCGTATAAAATTAAGTCTCCATGAATATATTTCATAATTATACTGGTAATAAAAAGGTGATCAAACTTAAGCCGTAGTGCATGAGGTCTGATCATTGATGCCCCGCGCTACGGCTCGGGGCTTTTTTAATTTAATAAAATATTTTGGAGAAAATAATGAATACTATAAGAAATAACAACGGAAATCCGTATGAACATGCGGATTTTGGACGGGTAGTTACCGCAATGGTAACGCCATTTAACGTAGATGGGAGTCTAAACCTTAGCGAGTCAGCAAATTTGGCTCAGTTTTTGGTACGTAATGGCTCAGAAGGATTAGTAGTCGCAGGCACAACAGGAGAAAGCTCTACTCTTACTCCTGATGAGCAGATTGACTTAATCGAAACAGTGTACAATGCTGTCGATGTGCCAATTTTAGCAGGCACAGGCTCAAATAATACTCAAGAAGCATGTGAGCTAACAAAAGAAGTTGCCCAAAAAGGTATAGCAGACGGGGTATTAGTTGTATCGCCATATTACAATCGACCACCTCAGTTCGGTATAATTGACTATTTTGAAAAAGTGTCTGAAGTAGCGGGTGATCTGCCGATGGTTATGTATGACATCCCTACTAGAACTGGACGTGCTGTCGAAACTGATACCATTTCGCATCTCGCAAGCAATCTAAGCAATTTAATAGGGGTCAAGCTCGCTAGCGGAGATATTGGACAGACAGCATCACTGCATCGTTCGCATCCTGAGCTCCAATTGTATTCGGGTGACGATTCACTAAATCTTGATCATGCTGAACAAGGTTCTGTTGGAGCTATATCAGTAATTAGCCACTGGGCTGGTACCTTGATGATCGAGATGTATGACGCTTTGGCAGGTGGACAGGATGACAGAGCTGAATGTATAAGAAGTATGTTGGCTGGATCATGCAACTATTCCTCTAGCAATGAGGCTCCTAACCCCTTGCCAGCAAAGGCTATGATGAGATTAATTGGTATAAATGTAGGCTATGGCAGGAGTCCAATGGTATTGTCTCAAAAACAAGAAGAAGATCTAGAGGCATTCGCTAAAAGCATATTGTCTACGAACTTGTTTCGCGGCATAGCTCTGCCAGTCTTGTAATAATGAATTTTAGCACTCTTGACTCAAGAGTGCTAGTTCACTATAATTGTCTATATGACAGACAAACAATCTCAATCAATTTTAATACCAACAGTTATTGAGCAAGAGGGTCGGTTTGAAAGAGCTTATGACATCTACAGCCGTTTGCTCAAAGATCGAATTATATTCCTCGGTAGCGAAGTTAACGAACACAGCGCTAATCTAATTGTTGCCCAACTACTATTTTTAGCCAATGAAGACCAAACACAAGACATCAAATTGTATATTAACAGTCCTGGAGGTAGTGTTTACGACGCCCTAGCGATTTATGACACTATGAATTACATTAAGCCGGATGTTCAGACTATCGGCATAGGTGTCCAAGCCAGTGCGGCAGCGTTCCTGCTCGCCAGTGGCGCAAAAGGTAAAAGATCACTTCTCAAGCATGCAACGGTGATGATCCACCAACCGTCAAGCGGTACACGGGGCAAGGTGACCGATCAAGAAATTGACCTCAGAGAATCTCTAAGAGTTAAAAAGTTAACAGAAGAAATTATGGCTAAAAACACTGGTCAAAAGATAGAAAAAGTTCACAACGATATGGAACGAGACTTCTGGATGACAGCAGAAGAAGCCAAAAAATACGGCCTAGTCGACCAGGTTATAACTAAATAAATAATTTTTCTGTAATATTCTTGACAGAAAGTTTTTAATTGTAGTACACTGATACATAAGAAGTAGTGGGCGATTCTTTTGATATTGTCAAAAATTGTCGCAGTTTTCTTCCATTAATAAGATGTTACATTGGTCTCGAAACCCACAGAGAGACTATTGTTAATACTCTATCAAAATAACTCAAGGAGAAATGCGTAAGTTTATGGTCAAGACAACTACCGCAAAGACACAAAACAAAAAAAGAATAAATCTAATAGAACAAGATGTAAAAATAGAGTTGCCTGATCTTATTGCGCACCAGAGCCGATCATTCAACTGGTTCGTAGAAGAGGGACTGGAAGAATTATTTAACGAAATTACGCCGATTGATGATTATACGGGTAACAAATTGACTCTAGAATTTAAGTCATATAAATTTGACCTACCAAAAATCACCGAACTTGAAGCACATGAAAATAATGTTAGCTTTGAAGCGCCACTGCGGGCCACAGTTGTGCTAACAAACAAAGTCACAGGCGAAGTCAAAGAACAAGAGATTTATCTAGGTGATTTTCCATGGATGACAGGGCGTGGAACATTTGTGATTAATGGTGCAGAGAGAGTCGTCGTAAGCCAGCTGATACGTTCAGCTGGCGTTTTCTTTACGTCTGATAACTCTACCGGGCGTAATCTCTATGGGGCAAAGGTTATACCTGGCCGTGGGGCTTGGTTAGAATTTGAAACTTCAGCTGCCGGCGTAATTTTTGTGAAAATTGATCGCAAAAGAAAGCTTCCAGCAACTACTTTACTTCGAGCTCTAGGCATGAGCGAGTCAGAAATGAAACAAACATTCTCGCACGTTGATGAAGGTGCCAAAAGCTTTTTACAAACAACTTTAGACAAAGACCCTTCCAGCACTACAAGCGAAGCACTAATCGAAGTATATAGGCGACTTCGCCCGGGAGATCTCGCGACTGTCGATAATGCCAAAAGTTTAATAGAAAATATGTTTTTTAACAGCAAGAGGTTCGATTTTTCCCGAGTTGGTCGCTATAAGATCAACAAACGCCTAGATATTGATATCGCCAACACTGCAGAAAATCGAATTTTGCGACTTCTTGATCTCCAAGCAATTATTGCCGAGCTGATTAGACTAAATATTACTGGTGATCCAGCTGATGATATTGATAGCCTTGCCAATAGACGTGTCAAACTTGTCGGCGAGCTTATCCAGAGACAGTTTAGGATTGGACTTCTACGGATGGAGCGAAACACCAAAGACCGAATGAGCATGAGCGAAATCGAGACCGTTACTCCTGCTCAGCTGGTTAATGCTCGTCCTGTGGTCGCAGCGGTGCGTGAATTTTTTGCCTCAAGTCAGCTGTCTCAGTTTATGGACCAGATCAACCCAGTTAGTGAGCTAGCTCACAAACGTCGACTGAGCTCAATGGGCCCCGGAGGACTATCTCGAGAACGTGCTGGATTTGAAGTTCGTGATGCGCATGCCACCCACTACGGCAGAATTTGTGCTGTTGAAACACCTGAAGGTGCCAATATCGGACTTGTTTTAAACCTAGCAAATTACGCTCGTATAAATGACTATGGTTTTATAGAAACCCCTTACCTAAAAGTAACCAACGCGGCCACCCCAAAAAACCTACCTGGACATATGGCCTCAGTTGATCTTGAGGACGAAAAAGGCAAAGTTATTGTCAAAGCTGGCAAAGAAATTAGCAAAACAGACGCGGATAAATTAGCTAAAATCACCGCCCAAAAAACCTGGCCGGTTAAAGCCAAAGTAACCAATGAAATTATTTACCTTAATGCCTACGACGAAGAAAAAGCAATCATAGCTGGCGGTGGTAACAAAGTAGACAAAGACGGATATTTTGAAGAGGCTCGTGTAAGTGCTAGAACACGTCTAGTTGTCGGTGAAAACGACTCTAATGACATCACTCATATGGACGCAGCGCGTAATCAGATTGTTGGTGCACTGGCAGGATTGGTGCCTTTTGTAGAGCGTGACCGTGTTGACCGTGCTTTAGTGGGTTCAAACCAACAAAAACAGGCCGTGCCACTTATTAACCCACAATCTCCAATAGTTGGGACGGGCGTTGAGGCTGATATTGCAAGAAACAGCGGGCAGCTTGTTCTTGCAGAAGCAGACGGAGAAGTTATCAGCTCAACCGCTGAACAAGTCGTTGTCTCATATAAAGGCAAGAAGTCTACATATAAACTAAACCACTTCATGAGAAGTAACGAAGGTACGTCAATCAACCAAAAAGCAGCAGTAACTTCGGGTGATAAAGTCAAAAAAGGTGATGTGTTAATAGAAGGCATGTCCGTTGAAGGTGGCGAATTAGCTCTTGGGCGAGATTTGATCGTGGCATTTATGCCTTGGAATGGCTATAACTTTGAAGATGCCATAGTCATTTCTCGTAAATTAGTAGAAGATGACACTTTGACTAGTATTCACATTGTTGACTATATGACAGAAGTTCGTGAAACAAAACTGGGACCAGAAGTCGTGACCAGCGACATTCCTAACGTTTCCGAAGACGCTCTGAGACACCTAGACGAAGAAGGAATTGTTCGGGTAGGTGCGGAAGTGCATCCAGGTGATATATTGGTAGGCAAAATTACGCCAAAAGGCGAGCAGGAATTATCTAGCGAAGAACGTTTGCTTCGGGCCATATTTGGCGAAAAAGCTAAAGAAGTTCGAGACACATCTCAAAGAATGAGCAATGGGAAACATGGAAAAGTCGTGGGGGTAAAAGTATTCTCTAGGGCAAAGGGTCATGATCTAAAAGCCGGTGTGATTATGCAAATTCAAGTCTTTGTGGCACAAATGCGAAAAATTCAAGTTGGAGATAAGCTTGCTGGGCGACACGGTAACAAAGGCGTTATTGCCAAGGTACTCCCCGCTGAGGACATGCCGTTCTTGGCAGATGGTACGCCGGTTGACATTGTTTTGAACCCGATGGGTGTTCCAAGTCGCATGAACCTTGGTCAGTTGTTTGAAACACACCTTGGTATGGCAGCCCGTGCTCTCGGTATGAAGGTATCAACCCCATCATTTGGTGGTATGCCAGTCGAACAGATCAAAGATTTGCTCAAAAAAGCAGATCTTCCAGAAGACGGAAAAAGACAATTATTTGACGGGAGAACTGGCGAAGCATTTAGCGAAAGAACCGTGGTTGGTAATATGTACATGTTGAAATTAACACACATGGTTAATGACAAAATTCACGCTCGATCTACTGGACCATACACAATGGTTACTCAGCAACCTCTTGGTGGTAAAGCCCAAAATGGTGGTCAAAGATTTGGTGAAATGGAAGTTTGGGCCCTTGAGGCGTATGGTGCTGCCAATACATTGCAAGAAATGCTGACAATCAAATCAGACGACGTCTACGGTCGGAGCAAAGCATATGAATCAATTATCAAGCAAACAGAAATAGTTGGTCCGCGTGTTCCGGAAAGCTTTAACGTTCTTGTTAAAGAGCTCCAAGGCCTAGGCTTAAAAGTTGATTTGATCACCAACAAAGAAATCGTCGACGCAGAAACAATACTGGCAGAAACCATAGCAGAAGAGGCAGATGCCCCCGCTACTGTTGATGTACCTAGTGCAGAAATTAACTCAATTGATGTTACAGAAGAGTCTATTGCTGATGAATTTAAAGATTTAGACTTCGAAGACGGTCTGACAAAAG
>MGCQ01000001.1:29522-184824 GCA_001790445.1 Candidatus Saccharibacteria bacterium RIFCSPHIGHO2_12_FULL_41_12
TGATGATAATGACGCAGACAATAACGAAGAGGAGGACAAATAAATGAGACGATATGCAAGCGGAGTCAATATCGCTGATTTTGACGCAGTCCAACTAGCAATTGCCAGCCCGGAAGACATTAAAGAATGGAGTCACGGCGAAGTCACCAAACCAGAAACCATTAACTACCGGACCCAAAAGCCAGAAAGAGACGGTCTATTTTGTGAACGAATTTTTGGCCCGGTCAAAGACATTAACCCTCATGATGCAAAATACAAAGGTATCAGGTCAAGAGAGGCGGCAATTGATAAAAATGGCGAGTTAGTTACGCGCTCAATTGTACGGCGAGAGAGAATGGCGCACATTGCACTTGCTGTACCAGTTGCCCACATTTGGTTCCTAAGGGGTACCCCGAGCGCTATTGGGCTTGTTCTTGGTATGACGGTTAAAAATTTAGAGCGGATTGCATATTTTGCAAGTTACGTTGTCAAATCTGTAGATACAGAAAAACGCGACCAAATATTGCTTGAAAAACAAGCTGAATTCGAAGCAGCGACAGCTGCAATCAAAATGCGTTATGAAGAAGAAGCTAAATCTAAGGATGCAAATGTTAAGGAGCTAGCTGCCAAGCAGACAGAAGAGCTTGAAGAGCTTGAGAGCGATTTCTTGACATTTAAAGACCAGGTATTAGTGCTCAATAAGTACGGTCTGATAAGTGAGAATGATTATCGTGAACTTCCTGATAATTTACAAAAGGTTGTAAATGTCGATATGGGTGGCAAAGCCATAAAAGATCTTCTAGAAGAAATAGATCTTAACCAATTAATTGAAGAACTCAACAAAGAGGCCGACGAGTCAAAAGGACAGCGCAAGAAAAAACTACTTAAGAGGCTGAGATTGTTAGAAAATATGAAAAAATCTGGGATTAAACCTTCTAGTATGTGTTTGAGCGCCATACCAGTTATTCCCCCAGATTTAAGGCCTATGGTTCAGCTGACTGGTGGAAGATTTGCTACCTCAGACCTTAATGATTTATACCGTCGAGTGATAAACAGGAACAATCGTTTAAAGAAGCTTGTGGGACTTAACGCTCCGGAGGTAATTCAACGCAATGAGCAGAGAATGCTCCAAGAAGCGGTCGATGCGCTGATTGATAATGGTAGTTCAAGAACTGGCAAAGCTGTTGCCGCCACATCTCAAAAACGTCGCCTCAAATCATTAAGTGACATGCTCAAAGGCAAACAAGGACGGTTCCGTCAGAACTTACTTGGAAAACGTGTTGATTATTCAGGGCGTTCAGTGATTGTTTCTGGTCCTGAACTAACAATGGAGCAATGTGGTTTGCCTAAAATGATGGCGCTTGAGCTATTCAAGCCTTTTGTTATTGGGCGATTGATCGAGCTTGACTATGCTCATAACATTCGTAGTGCTACTAGGATGATTGAAACAAGTGAGACTGCAGTTTGGGACGCGCTTGACCACGTTATTAGAGGTAAATACGTATTGCTTAACCGTGCTCCAAGTTTGCACCGTCTTAGTATCCAGGCTTTCCAACCGGTTTTGATTGAGGGTAAAGCTATTCAGCTCAATCCACTTGTCTGTAAAGGATTTAATGCCGACTTTGATGGTGACCAGATGGCTGTACATTTGCCTCTTTCGGATGATGCTCAAGCTGAAGCCCGAGATATTATGGCTGCCAGCAAAAATCTGCTAAAACCGGCAGACGGATCGCCTATTTTGCATATTGAACAAGATATAGTTCTTGGTTGTTATTATTTGACATATAGACCACCCGGTGCTTCGGAAACTGTCAAACATTATACTTCCATGAATGAGGCAACTATGGTTCTTGAATCAGGTAAGTTGACTCTGCAAGATTTGATATCCGTAGAATTTCGTGGGCAAAAACGCACTAGTACATTGGGTAGGTTTATGTTCAATGAAATATTTCCAGAAGATTTTCCTTACGTAGATGAGGCTATGACCAAGAAAAAACTTTCGGCAACTATGGCCAGAGCTTATTCTCAGTACGGGCAAGATGTTAGTGCCAAAATTGCCGATAAATTAAAAGAACTTGGGTTCAAGTCCGCAACTAATTCGGGACTTTCTATGGGAATGAGTGACTTTATCAACGTCAAGAACCTAGACACCATATTGGGTGGTGCAGAAGAAAAAGCTGCGGCTGTCTCTGAGCAGTTTGCACAAGGCTTTATCACCGAAGAAGAAAGATTCCGCCTGACCATCGAAACATGGACCCAAGCTGACGAAGCCGTTCAAGTAGCATTAACAAAGCAGTTTGCTACTGAAAACTCGGCTATGTCGCTTGCGGTTACATCTGGTGCTCGAGGTTCTATTGTTCAGGTTAAACAAGTTATCGGTTCTGTTGGTATTTTGTCTGATGCAACCGGTAAAGCAATGGAGCTACCAGTAAGAAGCAATTATCGAGATGGTCTTGATCCGCTCGAGTACTTCATCTCAGCACGTGGCGCAAGAAAAGGTTTGATTGATACCGCACTTAAGACCGCTGACTCAGGGTATTTGACTCGTCGTTTAGTTGATGTAGCTCAAGACGTTTTCTCAATAGAAGAAGATTCCCAGGACCCGGGATTCTCTATGTTAAGATCTGATGCAGCTGAGATAGGTGTTAGTTATGCTTCGCGGTTGTCAGGTCGTTATGCAGCAGAGAACTTAGCGAAATATGTTAAAAAGGGAGCATTAATCACTGAAGAGATGGCAGCAGCCATAGAAGAAGATGCTTCGATTAACGGTGTAAAAATCATGAGCGTACTTAGTTGTAACGCGCTCCACGGCGTTAACCCAAAGAGTTATGGCACAGACCCATCAACCGGACAGCTTGTTGCTTTGAACAGCCCAATTGGAGTTATTGCAGCCCAGAGTATCGGCGAACCCGGTACTCAATTGACACTACGAACATTCCACAGTGGTGGCGCAGCAGCAGCAGACGATATTACACAAGGTTTACCTAGAGTTGAAGAAATATTTGAAGTCAGGGTTCCCAAAGGTAAGGCATTCCTGTCTGATATCGCTGGAAAAGCTAATGTCTGGGAAGAGGGAGATAATTATATCGTACAGGTCACGGATGATAAGGCTGAGCCTGTTGAGTTGATTATCGGTGATCGTGTTGTGAGTGTTGCAGAAGGAACTGTTGTCTCTGTTGGAGACGTTCTTGCAACAGATGAAACAGGAGAAAACCCATTGATCGCTTCTGTGGCTGGAAAGGTCCATTTGACGAAAAAGAAAATAAAAGTTGTCCCAGTTGGACAAAGTGTTATCAAATATGTTGTGCCTGGCTACAAACAGGTATTGGTTGGGGACGGAGAAATGGTTGTTGCTGGACAAAGATTGACAAATGGTTCGATCAACGCACATGATCTTATGCGTTTGCAGGGCGTTGAGCCAACCCAGAGATATATAATGAATGAGATTTTAAGAATATTTGTATCTCAAGGTCAAAATATCTCAGATAAACATCTTGAGATTATTGTTCGTCAAATGTTCTCACGAGTTCAAATTGATGACGCTGGAGATAGTGACTTTGTAACCGGTGACATTGTCAGTAAATTGGCAGTCGCTTCTACCAATAAAGAACTTGTATTGGCCGGCAAAGAGCCTGCTGTGTATAATCAACTTTTGCTTGGAATAACAAAAGCTAGTTTATCTACCGACTCATTCCTCTCAGCTGCGTCATTCCAGGACACTACACGTGTTCTAATCGGTGCTGCTACAAGTGGTAAAGTGGATAAGTTGTTTGGTCTTAAAGAAAATGTGATTCTTGGTCGTAAAATTCCTGTTGGAACAGGAGCAAGAGTTGATGAACCTGATATAGATTCTGAGGAAGAAGAGGAACAACAGTGAACCAGCGGTTGAAATACTCGGTCACATCTGTTAAAATAGATATAAGTTTAACAGAGTTGCAGATGTTTAATTTGCATGAGAATAGAGAAAGAAGCATAGATGCCAACAATTAACCAACTAATTCGGAAACCTCGGGTCAAGGTGACTGCAAAGAGCAAATCACCTGCTATGCAACGTGTGGTTAATAACCTAAAAACGAAAAACTACGAAAAACCTTCCCCTTTCAAGAGAGGTGTTTGCATAAAAGTAACAACAAAAACACCAAAAAAGCCTAACTCGGCTCTCCGTAAAGTTGCACGTGTACGGCTGACAAATGGGTACGAAGTTTGGGCATATATTGGCGGTGAAGGTCATAATTTACAGGAGCATGCAGTTGTTTTAGTTCGTGGTGGTCGGGTAAAAGACCTTCCTGGAGTTAGGTATCACATAGTCCGCGGTGCTCTTGATTTGCAAGGCGTTTCTGGTCGCAAACAAGGACGCTCAAAATACGGCTCAAAAAAGGAAAGTAAATAATATGCGTATAACGAGTAGCGTAGAACGTATAACGGAATACTTGGAGCAGGTCGCTTCCGCAGCGACCTGGCGTAATACTTTATACGTACTACTGAAACCGGAGGTTTCTAATGCCTAGGAAAGTTACGAAAAGTTTAGTTAGAGATATTCCAGGTGACCGATTGTACAATAGTGTTTTAGTCCAAAGATTTATTAACCGCGTCATGCTAGATGGTAAAAAACAAATTGCAGAAAGATTAGTTTATGGCGGTATGGAAAAAGCAGCTAAAAAGCTCAAAGTTGACAATCCCCTAGAAGTTTTCGAGCAAGCTTTTGGCAATGTTCGTCCTTCCGTTGAGACACGGTCAAGGAGAGTTGGTGGAGCGAACTACCAAATTCCTTTTGAAGTGAAAGGGCAGAGACAAACTCACTTAACGCTTATGTGGTTTGTTGCAGCAGCAAGGGCCAGAACTGGAATGAGTATGGAAGATCGGATTGCGCTTGAACTTACGGATGCATATAACAGCACTGGTGCTGCTGTAAAAAAACGAGAAGACGCACACAAAATGGCAGAAGCTAATAGGGCCTTCGCGCACTTTGCTAGGAACTAAATAAACAGAGGCAACAACAGATAATGAACAAGACAAAATTAGAAAAATTAAGAAATATCGGTATTATTGCCCATATTGACGCTGGCAAGACTACAACCACAGAAGGTATTTTGTATCGAACGGGCTTGAAGCACAAAATTGGTGCAGTGCATGAGGGTGAAACAACCACTGACTGGATGGAGCAAGAGCGAGAACGTGGTATTACTATTACTTCTGCAGCTGTGACATGCTATTGGAAAGGTCATCAAATCAATATTATAGATACACCTGGGCACATCGACTTTACTGTTGAGGTAGAGAGGTCACTTCGTGTTCTTGACGGTGCGGTGACGGTGTTTGATGGCAAAATGGGCGTAGAATCCCAGTCAGAAACTGTATGGCGACAAGCCGACAGATATGGCGTGCCACGTTTTTGTTTTATCAACAAAATTAACCAAACAGGGGGTGATTTTTACAAATCGCTTGATTCTATTCACGCCAGGTTGAACAAACGCGCATTCCCCATTCACTTGCCAATCGGCTTTGAGCAGTCTGTTAACGGCGTTGTTGACCTTGTAGAGATGAAATCGTACACCTACAAACAATTTACAGACAAAGAGCTTATTGAGGGCGAAATTCCAGATGACATGCTGCAAAAAGCCAAGAAATATAGAAGTTTGTTGATTGAAAACGCTGTCGCTGAAGACGAAGAAATACTAGAAAAATATCTTGAGGTTGGCGAAGAAGGATTAACAACTGCAGAAATCAAACAAGCAATTCGAACAGCTGTTTTAACGGCCAAGTTTTTTGCTGTGACCGGTGGTGACGGACGAGGAGTAATTGTAGAAAAAGTGCTTGACGCGGTTGTAGATTTGCTTCCTTCACCTATTGACAGAGGCTCAACTTGGGGCACACATGCCAAAACTGGTGAGGAAATTGAGCGAAAACCAGACGACAAGGAGCCTTTTGCAGGACTTGCGTTCAAAATTGCCACAGACCCATTTGTTGGAAAACTTTCATTTATACGCGTATATTCCGGCAATTTGAAAGCAGGAAGTTACATTCTCAATAGTTCTAACGGCGAAAAAGAGAGAATTGGGCGGATTGTGCGGATGCAAGCCGATAAACGTGAAGACGTCACAGAAATTAATGCAGGTGACATTGCTGCAGTTGTCGGTCTAAAATCGACTACAACAGGACACACTCTATCTGACCCCGCTAAACCAATCGTTCTTGAGAGCATAAATTTTCCTGAACCCCCTGTTTCTATAGCCATAGAACCAAAAACTAAAGCTGACCAAGAAAAAATGGGCATAGCTATGCAACGGCTGGCAGAGGAAGATCCTACATTTCGCATTAAAGTAGACCATGAAACAGGACAAACTATTATTAGTGGCATGGGTGAGCTTCATCTTGAAATTATTGTTGATCGGATGAAAAGAGAATTTAACGTAGAAGCAAACATTGGTCAACCACAAGTCGCCTACCGCGAAACCATTAGAAAAGATGGTGTGGAAGTAGAAGGTAAGTTTATCAAACAAAGTGGCGGTCGTGGTCAATACGGACATGTCTGGCTGCGCATTAGCCAAAACGAACCAGGCGAAGGATACGAATTCATTAATTCGATTAAAGGTGGTTCTGTACCAAGTGAATATATCAAACCTGTTTCTGAAGGCATTAAAGAAGCGTTAAACAACGGAGTTATTGCCGGCTATCCTGTAGTTGATGTGAAGGCCGAGCTTTATGATGGCAGTTACCACGATGTTGACTCAAGTGAGATGGCCTTTAAAATCGCTGGATCGATGGCGATCCAAGTAGGAGTAAAAATGGCCAATCCAGTTCTACTAGAACCAATTATGAAGATTGTTGCCGTGACTCCAGAAGAATTTATGGGTGACGTTATCGGTGATTTAAATTCTAAAAGAGGACGCATTGAAGCAATGGACGATCTTGCTAACGGAATTAAGCAAATCACTGCTTTTGTACCATTGGGTGAGATGTTCGGCTATACTACTAATCTCAGATCTATGACTCAAGGTCGCGCCAGCTCCAGCATGGAACTAGACCACTACACCGACGTACCAAACCACGTCGCAGAAGCCATAATCGCCAAAAACAGCAAATAAATTTGCTTCCAAGTGCTACATGTGATTTAATTTTGTTGATGAATGTAGCCACAGTTATCGAGACTAGGCCGGAGCAAGCAGGGCAAGGACACAGCCTGGAACGTATTAATCCTAATAGCAACGTATTTTTAATGGTACCACCACAAATAAAAATACTGGATAATGGTCAAACAGTGCACACACTAGCTTATGAAATGAATGAGCAAGAACGTCTAGTGCCAGTAGCCAAAGTTGTAACAACGACTTGCGAAAAAACTGTCGAGGGGGAAGCTTCATTTCCTATACCCTGGATTGGTGGCACAATAAATGACATAGAAATAGATCATAAATGGGTTGATGGTTATCTTTGGCATAAACCTATATTTCGAGAACTTCGTACTCGCAGAACTCAGAGAAAAATAGCCAGAGGAGTCTTAACTCATCTTGGTGTTGATCGAAAACGAGCCAAAGAAATTTCGAGTCAAACTTTTTAATGAGCTGGCAGGATTATGTGTTTAGTTTGGGGAGTCTAGTCTTTACTATTGCTCTTTTGCCATCTGTAAGAAGCAGCGATAAGCCTCATATTAAAACAAGCATAATAACCGCAGTTGTTCTAACTATCTTTGCTGGGGCTTATTTCTCGATGCATTTTTATTGGTCGGCTACCGTTACATTTGCCAATGCAATTATTTGGTACATTTTGTTTTTACAAAAATACGTACAACACACAAAAAAACAATCAGACAAAAAATAATATGAGCTAATCCAACAAGACTTGACACAACTGTACATTTGATTGAAGATATGTTGTATGAGTATAGAAAAGTCACAAAATCCTACACTCTTACCCCAACCTCTCGAACTTGCACCGCCGTTGGGACAAACATTACCCTTATGCCCCAGTAAAGAAGGAGGGTTGGGGAGATTCGGGTTTAGCGCGCTAAGCTTTTTTGTTATTCGTCCCAGTAGGTTTCGACCTGAATGTGATTCGGAAAGTTGCAGCGGACCTGTGCCTGTAGAAGTTGATAGAATTCTTTTTAGCCCACTGAGATTGTTTAGAGGAGCTGTCAAGAAAGTTAAGACTTGTCCCAAGGACTTAGATAAAGGCGTAACAGAGAGCCTATTTGCCGGTGCCCATCGTATTGGAGAAATGTTCCCAGCAGTCGGTATGCGTGGTGTGCGGCCACTTCAAAAAGCAAAGAAACCTTCATCCCTGCGACTCGTTGCTCATCCGTTGCCTTCTCATGAGGTACCAATATGGCACAGGCCGCAGTAGGGGCTTTAAAACCAAGCAGGGACACTTTACAAGATACATAAAATACTGTACGATGTAATGGTACATTTGTGTTAGGATACTTTTCTAATTGTTAGAATTCTTAACACTATATATTAATAACAAGGAGATTTAATTATGGCTGATCAATTTGATCGAAGCAAACCTCACGTTAACGTGGGAACAATGGGACATGTGGACCACGGTAAGACATCTCTTACTGCTGCTATCACTATGACCCTATCAAAAAAACTACCAAGTGCAGTCAACAAAGCTGTGGCTTACGCACAAATAGACAATGCACCAGAAGAAAAAGCACGTGGTATTACCATCGCTACTTCTCACCAAGAGTATGAGAGCGAAAAACGACACTATGCGCATGTGGATATGCCGGGGCACGCTGACTACGTTAAAAACATGATCACTGGAGCAGCTCAAATCGATGGTGCTAT
Source organism: Candidatus Saccharibacteria bacterium RIFCSPHIGHO2_12_FULL_41_12 (assembly GCA_001790445.1). GTDB lineage: Bacteria > Patescibacteriota > Saccharimonadia > Saccharimonadales > 2-12-FULL-41-12 > 2-12-FULL-41-12. The sequence continues at coordinate 38,291 of MGCQ01000001.1, forward strand.
ATTGGTTGTATCTGCTGCTGATGGCCCAATGCCACAGACTCGTGAGCACGTTTTGCTAGCACGTCAAGTTGGTGTTCCAAGCATTTTAGTATTTATGAACAAAATGGATCTTGCAGATCCAGAGCTAGTTGAGCTTGTAGAAATGGATATTCGTGAGCTTCTTGCCAAGTATGAATTCGATGAAAATTGTCCAATTATCAAAGGTTCTGCTACTAAAGCTGTCGAAGGTGACGAAGAAAACATGAACGCAATTATGGAACTTGTCAAAGCTATGGATGATTACATTCCAGAACCAAAACGAGATCTAGAAAAACCATTCCTCATGCCAATCGAAGACGTTTTCTCAATCAAAGGCCGTGGTACTGTCGCAACAGGGCGTGTAGAAACAGGTGTTGTAAAAATCAACGAAGAAGTCGAAATTGTTGGTATTCGCGACACACGCAAAGTCGTTGTCACGGGTGTAGAAATGTTCAAAAAGCTTCTTGATCAAGGTCAAGCTGGTGATAATGTTGGAGTTCTGCTTCGTGGAGTAGAGCGTGACGATATCGAACGTGGACAAGTTCTTGCAAAACCAGGAACAATTACTCCGCACACAGAATTTGATGCAGAAGTATATGTACTGAGCAAAGAAGAAGGTGGACGACACACGCCATTCTTTAAAGGTTACAAGCCTCAGTTTTACTTCCGTACTACTGATGTAACCGGTGAGGTAGAGTTGCCTGCTGACAAAGAAATGGTTATGCCTGGTGATACAGTTACCTTTAAGGTTAAACTTCAAGCTCCAATTGCTATGGAGCAAGGTCTTCGGTTCGCTATCCGTGAGGGTGGTAGGACTGTCGGTGCAGGTGTTGTCACAAAGATTAGCAAGTAATAACTTCACTGATTAATAAATAGAGTCCCAACGTGGGGCTCTTTTATTTTGGGTATAGTTTTATGTGTCCAACGTATTTGATTTGGTATAATTTAGTCTTGGGTATTCGCCGTTGTAGCTCAGGTGGTAGAGCAACTCTTTCGTAAAGAGTAGGTCACCGGTTCAAATCCGGTCAACGGCTCCAGAGAAGTCAGTTTTGATTATAGCCTGTAATCTGTTAGAATAATGTGACAAATAAATAAAAGTTAACGGTTGTACACGTTAGAGCACGAAAAGGAGAAATTTTATGAGTGCGACACCCGCCGACAAGCCTACTAAGCAACGAATTCGAATTCGGCTAAAAGCTTATGATCACAAAGTAATAGACCAGTCAGCCAGACAGATAGTTGATACGGCGATTAGAACTGGCGCAAAGGTTTCCGGACCAATACCTTTGCCTACAAAAAGGACCACTTACACAGTAGTCAAAAGTCCTCATGTTTTTAAAAAAGGGCGCGAACAGTTTGAAATGCGAGTTCACAAGCGTCTGATTGACGTACTTGAGCCAACACCAAAGACTATCGATAGTCTAATGAACCTCAATCTGCCAGCCGGTTGCGACGCCGAGATCAAAATGTAATCTCAAAGGAGCAGTTTATCCGCCTCTTGGCGGAACGCAGAGATTAAAATGTAGCAAAAATAATTTTGAACACAAACCAATATTGTGATATTGTTTTATTTGTAATAATCTGAGGAGAAAGATATGCGTGCTAAAGCTAACAATGGAGATGTTACATCGAATCGCGCAAATCAAGGTGATATTGTTCCTACTACGCATGAACTTGCAGCGCTTGCGTGTAAGCTTGATACTTGCAGTACTCTAGAACGACCCATCGACAAAGCTGTAGTTTCTGGGTTGACGCGTGCTGTCATAAGTAACCCGCGACAATCTAGGCCTTGTGGCGACATTGTTGATTTTCGTCGCAGTGCGTTGCATAAAATGTTTGGGTTAATGGATAACCCTGAAGCACTTGCTGTGTATACGGATACTGTGGGTGCGGATAGTCCAGAGGTAGGCTTATTGACGTATTTAGAGGATCAGTGCCCTGACGAAGCAGGTCGGGACGTTTTGGAAGGAGCAGTTCTGTCAATACCTCGGGGTAATGCAGTAACTATTGATATGAGGACAAGTGCAGTAGTACCTGTAGCAAGCAGCTTATAACAAAATGTTCGTTATAGTTTGTAGAATTTACAGCGTCTTGACAGTAGTAGAAATTATATGATAAACTGTAAGAAGTTGATAACAAAGTTGGTGTTATCTGTAGGTCAGACTCACTCTGAAACCCCAGAATAACACCGAATTTTATTATAATTAATAGTTAAAATTATTAAGGAGTTGCCAGCTTTGAAAGCGTTGATAACCAAAAAAATTGGTATGACTAGTATCGTTGACGAAAACGGTGTGCTAACTCCTGTGACAATTTTATCTGTAGATGACAATGTAATAACGCAAATTAAAAGTGTTGAAATTGATGGTTATAATGCACTGCAAGTAGGCGCAGGCAAAGGCAAAAACATCGGCAAAACACTTCTCGGGCACCTTAAAAATTCCAAAGCAACTCCTAAAACCTTAAAAGAATTCCGTGTGGATACACTTCCTGAAGATATCAAGGTCGGTGACAGTCTTTCTATCGAAGCCTTTGCGCCTGGCGACAAAGTCGACGTGACTGGTACAAGCAAAGGCAAAGGCTGGGCCGGCACAATCAAGCGGCATAACTTCCATCGTCAGCGAAAGACCCATGGTGGCAAGGGCAACACACGAAAGCCGGGATCTATCGGATCAATGTACCCACAAAAGATTTTTAAAGGCAAAAAAATGGCAGGACAATTGGGGCACACAAAAACCACCACACAAAATTTACGAATCGCACTTGTTCTACCAGAAGAAAAAGTTATTGCAGTCACTGGTGCTGTACCCGGGCCAAAAAAGAGCGTAGTAATCATCAAACAGGCGGTCAAACAGTGAGCAACACAATATTATTTACTGCAACTGGTGCAAAATCTACCAAAAAGGTCACTTTAGACAAATCGATATTCGGCAAAGATATTGACAGCCACAATTTGGTCCAACAAGCATATGTTGCTCACCAGGCAAATGGACGCGGTAACTTTGCGATTACAAAAACCCGCGGAGAAGTCAGCGGCGGGGGCAAAAAACCTTGGAAACAAAAAGGCACAGGTCGAGCACGATTTGGTAGCTCTAGAGTGCCAATTTGGCGTGGTGGTGGTATCACCTTTGGCCCAACCGGCAACGAAAATTACTCAAAGAAGATCAACATAAAATCTAAACGACTTGCACTCCGTCAGTCACTTAGTTTATCGTGTGACAAGATTAAAGTTATTGAGACGTTTTCTTGTAAAGATGGCAAAGTTAAGCCAACAGTTGAACTTTTGAAAAAGGTTGGTGCCACGCGGAGGGTGTTGATCGTAGTAAGCACCAAAGACGATCTAGTAGAGAAAGCAACACGCAATATCCCACAAGTGAAGGCTGTACAAGCTAATTATCTCAATGTTGTTGACATTATGAACGCCGATACAATTCTTATTAGCATGAAATCGCTTGAAATTATTTCTCAGTGGCTGGGAGAGGATAAATAAATGAATATTTTGCTAAAGCCACGAATTACAGAAAAGACTTACTCTCTTGCGCTGAAGCAAAATACATACGTTTTTGACGTCTTAGGCGAAACAAACAAGATAGAGATTGCTAAGCTTGTTCAGAGCACTTATGATGTAACCCCAGAAGTTGTCAGAATAGCTATCGTCAAAGGCAAGACAAAGCGTTCATATCGCAAAGGTGGCAAGGTTGTCTCTGGCAAACGAGTAGACGTTAAAAAAGCGTTTGTTCGTATAAAGGACGGTGAGTCGTTACCATTTTTTGCAGAAATTCAGGCAGAAGAAGAAAAAGAGAAAAAAGTAGCAGAAAAAGCTGCAAAAAAAGCCAAAAAGGATAAGAAATAATGGCCATTAAGCAATACAAGCCAACTACACCCGGACGACGTGGCATGACCAGCCAAGATTTTGACGGTATTACGACTAAAAGACCTCTAAAATCGCTTTTGGCGGTTAAAATACGCGGTTCCGGCCGAAACAACCAAGGTCGCATCACTACTCGCCATAAAGGCGGAGGTGCCAAGAAATTTTATAGGATTGTTAACTTTAATCTTCCGGCAGGAACAGAGGCCACTGTCGAACATATAGAATATGACCCGAACCGTAGCGCCAGAATTGCCAGAATCAAAGATCAAAATAACCAGTATCACTACATACTTGCCCCATTAAAATTAAATCAGGGGGACAAGATCAGCGTTGGAGAAGAAGTCTCAATAGAAAATGCCAACAGACTCCCACTGTCGAGTATCCCTACAGGTAGTGTTATTCATAGTATCGAGGTAAACCCAGGAAAAGGCGCTCAGATGGTGCGAAGTGCAGGGACTAGCGCTCAACTAGTAGCAAAAGAAGATAATTACGCACAGATCAAGTTGCCTAGTGGCGAGGTACGACGAGTTCTTCTAATCTGTATGGCTAGCATAGGAGTTGTTGGTAATGAGCAACACCAAAACATCAAAATCGGTAAAGCTGGTAGATCACGCCATAAAGGTATTAGACCGACAGTCCGTGGTGTCGTGATGAATGCAGCTGACCATCCTCATGGTGGTGGAGATGGAGGCCGTCACGGTATTGGTGGTGATCCACGTACGCCTTGGGGCCAGAAAACGTTAGGATTTAAGACCAGAAGTCGTAAGAAAGTCAACAAGCTAATTTTAAGAAGCAGACACATAGGTAAAAGGAAGTAAAATGCGTATAACGAATAAAGTAGACCGTATAACGGAAAATAAAATAATCTTGACACTTCGGAATCCCGTACCACGTACTACTTTATACGTACTACAGCAACAGGAGGTTGCCCGATGAGTAGATCACTGAAAAAAGGACCATTTATAGATCCAAAACTTGCAAAAAAGGTAGCTGCTCAGGTTAAAGATGACCGAACAGTAATAAGAACATGGGCACGATACTCTGCAATTTCACCTGAATTTGTCGGTAAAACTATAGCTGTTCATAATGGCAAAGTTCATGTTCCTGTGTTTATTACGGAAAACATGGTGGGGCATAAACTTGGTGAATTTGCTCCGACACGTAAATTCCGCAGTCACGGTGGCAAACTAGCGAAAGGTCAAAAATGAGTATAACGAATAAAGTATACCGTATAACGGAAAAGGCTGAATTACTAGTTCAGCCCGTAATACGTAATACGAACCCCGTACTACAGCAACAGGAGGTTGCTCGATGAGTGTTAAGGCTGTCGCAAAAAACGTGCGAATTAGTCCTCGCAAAGTAGCGATTGTAGCTGGGCTTGTGAGAGGACGATCTGTTGAAGATGCTCTAACTATTTTATCTCATACCCCACGTCGTTCTGCTACAGCGGTCAAAAAAACTATCGAAAGTGCTAGAGCAAACGCCGAGAACAATCACAACTACAAAGCTGAGACATTACAGATTGTCTACATTAGCGTAACGCCAGGGACAAAACTTAAGAGATTTCGTCCAGCAGCTCATGGTCGAGCGCTACCATTCCAAAGAAAGTCCAGCCATATAACTGTTCATGTTGACGGAGAAATGCGCGGTTCAAAGAAAACCGACCAAAGCGGCAAAGAGACAAAGAAAGAAGCTAATCCTGCGACCAAGAAGCCAGATAAAAAGAAAATTACAAAGAAGGAAACCAAGTAATGGGACAAAAAGTCAACCCTATCAGTATGAGGCTCCAAGTCAACAAGGATTGGCGAAGTAAGTGGTTTGTGCCAAAAAGGGATTATGCCGCATACCTAACCCAAGATCTTAAAGTCCGAAAACTTATAGATGACAAAGTAGGCATACGTGGTGCAATCAACAAAGTTGATATCGAGCGCTCTCCAAGCCTTGTCACTGTCACAATTTCTACTGCAAAGGCTGGGGTTATTATTGGCCGTGGGGGTACAGGTGTCTCAGAGCTAAAAGAAAAGATCCAAGCAATTTACAAAGTCAACACTCGTATCAACATTGAAGAGATCAAAAAAAGTGAGCTTTATGCAAAAATTGTTGCAGAGAATATTGCAAATCAATTGAGCCGTCGTATTTCGTTCCGCCGAGCCATCAAACAATCTGCAGCCGCAACCATGAGAGCTGGAGCAAAAGGTATTCGTGTCGAGGTTGCCGGAAGATTAAACGGCGCAGAAATGTCTAGACGGGAAAAAGAAGTCCTGGGTAGTGTCCCGCTTCATACTATACGTGCTGATATTGATTATGCATTTGTACCCGCCCAGACTGCAGCCGGCATTATCGGTGTTAAAGTCTGGATTTATAAAGGAGAGGTTTTATAAATCATGCTTTTACCAAATAAAATGAAATACAGGAGAGTGATGAAGGGTCGAGTTCGAGGCCCTGCTACCTCAGGCAACTACATCGCATATGGACAATACGCGCTTCAAGCCCAAGGTCACGATAGAGTGACTAGTAGACAGATTGAGGCATCCAGACAAGCCATGACTCGTTATATTAAACGCGGGGGCAAAATTTGGATAAGAATTTTCCCGCACACCCCTGTTACAAAGAAACCAGTTGGTCTTAAAATGGGTGGCGGCAAAGGATCACCAGAATTTTACGTTGCCAAGGTCAAACCCGGGACTATTCTTTTTGAAATGGAAGGCGTTAAAGAAGAAGTTGCTAAAGAAGCCATGAGGCTTGCAGGTCATAAATTGTCAGTCAAAACGAAGTTTATCGTTCGGGAGACAAACCAATGAAAGTTATAGAAATACGAAAAATGCCAGTTAACGAGTTGATCAAGACCTCTAACGTTCTTAGGGATGAAATAATTGATTCTAAAAAAAGAGTACACATGGGCGAAACGACCAACAACAGAATAATAAGGAAAAAAAGAAAAGATTTAGCTCGTGTGCTAACTGTTATGCGCGAACAGCTTGAAAAGGAGAATGCATAATATGGCGAAAACATTAACCGGCACTGTGGTGTCAACTAAAGCAAATAAAACTATTGTAATTGAAGTACATGCACGAAAAACTCACCCTATCTATAAAAAACAATACTCGGTTACCAATAGAATAATGGCTCACGACGAAAATAGTCAGGCAAAGATGGGCGACAAAGTCACTGTTGTAGAAATTCGTCCAATATCAAAGAACAAACACTTTGCTCTCAAAAATGTTCTGTCACATGCAGCACTTACAAAAGAGGACAAAGCAGTAATTGACCAAGAGGAGGTTGCTTAAGGTGATCCAACAAGAATCAAAACTTGGTGTTTGTGACAACAGCGGTGCAAAAGAGATACTTTGTATCCGTGTTCTTGGTGGCACCCGCAGACGTTACGCTGGTGTTGGAGACATTATTGTGGCAACTGTTAAACAGGCAGCTCCAAATGGCACCGTCAAGAGAAAATCAGTCGTCAGAGCAGTTATTGTTCGGACAAAGAACTCAATCAAGCGAAAAGACGGATCAGTTATTAAATTTGACGATAATGCTGCTGTGATTATTGGTGACGATAAACTGCCGCGAGGAACTCGTATTTTTGGCCCTGTACCTAGAGAATTAAGAGAAAAAGGTTTTGCAAAAATTGTTAGCCTTGCCCCGGAGGTACTATAAATGAGTGATAAAATATACAAAATCAGATTAAAAAAAGGTGACACAGTCGTTGTCCTGGCTGGAAAAGACAAGGGGAAAACCGGAATTGTCGAGTCTACTCATCCCCGTGAGAACAAAGTGACAGTAAAGGGTATCAATGTTTACAAAAAGGCAGTCAAACCTGACAAAACACATCCAAAAGGCGGGATCATAGACATAACTAAACCTATTTGGGTCAGTAAAGTCGCCTTGCAGGAGCCCACGTCTAAAAAACCGTCAAAAATAGGATATAAGTTGACTAAAGACGGAACAAAAGTACGTATTTATAAGCGTACAGGGAAAGGGGTCAAATAATGTCCGATAAATCCACCGCAAAATATATCCCAAGACTCAAAAAGGAGTTTAATGACACCTATAAATCTGAACTAAAGAAAGAACTTGGCCTTAGCAATATTAATGCTGTTCCTTCACTGGAAAAAATTGTTATAAATATTGGACTCGGAAAATCAAAAGATGACAAAAAAATGTTTGAGGTAGCCACCAATACAATTGAAAAGATTACTGGACAGAAACCAATCATGACGTATTCAAAGGTCAATGTGGCGTCTTTTAAGCTTCGAGAAGGTAACAAAATTGGCATGAAAGTCACTTTGCGTGGTGATCGTATGTTTGAGTTTCTAGACCGTTTTGTCAATATTGTTATGCCTCGTCAAAGAGATTTTCACGGTGTATCAAACAAGTCTTTTGATTCACAAGGCAACTTTTCAATAGGAGTTGTTGAGCAGTCAATATTTCCAGAACTAAGTTTTGAAGAAACAACCTCGCCACACGGACTTCAAGTGGTTATAGTAACAAAATCAAACGGTAAAGAAGAAGCACGGGCTCTTCTTGTGAAGTTCGGTGTACCGTTTATGAAAGAAGGTAAATAACATGGCAAAAAAATCAATTATAGCCAGAGATGCAAAAAAGAACAAAATGATCGCTAAAGATGCCAAAAAACGCCAGGAACTCAAAGATTTAGGTGATTTTGACAAATTACACCTAATGCGACGTAATGGTGCACCTTCCAGACATAAAAATCGCTGCCAAGAAACCGGACGACCACGTGCATATATGAGAACATTTGGGCTATCTAGAATTAGTTTTAGAGAACATGCAGTAAAGGGAGAAATCCCTGGTATAACAAAGGCAAGTTGGTAAGGAGTATTATGGTATCTACAGATCCAATATCAGATATGTTAACGAGAATACGCAATGCAATAGCTGTGTCAAAAACACAAGTTGAAATGCCATATTCAACTGTGAAGTTTCGGGTTGCTGGAATTTTAAAAGACAATAATTTCCTTGACGATGTCTCACAAAAGGGAGAAGGCATAAATAGAAAAATTGTCGTAACCATCAACACAGAAAACTCCAATGCGCGTATTACTGAGATAGCAAGGTTGAGCAAACCCGGACGAAGAAAATACGTCAAAGCTGACCAAGTCCCAACCGTCAAACGTGGACGTGGTATTGTGATAGTTTCTACGTCAAAGGGTCTTATGACAGGCGCTGAAGCAAAGAAAACCAACATTGGCGGAGAATTAATTTGTCAGGTATATTAACATGAGTATAACGAATAACGTATACCGTATAACGGAAAAGGCTGGATTACTAGTTCAGTCCGTAATACGTAATACGAACCCCGTACTACTGCAACAGGAGGTTGCTCGATGAGTCGTATAGGAAAACTACCAATCAAAATTGAACCTGGTGTGACAATCACTGTTGACAATGATTTTGTGCGTGTCGAGGGGCCCAAGGGTAAACTTGAACAGTTCACCATGCCTGACGTCAATATTGAGCAAAAAGATGGAGAGATAATTGTCACAAGAGAAAATGACGAGATAGAAAATAGATCAAAACATGGTCTGATGCGTTCATTAATCCAAAATATGATAATAGGAGTGACAAAAGGGTTCGAGAAGCAACTAGAAGTCAACGGAGTTGGGTTTCGGGTTGCACTTGCTGGGACTGATCTCAAGATGAATCTTGGTTTTTCTCATGAAGTTGTTTATCCTGTTCCGGAATATGTAAAAGCTGAAGTTAAACAAAACGTGATTACTATTTCTGGAATAAGCAAACAACAAGTTGGTCAGGTCGCAGCCGAAATACGTTCTCTAAAAAAACCAGAGCCATATAAGGGCAAAGGTATCAAGTATGTTGGCGAAAAAATTATACGAAAAAGTGGTAAATCTGGTAAGGACAAATAGGAATATTATGAATAGAATATTAAATAAAGTAAAACATGCTAACAGGCGGGCTATTAAAGTTCGTTCGCGTGTTGTTGGCACAAGTGAGCGACCTAGAATGAGCGTCAGTGTTAGCAATAAAAATATCTCTGTGCAGATAATTGATGACGGAAAACATCAGACAATTGCCAGCGTCACCACTGTTGGATCAAAGATAGAAGGAACTATGACCGAAAAAGCTGAAATAATTGGCACAGAAGTTGCAAAAAAAGCTAAAGCAAAAAAGATCAAAAAAGTTTCTTTTGACAGAGGCTCAAAGCTTTACCATGGTCGCGTAAAAGCACTTGCTGATGCAGCAAGAAAAGAAGGATTGGAGTTTTAAAATGGCTATAAATCAACCACAAAACAATCCAGATTTACTAGCTGGAGAAAATCCGTACGAAGAAAAAGTAGTAAATATTGATCGTGTTGCCAGAGTCGTCAAAGGTGGTCGTCGCTTTAGGTTCCGCGCACTTGTTGTAGTGGGAGACAAAAAAGGTCAGGTTGGAATTGGAGTGTCAAAAGGAGCTGATGTAACCGCAGCAGTCACCAAAGCTACTCAAGTCGCAAAAAAGAATATTCAAACTGTAACAATAGAAAACGGCACATTTCCTCATGAAGCGCAGGCTAAAGTTAGCGGAGCTAATATACTGATTATGCCTGCAAGTGCCGGTACTGGTTTAATCGCCGGTGGTGTTGTTAGAGTAGTGCTTGAGGTTGCTGGTGTTCAAAACGCTCTTAGTAAGTCTCTGGGCTCCGCGAATAAGATTAACGTTGCCTATGCCACGCTAAAAGCGCTGATGTCTATCAAGCCAAAATCTGAATGGGTTAATCCTCCTCGTAAATTTGTTAAGACACCTGTTCAGGACAAACCAGAACCTAAGGTTGAGCCAAAACCAGAGATTAAACCTAAAGAAACGCCAAAGCCAAAAAAAGCTGCCACCAAAAACACTAAACCCAAGAAGCCCGCAGCCAAAAAGTCAACCTCAAAGGATAAAAAATAATGAATCACGTTAGAATATTGACGACTTATCATATACTAGACATAAACGACTCTGACGTGGTTGGGAAGAAAGGATTCTAACGTGATGAAATATTCAGATCTTTCACTGACAAAAAAGAAGTCAAGCAAAAGAGCAGGGCGCGGTATATCTGCTGGTCGGGGTAAAACAGCAGGTCGTGGGACAAAAGGCCAAGGTTCACGTAAAAGTGGTGGCGTCAAGCCTGGCTTTGAAGGCGGCCAAATGCCTCTGTACAAAAGAATTCCTAAGCTCAGAGGCTTTAAATCGCACAGACCTAAAGCTCACAACATCAAAACTTCAGTACTTGACGATCTTAAACTAAAAAAAGTTGATAATTTTGTACTTGCTGACAAGGGTTTGTTGCCCGATGCATACTCGAAAGTTAAATTAATAGCTGACAAAGATATCAAAACAGCGGTAGAAGTTAGCTTGCAAGGGGCCAGCACATCAGCAGCCGCGAAGCTCGAAAAAGCAGGCGGATCGTTTATAAAAATTCCTCAAAACCTGCGACCAAAAACATCAAATAAATCTAAATAATATTTGGACTAATATACAAATAGTGATATAGTATGTCAATATATTATTGAAGGATTTAAAATGAGTGAAAAAAGAATACGCGTGACAGAAGTTTCCTTTGACATTTTAGACATGTTACTAAGAGGCAGAGATGATAAAAGCTTAAGTGAACTGGGCGCAGAAGTTTTTATTGTGGATGATCTGGAAGATGCATTTTTTTTGCCGAGAGGTGATGATAGAAGTGATTTAAGTTTGTTCTACAGCTGGTTTAACAAGCGAACAAACGGAGATACCGCATGGTTCGATCAGATTGCCACCCACCCCATACAATACGCATTTTCAGACTACGGACGAGAAGTTCTGGAACGATTCATGAAAAAAGACGCTCGGTTGCTAGGTGCTCAAGCCCTTGAAGCAGCATAAGTAAAAATTACATTTAGATATTCCAGCGAAGTTGTATATAATATATAGAATATTTTAGAGGGTAATCTATGAATTGGAAGATAATTTGGAAGTCATTCGCAGATCGAGATATGCAAAAACGCATATTTGCTGTGCTTGGGATAATTGTTGTCTACCGCGTCATGGCTCATATACCGATCCCGATTGGTGATTCAGCCACTGTCAGACAAGTCATTGATTCTATATTTGCCTCTACCAATTCTTCTCAGTTTTTAAATTTTGTCAATGTCCTGACAGGTGGGGCCCTGGCTAATTTTTCAATTATGTTGGTCGGACTTGGTCCATACATTAATGCCAGTATTATTATGCAACTTCTCACCAAGGCTCTGCCAAAACTGGAAGAACTGAATAAAGAAGGTGAATTTGGACGTAAAAAGATTAATCAGTACACACGTATGCTCACTCTGCCACTTGCGGTTGTTCAGTCTATTGGGATGATTTACATTGTTAAGCAACAAGCGGCCAGTGTGGCGGGTCTTGGTGACATTACGGCAAATTCCTCTTTGTTGCAATGGATTTTGATGGTCTGTGCGCTGACAGGTGGTGCAATGATCATGATGTGGCTTGGCGAAATGATCACAGAACAAAACATCGGTAACGGAATATCTCTACTAATTACCGTAAGTATCGTTAGTTCTCTTCCTAGAAGCATAGCTTCGTTAGTTAGCTCTGTGTTTGGTCAATCCTCCTCATGGCAAGTTTTTGGTGTCAATCTACCCATATCAAAAGAGTCCGCTATAACGGCAACAATAATTTCTGCCAGTATAGTCATTTTATTAGTATGTGTAGTCAAGCTTAATGAAGCCAGGAGGAATTTAACGGTATCTTATGCAAAAAGGGTCAAAGGAAGCCGCGAATACGGTGGCGTGACCACAGTTTTACCAGTTAAAATGATAACTGCAGGAGTAGTCCCTATTATATTCGCAGTGGCGTTTTTAAGCTTGCCGACTTTTGTTGGTCAAATACTAAGCTCAAACTCAAGCCAAGATCTTCAACAAACCGGCGCTACATTAACAAAAATATTTCAAACACCCACCGCACAAAGCTTTCAGGCGGGCGAAATAACTGCATATATATATCCTGTCGCGTATTTTCTTTTAGTATTTTTCTTTACATTTTTCTATACCAGCATAGCCTTTAATGCAAAAGAAATAGCCGAAAATATGCAAAAACAAGGAGGATTTATCTCTGGAGTTAGAAGCGGACCTAGAACTGAAAAATACTTGAGTTCTGTGGTGATGCGCCTAACTCTTTTTGGCGCTGTATCTATTGGGCTACTTGCAGTTATGCCAATAATTGGTGAAATATATTTAGGCAATAACATCGCGGTAAGCGGTACGAGTATTCTTATTTTGGTTGCTGTATCTCTTGAAACACTACGTCACATTGAGTCAAGAGCTCTCATGATAACGTATGATCAATATGATGGATCAGATTACTTTCAGCAAGTAGAGGCCAAAAAGTCTAAATTCGCTAGGGTTAAATCGTTACTAACAAAAGCCAAAAAAACAAACAAATAATCAACATAATTCAACTAAAAAAGCTTTGACAAATGTGGTCACACTCTGATATAGTTGATAGATTAGTTATATTTATGGTCAAGAATAAAGAAGTTATTGAACTTACCGGCAGAATAGTTGAAACACTACCCGGGACTCAGTTCAAATTAGAACTTGAAAATGGTCATCAAATTATAGCTCACGTCGCAGGAAAAATGAGAAAACACTATATTCGACTTGTTCCTGGTGACACCGTTAAGGTCGAGTTGACCCCTTACGATCTTTCTAAGGGCAGAATCACCTACCGGGTTTCATAAATTAAGCAGTGTGCCACGCTCACAATTACATAGAAAGTGCGAGGTCCGTATGAAAGTACGTGCAAGTGCCAAAAAAATTACAGCTGATGACAAGATCGTTCGACGAAAAGGACGTGTCTATGTAATTAACAAACTAAAACCTAAGCACAAACAGAGGCAAGGCTAAAAATGTGTATAACGAATAACGGGTGTCGTATATCGGAGAATCTTAAACACAAAGAAGTTTTTGCCGTAATACGTAATACGAGCTACGTAATACAGAAGCAGGAGGCTTCTCGTGGCTAGAATCGCTGGCGTAACAATTCCTTCTGAAAAACGAGTAGTTATTGCTCTAACATATGTTTACGGGATAGGTAGAAAACATTCTTCAGAAATTCTAACAAAGGCAAAAATTGACGAATCAGTTCGAGTAAAAAACTTAACAGACGCCGAAATTGGACGTATTTCTGATGTGATTGGCAAAGATTACATAGTAGAAGGTGATTTGCAAAGAATCGTTACAGGGAACATTAAGCGGCTCAAAGACATCAATGCTTATAGAGGTCTTAGACATAAGAACAATCTACCGTCTCGTGGTCAAAGGACAAAGACAAATGCACGAACTCGCCGAGGACGAAAACTCACTGTGGGCGGTACCGCTAAAAAGGTAGCATCTAAAACTTAAACAGAGAAATTATGGCAGAAAATCAACCCACCACAACTACTAGAAAGAAAAAGTCCAAAAGAACAGTATCAAATGCCATTTTGCATGTGTTTTCGTCATTCAACAACACAATTATTACGATCACTGACACTAATGGCGGTGCTTTGACGACTTCAAGCGCTGGTGCGTGTGGATTTAGAGGCAGCAAAAAAGGTACGGCATACGCAGCTCAAGTTGCAGCACAGAAGGCTATTTCAACTGCAAAACAACAGTACGGTGTTAGCAAAGTTAACGTCAGCATCAAAGGTATCGGTATGGGTCGTGAGGCAGCCGTAAGAGTGTTAATTTCTGAAAATATTGCTGTAGAGTCCATAAAAGATGTGACTGGTATTCCGCACGGTGGTTGCAGACCAAGAAAGGCACGTAGAGTCTAAAATGGCAAGAGATCGTAGCCCAATTGTAAAAATGAGTCGTAGAGAAGGATATGCCCTTCATCCAAAGGCTCACAAAGCTCTTGTTAAACGACCGGGGACTCCTGGACAAACTAGTGGTAGGTTTAGAGCAAAACCAAGCCAATATTCACTACAATTGAGAGAAAAGCAAAAAGTACGAAGGTTATACGGTCTTCTTGAACGACAATTTCGACGCCTCATGGAAGAAGCAAGCAAAACATCTGGTCAATCAGGCCAAGTTTTACTCCGATTTTTAGAACAAAGAGCTGACAATGTTGTCTACAGGAGTGGATTCGCAGTATCACGTCGAGCTTCCAGACAACTTGTTACACATGGTCATTTTGAACTTAACGGCAAACGAGTAGATATCCCATCAATCCGACTAAAAGAGGGGGACATGCTTACTCTCAGAGACAAAAGCAAAAAGTCTGAGTATTTTTTGAAAATTGACGATGTGAGCCCACACCCCAGCGATATCCCAAGCTGGATTAAGGTGGACCGCAAAAAATTTGTAATTACAGTTATCGGTGTTCCTTCTAGAGAAGAAGCAGAGCCGGATATTAATGAGCAACTAATAGTAGAGTATTACTCACGATAAATAGGAGGACAAGAGAAATATGAGCAAAACAATTCACTCACCAGGAGTAGTCAAAGTAGAGGAGATAACGCCTTACAACGCTACACTATCGATAGAGCCACTTCATAATGGATATGGCATGACATTAGGGAACAGCTTACGTCGTGTTTTGCTTTCCTCTATCTCAGGAGCTGCTGTGACCGGTTTCATGATAGAAGGGGTTAGTCACGAATTTACTACTATTAAGGGAGTTCAAGAAGACGTTGTCGATATTATTTTGAACCTCAAAAAAATACGGTTTCGAGTTTTTTCTGACGAGCCGCAAACGCTTAAATTGACCAAAAAAGGTAAAGGAACAGTTACCGCAAAAGATATTGCAAAGAACGCAAATGTAGAAATTGTCAATCCAGGCCAAAAAATTGCGACAATTGGTGAAGATAAAGGATCTATAGCAATAGATCTTATAGTAGAAACAGGACGTGGTTACAAAAGTGTAGAAGAAAATGCTAAAAACCAACATATTAGTGACATGGTTTCTATTGACGCGATATTTACTCCTGTACACAGGGTGCGCTATAAAGTAGAGAACACTCGTGTTGGGCAAATGACTGACCTTGATAAGTTAATTATTACAATCGAAACTGACGGCAGTATCACTGCAAAAGAGGCTTTTGAAGAAGCTAGTGCAATTTTGATTAATCAATACACAGCACTTGCTGGTCAAACACGAATAGAAGCAACAGCTGCTCTTAGTGCGTCTGCGCCAGAAGGGGCATTTGAAAAAGAAGCGGATACAGATTTCGATGATGGTGAATCTGCTCTGATGACTTCTATCGAAGATTTGAATTTATCAGCTCGCACAACAAATGCACTTGTAAATAACGATATACACACTCTTAAAGATTTATTTAACCTCAGTGATGTTGATCTAAAAGAACTTAAAGGTTTTGGTAGCAAAGCACTTGATGAGGTTAAAGACAAGATGGCGGAGTTGGAATTCTAAAATGTGTATGACGTATAACGAAGAACGTATAACGGAATATTCAAAGCAGGTCGCTTCCGTAGCGACCTGGCGTGATACTTTATACGTACTACTGCAACCAGAGGTTGCTCATGCATAGACACGGATATAAAGGTCGTAAATTTGGTAGAGAACGTGATCAGCGTCGGGCACTTCTAAAAGGGCTAGCTGATGCGTTGATTATCCACGAATCTATAGAAACAACTAAACATAAGGCAAAAGACCTCCGTCCGTACACTGAGAAGTTAATTACAAAAGCCAAAAAAGGCGGACTTCACAGACGTCGTCAAGTTATCTCAAAACTTAACACTCTTGATGCGGCACATAAACTATTTGATGATATTGCTCCAAAGTTAGTTGGACGTTCCAGCGGTTACCTTAGAATTGTTGTAACAACAACCAGACGTGGAGATAACGCTCAAATGGCACGTATTAGTTTTGTTGATGATCTAAAAGCCCCCGCTAAGAAGGCCGGGGAGGCAAAACCAACCATCAAATCCGCTAAAGTTTCAGATGAAAAGACTGAAAAGGGAACCAAATGAAAAAGACATATTCAGCTAAACCAAGCGAAGTAGAGCGTAAATGGTACGTAGTTGATGCTTCTGAGACAACGTTGGGTCGTCTTAGCACAGAAATAGCCAACATTTTGACAGGGAAGAACAAGCCGATGTTCACAAAGCACATCGATTGTGGTGATTTTGTAATTGTCCTTAATTCTGACAAACTCGTAGTAACCGGACAAAAAATGGACGATAAAATGTATTATCGACACAGCGGATACCCTGGAGGACTTAAAGAAGCCACCCTTAAAGAGGTGATTTCAAAAGATTCCACCAAAGCTATACAAAAGTCCGTCAAAGGAATGTTGCCTGTTAACAAACTTCGAGCAGAAAGACTTAAACGGCTTAAAGTATACAAAAATGGTGAGCATATGCACCAGGCGCAGACACCAATTGTTCTAAATCTCAAGAAAGGTGCCAAATAATGACTACAGGTTCATACTTTTACGGTCTAGGACGGCGTAAATCATCAACTGCAAGAGTGCGGCTATATAGAGGTAAAGGCAATATTACTATTAATGATAAATCTGCCACAGATTATCTGAGTTCCAGCCAATATCTACTTTCGGAGTTAGAAAAGCCTTTTAAAGCTCTCCAGGAAGAAAACAAATTTGATATTACGATCAAAGTTAGTGGTGGGGGACTATCTGGACAGGTTCAAGCGATTCGTCTGGGTATTTCAAAAGCATTGGTAGCCAAAGACGAAAATCTTCGTGGTACTCTCCGTAAAGCTGATCTTCTTGGTCGAGATGTTCGAGAAAAAGAACGTAAAAAGCCAGGTCTCAAAGGCGCACGTAAAAAACGACAATTCACCAAACGTTAGAAAACTCGCTAGCTTTGTAATGACCGTTGGTTCCTGATAAAATCGGATTAATGCCTAAAGGAGAGTATAAGCGTAGTGCAGTCCCGCCTGTAAGCGGGACGAAACGCTCTCTTTTAGATATTGATTCGATTTTACAGTCAAATGATGTCCCACAGGGCGCAGTTTAGGGTATAATAAGTAATTATGAGTAAACCTGTTATATTAACTGGTCTTAGGGCTAATAATGACCTCCATATAGGCAATTATCTGGGGGCGTTACTGCCTATTGTCGATTTGGCACGGAATAAATCTGATGAATATCAGGTAAATCTGTTTGTACCAGATCTACATAGCTTCACTACGCCGATTGATCACAGCAAGTTGCAAGAGCAGATTATGCAAAATCTTAGAGTATTTGTAGCCGCAGGATTGCCTCTAGATAACTCAAATATAAATCTTTATCGCCAGAGCCATATCCCCGCCCACAGCGAACTAACAATAATTCTCAATAGTTTTACTGGCTATGGAGAAATGCGTAGAATGACTCAATTCAAAGATAAGTCAAGCGTTAAAGAAATAAGCGTAGCAGTTGGAGAATTAGCACAAAGAGATAAAACAATACGGAAGTATCTTGAAATGAACAGTGAGGGTAGCAAGGAAAAAGAATTGATAGCAAGTTTTCTCTTTGACTACACTGCTTTAATGGCGAGTATCGCAATGATGGACAGAGTAAGCGTTGGATTATTCGATTACCCAATACTAATGGCATCTGATATTCTGCTTTATGACGCTATATATGTGCCAGTTGGAGATGACCAGACACAACATCTAGAGTTTACGCGCGATATTGCCCAGCGGATGAACAATAAATTTGGCGATATATTTACCGTACCAAAGCCAGTGGCTGATCAGCATAAGTTTTTTGGCAAAGATCAAGGTTTGAGAGTCAAGGATTTGTTAGATCCAACCAAAAAAATGAGCAAAAGCGATGAGTCCGGCAGAGGTATTATCTTTATGAGTGACAGCCCAGAGGACGCACGGAAGAAGATTATGGGCGCAACTACAGATAGTCTGGCAAACGTTGTCTATGACCCCGAGAAGCAGCCAGGGGTGGCAAATCTGCTGCAGATACACGCACTTTTGAGCAATCAACCTCTCGATAAGACTATTGAACAATTCAAAGGACAAACCCAATATGGCGAGTTTAAAACTGCCGTAGCGGACGTTGTGGCTAAATTTTTGGATGAATTTCAGATTAAACTCAGACAAGTGGATGACTTTAAGCTGCTAAACAAATTACAGCTTTCAGAAACAGCTATGAACGAAGTAGCCAATAAAACGCTACAAAAGGTGCAAAAAGCCGTGGGACTAAGAAGTTGAATGTGTTTGGTTCTGAAGAAGAAATAACCAGTCCGCCAGTCCGCCTAGATACAAAAGTATCAGATGAACTAGAAAACAGATCACGGAGCTACGCTAACAAATTGATTAAACTGGGCAATGTTAAAGTGAATGGCCACGTAGTCGTAAAACCTAGCTACATGGTCAGCGACAATGATAATCTTGAGATTACTGATTTAGCAGAGCCAAGTGATATGCCCACCTATAACCCTGGGATTATCTACGAAGATGATTCGTGCATAGTTATAGACAAACCCATTGGTATGCTGACTCATTCTAAAGGCGCATTCTACCCAGAACAAACGATTGCTTCGTTTATTAAACCGAAAATATCTGACAGATTTACAGATACTAACCGTGGTGGGATTGTTCACCGGCTCGATAGGGCAACAAGCGGAGTTATTCTGTGTGCAAAGACGCCAGAAGCAGAGAAGTGGTACAAAGCGCAGTTTGCGGATAGAAAAGTTAAAAAAACATACATCGCCGTAGTAAGTGGTAGTTTGGAGCACAATAAGGCCGTTATTGATCTGCCGATAGAGAGAAATCCCAAAAAACCGCAGTTTTTCAGAGTTGGACCTCACGGCAAACCGTCAATGACAGAGTACGAAGTCATCAATGAGACACAGATAAAGTCAAAAACCTATTCAACGATCAAATTGACGCCAACAACAGGGAGAACGCACCAACTTCGAGTCCATCTCGCTGAGCTTGGCAACCCAATACTGGGGGATACTTTTTATGAAGGATCAAAACACGAAAGGTTGATGCTTCATGCCAGCGAACTAGAGATATCTTCATATATATCGCATGAAAAACAGAAATATTCTGCAAAATTACCTGACGCATTTGGAGTTTATGTATGTTGATCAACCCGCGTACAGGGGAGGCAATAAAAGAATATCTACAAGAGCCATTTCACGCTCTACTAATCGTAGGACCAAAAAACAGTGGCAAAACCGATATATTAGAGTCTATAGTGCGCGGATTAACGCAAACTGAGTACACTGCATATCCCCACAAGTTAGTTATCGATGGCAAAACAGAGGGCATAGATCAAGTAAGGGCAATCAAAAAAGAATTTTCGTACATTTTCGTCAGCCAAAATCCTGCTCATTCAAGAATCATTATAGTGAAATCTTTGGATGAAATCAGCAGAGAATCACACAACGCTCTTCTTAAAATTATTGAAGAACCTCCAGCCGCAACGTATATAATCGCTACCACTAGCAACAAAGCGGGCCTTCCGGCAACTGTTTTATCTAGAATGAAACAGATAGAGATACTACCAATTGATGAGCTTAGTGCGACTCAGTACCTTACAGCTAAAAACATTGAAGCTGATCAAGCGCGAAATATTTGGCTTAAAAGCACTGGACTGGCGAGCAAAATCAAACATTATGCTCAGCAGGAAAGCCATAGCGAGTCAGTTGAGCTTGCCAAACAGTTCTTATCAACAAAGATGTATAGTCGTCTTGTCATGGTCAATGAAATTGTCAAACTTGAAAAAACTGATCAACAAACAGTCATTAATGCTATATTTGATATCTTATATTTTAAACTATCCAAAACTCCAGAGTCTCATAAAATAATTCAGAAAATACAACTAGCCGAAAAATGCCAAAAGATGCTTCGTGAAAGCGTTAACCCTAAGCTACTTTGGCTTGATCTTTCTCTCAATCTATAGCCACACCAAATCAAGATGACGAAATTCTAGGTGATGTATGACTAGGCTAAAAATTATTGTTTTGAGACAAAGCATATCCTTAGATACGGTGCGAAACAAAACATAATTTTTAGACAGTCAGACACAGATAGAAACGTTATTTTGTTTTGGGGGTGGCTATATAAAAATGTTAAAATACTCTCATGTTAGAAACAACTTTAGTTTTTGTTGTGGCATTGTTTGCATTTTATTCATTAAAAAGGCATCACTACATAGAGCCAGAAATATCAGTCAAGATTAAAGATCAGGTTGGTAAGTTGTGGGGGATGGCTCACCATAATATGCGAGAAAACAGATTTGTCAGGGCCGAAAAAGCGCTTTTAACAATCCTCAAAATTGACAAAACAAATGCCGCTGCGTACAATCGGCTTGGCGTGCTATATGCCAAACAAAAAGAATATAAAGACGCAATAGAATGTTTTGAAATTGCATCTAGCATTCAGCCGACGGCCCCAAGCTTACACAACCTGGGATTGATTTACTATGAAACAGAGAATTACGAAAAAGCCGTCCGTGCATTTGAAAATGCTCTTCAGCTGGATGACACTATGGCATCTAGGCATATCGCAGTTGCAAAAGCGCTTGAACATCTAGGTAACGAAAAATTGATGCAAGAACATCTTGAAAAAGCAGCGGAGCTTGAGCCAACAAAAGAAAGCTACTCGCTACTAATTGCTCTTTACAGGAAAAAAGATATGAACATAGAGGCTGATCAACTAGAACATAAATTAAAAAAGATGGTAGAGTCGACCGCCAAGCAAAAAAAACCTCTTCGTCTACGTCGTTCCAAAAGACGTGTCGTTGTCTAAAGTTTTTGTGTATGACACCGATTTTGTTAAAATATATTGAGATGTATCTGTGTTTGCCATCTTAGCTCAGGGGTAGAGCACATCCATGGTAAGGATGGGGTCTCGGGTTCAAATCCCGAAGATGGCTCCATATATATATATAACAGATATATTTTGCAGGGATAGTGAAGTGGTTAAACACGGTAGACTGTAAATCTACTCCCATCGGGTTCGGGGGTTCGAATCCCTCTCCCTGCACCAAAATGTATGCACGGTTTCATAAAGGAACAATCAGCAAATTGTACGAGTGGGGGAAATACTGGAAAACAAAATCAGACAAATCAAAACAACAGTAGCTATGGTATATTAGACAGATGGAAATAGTTGGATTTGTCGCTACAGTGTTGACTATATTGGCTTTTTTGCCACAAACTTTCAAAGTTGTGAAGACTCGTGAGACTAGAGATATCGCCTTGCTCACATATCTTACTCTTGTTGTGACAAGCACATTGTGGACGACGTACGGTGTACTGTTGAACAATCCTGCACTCTATGTAACCAATTCTGCAGTAGGTCTTTGTAGCATAACTATTGTCATTTTCAAATTACGTGAGATAAAGAAATAAAGATAATTTGCAGAATTTAGTTAAACGTTGTATTATATCTATCTACATTTAGTGGTGTAATTGAATATGCTGAATACATTTTCCCCCGATCATGAATTACTGACTAGGAGCTTGAATAGTCCTGGCGATAGTGTCAACCTGCCAATATTCTATTACGGGGAACACGGTTGGGCTGATACAACACACAGTGACACCGCTATTAATGGACGCACTTCACAAGAATCAGCGGTGCTAGGTCGCGCTGTTGTAGCTCTTACAGATCAACTTCCAAACAAAACAAATGAAGATGCTGCGCAATCAAGCTACTTAAAGGGACGTATATTAAATGCTGTTGTCCCTGGGATAACTAGTGGGGAGGTGATAACGCCACAAGCACTCGGGTACACATACATACCTGGTCAAGGATTTGCTCAAGTCTTGGAACGAGTAGATTGCCACAGCCCTAGATTAGATGACGAAGGGCTGGAAAGCCAAAGAGTTAGAGAAGCCAGGCAACTTCTCTGGAGCAAAGCAGAAGAGACAGGGATCCAACCATTGACCCATATACACCCCCAGAACCCTCTGGGGAAATCAAATTTTCGGGTGCACTCTGATGGGCGATTGATTTGGCTCGATGGGCGGTCAGATATTCCTCTAGCTGGAGCTGTCGGACGGTTGATCCTGCCACACTTTGGCTTCTACCAAGACGCGGACGAAAAGTTTGGTAAAGATGGCAGAAACTCTGCTTTCAGTGAGATAGATGCTGAAAAGATCGCAGAGCTAATTGATCAATTTAATCTAGATCCTCAGGAGAAAGCTCAACTAAGTGAACTGCTGAATATGTACCAATCTTTACAAGATGTTTTGTCTGAACCCTCTGGCAAAAAACATAGAGAGCTTGTGGCAGACGATCTCGAAAATCTAGGTGCTTCAAAAAATCGATTGAGAATAATTCGCTCTTCGGTACTTGGGCATAAAGCCGTTAGAGCATTTACAATTGGTGGCTCAGCAGCCACTTATACCGGCGATAAAATACAAAGTACAGCTTTGTCGTTAAAGGACAAGCCAAATTCATATTATTTATATCTTACAAATCCTACAATCCGTACACACGCTATTCTTAAGTACACTGTATTAAGAGGGCTGAAGGCCGGCTGTGAGCATGGATCAGTTACAGAAAAGGAATATAAAGAGGCTCTCGACGTAGTGTCTCCACATGATCTCAGTACATACGTGGGTTTGCAAACGTTTTATTTAGCTAATTCACGAGTATTTGATCTCATAACGGGTTCTCTAATAGCAACCAATCCCGGGTTTAAAGAATTTTTGACAATATTCACTGCTGGTACAGTAGGTAGTTCGGCAGTCAGAGGGGTAGCAACGGCTATAACAAGTCTTTTTAGAGATACTGAGCTTAAAAAGGCCACCATGTCCTCTATGATACCTATGCTTGGTGGCTATACAGCCATTGTTCAGCAAATGATGGCTACTTATGGAGAATACACTAAAGATATTAAGCACAATACATTTAGGCTACTAGCATCAAATATTTCTAAACTAAGGCTTGGTGGTGGTTGGGGTAGTGACGCAGAGGAAAAATTATGGCAAAAAAACCAAAACTACAAAACCGTTTATCAAGGAGTAAAAAAAGATACCCAAGCTATAATTAGCCATACCATAGCAATGCTCAATAAAGTTAAATCAAAATTTTAAATTTGGAGCCACCTGTCGGATTCGAACCGACGACTTTCAGTTTACAAAACTGACGCTCTAACCAACTGAGCTAAGGTGGCAAATGTAATTAAGGTTTAGACTTTATATACTTAAGCTTTCGCCAAGCTCTACCTTTACACTTGTTTAAATTTCTATAACTTGGAGTGAGCGAATGACAGTTAGGGCACAATAAACGTAGATTACTTTCGTTATTGTTTTCAGCATCTCCATCTATATGATCTACTTCAAGCGGGGAATTTCCTGTAACTCTATTTGTTTTGTTCCAGCCACAAAATGAGCATGCTTGTTTGTTTTTCTCGAGCAAGTATCTACGTATGTGTTTAGAAATATTTCTGGCTGAGATTCCTCTACTGCCTGTCACTTCATTGTTTTTCCATTTGTTAATGTACTCTTGGTGCTGATAATCTAATTGGCATTGATTTGAGCAGTATATGTACGAAAGTTTTGCTTTTCGATTACTGCACATTATGCAATATTCCATCTATCAATTATACCAGCAATAAGACATTTTCTATTACAATAAACTATCTAGTTTTCGTATATAATAAATTTTAACAAATATGTTACTCGAACTCTATTATTACTTGATAAATTGTTAGGAAATCGTTTACATTTCGGTTTTGATCTGTTAAAATAGCATGAATATGGCGAAGAAGAACGACAAACGAAAAATAGTAGGACTTGTCTGTGAAGAAACAGGGCATCGTACATACTACACTAAAAAAAATACGATGAATACTCCCGACAAGCTAGAACTACGTAAGTAT
This sequence comes from Candidatus Saccharibacteria bacterium RIFCSPHIGHO2_12_FULL_41_12, assembly GCA_001790445.1. Classification (GTDB taxonomy): domain Bacteria; phylum Patescibacteriota; class Saccharimonadia; order Saccharimonadales; family 2-12-FULL-41-12; genus 2-12-FULL-41-12. Next base: position 62,972 of record MGCQ01000001.1, read on the forward strand.
AATCCACTACTCAGGCGTGTAACCAAATATGTTGAGACTAGTAAGAGCCTTGGTCGTAACGAAGTAAAAGCTCGAAAAAAGTAAATCTTTTGTACTTTTTGAGTTAAGTGCTATTAGTCTGATATCACGTATTGACTATTATCATCAGCATTTGGCAGGGTAGGAGGCGCTGGTTTGAGCAATATTGCAAATGCGGTAACTTTGTTCGGTATTGATCTTTCGAGATAAATCTTTCCACCCATTTGTTCCGTCAGCAATCGCGAGATGTATAAGCCCAAACCAGTACTTTGCGTATTATCTCTTGTAAGGATGCTTTCTGTTGCTTGTTGAAACTTGCGGAATAACAAGTTTTGATACTTGGGGTCAATGCCTTTGCCGGTGTCTTCTACTATAATCTTGACCATATTATTCTCCGTGCTGAGTTTAATAGTAATGGTACCTTGCTCAGTAAACTTACGGCTGTTACCTATAAGATTAACAATGACCTGTCTCAATCTATCTTTGTCCCCAGAAACATTTGGTATAGCCGCAGCTGGTTTTTGCATCAGTAAAGACAATTTATCCCCAGATACAGTCAAATTGAATTCCCGAAGAATGCTTTCGCACATCGTCGTTACGTTAATTGACTCTATTTTGAATTCTATTTTGCCAAGCTCTAAACGTGAGGTGTCCAAAAAATCATTAACTATTTTTATTAAGCGAACGCCAGATTCATGAACATCGTTGATCATTTCGCGTAGCTCAGGTGTTTTCAGCTCGTCAATGAAGTAGCTTTGGATCATGGACATATTGCCGACAATCGCAGTCAAAGGCGTTCTCAGCTCGTGAGAAGCAATAGAAAAGAATTCATCGCGAGTGCGTTCCAGGATTTTGGTTTCAGTAATATCTTGTATGATTATTACGCTACCTATGACTCGACTAGTCGTTCCTATGGTGATCGGCGCGATGAATATATGGAGGAATTTATTGCCAAATTCAAGAGACGTTATTTCTATTGATCGAGAGTCGTCTCTACAGTTTTTCACATCTTTTGTAAAATCAAGTGTCCCGTCTAAAAGCTGAGACAGAGATGTTAAATTATCTATAGATTGGTCAATGTGTTTATCAAATAATATTTGTTGAGCAGCAGAATTCAGCATAACAATTTTGTCTGCAGGATCTACCATGATAAAGCCTAGCTGCAAATTATTTATCGATGCTTGCAGCCTGGCCTGTTCCTCCATGATCTGGTGCGTATAATCTTGGTTTTCTCGTATATAGCGGTTAAAAGCCTGGGACAATACCTGAAATTCATCGCCGGTATTAACAGTTGGCGGGTCATATTTACCTGTTTTCTCTGCTTGATTCACAGCCTGAATTAACGAGTTAGTAGCTCGCGTTAACACAGAGTTAAATATACCAATGGCTGAAATTGTCAGCAATACTATAAACAAACCGCAAAGCGACAAAAACACAGCTATTTTATAAAGAGGGCTATAAAAGTCTGTTTCATATACGAGCACCACTAATTTTTGGTCATGATAAGGCTCAAAGACGATCAGCTTTATATCTCCCTTTAAGTCACGAATTGCTCCACGGTCTGCATTCTGAAATCTAGCTTGTGTCCCTGCAGTTACGTTGTCTACTGGTAAACGTTCATTATTTTGTAACAACCACGCTTTGCTGTTATCCCCGCGTTGCAAATTATCTGTTACCGGTTCACCCTTTGTGTCCGCACGTTCAATACTCTTTTGCATGTCATTTTGGATATTAGCCGTTAGATTATCTCTGGTTATAGACTGGAACGATTGCATAAATATCATAATCATTAAGGAGAGGCTGGCAAGCGTCAGGAGCAAAACAACACCGAACACCTTATACGCATATTTTCGTCTCATGACGTCTTCTAATTTATATTGCTCAATAATCCGTGAGCGTATTGGTCCCATGAAGCTGTCTATCACCAAGTATTGAAACAACGCTACAAAAAATGATAATACCGCGCCGACACCAATATTTTTTATGGTTTCTATCATTGGAGCGTCAGCCCAAAAGTGGACCTGCATAGTCCCGACAGTAAATCCAACAATAGTAAATACTGACATTCTGACAGCAACGTTGATAGGGAAGTTGAGCATTCTTCTATAAAGCCGCTCGGGATCGTCTGTGTGTCCGGTTGCGAGGTATTTTGTTATCGGTAAAAAGATGATCTGGCTAATTGTGTACGTAATCCCTGCAATAATGAACACTTCCCAGTAATATCCAAAAGAAACTATTCTTAGCTGATCAGAGTTCACGTTTGTGGTAACAAATTGATAAAAAATGCCAATCAACCAGTACCAGAATACTGCACTGGCCCACTCTATCATAAGAAGTTGAGTGTTAGTACTTATGACGTGTCGTTTTCTCCAAATTGCGAACAGAGAGACAATAACTATCGATACCAGGGGTATGGTCAAGGTGTAAAATGTGTAAAAGGTAAAATCCCAATCCCGCAATATGCTGACACCGATATATCCGCAAACTATTAAGGTGGCGATTGTCATTACTGAGAGAGGAACGGCAATTAGGGGGAGTGAACTACGCAGAGTTTTCCTCTGTGTATCTATTGTCTGCGTTTGAATATTTTTTGTCATAAGCAATCTTTGCTCAAGATTTCCTCCTAAAGCATAACTACTTTATATATTACAACGCCAGTGGAATATCCCAAAACTTACTTGGTTATAAGTTGCTTAAAATAATTTTGGCAGGGGCACGTGGAATCGAACCACGATCTAAGGTTTTGGAGACCTTTATACTAACCGTTGTACTATGCCCCTATACCTCATAGCTCCGCACCAACTACAGTCCTGCTAACTAACTTGTAGCAACCTGACTATAGTTTCTTGGCACAAAATAGCTTTTCTTCAGTGGTATTTACTTCAACGTACTCTAGGTACGTTTCGCTCCATTCCTCAAAGAGAAAAACTCTTTTGCACTCAAGTGCAAAGCTATGGACAACTTGCACTCTGTTAATTTTATCATCTCCTCTTGAATAAATCGATATAATTTGATATAAATAATAACGCCATGAGTAAAGTTCTTATAACAAAACCAATAGTTGTTCAGTTATATGGGTATCCCGGTTCAGGAAAAACAAATTTTGCATCTGAGTTAGCTGCAGCGACTAATCTGATCCATCTTTACAATGAAAAAATATCACAAGAATTTTTTGGTAGACCATATTCGGACAACAAAGAAAGCACTGACAAGCTAATCATGATGTTGGCTGAAGAATTTATTGGTGCGGGTTTGGGTATCATCTTGGATGTCGATTCATCCAAAATCAAAAATAGGAAGATGGTCCGTGAATTTGCTACAAAAAATAAAGCTGGTAATTTGGTAGTTTGGTTTCAGCTAGACCCAGAAACTGCATTTGCCCGAAAATCTCAAATTGATAGAAGAAAATCAGAAAATAAATACGAAACTTCTCTATCTTATAGCGATTTCAATGACAAAACAAAGACTATGCAAAACCCAGTCAACGAAGAGTGTGTAGTTGTTAGCGGCAAACATACCTTTAGAACACAAAAAGCTGCAATTTTGCGGAGACTTTATGATTTGGGCATTACCAGCCAAGCTCAGACTCAAGCAAATTTGATAAAGCCTGGACTTGTTAATTTAGTACCACAAACTCACTTGGGCGGAGTTCGTAACATTTCTATAAGATAATGCTGATGACCAGCGATTTTGTCGAAATAAACAGCCACAAAGTGCGAATACTCAAAAGAAAAGGTCAGCGTCATCTACGGCTACGCATTAATTCTAGTGGCAATGCAATATTATCTATGCCAAAGCGGTTGCCAAAGTACATGGGTATAAAATATTTACAAACCAAAACAGCATGGTTGGACAAACACACATTCCAGCCAAAACAAATATCGTTCGGTAGCAAATTGTTTACTGGACAAGAAATAAGCATCGTAGATGGTTCAAATACTAGAAATAGAGTTGTAATTTCAAAAGAAACGCTTGAGTTTTACTTACAATTTGATAGTAACGACCCAGCTTCGCAACGATATATGTCAAAAATAATCAAGAATCTATACATTGATCATTTAAGCAAAATTGTCTCACAAAGACTTGACTATTATAGTGATCTGACCAAACTGAAATATAGAGATTTTGCTGTTAAAAATTTGCGCAGCAAATGGGGTAGCTGTGACCGCCATAAGCAATTAAAGTTCTCCCTATATCTACTGGGCGTGGACATGGCGTTGATTGACTATGTAGTTCTACATGAGCTTGCACATACTAAGTACATGCACCACCAACCATTGTTCTGGAAGTTGTGCGAACAGTATATGCCTGACTACAAACATAGACAAAAACAACTTAAAATTTCTAGAATGAATCTAGTATAAACTTATCTTAAAATGGTTATGACTATAATATGTTATGTGAGATAATATTTTGAGATATGATCCAAAAGAAAAAACCCGTGAGCAAAAAGAAAACAACTATTTCAAAGAGCGATAAAACTGCAGACAGCACAGCCTTAAGTCAGCATAGATTGTCAGCTTTAGTCAACAGCATGGCAGATGCTGTGGTTGCAATCGACGAAAAGGGCAAAATTGCTGTTTACAATGGAGCAGCACTTGATTTGTTTGACGTAAATATTGATCTTTCAAACAAAAAGATTAGTCAAATAACCAAAATCATTGACAAGGATTCCAAACCAGTTGATATAGAAATGCTAATATTACAAACTAAGATTCAAACAACCAATAGAGATATGCGCCTGGTATACGCAGATGATAGCGTGATAAATATCTATGTTAGCATTGCGCCTGTACGTGTTGGCTACGGTGAAAGCGATAGTGGTGGATTCGTTGTTTTGATGAGAGACATAACAAAGGAGAAATCGTTAGAAGAAGAAAGAGATGAATTTATTAGTGTAGTAAGCCATGAACTACGCACTCCAATAGCTATTACTGAGGGCAATGTGAGCAATGCAACACTAGTGGCCCAAAAAAAGTCTCTTGACCCACAGATTATACAAATGCTTGAAGCTGCACATGACCAAGTTTTATTTCTTGGGGAAATGATTAACGATCTTGCGACTCTCTCCCGAGCAGAACGTGGAGCCTTAAACGTGGAAATAGCCCCAATAAATATGTTCGATCTGATAAATAAACTTGCAAAAGAATATAGCGATGAGGCCCAAGCAAAAAACATTAAAATTTCAACTGACTTAGACCCACATTTGCGCCTGTTGAACTCTAGCGAGCTTTATGTTCGTGAAGTTATCCAAAATTTTGTGACAAATGCAATTAAATACACAGAGAAAGGCAAAGTAGTTGTTCGTGCCATTCAAAAAGATAGCTCAACAGTAGTCGAAGTCATAGATAGTGGTATAGGAATATCAAAACCAGATCAAGAAAAAGTTTTTGATAAGTTTTTTAGAAGTGAAGATTATCGCACACGGGTAAACAATGGGACAGGACTTGGTCTGTACGTAACTATGAAGCTCGCCAAAATACTTCGGGCAAAAATATCTCTCAGTAGTGTTATCAATCAAGGCTCAACATTTTCTATTGAGTTTTCAGATCTGTCTTAGGCAGGCTTTTTTCGTAGCGCAACAACGGTATGCAAACGTTTCTACCTTTCCATATTACGTCACTAAATTCGTATTTAAACATTGAATAATGCATTATAAATATTTCTGACAATACCAGTAGCGGGAGCTGGCAAGTCCAGACAATAATATTATGGATTTTTACCGCGTACCCAACATAAATATGGACTAACAAGCCCAGAACTATCAATATCGCAACCATCACCTCAATTTGTCCTGTTGTCACATAAATATACACAGCTTTGGCTGATATCATCAGCATAAAGGCCAGTATAATTGCTCTAAGTGCGATTTTTTCTGGGCAAAGCCGTGTTAATGGATAATAGGTTCTCACAGCGGTGTTAAACTGTTCTTCCAGGGATTTGACGCTGGTAAGCTTGATAGTTTTATCAGAAATTAAGAAGTTATAATTTTTCAAGTTTTTTGCAATAACTTTTTCTGGATATATAGAATTTCGACAAGTATTAAAACCGCCGGTTTTTACTAGAGGGTCTTTTTTTACCACAAAACAGCTGCTCAAGGGTGGTGGTGGCTGTTTGACGTGACTGAGCCCAGAGAATATTCTGTGATAACGCAAACTCTGTAGCAACAGATACCAATCATATTTTTGCCAAACTCTAACAGGCAATACAGACAGCATATTATAATTGTTGCTTTGCATTTGCGCGACAATCTGCCCAATGCTACCAGTGTCCATCCTGACGTCAACGCCGGCATAAATAATATATTCACCGTTGGCGTTGTGCAAAAGTTGCTCATATGCCCAGTTCTTGGCTAGCCAATACGCACGAGGCTGTGTACCTTTTAAAAAAATTACACCTTCTTGGGCAAAGTGTTTAATTATTTCGTTTACTGCAATTCCTGAGCAGTCATCCAGCACCACAATCTCAAGTTTTGGATAATTACTATTGATTGCTTGCTCCAGAGCTTGTACTAAGTCATAATTCTCGTTCCTTGAGGGTATAGCTAGGGTAACTGTCGGTAATTCGTCAGAGTTAAGTGATGGCAATATTGGCCTAACTTTTGATTTTAATGTTTTAATGAGCACGATGACTAACGTTACAAATATAATGCCTACGCAGCAGTATACAGCTAACTTTACGATATTCGGTAGCGGAGAGATTAGATAGACAGCAAAGGTCAACAAATTTATATAAACAAATGATTTTTTACTTAACTTACGGCTTTTTTTCTGGTCAATATTGCTCCCCGCCAGCCTAAGGATCAGTATGAGCTGGACAATGCCCAAGTATGTTAATAACAGGATGACCCACAAAGACTGTTGGATAGTTATCAAACTAATAGCCGCGCCCATAACTCCACTTAAAATAAAACTAAAATACCGACGAAGCGCCCAAAGTGTATTATTTGCAATAATTAGCAGCTCAAATACAAGCAAACATATTAGCATAACAAGCCCAAGTTTAGGCTCAAAATCGACTACCATAACCGTTTTATTATACACATATATAATTTTGTTGACCTAGAGCTCTATCTGAGCTATAATTGACATATAAAGCTGGTCCTACTAATACGGTAGGATTTTTAAATTGAGAGGAACAGCTCCAAAGTGGCAAAGGCCAAAATTCGAGTATCAAGAAAAAAAGAAAGCTCTAAATCTGTTAGAGAGATATCTTCAGGTAAAAAATCATCATTTAAAAGACCAAAGATCAAAATACCTGCAAAATTAAAGCAATTAAAAAGCTTTATGGGAAAGAGTTATCACTTGCCTCTGCCTGATAACAGAGTGAACAATATCCTTAGTAAAAGAGTCAGACTTGTTCCAAACTACCTTAAAAACTCATTTACAGAACTAAAACTGGTCGAGTGGCCAAATCGTAGGCTAACAATTAGCCTTTCTTTTGCTGTCATGATTTTTGCCATAGTATTTGGCTTATTTGTAGCTTTTTTGGATTATGGCTTAGATAAAATATTTAAAGAGGTGTTTATAAAAAAATGAAGAAACAATACAACACAACAAAACAGTGGTACGCTATCCATACTTATAGTGGATTTGAAGAAAAAGTAGCTGAAAGCATTAAGCAAAGAGCAGATGCACTTGATATGGCAGATAAAATCTTTGACTGCATGGTTCCTAAAGAAAAAATGATCGAAATTAAAAACGGCAAAAGAAAAGTCGTAGAAAAGAAAATTTTTCAAGGATATGTGTTGGTGCAGTTAAAGTTGTCAGAAGACGCTTGGTATGTTGTCCGTAACACGCCAAATGTTACAGGTTTTGTAGGAACGGGAACCAACCCAACACCTGTGAGCGAAGATGAGATGCAAAAGATTATTAAAAGGATGGGGCTAGAACAGCCAAAGCATAATATTGATTTCGCAGTCGGTGAAGTTGTCGGCATCATAGACGGACCATTTAAAGGATTTGATGGATCAGTGAACGAAATTGATGAAGCAAAAGGTAAATTAAAAGTATTGGTCAACATGTTTGGACGAGAAACACCCGTTGAGCTGGACAGTCTTCAGGTCAAGAAAACATAGAATTATTTACGAAAGAATGTTATAATAACTAAACTATAGAGGAATCATGGCAGAAAAAAAGATCAAAGCGAATTTAAAAATGAAAATTCCAGCCGGCAAAGCTAGCGCAGGGCCACCTGTTGGTTCGACCCTCGGTCAATATGGCGTTAGCATGATGGATTTTGTTAATCCATTTAATGAAGCCACTCGCGACATGGGCAATGTTACGGTTACGGCGCATATTACGGTTTACGAAGACAGAAGCATGAAATTCCGTGTTGTGGGAGCCCCAACAGACGACTTAATTCGGGCAAAGTTGGGCATTGCTAAAGGATCTGGCAAACCAAACACAGAGAAACTGGAACAAAAGCTATCGCAGACCGACCTGAAATCTATTGCAGAAGATAAGGCCCAAGATATGAACACCGACGACATTGAATCAATAAAGAAAATGGTTGCTGGCACAGCCAGAAGCATGGGAATCGAGGTACAGTAATGGCAGTTGTAAGTGGCATGCCGTCAGATCGCAAAGGGTTTGAAAGAAACGCAGGATTTAATACATTTGCCAAGAATATTAGAGCTGCAGCGAACAGAAGTGGTCTGCCCTTAAGAGATTCAAGTTTGTCGCGGGAAACACCAGCTAACGGGCAATACATACCCAAAAGTGTGCATGAACTCGCAGAACTAGCTACGCAAGCTATTGTTGAGAATAATGATCGATATCGAGGTTTATCGGCTAGCGCAAGAGCCTTACAGGTGGCAGAAGACGCTGCTAATGCATTTACGAATCAGGAAGCCAAATAACAAAGTAAACTTATTAAATTAATATTGTGGGAGTCCCGCCAGAAGCGCGACGCTTGGACCACAAGGAGGAACAAAATGGCAAAAACTAAATCAGAGCTACTTCAAGAAGCAAAAATGCTTGATTTGGATGTAACTACCAAAAATACAGTTGCAGAAATATCTGCAGCAATTAAATCAGTAGCAAGTAGCAAGCAAAAAGTAGCAAGCGGGGAAGGGTTGGAAGTTAAAGATACCCAAGAAGTTATTGCTGATGATAACGGACCAGCAAAGGCTGGCAAAAGAAGCGCTAAAGCTATCGCCCAAACAGAAGAAAAAAGAGCCAAAGAGGAACGAAAAGCCTCTGGCGAAGCTCAGGATACACCAAAGCCTAAGACAATTGTCACACCTACTCGCTCAAGGCTAGAAAGAAGAGGAAAAGCCTACAAAGAAGCTTCTAAACTTATCGAAAAGGACAAAGAGTACACAATTAAGGAAGCAATGTCTATATTGGTCTCAACGTCTGGCAAGAAATTTGACTCGACAGCAGAATTACACACACGTCTAGGTGTTAACCCTAAGCATGCCGACCAAAACATTCGCGATAGCATTGTTTTACCAGAGGGTACTGGCAAAAAACTCAAAGTAGCTGTCTTTGCTGATGAACAAACCGTTGCCAAAGCTGGTAAAATAGAGGCTTTTGCAGTAGGCGAAGAAGTCATAATGAATCTGTTAACTAAAGGCGAGATTGAATTCGACATTTTGATAGCTACACCAAATATGATGCAAAAATTAGCTAAATTTGCTAAATTACTTGGTCCTAAAGGCCTTATGCCAAACCCAAAGAGTGGGACTGTGACTAACGATATTGCAAAAGCCACGTCTGAAGCAAATGCTGGACGCGTGGAATACAGAGTTGATTCATCTGGTATTGTTCATATAGGTTTTGGAAAAATTAGTTTTGGTGAGTCAAAATTAACAAATAATCTTACGACACTGCTGACTAGTATCAAAAATAACAAGCCGTCTAGCGTAAAAGGTATTTACATAAAATCCATATATTTGACCACGACAATGGGCCCATCAATCAAAATATCATTGTCAGAGATTTAGTCACTACACCCCAACGGTTCTGCTTATGCTTGCTCATGGTTTGATTTTTAGACTATAATATTATAAGCATAGGAGATAATATGACTAAAAACAACGTTTTGCAGGTGGAGACCTTGTCCCATGAGCACTAGTAGAAGCGGATTGTTTGTAGTTATCGAAGGAACTGATGGCTCCGGCAAGGGGACACAGTTTGAACTTCTTGAAAAACATCTTGCTAGGCAAGGTTATGACTATGAGCAATTCGATTTTCCTCGATATGACCACGAATCCAGTTATTACGTTAGACAATATTTAAACGGCACATACGGCGGCGTAGACGATGTTAGTCCATATACTGCGTCACTTTTTTATGCACTTGATCGTTACGATGCGAAAGAACAAATACAAACTGCTCTAGACGCAGGCAAAATTGTCATAGCTAACCGTTACGTTGGGTCAAATATGGCTCATCAAGGCACAAAATTTGACACAAGAGCAGAAAGAAGAGGATATTTTGTTTGGTTAGACAGTTTAGAGCACACAATGCTCGGCATACCTCGTCCTGACCTCTCTATTGTGCTAAATATGCCGGCTGAGATAGCTCAACAACTCGTAGATAACAAAGAAACTCGCCAATATACAGACAAAAAAAGAGATATCCATGAAGCGGACCTCGAACATTTAAAAAAATCAGCTGAGGTTTACGAGGACATGTGCAAATTGTTCCCGAAAGATTTTCAAACGATTGAATGCGTGAGAGGTAACAAAGTTATAGCTAGAGAAAAAATACAAAAATTAATTTGGGAGACAATTCTTCCTCTGATGCCGTCCAAAAGCCAAAATAAACAGAATAAGCCCACCAGACAAAATGAAAATGTCTATCTTGACAAAACATCTAAAAATACATCCATTACAAAAGAGGGTAGGCAATTTCTTGAACAGGCAGTCACCAACCCGGATGGGCAAGTTTATGGATTTTATGACAAGCTCTCCCCGATAACTATTGCTGCTGCTATGGCGCGTCTGAGCAGACGAGCTGATGATATGCGAATCACCATACTTGACGAGTTCACATCGATCAACGGCAATGATGAAACCCTACTTAAAAAAGTAATCACTGCGTATGGTGATGACTCTGTGCAACAACTCGTGGGTCAATACATTGTTGTTGAGGACGCCAGCAATTTACTCACTAAAAAACTTGAGTGGGGTCGCCTGGCTGCATATCTAGAACAATCAACAAGGTATATTTATTTTGACCAGAAAGACAAAAACGATAAATTTCGATATTATACGCCCGACAATCTTGATGCTGGATCAAAAGAATTTTACAACGAGATTATGGATCAAATATTTTCGATCTATTCTGATATGGCAAAAAATTTGACTCAGTATGTCCGGAATAATTCGAAGGTTCCAAAGGAAGAACGTGATATATCTTGGAAGGGTGCAACTAGAGCACAGGCTTGTGATGCGATTAGAGCTACACTGCCAGTCGCCACTAAGGCAACTGTTGGTATATTCGCGTCTGGACAGGCACTAGAAAGCCTAATACTACATTTAATGAGCGATGATTCACATGAAGCAAGGCAGGTTGGGCAAATGATTCTCGGTGAAGCCAGAAAAACTATTCCTGCGTTTTTACAGCGAGCTGATCTCCCAGACAGAGGAGGAGCGTTTGTTGCGTACAGACAAGAGACAGCAGAAGATGTTAAAAAAGCTGCCAAAAAATATCTTAAAAGCACACACTCAAAAGACGTTGAACCAGTTAAATTAGTTGGATTTTGGCCGAAAAATGAACTTGATCTTGTGAGCACTATGCTTTATGAGCACAGTGGTCTATCTTTGACAGAAATACAAAAAAACGTTGATAAACTTTCTTACGATCAAAAGAAAAATATTTTTGATAGCTACGTGGGAGAACGACAGAACCGACGACATAAACCCGGAAGAGCCTTAGAGACCGCTCACTACAGCTGGGACCTTGTCTGTGATTATGGAGCGTTTCGTGATCTACAGAGACACAGAATGGTTGATGACTTAGCTTGGCAAGAGTTAAGCCCTAGATTTGGCTATGATATACCAAAACTCGTTGAACAAGCAGGACTGGCTGACAAGTTTGAGCAATGCTTTGATTTAAGCTTGAAGCTGTATAGCTACTTACAGGCTGAAGGTTATGACAACGAAGCACAATATGCGGTTTTGCTCGGTCATAAAATGCGCTGGAAAGTGACATTTAACGCTCGTCAGGCGTTCCACTTGATGGAACTACGCACTACTCCTCAAGGACATCCATCGTATCGTAAACTGACTAAACAAATGTTTGACAAACTAGCAGAAGTCCACCCGCTCATTGCAAAGTCAATGATATTCGTCAATAAAGATGAAGATCCAGAACTTAATAGATTAGCAGCAGAGCGTTATGCACAGTGGAAGTTGAAGCAACTCGATAAATAACCTGGATTATCAGACAGATCACATATATTCAATAAGCTTTCGCAAATCTGACTAAATAAGTTAAAATATATACAATGAATAACACGGTTTTCGGGACGGGTTCCAACCTAGCAATGAGAAACATCTCCAATTTGGATACCCTCAAAAAAATGGTTCAGAAATGGAAAGATGAGGGCAGCAAAATCGTTTTAGTATCGGGCTCTTGGGATTTGATTCATGAGGGACATGCTCTGTACCTAGAAGTGGCAAAATCTTACGGCGATATACTGGTTGTGGGCGTTGATAGTGACAAAAAGGTTAAAAGACGCAAAGGTCCCAGGCGTCCAATCGTACCACAACAAGAGAGGCTGAGAATGTTATCACACCTTAGGTCTGTAGATGTAGTTACACTTAAAGAAGACACCGCTCCTAAGTGGTCACTGATAAAGGCTATTAAACCAGATGTGCTTGTTGCTACAAAAAGCACATACTCTAAAAAAGAAATTGACGAACTTGAAAAAAAGTATTGCAAAAAAGTACTGGTTCACGAAAGAATGGCCACCACAAGCACAAGTGCTCGTCTGAGACTTGTCCAAATCGATCTTGCCAACAAGCTATCTCAGAAACTATCTGAAAAGATTCCTTCTATGATAGACGAGGTTATTGCTCAAGCGGTAAAGCCCGAAAAGGGGAAATAGCCTTATATGCCCAAAAAAATTATCGTTGCATATCTGCCTGTTTTGCACTCTGGCTATATAAACTTTTTCAAGCAGAACCCCGATTGTTCAACTTTATATATTATTGGTCCGGATATTATTGATAATTACCGACCTATTCAAAAAGACGTGCGAGCGTTGACACCAGAAATAGCAAAGGAAGCAATATCAAGTTTAAATTTGTTTGACGAGATTAAAATAGTAGACACAGACGATATCAAAAAGCTCAACGACACTTCCACAGCAATAGTTATGCCTGACGAAGATATTTGCCAAGAACTAGCCCAAAAATACTTAGACCGCGCAAATGTCACGTTTTCACCAAGCTTTTTGCGCTGGGATCGAGCACGCAGTAATGCTCAAGATCCTATTATTGCTGACCTAGAAATTTCTGAAGACAAATTAGACAAAGAAATATTAAACAAAGCATACACAGAAGCCATAAAAAGCTCAGATATCTGGCGGAGAGTTGGAGCGTTAATTGCGAAAAATGGCCGAATAACCGCCTCTGCGCACAACCAAGCAACCCCAAATGAACATTCTTCCGTCATAATGGGGGACCCACGCAACAACTACAATAAGGGAGTTGGTATAGAGCAATCAATATTTATACATGCAGAATCAAAACTCATAGCCCAGGCTGCAAAAATGGGCGTAAGTCTTAATGGTACAGACATGTATGTCACAACTTTTCCTTGTCCAGTTTGCGCCAAGCTCATTGCATTTAGCGGGATTAGTAGGCTGTTTTTCGCAGAAGGTTACGGTATGCTCGATGGAGCTGAAACACTCAAAATACATGGTGTAAAGTTAATCAAGGTTAATGTTAAACCAAAAGTTGATGATCCGAGTATCCTTATTCCATATCCAGAAAAATAGCACAACTTAGCTTTTAGATATTATCGGGCACAGAACTCATTTTGAATCGTACTTTATTGTGATTTTTGGGATCACTAAAATCGCCAACTACTACATGAGCATGTAGATGCTCAACACTGCCACCATTATAAAACATATCGCCAACTCTCATCCCTAGTGCAAAACTATTGAGATCAAATTGTTTCTCTATCCTGGCCAGAACCTCCATAAACTCTGCTCGCGACTCCTTGGTTATTTCTTTCATACTGCGTGCATGCTCACGTAAAATAATCAGTAGGTGAGTGGTTGTGTGCTTATACGGATAGTCATTTTTCGTTACAATCCAGTGTTTTGTCTCAAACTCAATCGGATTGTCATGGTGCTCAATAAAATATTCTGGACAAAACGCACAAACGCCTGAGTCTGTTAATTTTTTCATTTTCTCTATCTGCTTCTCATGTCTGCCAGCAGAAATATTGTACTTGTTCATTGTCTCTCTCTTTCATATGTGACGTAGCAATAGTCAAACTCATTTCTGTCGTCTCTTGGGCGGGGTTCTCTGTCAATTTCTACCCAACTTTTATCATCAATAAAATCTGGAAAGTGCGCGTCACCTTCTAATTTTGCCTCAACTTCTGTGGCATATATCTTGTCCGTTTGACTCAAAAATGCTTCATAAATCTGCGCACCGCCGATAATAAAATTTTCGTCCTCAGGTGACAACATTTGCATTACTTGGCTAACGCTGTGTGCAATTTCTATGCCATCTGCAGAAAAGTTCACATCCCTGGTCAAAATAATATTGCGTCTATTGGGCAGAGGTTTGCCGATACTTGCCACGATGGAGTCGAATGTAGTCCGCCCCATAATAACTGGATGCCCAGTGGTCAACTCTCTAAATCTTTTTAAATCAGCCGGTAAAGACCACGGCAGTTCATTCTTATTGCCGATTACGCGGTTTTTGGTCATAGCGACGATAATACTTATCATATCTCAGGCCGCTACGGGGATACCCTTTATTGATGGATGCGGGTCATAATCACTTAGCTCAAAATGTTCACCACGAAAATCATGGATATCTGTCACTTTTTTGCCTTCCTCAGTCAAATGCACAGTGGGGAATGGGCGTGATTTACGTGCAATAACTTCGTTAAGATATTCGATTTGATCCTCGTAAATATGTGCGTCAGAAATAGTATGAACATACTGACGCGCCTCATAGCCAGTCAAATGCTCTAATATAAGTGCCAAGGCTGCATATTGGATCATATTGGATGGAACGCCGATTGGCACGTCACCTGAGCGTTGAAACATATGAAGATAAAGCCCCCCGTCGATAATGCGTACGTGTATCCAGCCATGACAAGGCGCCAAGGTTACTTTTTGCTGTTTACCTTTACCACGAACAATATATTGCGGAATCCAGGGAGTAACGAAATGCGTTCTAAGTTCTGGTAATTCTTTAATTTGTTCGACTAGATGCTTAAACTGATCAAACGAGCCACCATCTGCAGTCGGGAAGTCATGAAAAGCTGCACCGTAAGATCCTGGACCAATATCGCCTGGCTGGAGACCACGTTTTTGGCTTTTTGCTGCGGTTGTCCATTGGTCCCACCACATAACGCCGTATTTTGCTAATCCATCGCGGGTTCTCTCTCCATTAATAAATGCACATAGCTCGTCAATTGGTTTACGCCAAAAGCCAGCCACACTACGTTCTGTAATGACAGGGAAGCCGTTACTCAGATCAAAGTGCATTTGTTGGCCAATCAATGTTTTGGCTGCAGGACCTTGCCTTGTGGGCGAGAACACTCCATTTTCTAGTATATTTTTGAGCATATCTTGATACTGATGGTCAGGGCGACGTTCTGCAACCGGTAAATATTTCATAAACCTCCAATAGATTAGTTACTTCTAGTATACCAAATGAAAGATTATTGTGAACAAAGTAGCTTGATTAATATATAGTATTGTTCTATAATATACATATGATAAGTAAAGAGCATCGACCTCCACACGGTGGTTATGCTGAAGTTTATAGCCCAAGAGATCCAAATGAGCTGATCAATCTTCCATGTATTGATTTTGTACCAGGATGTTATGAACCGATGTTATACTCTGCGGATCTATATCATGTCTTGAGAGAAGATATGATTGCCAGTGATACAGATTCAATGATGAGGCTTGTGCAAGGACAAAAAGTTGAACCTGTCGATGCAGTCAATGCATTTATTAACAATAAGCTTGCAGGACAAGGCACAAACGAAGATATCTTAGACATTCTTCCAACATTGGAAGCCATATCGACAAAAAGGGTCACGAATTTTGTAGATATACTACTCGAAACGATCAAATCAGACAAAGATTATGCCAGTGATTTATATAGACATCAAACAGTCGTTTCTCCACTCATTATTGATGGATATCTAAGACGTGAGACAGATGAAGATATTCGACTATTTTTAAGAGAAATGAAGACGAGAAGATATACAGATCAACAATGGGTTGAAAAATAATACATGTTTTGTTACAATATTTGCATAGTTGCCAGAGACAGTAGCGGCTCGAAAGAGATTTAAGAATGCTACCTAGGTGTTAATCATTTAACGACTTCTAGACTCTTGTTGGCACAAAACAAGAGTTTTTTTGTAGCAACTTTTCGGTAAATAACAGGTCGATTACCGGATATATTAACTAAAAAGGCAAAAAATCTATGGCATTAACCAAAGTCAAGAAAAAAGAAATCATCGATGAAGTTACAAAACTTCTTGAGGAGTCAAAGCTCACAGTTATAGCTAAGTACGAGGGAACTCCCGTCAAAGCTATGCAAGAACTCAGACGCACAGGCAAAGAAAGCCAAACAAGCTTAAAGGTCATAAAAAACCGCTTAGTCATCAAGGCTATCACCAGTAGCAATAAGTTGAAAGACATCAATGTTGATGATCTTACCGGCATGTTGCTCTATGGTTTTAACCCTGTTGATGAAGTAGCTCCAGCCAAAGTTATCGCTGACTTCGCTAAAAAGCAAAAAACTTTAGTGTTTGTTGGCGCAATTTCTGAGGATGGGAAACTCATGACAGCAGACGAAGTAAAAGCACTAGCAAGCTTGCCAGGCAAAAACGAGCTTATAGCCCAGATATTGCATACTCTTAATTCTCCACTAAACAACTCGATGAGTGGGCTTAGAGGTGATTTACATGGCATGCTCAAAGGCTTAGAAAAAGCCAAAGCAAATTAATTAAGAAAGGAACTTTAAAATGGCAGATTTAAAAAAATTAGCAGAACAATTAGTCAACTTAACAGTGTTAGAAGTCAACGAACTCAGCACTATATTAAAAGAAGAATATAACATCGAACCTGCTGCTGCAGCTGCAGTAGCTGTCGCTGGCCCAGCAGCTGGCGGAGACGCTCCCCCAGAAGATGCAAAAAGCGAATTTGACGTAATTCTAAAAGATGCAGGAGCCCAAAAAGTTGCTGCGATCAAAGCAGTTAAAGAAATTACTAACCTAGGACTTGGTGAGGCCAAAGCTATCGTAGATGGCGCCCCAAAGCCAGTGTTAGAAAAAGCTAAAAAAGAAGACGCAGACAAAGCAAAAACTCTTCTTGAAGCCGCCGGTTGTACAGTAGAGCTAGCTTAAGCTTATCCACAGATCCTCCGCATCGTATTGACAGATATATACGTCTGTGATACTCTGATGATAATTACTGTCTAAAACACAAATGCGAGGAAAATGAGGATGACAGAGATTTCGGACAAACAGATAAAGCGACTTCGCTCATTGATAGCGGAGTCAGAAACATGCCTTGGCGCTGCTAAAGAGTTAATGAACAGCATTCTTGGCGATGAAGAAGTTACAAGACCAGTCGATACAGAAGAAAACATTGGCAAGGTCATAGAAGGCGTTTTTGACGGTCAAAATATGGTTGGTTCTGATGGCAAAAATTATCCAGTACCTGCAAACTATGCCAGTAAATCCAAACTAGTGCAGGGCGACATCCTAAAACTGTCTATCGCTGATGATGGTGGATTTACCTACAAACAAATTGGACCAATCCCACGCAAACAAGTAGTTGGGTCACTAGAACTAGTTGATGGAAACTACATCGTGCATGTCGGAGAAAAGAAATACC
The DNA here is from genome assembly GCA_001790445.1 of Candidatus Saccharibacteria bacterium RIFCSPHIGHO2_12_FULL_41_12. Taxonomy (GTDB): domain Bacteria; phylum Patescibacteriota; class Saccharimonadia; order Saccharimonadales; family 2-12-FULL-41-12; genus 2-12-FULL-41-12. The sequence continues at coordinate 81,056 of MGCQ01000001.1, forward strand.
GAGTGTTGCTAGCCAGCGTGACCTATTTCAAAGCAAAACAAGGCGATCAAGTTAGTATTAACATACCTGAAGACGACAGTGCCGAGTGGGCCGCCCTCGAAGCCGCGTTATAATATATTACGAATAGACTGGTGATTTAGATTCAGCTTCTGGACGTTTTTGTCTTTCTTGACCTAGCATATACCCGTCTAATGAGTAAGCTGGACCAATAGATATACCACCCATTGCTAGATTTACTTCACTGATATCAAATTCTCCTTCGATTGGTAGATGAACGCCCATATTTATACCAACATTTCTAGGATTATGGCCAAAATTGGGGTTATTACTCTCAGCACTGTTCAAAAGTCTGCAACATTGGGGATTTGCCTCAGTAGCTTGCTCTCCAAACTCTTTAACTAAATTTTTTGGGAGTTTTCCAAAAAGAGCTAAACTACCACTAACACTCTTACCAAGTCGTGATTCTGATAACATGCCAATAGTGCTATCAAGTCTTGGCTCGCCTGCAAAAACAGCGATAACACCAACATCAGACGCTACTAGATCATAATTATGTGTGAATACTTGCTCAGCTTGCCAAGGTAGCCCAATAATAGGCCTGATAAAAACTGGTTCGAACAAGTTAAATTGTTTTTTGGGCGGTCCTGGACTTGATTGTCTATCTAATAGAGCTTCCTGTTCTTGCAATCTTTGTTCTTCTTCGTCAGCACGCGCTTCAGATTCTTCCCGAGCTCTTCTTATTTCTCGGTTACCAGGCTCTAGCCTCTTCATTATCTTATCAGGGTCGAATCCATTGCCTTTTCTGGGTCGTTTTGTCATAAACACAATTTTAACTTCTACTCGTAAGTTACGCAAGCATATGCTTTATAAGTGTTGTGATGTTTTCCTGCTACTGTTAGCTGTTAGCTTTCTGCTGTATACTGTTATACATATGGGAGTCGCATTATACCGCAAATATCGATCTGTAAAATTCGATGATGTTATTGGACAAGATCATATAATTACTACTGTGAAAAATATGATCAAAAGTGGCAACATACCCCACGCTTTTTTGTTAACTGGGCCCCGCGGAGTCGGCAAAACATCAGTTGCGCGGCTAATCGCGTGTAGCGTTAACAAAATTGACTACAAAGATTTAGATTCACAAGTAGACATCATAGAAATTGATGGAGCATCAAACCGCAAAATTGACGAGATTAGAGAAATTAGAGAACAAGTCAACATCGTTCCAACCTCACTAAAGTACAAAGTATACATCGTCGATGAGGTCCACATGTTAACCCGTGAGGCCTTTAACGCTTTGCTGAAAACCCTTGAGGAGCCACCTGAGCATGTAATATTTATTCTTGCTACAACTGAGTTTCACAAGCTCCCACCCACGATTATTAGCCGTTGTATTCGTTTTCATTTCAAGCCGATATCAAAAGAGGACATTACTAAACATCTGACAACGATCGCTCAAAAAGAAAAAATTAACATCGATGGATCTGCGATTGAAACTATAGCGTCCCATAGTGACGGTAGCTTCCGCGACGGGATCACGCTTCTTGAAAACTTCCGTAGTTTTGCTACTAAAGTCAGCCAAGACGACGTAGAACACAACCTTGGAATTGCAAAAGCATCTATTGTCCAGAGCATTATTGATGCGATAAATGCATCTGATAGTAAACAAGTATACTCTCTAATAGATTCCATGCAGTATAACGGCGTCAACTATGTGTCTTTGGCTAATGATTTATCTAGCAAATTTAGAAATTCTTTAATTGAAAATACAAATATTATCGCCAAAGACAAAGTTATTGAGCTTATGGACGGGTTACTTGAGGTACAATCATCAACCCAACCAAAACAAAAACTAGTTATTGTCTTGCTCGGCGCTACCGTAGCCAAAGATACACCTAAGCCAAAACAAAACACACCCAAAAAATCAGAGACACCTACCGAGATTCCTCCTGAAATTGATGAAAGCCCTGCCAAAGAGCAACCAAGCGAGGACAAAGAACAAAAATCTGATAAGAACGATTCCATAGAAGAAATTTGGGACGCCACCCTGAAAATTCTTAAGACGGAGCAAAACACTATTTATGCCATTTCTCGCATGGGGAAAATTGCTAATTTTCAAGATAACAGTTTAACTATAGAATTTAAATTTCCTTTTCATGCAAAACGCATGAACGATAGTAAAAACAAAATATTAGTAGAAAAATACCTCTCAAATACAGCTAATGGTCAAATAAATGTCAGTTTCATTGTTGCCGGTGGCCCCGCAGAGGATAAAAATATTCAAAACATAAGCAATATTTTTGGACACCCAGAAGTGCTAGAATAGTCATACGATGGATGATAAGGGGAAAGAACTACCGCAAAATTTAGAGGCAGAAGCTAGTCTGCTTGGGGCGATACTTATAGATACCGATGCAATTATTAAGGTCGCAGACGTCATTGATGAAACAGATTTTTTTGATCCAAAAAATGCACATATTTATCGTTGTATCAAAAAAATATATGAAAACAGAGGGGCTATTGACGTACTGACCCTTGCCGATATGCTGAAATCAGAAAACTTGCTTGATTCTGTCGGTGGTTCTAGCTATATTAATGAACTGACAAACTTTGTGCCGACAGCAGCACATGTTGTTAAATATGCAGAAATTGTTAGCGACAAATCCATGCGCAGAAAACTGATTAGGACTAGCAAGGAAATTACTGATTTTGGTTACAACGAGCAAACAAGTATTGGCGATATTATAGAAACTGCAGAGACAAAACTCTTTGACGTTAGTGGCAAGCATGTAAAAAACAGTATCATTTCTCTCGAACAAATTTTGAACGATAGTTTTGAAAGGCTTGACGAACTCCACAAAGACAAGGGTGGGGTAAGGGGATTAAGCACTGGATTTAAAGATTTAGACACTGTCTTAGCTGGCTTTCAAAAAAGTGACTTAGTGATTATTGCTGCCAGACCAAGTATGGGTAAAACAGCTCTTTCGCTTAATCTGGCTCACAACGTAGCAAAAAAGACAAAAGAGAGAGTGCTGATATTTAGCCTTGAAATGAGCAAGGAACAGCTTGTTGACCGTCTGCTTGCCGCAGAAGCAGGTGTTGACGCATGGAATATCCGAACAGGCAACATGAGTGATCAAGATTTTGAAAAAATTGGTCATGCGATGGGCACGCTCAGCGAAGAGCCGATACTTATTGATGATACCCCCAGCATTTCTGTTAGTGAAATGAGGACAAAAGCCAGGCGTGAAATGCACAATCATCCTATTGGCCTAATTATCGTTGATTATCTTCAACTTATGAGCGGTAGCAGCAAGTTTGCCAACAACCCATCTAACAGAGTCCAGGAAATATCTGAGATCTCAAGAGGTCTTAAAAACATTGCTAGAGAGCTGAATGTGCCAGTTATTGCACTTTCTCAGTTAAGTCGTATGGTTGAGAACCGTTCACCACAAATCCCGCAGTTAGCAGATCTTCGCGAGTCAGGGTCGATAGAACAAGACGCTGACGTAGTCGCATTTATTTACAGGGAAGAATTTTATAAACCTGACACAGAACGCAGACATATTGCAGATATATTAATTAAAAAACACCGTAATGGACCGACAGGAAATATCGAGCTGTACTTTGATATTACAAAGCAAAGATTCCGTAGCCTTGACTCTAAACATACTACTCCATTCGACCAATAAGCTCCAGGTGGTATAATTACTTTATTCATGGCAAAACAGACAAAGTTTGGACTATTGGTTAAAAAATCATTAAACTGGAAATTTACAGCCTGGATAGTGGTGTGGCTGAGCATTACAGGTTTTTCTTGGCACTTAAATCATATCAATATATACAAATTTGTACCCCCTGATTTACTGGTGAACCAACTTTATCACAGTGGTTCTGAGTATATTAGTCTTAAAACTATTGTCGCTATATTCAGCCATTTGTCATCAAGGGGTATAGTCTATCATTTATTGTTTTCTGGTATTGTGACTATTTTTGGTCTGTCTATATATCTGATAGCAAAAGAAAAGTATTCGGATAGAATAGCTGCTATGTCGAGCATGATCGCCATGTTGCAAGCATATATTTTACTCAGTATTGGAAATTTTGATTACAGCCTTCTCTCTTTAATTGCTTTGCCTGTGATCATATTAATTTGCTCTTGGCTCCACCCCAAACACGGCAAAAGCTATTATTTACTCCTTGGGCTAACTCTTGGTCTATTGTTTTGCGTACCATACTTCTGGGCAATGTTAATATTCGCGGCAGTTATGGCCCGCTCAAGATTAAAAGTACTGTTCAAGCACATAAATTTAACCAAAAAAATCTTTTTAATAGCCCCCAGTTTATTTAGTATTGCTCTGAGCACTACATATAGCGTCAGGAGGGCAGATTACCACTGGTTAGTGGGCAATATACAAAATCTAGAGACAAAGCCAAGCAAACTGCTTGATGGAGCCGTGGAGGCAATTAAAAGACTTTTGGTCGACTTTGACCCTAGTACCAGCCCAAAACTACCCCTGATTGGGCTTGCTTTAGTTTTATTTAGCATACTATCTTTTTATCTCTATATTCAGGGTTTTAGTTCTATCCAGCAAAAAATTTTGCCTGCCATATGTCTTGGTGCTTTTGCTTTGACTGTTTTGGGGCTTAGCAGCATGTACTTTATTATTCTTGCTGGGGTTATAATTATGAGCATCAACGGGGTAGCAATGCTTTTGCAACAATGGTTTACTGTTTTTCCTAAAAACCCTTTTGCCAGATTTAGTGGCATAGCAATACTGACGATATGTGTCCTTGTATTCGTCGCAACTCAAGTAATCAGCTATATTGAACTTACAAAAATGAGTTGATAATTTATAGATTGATTCACTGGCTCAATATCTTGGTGGTATCTAGGCACCTTCCAATGTTATAATAAATAGATTACGAAAGGGGATAATTATGAGTAAACTTGACCAAGCAAAGATGTTAATGAAAGTCAGAAAGCTACAAAAAGAGTTGCAAAAAGAGATTATCACAGTCACTACTGGTGATGATGCAGTTAAAGTAGAAATAACCGGCGAACAAAAAATAAAAAGAATATCGATTGATCCAGAACGCGTTAACCTTGATGATATTCGCGAGCTGGAAAAGTGGGTCGAAGAAGCAGTTAAAGACGCCATTGCCAAAAGCCAAAAACACGCAGCTGAGAAAATGCAACCTATGATGGGAATGCTCGGCGACCTAGGTCTGTAACCGACAAACTACCATGGAAGACAGCTCCTTGCCCAGATCAATTGAAGACGCTATCAGTAGTTTTTCGCTTTTGCCTGGTGTTGGCCGAAGAAGTGCAGAACGATATGTGCAGTATTTATTAAAATCAGACCCTTCAAAGTCTGGTAGTATAAGCACGTCTCTTGGCAATCTGGTGGGCTCGGTCAAACGTTGCCCTGTCACTTTCGCATTTATTGATGCTGGATCAAACGTGTCAGATCTTTATAGTGATCCGAAAAGAGACAAGAGCATCATCGCCGTTGTAGCCGACCCATTTGATATATACGCCATAGAAAAAACTAGTTATCGTGGCACTTATCACGTTCTGGGGGGGCTGCTATCTCCAATTGATGGCATCACACCCTCAGAACTCAATATCCCAACACTTGTTAAGAGATGTAAAAGTGACAAGGTCAAGGAACTTATTCTAGCTACAAACGCCAGTGTAGAAGGTGAAGCCACCTCACACTATGTGGCTAAACAACTTGAAGATTTTGATATCCGAATAACTCGTTTAGCCAGAGGTTTACCCATTGGACTGGACATCGAATATGCTGATATGATTACTTTAGCTCGCGCCATTGAGGGCAGACAAACATTATGAACAAGACCCAAACACAAGCTGTCAAAGATTTTTTTTCTAAAAACAATACATTTGTTATTGTCCAAGCCGACAATCCTGATGGAGACAGCCTAACTAGTGCATTGGCTATCGGGCGAATTATCGAAAGTCTGGATAAAACTGCTTACCAATTTTGTTCCGTAAAAATTGCAGATTATCTTAGCTACATTGACGACCAAAGCACAGTATCAAGCCAGTTTCCACCTGACTTTGACGCTTCAATTATTGTAGATGCCAGTGCAAAAGTACTATTTGAGAACCTAGAAAAATCAAGAAAATTCGGTCTGCTAGCTGGCAAGCCTTGTCTTGTTATTGACCATCATTCCAACGAGTGCGATCTTGAATTTGCCACAATTGTATATCAAAAGACAGCAGTTTCTGCTAGTCAATTGGTTGCCGAAATAAGCAAAATTATTGGGGCTAAGCTTGATCTCACAACCAAAGAACTCATCACTATCGGTATATTGTCAGATAGTCTAGGTCTGGTTAGTGAAGCTACAGACTCTGCAGCAGTTAGGTTAATTGCCGATTATATAGACGACGGAGTATCTCTTGCAAAATTAGACAATCTCCGCAGAGAAACTTACCGCAAAAGTCCTGAAATTATTAAGTATAAAGCCAAGTTGCTAGATCGAATTGAGTATTGGGCTGACGGGCAGGTTTCTACAGTAGTTATTCCTTGGAACGAGATCCAAACGTACAGCAACGAGTACAACCCAAGCATGCTGGTTATTGAGGAAATGCGACAGGCGATAGGAGTAAATTTAGCTGTTGCGTTTAAAATATATCCTGACAGAATAACTGCTAAACTCAGGTCAAATTATGGCATTAGAGTATGCGACAAAATTGCTGAAAAATTTGGTGGTGGCGGGCATCCATACGCCAGCGGATTCAAAATTAAAGGTAGAAATACTGATGTTAAAGAATTAACGGACAAAGTAATTGTAGAATATCTGAGACTTATAAAAGATGATTAAGCTATACAATACCCTCAGTCGAAAAATAGAACCATTTAAGCCATTGGTTGATGGCAAAGTTAATATGTACTCTTGTGGTCCAACAGTTTATGATCACGCACATATTGGTAACCTCAGCTCATATATATATGCGGATACTTTGCGACGTATTCTTGAGCTAGGAGGCATGCAAGTCAGACAAGTTATGAACTATACCGATGTCGATGACAAAACTGTCGGGAAGAGCACCACAGCGTACCCTAATTTGCCCCCAAAAGAAGCTCTTCGAAAACTCACAGATGGGTACATTGAACAATTTTTAAACGATATAAAGCTTGTTAGTATTGACGTAGACGCTATTGATTTTGTGCGGGCAACAGATAGTATTGAAGATATTAAAAACCTGATTATCCAACTAGTAAGCAGTGGCGTTGCCTATATTTCGGACGACGGAGTGTATTTTTCTATTGAAGCCTACAAAAAGAGTGGCAAGACGTACGGACAATTGCTGAAAATATCAGATTCAAATACCAGCCAAGCAAGAATAGATAACGACGAATACGATAAAGAATCTATCCATGATTTTGCCCTCTGGAAAAAGCAAAAGGAAGGCGAACCTGCGTGGGATTTTGAGATTGACGGGCACAATATAAAAGGACGCCCGGGTTGGCATATTGAATGTTCTGCCATGAGCGAAAAAGCTTTTGGTCTGCCGTTTGACATCCACACTGGTGGCATTGACTTGATATTCCCACACCACGAAAACGAGATTGCCCAGAGCACAGGAGCAAAAGACAACCCTGTTATGGCAAATTATTTTGTACACAGCAGCCACCTGTTGGTTGATGGTAAAAAAATGGCAAAATCAGCAAACAATTTCTACACTCTTGATGACATTATTAATAAAGGCTACGATCCGTCGGCCTTTAGACTGCTAGTATTGCAATCACACTACAGAAATGAGTCCAACTTTTCGTGGGAAAATCTAGAATCAGCACAGAACAGACTAAAGCGTTGGAAAAACATAGCAGAGTTGCGCTGGCAAGAGCACATAGCAAGCGATAGCAAAATTAACTCAGATGACTTTAAAAAAGCACTGAATAGTGCAATATTTAAAGACCTAGATACGCCGTCTAGCTTACTTGTAGTTGAAGAGTGGCTAGAAAAGACGGAAAACTTAAGTCTATGTAAGCCGTGTTTAGAGAATATTTTTTATGAAATTAGCTCAATATTTGGCATAGATATTTTGACTGCTACTCCAGATATTGACAGTAGAACACTACAATTAATAAAAGACAGATTTAAAGCTAGGGAGTCAAAGGATTGGACGAAGTCAGATGAGTTACGTGATGAGTTGGCTGAGCAGGGCATAGGTATCCGCGACACAGATCACGGTTCAATTTGGTACAGAATATAAAAGCTTCTACTCAGAATTCTTAAGGCGTTCGTGGTAGTGATCTTCAATCAAGACACCGATGCAACCTGCTATCGGTATAGCAAATAGAGCACCGACAATTCCCGCAACTGCTACGCCTATCATTGCACCCATAAAAACCAGTAATGGAGTGAGGTTGTTGCTTCTGGATTGTATGTATGGCTGGATAGTCGTATTTTCTATTTGTTGATACAAAATAAAATATATCGCCATAGCTATTGCCAATGGGGCAGAGATAAATATACAAGCTACAACCACCAATACAGCGCCTATTGTTGTACCTATTAGGGGCAACAGTGCAAAAAGAGTGATAATAGCGGCTAGAGCGATTGCATTGACATTGACATGAAATATTTGACTAAGCACAATCAAAGCAATAAATGTAAAAACCCCACCTATCGTTGCCACTATAACTTGTGCATTGACATATCCAGTCACTACTTTGTACATTTTTTCTGCTAACTCTTTGCGACGCTGTCTTTTGGAAGGCGGTTGTATCTTCCAGAACTTACTTAGCCAGCCTGGCCCCTCTACTAACATCATAAATGTGATAATTAGCAGGGCGATAACGTTGGCTATAGTCGAACCTATTGTTGTTGCTGTTGCCAAAGCTGGTTTACTAATGTCTTTATAATGATCACCAAAATCATATGAAAAATCATCTAATGCTTTATCTAGCTTATAGTGATATACAAAATTTTTTGCTGCGGAGTCTTGGGTTTTAAAATTATTGATTGTTTGAGGGACATCTTGAATAAATTTTACTGTTTGACCAACAAGTGGAGGAATTAACAGAGAGAAAAAGCCAATCAATATGGCCAGAACGAGTACATATGTAATAGCTGTTGCTTTTATCCTACTATGACTTTTTAATCTTTTTGTTATCCAGCTTACAGCAGGATTTAGTCCAATGGCCAAAAAAAATGAGATAGAAATAAGAATTAGAGGCTTGACTATCAGCCCGAGCATTTTAATCAAAAAAACAGTTCCTATGAGTACTGCGACAACTTTAATTAAGGTTCTTGTCTTAACCGATATAGTGATGACTTGCTTATTGTTTTCACTCATAACTTACTGCCTGATAATAGCATAATTATTCACCTTGATAAACTTTTAGAATTTGTTTTGCAACAGTTTTAACATCATATTGCTTGACCAATTTTTGTTGGCGAGAGAACAAAGTGCTTCTTTGTTTAGGACTATTTATGTATTTTGCCAAATGTTTTGCAAACTCTTCTGTATTAAATGCGTCGAACAAACTTCCTTTTGCCTGGGCAAGAACGCTTGCATACCCTGGATTGTTACCAGCCAAAACAACAGGATGAGCCGTTGCCATAGCCTCAACCGTGACAACTCCAAAACTTTCTCCACTCATTGCTGGATAGATAGTTATATCTGATAAATTCATCAGTTTAAATTTTTTGTCATCAGTTGTACGCCCATAAAATTTAACTTGTTTTGAAATTTCATTACTGGTTACAAATTTTTCAAGTTTTTGCCTGTCCGGTCCATCGCCGGATATGTGCAAAAACCAATCTTTTTTAAACAGGTTATTCTCTGTTCCATATTTCAGAACTTTCAGAAGCTCGATGCAACCTTTACGTTCAACTAGACGCCCATGAAACAAAAGTTCTACTTCGTGGTCATTTGGCAATTTTGTTTTAACAATTTTTTTAATATTTGATAAGTCAACTGGGTACTTAATAATTTGCCCATCTATCCCATAGTACTTTTTTGAAAATATTTTTGATGGCTCAGAAATATTGATAAATCCATTAAAATATTTGTTGTAAAGTTTTGACCAATATCCAAATATATAATTAGAAATTGTAGACACCCGGTCATATGGCAATATATGAAATGTTCCGACAATCCGTGAGTGTCCATCAGCTATTTTCAATACTTTGCCCGCCATAAGTGGGCTAAATGGATACTGAACATGCACAATGTCAAATTGCTCGTTATACAACAATTTACGCACTGCCTTTTTGCTTGTGTAAATAGGAATAGACAGATGATTCCCACTAAACTTTACCTTAATATTTTTTGACAAACTATGTTGACGCTTGCGTACTTTTTTCTTGGTTTCTCCAACAATGTAATCAACTCTGTGGCCATGTTTTTCAAAATAATCACCGAGAGTCAGCACATAAACCTGCGCGCCTGCATTTCTATCAAGCGTGTCGTCCAAGACCATCGCTATCTTTAGTCGTTTAATTGTTGTGCTTTTTTTCATAGGCCATTTTATATAAATTCATGTAGCTTTTTGCCACAACTGAAAAGTCATATTTTTCAACTTCATTTACCGCCCAATTGTTCCACACTTTTTGAAGGTTTTCACTGTCGATTAATAAGTCCAGTCTTCTAGCAAATTCATCTGTTTCTTTAGGGTTGACAATAGACATACGACCGTCACCGCTCAACACATCCGCATAACCACTGTTGTCTCCCGCTACAACAACCAACCCACTTGCCATAGCTTCAAGCAGGACTATACCAAAACTTTCGCCGTAAAGAGCAGGCGAACAAAATATATGAGACGAATTAAAATATTCAATTTTTTCATCATCAGTAATTTTACCAACAAAAGATACATCTGGAATTTTATACTCTTTGACCTGATCGTGTAATTTATCAATATCTACTCCTGTGCCGGCAATTATCAGTTCTACATCATCTCTATATGTCCTCAAACTACTGTAGGCACGAAGCAAATATTGAAGTCCTTTGCGCTTTTCTAATCTACCTATATAAAATATTCGCTTTTTTGAGCTATGTCTTTTGTCTGGCTGTGTTTGCCTAAAGTTGGCTACATCTATCCCATTGGGGATAATCAATATTTTTCTATGCGTCATCTGTGCAATATATTGAGTGGCAGTGGGCGATACAGCCGTCAAAACATCTATGTATTTGAGAATTGATTTTGTATATGGCTTAAAAACACGCTCGATAGTCTTGGCCATAAAAAGATCTGGAATTGCGGCATGAGACGTAGCAATATTAATACTTTTTGACCTGGACATGACTTGCCTGGACATTAGCGGCGCCCATGGTTCATGAAAATGTAAGATATCAAAATCTTCGCTTGCCAGTACCTGGTCAATTTTGTCAGTATCTACGCTAACAGAGAACTGTGACTGAGTATGCATCGATTTAATTGGCCGTGACCTACCCAAAAAAACTATATTATCGTAATCTTCTTTACAACCCACCGGACGAGGCGTAATGATTACTGATTTGAGTCCTGATTCATTATAAATTTTATTAAGAGCCAGAACTTGTTCCTGCACACCGCCACCAGCGAAAATATCGTAAGGGCACACTATACCAACTTTTATCATGGCATACACACCACATCTTTTGCTTTACCGTACCATTTGTACGGCTTGCTGTGTTTCTCAAAGAGAAAATTAATATTGGTCTCAAGTGTGTGGGCCATAATTCTTAGGTATATTTTCTCATTATTTGACAAGTTTATCAACTACGGCAGGCGGTATGTACTGACCTGCTTCTTCTGCAGTAGCTACAATAGATGGCATATGTGCCGCCATTTTGCTCTCTACCGCTACGTAACCCTCATAAATGACGTTCATATGCTGTTCGGTCATGTATTGATCTACATATACATCGTCTTTGACATAAATATTATAAACTTTGTGATCAATCCGTTGGTTGTACTCGCATAAATCGACGCTGAACATTGTCAATATAGTTTTCATTCGCGTTCTAACATCGTTGATGTGCCAAAGCTTTATTTCTGCTTTAATGCGTCGCCGTAGCTCAGAGAATCCAGCTCCCCTCATTTTTGGGTTTTTTCTCGAAACTACTAAATATGACATGATTATAACTGGAGGCAACAACACGGTATATCTGAATATTGTCGATGTAATCTTGCCTGAAGATACTTTAGCTAGGAGTTTAGCCAACCTTATGTAAATTTTTTTGAGCTTGATATCTTCATGGTGAGTGAATCCAACAAAACCAAAAATGTAGTCTATCTGTGGCAAAAATTGTGGATATTTTTGGAGCATTCTGGTGGCAATAAGAAACGAAAAAGACATAGGCATGATCATAAAATTCTTTTTTTTGTACTTTATCTTGATGAAAGAGGCCAAATAGTCCGCATAATTTTCCAAAGTAGGGGGCATATTAATCGTGTAGAAGCTATCCATCCCACCGAATCCAGGCAGGTCACAGATAGTAACATTACCAAATTTGCGCATAAACTCTGCAAAACCCTTCATTCTCTCAATAGAAGCGTGGTGGCCATATATCATCAGTATCTCTTTATCTGTAGGCTTTTGACACTTGAAATAGAGCATGCGTCCTTGCATGCCGTTGATACTCAAATTAGTTATAGAATCCTCGAATTCTGCCATCTTGAAATGTATTATATCACCAAAGTAACTTTAGTTTGTGATAGTTTCCAAAACTAGGACAAGGTGGTGTGGAGGTTTTGCTACTGGGTATGGGTGGAGTCTTTGCTGACCCAAACATATTCCCACGACTCTGGCTCTGGACCTTGACTAGTCGCCCCAGCAGGGTAGCTGGGTATCCAGCCAGCTTTTTTGGTGTTTTCATAATTATTTGCACTGAGCCAGGTATAACAAGGTGTATTTTCGAATCGTCGATTTTCGTAACCTTGACAAGCTAGATCTATAGTATATCCAGTATGGTGCCTGGAATACCCAGGTGGAGCAGTAGTATTCAAGACATTATTGATCTGTGCGTCTGTCGCACCATAACGATTACCCAAGCGACTTAGAAATATTTCTTTTTGATCCTCGGCACTCCTATATCCAGCGATAACCTTTAGCCCAATATTGTCTTTCACAGCGTGAGCTTGCAGCTCAACCCAATCCGCATAAGCTTTTTGCTGTAGCTTGTGCTCACTGTCGACAGCTACAAAACTATCAACAATCGGGGCGCTCCTGATCACGTAGCCTTTTGCGGCGGCCAATGTTCTGATTCGCTCATCTAATGACTCACTGTAGGTTATTGGTGTTTCTTCGCTGATTTTTGCAGTATTAGGGAAGACAAATGATTTGTAGAGCTCTCTGAATTGTTCTGGAGTAAACTGTCTTAAGTTATTTTTTGCTGTAGATTGAGAAACTTGTGTGGCTGTTTTTGTTGGAGTATTTTCTTTGTTGTTAACGTTCAAAACAGTGTGCTTAACGCCAACCTCATAAACAAAAGCCAAAATTATCGCTAATGCTAAAACTAATAGGAATTTCTTAAGCTTACTCCCACCTGTTTTCTTTGCTTGGATAGACTTATGATCTATAACCCTCATGCTAATAATTAGTATATCATCCAAATTACCATTGTTACAGAGGCAAATATTTGCTAGTTAAATGAGCTAATCCACAAAAAATTAATAAATAATTAGTGTGCTGGAGCCGTGTCTCGAATTGTTTTGGCGCGCTTTACCATGTCACGTTGATCTTTCATTGAAGCATCGACAGCTTTTTTTATAGCACGTTCGCTAGTAACATACTGTTTTGTCGTAGGTTTTCTAGTTAATTTTCGTAATATTGCGTAAACCATATTTTTAGATTATCTTTCGATTTAATTCATCTTTATTGTACGTTCTTTTGCCAAAATCGTCAACTCTTTTCGCTCCTCTATTAAAGCTATATCTATTCAAATTATCTTTAACGACCGAAACAACGTATACTTTATCCCCTAAATCATCAATGATCTTTTGTACGTTGTTCGGCACCTCTTCGCATGCTTTTAAGAATCCTTTTCTTTCGATACCTCGTTTTGTGTCAATTTCTCTTGCTTTAGTAATATCCCAAGCCACAAGAGGATCTTGATAGATATAGAATAAGCCAACAAAGTATCCATGGTTAAGAGCTCTTTGAATATTGTGTGCACCTTTGCTATGAGCAAAGGTGCCGTCTAGAGCAAAATTATATTTCTTTTCTGTGACAATATCTAGAGTCTTCTCGATTATTGGATTAGCTGAATCGCGATACATATAATATTTGTCAGCACTATAATTTTCAAAATATTCCACGATAGTATCTAGGTCAATTTTGACGAATGGATCAGGTGAGCTTGCGAGAAATTGCTCAAGGAACTCTGTTTTTCCTGCTCCTGGAATACCTGCCATAAAAATAGCAATAGGCTTATCTACAGGCACCGCACCTGAAGCTGAAATAATCTTTTCAGCTATCTTCTTACGATTCTTCTTTGCCCATTCTTTATTATTGATAACCCTCATGTTCACTATTATACTTCAAATTCATGACCGTTTAATATATAATTAACACCTGTAGTTGGTGGAAGCTTGAAGGTCGAATCCCTCCACTTAACAATTCGAACCCCCACGTTAGGGTATAATAATGTGTGTTGATGGGATGTGGCCAAGTCGCACTGGCACCAGTTTTTGGTACTGGCATTCGGGGTGAGAACTGCCAGTCGGCAGTTTGCAAGGAAATCTTCCGATGCCAACTGGTTTGGCAATCGCGAAGTTTCGGACCTGCCAAAGGTAGGTCGAATCCCTCCACTTAACAATTCGAACCCCCACGTTAGGGTATAATAATGTGTGTTGATGGGATGTGGCCAAGTGGTAAGGCACCAGTTTTTGGTACTGGCATTCGGGGGTTCGAATCCCTCCATCCCAGCCATCCTCTGTTGTGACCCGTTTTGGGTCACTACGGAGGATAATTGTGGATCAAGAGGGATCCGAACACCCGAGTGTGCATTCGGGGCGAGGACTGCCTGTCGACAGTTCGCAAGGAAATCTTCCGATGTCAACTGATTTGGCAATCGCGAAGTTTCGGACCTGCCAAAGGTAGGTCGAATCCCTCCATCCCAGCCAAAAGACTTCTTCTTCGCGACCCTTTACAGACGCAACTTGATGAAAACATTGGCTGATAGGTAACTGAGGTGTAAAGAGGTATAATAGTTATAGAAATCCAGGCGATTCATGCCGGTTGATATATAAATTGGCATTTCTCTTCTCGAAAGAGATTCATTACTGTAATTAAGAAAGGCTAGCTTATTAATATTCTATTTATTAGTCCGAACTCTCCGCTCGAAAGCGTAGGCGGCATTGAGCGTTATCTAGTTAATGTGATTGAGTACAGCAAAAAACAAACTAAGTTCAAAACGATTGTGCTATTGCCTACCGGTAAAGAAAACTATGTTGAAGAAGACGGTAGTGTAGTTACTTATTTCGACAAAAATATTGAATTAACAAAAAATAATTATGGCAAGGTAATGAGTAGGAAAGCTCAAAAGTTTGCCAAGAAGGTAGAAGAAATCATCCTAAAACATAAAATAGATATAATTTGTGCCGAGAACTTTCCCGTCGGTCTGCCGCCAGCCTACAGCATATTGCTTAACATGGTAGCCGTTCGATATAAAACCCCTCTAGTTTTAAGGATGCACTCTTTTGCGGCTTCAGAACTTCAAACCGAGCTTATTAATCAACTTATGTGGAGCAAGATCAGTTGTGTCAGTAAAAGTGTCGCTGGGGATTGTTTTCGAAAGGGCGCGAACATAGATATCCTATCAACCGATTATTTAGGAGTGAACACGAACGTCTTTAATAACAATAGCCACGTCAACAATACAGCGAAGGAACGATTGCAGCTTGTACCCGAAAACAAAGTAGTCCTAACAGCCACCAGGATTATTCAAGGGCGGAATAATATTCTTAAGGCAAAAGGGCTTATTAACTTGGTCCAAGCATTTTCAAAACTTTCACTCAGACACCCTGATTTGCGACTGGTTATTGCGGTTGCTAAAGCACCCGATAGACTAAAAGACGAATTCGATAATGCATATACGATGCTTTTGGGGTATATAAAACTTCATAATATTGAGTCCAAGACTATAGTCAAAACCTTTATGTTAGATGAGATACCAGAGGTTTATAAAGCATCAGACGTATTCGTATTAGCCTCTGAAAACGAAACGTTCGGCCAGGTCTTTATTGAGGCGATGAGCTCTGGCTTACCAGTCATTGGTACGAAGGTCGGTGGTATCCCAGAAATTATTAGTGATTCGTATAATGGCTATTTGATTCCGCCCAACGATGTCAGTAGCTTAGCCCAAAAAATAGCCAAGCTTCTCAATGACCAACCAACTCGGGATAAGTTTATAAAAGCGGGGGTTAAGACCGTTAATAATAAATTTACGCTAGAAAAACAGCTAGATAATTTTATTACGATGTTAAGAAAAACTGCTTAATTTGTCCTGTTTACTCTTGGGGAAGGTTTCAGACCAATATGCTCAACCATACAAAAAGACTGTCTCTAGACGGTTTTCTTTGGTTGATTGGTATTGCTATAATATAGGTATGGTCATTGTCGGATGCCATGTATTGGTTTTTACCAAAGTTTGGTGAGTTATGGTTAAGCAAAAAATTATTATTGTATCTAACAGGTTGCCTATCAGCGTGTCGAAGGTTAATGGCAAGCTCAAATTTACAAATAGTGCAGGGGGGTTGGCCACTGCTGTATCATCACTTGGCGGTAATGCCAGCGACCATCTTTGGATCGGTTGGCCAGGAATAGCCTCTGATGATTTATCACAAAAAGACCGCAGGCAGATCACCACTCGGCTGCACCGTGATGGTTGCTACCCCGTATTTTTAACCAAAAAACAAGTAAAAAAATTCTACGATGGTTATTGTAATGCTACTATCTGGCCACTGTTCCACTACTTCCAGACTTTTACTAACCACAACGATGACTTCTGGCGAAGCTATAAAGAAGTAAATGTTTTATTCAAAAAAGCCGTGCTTCATTACGCTACTCCTCAAACCAACATCTGGATTCATGACTATCATCTGATGCTTTTACCCAGTTTACTGCGAAGCGCTCTACCTAAAGCATCTATCGGTTTCTTTTTGCATATACCGTTTCCGTCTTTTGAGCTGTATAGGCTATTACCAAACCGCCGTTCGATTATAGAAGGACTTCTTGGTGCTAATTTGATTGGATTCCACACCTATGACTATGTGCGCCACTTTCTAAGTAGTGTTCAACGAACAACTGGTTTCGAAAGTGAGAGAGGTATCATAACACTAGCTGACAGGACAGTCACTGTCGACGCTTTTCCAATAGGGATTGATTATGAGAAGTTTTCTGACACAGCAAAAAGCGACGCTGTTCTTAGAGAAACCAAATTACTGGGCGAACATTATAAAGATATGCAAATAATCCTGTCCGTTGATCGGCTTGATTATTCAAAAGGTATCCCCAGCCGTCTGGAAGCATTTGAGCTTTTTCTCAAACGCTACCCACGTTTTCATAAAAAAGTCGTGCTGGTGTTGGTCGCCGTACCGTCACGTGTCACTGTAGAAGCTTACAAAAATCTGCGCGCTGATGTCGAACAAACTATCAGCCACATCAACGGTATGTATGGGACTGTAGACTGGACGCCTATTTCCTATCAGTTCAAAAACATTGAGTTCGAGCAGCTTGTGGCATTGTACCAAAGGGCAGATGTTGCCATGGTTACTCCACTAAGAGACGGGATGAATCTGGTCGCCAAAGAATATATTGCATCCAAACAAAAATCAACAGGCGTGCTTATTCTCAGCGAACTCACAGGCGCAGTAGACGAACTACATGAAGCCGAGCGTATTAACCCAAATGACTCACAAGGCATAGCTACCATCATCAAAAACGCACTGACTATGCCAAGGAGCAAACAACGTGAAAAACTACATTCTATGCAACAACGTTTGCAGAGCTATAGTGTCCAAGAGTGGGCTACCGACTTTACAGATCAGCTTAAGCAGTCGACCAAAGTCCAAGCCCAACTTTCAGACAAATTACTATCTACCGCCACCACGAAAAATATTGTTCGAGCGTTCATGTCTGCCAAACGACGCACACTACTGTTGGATTATGACGGAACGCTAGCAGACTTTGTCTCTAGCCCATTGCATACCAAAGCACCCCCGAGCAAAGCACTTTTAAAGGTTCTCGAAAAACTGGCAAAACAGCCCAGGACCAATGTGCATATTATTAGCGGACGAACCCGCGAGGCATTGGATGTTTGGTTTGGTCATTTGCCATTGTCGCTAGTGGCAGAACACGGCTTTTGGGTAAAAAATAATAAGACTTGGGCACAAGAAGACGTTGCATTCAAAAAATACAAAAAAGATATCATTTCAGTCATGGAAGGCTACGCCCAGCGCACACCTGGCGCGCACATAGAAGAAAAAGATTTTTCTATTGTCTGGCACTACCGCAACACACCGCCAGAGCTTGCTTATGCCCGCAACGCCAGTCTGCAACATGACTTGCGCCATGTTCTCAATAACGACGAGATCCAAATAGTCAACGGTGACAAAATCATAGAGGTAAAACCGCAGGGAACAAACAAAGGCACCATAACCAATGAACTTTTGGTTGAGAACAAGTCCGATTTTGTACTTTGCATTGGCGACGACGCCACAGACGAAGACATGTTCAGGGCGCTCCCAAAATCTGCCTATTCTATAAAGGTGGGACTTGGTGAAACCCGCGCTCGCAACCAACTGCCATCTGTCAACAAAGTCCTGAACCTTCTAAAACAACTCTCTCAAGCCAAATAATACACCAGCTAAAAAATCTGGGTAAAGCAGCAATAATTTGAGCAATAGTCCTTGCCCAATGGGAGTATACTATAGGTAGAGACAAATTTGCGTCTCGCTAGTAACCAAGGAGGTGAGTTATGCCAACTGAATCAGAAAACAGGGAAGAACGCGAAGAACAACGAGTAGAAGCATCAAACGAACGAAAACGCGAAGTCAGCAAAGCATCTCAGATAGTAGGGTTTATCACCGGTTTGTTAGCAGCAGTACTGATGCTTCGAGTCGTCCTGGCTCTGATGGGAGCGAATCTAGAGAATCAATTCGCTGACTTTATCTACAGTGTCACAGATCCATTCGTAGCACCTTTTCGTGGCCTGTTACAAGTAGGCGAGTTCAATGCAGGAGTTTCTCGTTTTGAGCTAGAAACAGTGATTGCAGCATTTATTTATATACTAATCGGCTGGGGGATCATGTCAGCCATACGCCTAGCCAAATAAACAATAAACCAAAAGATATCCACAGGTGCTATTGACATTGTTAAAACGTAGTAGTATTACATAGTTATGGCAGAAGCCGCCAGTCCAATACAAACATCAGCAGAAACACAAGAACAGCTCCAACCACCATTGATTTTATTGCCAATTCCAAATTCGCTAAGTCCAGCAGACACAAGTGTGCTCGCATTAAGAGAAACACTTATCGGAGAGATTAATGATTCTAGCAGAATACCCAAAAATGAAGCCTTAGTCTCAACTGAGTGGGACGGACAAACTCCACCTAAAGCGACAAGTATTCGTCAATTATGGATTCCAGTTGAAAATCCCTGGTTGCCTAATCAAACACTTAGAGTAGCACCAGGGATAGTTGATTCATCTGGCAATAACAAATCATTTGTACTTTTCACCAAAGAAAACATATATAGGACTAGCGTTTTGGGATTTATTTATGGCATCTTTGGTAGCAGAAGACTCATGATGCGTACAGATGATCATAATAGAAAAAACGAATTTTCTGCTTGTGACTGGAGTGACCCAAATGCCCAAATATTTTTAAAACTGACTGAACGCGTGTTAAAGAATTGTCTACAAAAGCCACAAGACAAGGCTGGTAGCAGACAAAAGTTTTGGCCAAGTATTGTATGTCAATTATTAAGATCATCCTAAAAACATCATTCGTGCTTATTAGATTATAATATTGACAATTGTTGTAATTAGATTTACACTAAGGTCATTATGCCTGAAACATCTAGTGAGATTAGACCAGATAACAACGATGCTATTGGTAATGCCACTAGGTTTGCTGTTGCTGCGTCAGCGATAACTGCCATTGGCACAGATATTGCAGCCTTCTTGGGAGGCAAAGAAATCATTGCTGCTAACAAACCAGACAAAGCTGTGCTTTTTGGCTTAATTGGCGGTGTAGCTCTTATAGTGAACGGGCTTGCTGGAAAAATTTATAGAGTAACAACCCAAAACAGCCATGCACGAGATCAAGCCCAGCAAGAACTAGCGACGACAGTACCTCTACACGAATCATCTGAGCTATAAGATTACCTCTTAACTACATTGATAGTGGACTTGGGGTAATATAATCAGCATTATATAGTTGGCGCAAGATTTAGTAGAATATCTTGTTTAATATTTATGGTTGCTTTCCCATACATACCATTGGTTAGTGAAATTCTTGAGAAGCTACATCTTTACAAACCGTTCCAACGCAAGTAGATATTTAATAAGTACATTGAGTGATTAGAATAAATCAATTTTAGGGAGTATCCTACAGATAAGCAACTTATTGCTTTTATGCTTGTATTATATTATGTTCTATTGTATAATATTACAAGTTAGAGGAGAATTTAGCTTATTATGGCAGGAGTACCCGCAGCTGGCCCCGAAACAGACGCACAGCTTTTAGAAAGTGCCCTTGAGGCATACGCTGGAGAACAGTATGTGCGCGATTTACAGCAACCATTTATCGAATTAGCGAATGCTGCTCCACCAGATGCACCTGACGACCCAGAGAACGCCTCAGTGCAGAGAATTTACGAAAGGTACAACCGTAATCCTGACAGTGAATGGCTTTTTGTGGTTGCTGATAGAATCGGGCATCTTGCTACGTATTGGGCAAATCCTCCAGAACATTCAGGCATTGAAAAACCAATAGATGTTACTACTGCCGAAAAAATCGATATTGGTGATAGTTCTGAGGCCACAGAATTATTGTTAGAAGCCGTGTACGCACACATATTAGATAAGGCAGAGAACGATGAGCTGATACTTGACGAGCTTGAGTTTGCAAGAAATGAATATGATAAATTTACACCGACCGATGATGCTTACGCTACAGGAAAAAATTTAGGCAGATATATTGGGAAGCTATGGAAACTCCAGTTTCATGCTAGTGCCGAAATAAGAGAGAATACTGATCCATGGACACATCTTAGAAACCGAAGATCTTTATCAAGATTTCAAGTACGCAACGAGGACGAGCATGGAAGACTTAAAGATGCAAAATACATGATGATAGATTTAAATGACTTCGGAGAGACAAATAAAATTGGTAAAAAAGGACACACTCACGGGGATATGATGTTGCTTATGGCCAGTGGCTCACTGCAACATGCTGCCAAAGTATGCGGGATCGATCTAAACTTATTGTTCCGAGGGAAATTTGGCGACGAGTTTGTTGTTGTAGTTCCTAATGCTGTAGACCCAGATGCTGCTGATCTTGATGTTATAGATCCTGATGAAGATATAGGCGGTCAGTTCTTAGAGATAGCTCAACAAATTTTCTCAGAAGGCCTCCACAGAGATGATAGTTCTTTAGAGGAGGGAATTCGTGAACACAGGGGGATATATGCTGATGCGTCTGGAGTATCTATCGTCAGCATAAGCGGAGCCATAGCTGATACACTTGCGGAAGCAGACAGCTCGGTACAAGGGGTAAAAAAAAGAGACAAAGAACGCAGATTAGCTGAATACGCAAAAACTAGGGGTGAGTACCCAACTAGTTAATAAAATTTTACAAAAACCCATTTATATAGTTGCTTATGCTTGCTAAGAAGTAAAACAGATAGTATAATATTGCGAACATGACAAACGATCTTCTCCCACCCCAAGAAAAAGGCCCAAATAGAGTCGACGGTAGCAATCCTGATGACCTTGTTAATCAAATAACCATAAGATCTCGTGAGGGGAGAATAGTTGAAGCTCTGGTGCCGATTGAAATTATCGAACAATCAGACGTGCCTGTTGACCATGCACACGTAAATGACCTAGAAGATTCAATAGCTAGAGTTAAGGCCAGTGACCCCGAAAACGAGACCGGCCAACTTGCTCCGGTGATATTAGGATGCATAAACGGCGAAGAAAAACTTCATATTATTGATGGGTTCCATAGAGTAGCCTCTAAAGATCAAAGTGGTGATAAATTTGTTCTTTGCAGAGTCTTGGTAGATTGTACGTGGGAAGAGCTGTTTGATCATAGAATTATTTCAGCCACCTCACATCAGGCAACAAAAATTCCTAGAATAATTGAATGGGTTCAACAAGCTTGGAGTAGCACTGAGTGGGGAGACAGGACAAATGTTCGTTCAATAACTGCGCCCCAAGCGTTCAGTATGGTCGAGAGAAAATCCGTGGGCAAAGGTCTTGGCTTGAACGAAGACGAAGCCGAAGCGATAAAACAGTGGGTTACAACTAAAACAAATTACTGGAAAATAAGCATAAATACAATAGATAAACATCTCCGTTTAATTGGATCAATCGACCCAGAGCTAATCAAAACTGCTCGTGAAAGAGCTGGTAAAGACAAGCTCGAGGAAATTACACCACAACATCTTGCAAGAATGGCAAAACATCTTGATGGAAAATTCGATCACCAGCGGTTAGTAACAGAATTTGCGATTAAGCATAATGCCAGTGTTGCTGTTACGGAAAGAGTTTCAGCGACCATATCTGATGTTGATGATGTTGACGCGATCTCTGAACTTATGGAAAACTCCGAGTGGATAAAGAAAATGATAGCCCATAGGTCAAAAGATTCGAAAAAACTCAGTAGTGTAAAAGCCGAAGAAGAGGGTGACCTGTCTAATTTAGTAGTCGACGAAATTGATCTCTGCCGTGATGCTCTAAGAATATTGTTGCTAAGGAAAAGATACACTGCCCCGCGCGTAGCAGCAAAAGAAAGGCACCATATAAATGTAGTTTCTGAGGCGGTAGAGGCACTACAGCCCCATGTCTGGACAAGAGATCAAAGAAAAGAAGTTAGAGACGTAATTGGTATAGCACAGGAGCCAGTTACAACAAGACTTATTTCAAAACATGGTTTATTTGGAGATGAAGCAGTCGAATTGGTTGACGAAGCCAAGAAACGAATTTTCCAGGATATAAAGAGCGGCGCTCTGAAATTTATTGGACCACTCGAAAAGGATCAAGATATTATCGGTTTGTTCATTAACACAGTAAACGATGAAATAAGTATGCGTAGGAGACGTAAAGCTTTTCAAGATGATCCTAACGACGCACCTTACATTGCACCCAAAAGAAAAGTGCTCACTCTTGATCTTAAGTCATATGCAAAAGCTATGCAGAGTCTCACTGATAAAACACAGAGGCGTGAGGTGACTTTATCGGCTGTGCTTGGTCTATCCGTGGCGATCATCGCCCAAGTAGTAGATAAACCTCAGCAACAAGTTAGGAATGATCTTGCAACCCTATCAAAAGAGCTAGGTGGAGCATGATAGACTAAAATACAAGTATGAAAAGATTCGTCATCGACGTCAGAGAACCTGAAGAATACGCGAAAAAACACGTTAAAGATGCGATCAACATTTCTCCAGAAGACTTTCTAAAGGGCGCGAAACAATTATCTGGAGTGCCCAAAGACACCGAAATTATTTTGTACTGCATATCGGGCAGTAGGTCTAATGTGGCAATGAATATTTTAAAATCAATGGGATTCACTAACACTGTTAACGGTGTCAACATTCGACACGTCGAAGCTAAATATACTGACTAATGGCCTCTTAAGGTTATACATTTTGTAAGAAATTTGTGTACACAAATGTAAGTTCCTATACGGCAGTGCCAGGGCATACAGATATACTTAGTAAGTGAACCTGAGGAGGGTAGCGATGAACGAAATAGATAATGTTTCAATCAATTCAAATACAAACATAACCGGAGCCAATGCAATAGAATGGCTACAACCCAAAAAAGTTGAAGACCATTTACTAAAACAAATGATCAGAAGTTCATATGAAATCCTGGCAACAGCAAAGACAGTTTTTCCGTTTACACTTTTCCCTCATACAATTACGCTGGATCGCAC
Source organism: Candidatus Saccharibacteria bacterium RIFCSPHIGHO2_12_FULL_41_12 (assembly GCA_001790445.1). Taxonomy (GTDB): domain Bacteria; phylum Patescibacteriota; class Saccharimonadia; order Saccharimonadales; family 2-12-FULL-41-12; genus 2-12-FULL-41-12. The sequence goes on from MGCQ01000001.1 coordinate 105,199, forward strand.
AAAAGTTACGATTATAAAAAGAAACTTTATTCTCTCATCTGAAACGGTGAGTTTTCGTATAGAGGATATCCTGAATGTGAGCGTAAATGTCACCCCGTTTTTCGGATCAATCAAAATATTAACCAGGGTGTTCGGCACCGAAAAGCCATACCAAGTTGACCATTTTAAACGAGGCGAGGCGATACATCTAAAACACATCATCCAAGGCTATCTGATTGCAGCTAGACGGAATATCGACTGTTCAACCCTTGAGCATGGTGAGTTAATCAACCTGCTTGGACAGCTCGGGCATGACCCAACAGGCTAAAGACAACCACATATTACGATTTATTTGATGTAACGAAAGTAGCTCTTTCTAAATGCGCTTATGTGATTGGTGCTATAATTACTGCAATGAATAGCGTTAATCGCAATCTGGGTAAACAATGTTAATTAGAGCAGTCAAGACAAGCCCCATCAGAGCGGGGGAACAATCAATATTTGATGTTCTTGATAAATATCTAGAAAAAGTTGAAGAGAGATCTATAGTTGTCATAACCTCTAAAATTGTCGCTTTACTAGAAAATAGAGTTGTTCAAATAGACGGAACCGACAAAAAAGCCCTAATCAGAGAAAGTGCAGATCTGTATTATCAACCAGAACCATCTGCCTCTAGTTTGGGCTACAACTTTACTATCCTTCAGAATACATTAATCCCGTCGTCGGGTATAGACGCCTCGAACACAGACGGTGTTTATGTGCTTTGGCCTGAGGATTCAATCAAATCCGCTAATGAAATCCGTCGATATTTAAAACAGAAGTTCCAACTAAAAGATGTCGGCGTAATTATATCCGATAGCACAATTGGCTTATCTCGGTGGGGGACTATCGGCATCTGCATAGGGCACAGCGGGTTCAATCCAGTTAATGATTACGTCGGTATGCCAGATATTTTTGGCAGGAATTTAGAACTAAGTTCAGCTAATATGGCCGGCAGTTTGTGCGCAGGAGCAGTAGCAGTCATGGGCGAGGGACCAGAGTGCACACCCGTAGCCATCATTGAAGATCTGCCACAGATAAAATTTCAGGATCATGACACCACGCCAGAGGAAGCTAAGCAATACTACTTATCCCCGCTTGAGGATTTAATATTCAAAGAATTTTTTACATCGGTAAAGTGGTTAGACGACGGGAATAAATCTGCAAAATAAATAACCCCCAGATTTGGGGGCTATTATTGATACATCTGATGTAATATTATCGAGGCTGTTGCGGCTTAGCTTCACTAATAGTGATCGGACGACCACCTAGTTCTTTACCATTGAGCTCTGCAATAGCTTTGTCTCCAGCAGCATCATCTGCCATCTCAACGAAACCAAAACCTTTTGATCGACCTGTATCGCGATCTGTGATGATCCTTACGGATACAACTTCGCCAATTTGCGCAAAGAAATCTTTCATTTCGTCCTCTGTTAGTTTATATGGTAGGCTACCGACAAATAATCTTTTTCCCATTATTTTCCTTCTTTAGTTCTCTGGTACCTGCCTATAAAAACAGCCAACTGCTCCCGTCTGAAACTTATTATTTTATTGTAAATTTACTTAAATATCACTAGCAGTCATCATTAAGTTAAAGATATTGTAACACAAACTTTTGGTTTACAATACCTCCGAGTTACTGTAATGTAGAAGTGTGGAAAACAAGGACGTAAAGAAACTGTTCAATTCTAGAACCCACACCTTTCAGAAAGGACAGATGATCTATTTTCTTGGAGAAATACCAAAAAACAGTTTTTTCATTAATGAGGGGTTTATCAAAGTTTACGCCGTAGGAGAGGACGGGACAGAGCAAATTGTTAGATTCTCTGGCCCGGGGGAGTTCCTCGCACTGGGTTGGTTATTCGGATACTCACAAGTTATTAGATTTTATTATCAAGCCTTAACTGACTGTTCTTGCGAAGTTATATTCCAAGAAGAATTTAAAAAACACGAAGAAGATCCCAGCGTGCTCAGATGTATCTTAGATCAACTAAACGTTATCGCAAATCTCGGTCTAATTAGAAATATGGCCCTGCAACAGATCAAAGCTAGACAAAAAATCATCTATTTTCTGTACTTTTTGTCTCTCAGATATGGCAAGGAGCTCAACAATAACCTCTATGCCATCAAAATCCCGATGACCCATCAAACAATCGCCGAAAACCTTGGTTTAACCCGAGAAACAGTTTCGACGGAAATGTCAAAACTTAAAAAAGAATCATTAATAGTCGTTAGACAAAAGAAATACATCATTGATAAAAAGGTGGTCGTCAGTATCGTCGGACGAGATATAGCGAACTTTCACAGCTCAGCACAATTCAAAAAGAAGTAAAAATCAGCCTGTTCAAATAACTTCTTCAATAATTTTTAACAAGTCCTTAGGGCTGGCCCATGACTTAAGAAAATACTTATCTATTCCTAGCTCATAAGCTTGTTTTACTTCATTTTGCAGGTCGTAATTACTAAAAACCACCAGCTTTGCTTGGCGGTTTTTATAACGTTTTTTATATTCTTTCAAAAATTTTATGCCATCCATGTTTGGCATTTTCAGATCAAGCAGGATCAAGTCATAGTTTGAATCTTCAACCAGACTAAGTGCTTCAATTCCGTCACTTGCTGGCGTTGTGTCGTAACCTGCGGTATCTAAAATCATGGTGTACGCTTCATTAAGAGATTTGTCGTCTTCTACAATTAATATATTTGCTAGTGTTGTGTCCGTCATAAAAACTTAATTATATAGTACCTAGAAATTTATTTTGTAAAATACTTCACAAGGGTAGCTCAATAATAAATATGCTTCCTCCACTGATAGATTTGTGCCTGATGCTTCCGTGGTTAAGCTCAACTAATTTTCTAGCAATATACAGCCCTATACCAGAACCACCCTCAATAGATGACAGGGGATTGTCTATGCGTGAAAACTTTTTAAATAATTTAGAGGAATCTTTTTTCCGAATACCAACACCGTTATCTATAATACGTATGCTCACTGTTGTCGTGTGTTTTTCTACTTCTATTTTTACATGACCCTTAAAATTTGTGTACTTAACTGCGTTTGAAAGCAAATTTTCAATGCTCATTCTGACGCATTGTTTGTCAGCGTTAATAATCAGATCATCTGGAGCACTGATCTCAACTTTTAGCTCTTTTGCTAAAATATTTTGTTCATATATTCGTACGAGTTCTTTGACTAAGTCGACCAAGTCAAAATCGCGGGGGTGAACAATAATTCGCTCTGCATCAAGCTTTGCCATATACAAAAAATCATTAATAATACGTAGCTGTCTTTCGTTATAAAAATACGCTCTGTCAATAAGGTTTCTTTGTTTGGTGCTTATACTGCCTGCCATACCCTCACGTATAATCCCAAGGTATTGCTTAACTCCTGTCGCAGGAGTTCTAAGTTGATGCGAGGCAAGTGCCAAAAGATCATCGCGGGCTTCTTGGAGTTTTAGCTGGTTTGACGTATGTATTTTATCTAGTTTGTTTCTTTTGATAACAACACTAATAACAAATAAAAATAACGCTATCAAAATGCCAAACGACATAATAGCCCCTGTCATATCGGTGTTTTTAAAACTAGTATTAAATACACTTTCTAGTGGTGAAATCCAATATTCACCACTGTTCTTATGTGCATTGTGATCAAGATTTATGAAAAAAGCCACCAAAAGCACCGCCCCAGCGATAGCATAACTACCGATATAATCTTTTTGAGCAGTTATGTCATGCCAAATGTACCGGGCAAATTGTTTCAACCTCATACACCCATAATACTATACTCGACTTACGCAAAATTGATGATTCGCCAGACTTGTCCAGAATTGATTCAAAAAAGGTCTTCTACGGTGGAGAGGTACCTGTAGGTACATCGACAGCAGAAAGATCTTTTCTGGGTAAGTCTGGCGAGATTGAGAATGGGCAATTTTTGCGTAAGTCGAGTATAGTTGCAAATAACCCACTTGGACATATAGAATATACTTATGGTTAAAAAAACACCTCCGGTGTACAGTTTTGGTATAATCACTTCTTTAAAAGCCCATTTTATGCTTGTAGCACTGTATTTGATCCAACTGATACTATTTGATGCATCCAAGCTTGTTGCTCCAGATATAGTCAAACAACGTTGGGTCTGCGTCGCCGCTTTTGTAGTAGCCTGTGCCATCATCGCATATCTGGTAAAAATCAACCCAAAAAAAGTAAAATTCCATAAAATACTTATATTTGCATTGATTACGGTAGATATCGCGTTTGCTGCATTTAACGTCTATATTAGCCGTGGCATGGCCAGCAGGGCAGTAATGCTCTTTGTCGTGCCATTGATGGTTGCAGCCCTTCTGATGAGCCTCAGTGCACTACTTTTGACAGCAACTGTGTGTGCAGCCGTCTATATCGCAACTGCTGTAAGTTATTTTGTGAATAATTTTAATGAAGGCTATAAAGTAGAGCTTTACGGAGAAGTTGGGTTTTATGCAGCCATGTTCTTCGTTGTAGCGTATTTACTGTGGGCAGTCGTCAAAAACCGCAAGATACTATAACCTACGATAGCGACAATCTAGTACAATATAAGTAATGGACAAACTAAATTCTAAACAACTTGAGGCTGTCAATGCTATCGAGGGACCAGTTTTGGTCATTGCGGGCCCTGGAACTGGAAAAACCCAGCTACTTAGCATGAGAGTAGCTAACATTCTCAAAAAAACTGACGCTGACCCTGAAAATATATTGTGTTTAACGTTTACTAACAAATCTGCAACAAACATGCGTGATCGTTTGGTTAGTCTGATCGGTGTAGAAGCTAGAAAAGTTCAGGTCAGAACATTCCATAGTTTTGCTGCTGAGATCATGAACCAGTATCCAGATTTTTTCTGGAATGGTGCTAAACTTTCTACTGCACCAGAGACGACTCAGCTTGAAATAATTCAACGAATTTTGTCTGATTTACCGCACGACAATCCTCTCGCTTCAAGATTTGCTGGAAAATTTACTGCTATACCAAGAATCATGCAAGCTTTAAAATTGACTAAAGAGACGGGGCTTACACCAGACAAGTTACAGGCGATTGTGGAAGTTAATCTCGCCTATATTGACAAAATTGAAGATCAACTGATAAAAATACTTGCACCAACACTTAGCCTGAAAAGAATTCCTGACTTACATACAAAAATCATGTCTTTGCCTGAGCAAGGAATTGGCTCGGGGCTGGCGCCGCTTTTATCATTAACCAGTGTGATTCAAGAAAGTCTAGAATTCGCCATAGATCAAGACTTAGGCACCGATAGAACAAAGGCCGTTAGTAAATGGAAAACAAAGTGGCTACAATCAGTTGATTCCAAAAAAGGGATGCACAATGAAAGAAACCGTAACTTATGGTGGCTGGAGTTAGTCGATGTTTACCAAAAGTACAGAGAGCAGCTTCACTACAGAGGCTATTATGACTACTCCGATATGCTTGTAGAGGTACTGGCACAACTGGAGCAAAATCCAGAACTACTTTCTGAAGTTCAAGAGAAGTTTCGTTACGTGTTGATCGATGAGTTCCAAGACAGTAATGCAGCGCAGCTTCGTCTGGCGCACTTAGTGGCAAATCACGAATCCGCAAATGGAAGACCCAATATTATGGCGGTAGGCGACGATGATCAATCAATCTTTGGCTTTAATGGGGCAGAACTGAACAATATGTTATTTTTTGATAGAAATTACAAAGATGTTAAAAAAATTGTTTTAGACGAAAACTACCGTTCTACTCAAGCAATTCTTGACACAACGAGCAAGATAATTGATCAAGCTGGTGATCGGCTGGTCAAACGAGATAAATCTTTATCGAAAAAGTTAATTGCCAAAAAAGAAATTTCTGAGAATGGGGAAATACGACACATCAGTTACCCAACGCGTGAACATCAACTTAGCGAAGTCGCTAGAGAGATAAAAAAACGGTGGGCCAAAAACAATAATGAATCAATTGCGGTGCTGGCGCGCCATCACGGAAGCCTGCAAGCACTTTCGTCAATTCTTTTGAATATTGGGGTTCCAGTTAGCTACGAACTTCGGAGCAATATACTTGAGCATGAGGCAGTCAAGCAGGCCATTATCATCGCCAAAATTGTTGGTTCTGTCCAAAATGGAGATAAAGAATTAGCAAACGAGTTACTTTGCAAAGCGCTACGACACCCAATGTGGGGGATTCCACCTGAAGATTTATGGAAACTTGCTCTGGCTAATTATAGTAAGCCCGACTGGATGACGTACTTGCTCACAAGCAAGAACCCTCATTTAAAACAAATTGGAAAACATTTTGTTTGGTTGGCTGCGCAAGCAGACAAACAGCCACTTGCATCAACAATAGAATATATCTTAGGACTTCGATCCGGGGAACAGGGCTCCAGCCCGTTAAAAAAATATTTCTCAGCCAGACGATCTATTGATAACGATTATCTTCAGACACTTTCTGCACTTAGAATTTTGAGAGAATTAGTAACAGAATTTTCCCGCACAACTACGCCCACTCTCGGCGACTTTTTAAAATATATCCAATTGAACGAAGATAATAGACTAGGCGTGGTAGATGAATCTCCATTTGTAAGTGACGAAAAAGCAGTTGAACTATACACCGTTCATAAAGCTAAAGGGCTGGAATTTGATTGTGTATTTATCATAGATACTATCGAAGAAAACTGGCAACCAAAAACAGGTAGATATTCGTGCCCAAGCAATCTGCCGCTGCAACCTCCGCTTGAAAACGACGATGACTATGCACGACTACTTTATGTGGCTGCAACCAGGGCAAAGCACACCTTGATTGCGACAAGTTACGATTTTGATCACGCGGGCAAGGAGTTATTGCCAACCCCACTAATAAGAGAAGCTATCGGACTTAACACAAAAAAAGATAAGACATTGGCAACCGACCCAATTATTGTGCTTGAAGAATCCCTTCGCTGGCCACATTTGAATAGAGGGAAAGAAAAAGAGCTGATCAAGGCGAAACTTGAATCGTTTTCTATAAATGTTACAAATCTGTTGAATTTCTTAGACGTTACCCAAGGTGGACCAGAATACTTTTTTGAAAGAAACGTATTGCGCTTACCAGAGGCAAAAACCGCGACTTTAGCTTATGGATCCGCAGTGCATGCAAGCTTGGATTTTGGTCAAAAGCTTGTTAATAGCGATAGTTTCAGCTTGGTCAAACTTTTAGATACATTTGCACAAGAGCTTCGTGGTGAAAATTTGCCAAGAGACGAGCACACAAAGTATTTAGCTCGCGGGCAGAAAATGTTCAAAAAACTTTTTGGGGCAAATGGCTTTGTTCTTCCAAAAGGTAGCAAAAGCGAACAACGCATAAAAGATGTAAAGTTGTCCTCTGCGATAATCGATGGCAAGCTTGATAGGGTGGACAAGATAGATGATCGGCTGACTATAGTTGACTATAAAACAGGGTCACCCCTGTCAGGCTTTGAAACGTCTGACCAATCAAAAGCCATCAAGGCTTGGAAACAAAAAACTCAATTAATTTTTTATGCCCTTATTATCAAAAATGACCTCCGATTTGGTAAACCCAGTCATATAGAAGGGGAAATGGTTTATGTTGAAGCAAGCCAATCTAAAGATCTTGTCCGTACTTACATCCCGACTTTAGAAGATGTAGAGAGGTTAAATCAGCTAGTCGAAGCAGTTTGGCGAAAAATTAATGATTATGACCTGCCAGATGTGTCAAAATACACACCAGATATATCAGGTATAGCTCAATTTGAAGAAGATCTCATAAATAATATTTTGTAAAGTATTTTACAGTACTTTTCATGAGTAAATGCAAAGATGTGTTGATGATTATTGAATCTACATTGATTTGCCTAGGATATCTGGCTCTTGGAGCACTCATTGCTGACGTATTGATAGTTAATGACAACCTTCCAGTATGTTCAGATATAATTTTGCCTGAACCTGTGTGAAGAATAGGGATTGAAAGCTTTAATTAAAGAGTATTAATTTCTTTTGCTGCGATGACGACGTTTTAGTCCGGAAAGTTGGAGTCTGACTGTTTGACGGTCAATCATTTCTTGAGCGTGTTCAAGTGAAACTTGATCTTTGGCTAATTTCTTCAAGCTTTTGGCTCGCTCAAGTGCTTTTGTGATCTCATCTTCTCTAAGGTTCTCTAGATCTTCTACCTCGTCAGCCAGAATTATCAGTTCGTTGTCAAGAACCTTGATAGTTCCTCCAAATACCGCCGTTGCGTGTCGATCTGCATCTTTGACAGACTTTTCTTCTCGGACATGGATAATTCCATAACTTAGCACACCAATCAGTGGAGCATGGCCACCATAAACCGCAATCTCACCAGCCTTGGTTGGGATCATCACTTCGTAGACATCTTTATCTATTCTCATACCACTTAGAGTGATTAACTTTAATCTAATCATGTTACTTAACGTCTTTTATTGAACCTTTCATGTAGAACGCACTTTCTGGTTTTTCGTCATGTTTGCCTTCCAAAATTTCAGAAAATCCTTCTATAGTGTCAGATAGTTTGACGTATTGACCGGGATTACCCGTGAAGCCTTCGGCAACATAGAATGATTGGGTCAAAAATCTTTGGATCTTTCTAGCTCGAGTGACAGTTAGTTTGTCCTCATCTGATAATTCTTCCATACCCAAAATTGCAATAATATCCAGCAAATCTTTGTACCGTTGGAGTATGCGCTGAATCTCACGCGCGACGTGGTAATGCCTTTCACCAACAATTTCAGGATCAAGTAGCGTAGAAGAGCTATCCAATGGATCAACAGCGGGGTAAAGCCCAAGTTCGGTCAAAGCACGGTTAAGAACAATTGTACTGTCCAGATGCGCAAAGGTTGTTGCTGGGGCAGGATCTGTCAAATCATCTGCAGGAACATAGACGGCTTGCACAGAAGTTACCGAGCCTGTCTTAGTACTAGTAATTCGTTCTTGTAAACTGCCCATTTCTTGAGCCAAATTTGGCTGATAGCCTACCGCGCTGGGAAGACGCCCAAGTAGAGCAGAAACCTCTGCGCCAGCCTGAGTAAAACGAAAAATATTGTCAATGAATAAAAGCACGTCCTTGCCTTGATCACGAAAGCCTTCTGCAATAGTTAGCCCTGACAGACCAACTCTTAGTCGCGCTCCCGGCGGTTCGTTCATCTGTCCAAAGACAAGACTAGTTTTGTCCAACACTCCTGATTCTTTCATTTCAAAATATAGGTCATTGCCTTCACGTGTTCTCTCGCCAACACCTGCAAATACAGAGTTGCCGCTGTGAAATTTAGCTATATTATTAATCAATTCTTGGATTAACACGGTTTTGCCGACACCTGCTCCACCAAAAAGTCCGACTTTTCCGCCTTTTGCAATCGGCGCGATTAAATCAATAACCTTAATCCCTGTTTCCAAAATTTCGGTTTTGCCTGATTGTTCTTCGAGAGTAGGGGGGTCACGGTGGATAGACGCAAACTTTGTAAATTTATTATCTTTCCCATCGATAGGTTCACCAACTACATTAAACATTCGTCCCATTGTAGCGTCACCAATCGGCATCTGAATGGGAGCACCCGTGCATGTAACTATTGCGCCACGTTTTAACCCATCTGTAGAACCAAGAGAAACTGCTCTGACACTAGTCTCGCTGAGGTGGCTCGCTACCTCGAACAAAAGCTGTTTGCCATTCAATTGAACTGTTAAAGCATCATAAATTGCTGGCATTTTACCATGGTCAAACTGCACATCAATAACCACTCCAACTATTTGGCTAATTTTTCCTGTAACTTTTGCTCCTGTTTTGGTCATTATAATTTATTCTCCTTATCTAACTTAAATGGTTGTTTATATGAATACAATACAAGGCAGGGCTGAGAAGCGGACCAAACTGTATTTAATGATACAGTGCGGGAGCATCGCAAGGCATAACGCAGTAGTGTTTCATATAAATCAATCATGATTTGACTGCCTCTGCACCACCAACTATCTCAGCTATCTCTTGGGTTATTGCTGCCTGACGAGCAGTATTTAATGCCAAGGTCAAATCTTCAATAATATCTCCGGCATTATCGCTAGCGTTTTTCATAGCCATCATTCTCATACTTTGTTCACTAGCACCTGCCTCGAGCAGTGCTTGCCAGAGCTGTACTTCTATCAGACGAATGCCCACACTTTCAATAATTTCTTCAACAGATGGCTCAAAAATAGCCACCTCAAGTGGCGACAACTCGCGGGTTTCAGTCTTTTTGTCATCTGGATCGATAAGGTAGGGAATCAAAGCTACAGAGACAACTTCTTGGCGGATACTTGAGATAAATTGAGTATAGACGACCTTGACTCTATCTATTTTTTTTTGTAAATAGTGTGAAGTTATCACCTCAATCATTGGAGCGATCGCTTGTGGGCTCGGGTGATCTCCTAGCATTGGGTAGGCACTGTGGTGATTCAAGCCTTTATGTTTTGCTACAAATTTACCAGCATATCGTCCAATTGAAATAACATCTGTATTGATTTTGTCCGCTTTGTTTTGTTTAATGATTTCTATAAATTTCTTTAATACGTTTGAGTTATATGCACCGGCTAGTCCTTGGTCACTACAGACAACAACTAGTAGCTCATTTTTAACAGGTCTATTGGCAAATAAATCATCAAGTTTGGCATCTGAGACACTCGATAGTTGACCGATTAGCAGCCGTGCTTGTTCCTTAAAAGGTCGTGAATTAATCGCATATTCCTGGGCGTGGCGCATCTTGCTAGCGGACACAAGTTCCATCGCCTTCGTAATCTGGCGCGTGTTTTTGACGCTAGTAATCCGTCTTTTAAGAGTAGTTACGCCTGCCATATTTGTTTATTTGTACTCCTCACCAATCGTCTTCGCGACATCTATGATTGTCTTTTTCATGGCGTCTGTTGGCTTATCGCCCTTGTTAAGCTCATTCATAAGTTTGGTGTGTTTAGAACCCAAACGGGATAATAGTGCTTGTTTTGCTTGTTGGATTTTATTCACTGCGACTTTATCAAAAGCACCCTCTATAGCCGCTATCAACATCGCTGTTTGTTCCCATACTGAATATGGCAAGTACTGAGGTTGCTTGAGTAATTCTGTTAGTCGTTGTCCGCGATCAATGCGGTGTTTGGTCTCAGCATCAAGGTCAGTAGAAAACTGAGCAAATGCTGCCAACTCTCTAAATTGAGCTAGGTTGAGGCGGAGACTACCAGCTACACTTTTTATAGCTTTTGTCTGAGCTGATCCACCAACACGTGACACAGATAAACCTACAGAAATAGCCGGACGAATACCTTGATAAAACAGGTTAGTTTCAAGAAATATTTGACCATCCGTAATAGAGATAACATTGGTTGGAATGTACGCACTGACATCTCCCGCCTGTGTCTCGATGATTGGCAGGGCAGTCAAACTACCGCCCCCAAGTTCATCAGATAATTTAGCAGATCGCTCTAAAAGGCGTGAATGCAAATAGAAAACATCTCCGGGGAAGGCTTCTCGCCCTGGTGGACGTCGGAGTAGCAAGCTCATTTGCCGGTACGCATTCGCATGCTTGGAAAGATCATCATGAATAATCAAGGCATGCTGGCCATTATCACGGAAATATTCTCCCATAGCTGTACCTGAATATGGAGCAAGGTATTGCATAGAAGCAGCTTCAGAAGCGGACGTAGCGACCACGATAGTCTGTTCCATGACACCTTCACTTGCCAATCTCTCAACAAGCTTGGCTACCTTACTTGTCTTTTGTCCTATTGCAACATAAATATTGATAACTCCGGTTTTTTGACGATATTGGTTGACCATAGTATCGACTGCGACTGCGGTTTTACCTGTCTGTCTATCACCAATGAGAAGCTCTCTCTGTCCACGACCAATAGGTACCATAGCGTCAATCGCCATAATGCCAGTCATAAGAGGTTCATGGACACCCTTTCGAGCTAGGACTCCTGGGGCATGGTTTTCGATCAAACCGGTTTTTTTGGCTTTTATGGGGCCTTTTCCATCAAGTGGTTTACCTAAGGGGTCAACAACCCGTCCAACCAGCTCTGGACCAACCGGGACACTAAGAGGCTTGCCCGTCAAACGGACACGAGCACCTGCTGACACCGCCAGTTCATCTCCTAGTAACACTGCGCCAATTTCGTTCTCAGCCAAGTTTAGAGCAAATGCTGTGACTTTATTGCCAGCCGTACCTTCAATTTCCAGTAGCTCATAAGAACCACAAGAACGTAGTCCATAGATCCACGCGACCCCATCACCAACACGAGTAACTACTCCTGTTTCCTGAACGTCTGGTAAGTCTTTAATCTCTTCGATGGCTTTTTTGATGTCATTTGACAGTTCTTTTACTGATATTTGGCTCATTGTTGCTTGTCTGTACCTTTCTACTTATCTATACTCGATTTTATATAATTTAGCTGACTTTTCAGACTTCTGTCTATCAGGTAATTTGCAGATTCAATTCTAATTCCTCCAAGTAGGGCAGGGTTAACTTTTGTATGAATAATTATTTCTTTTGCGCCCTGGAAATTTTTCTTAAAATAAGTTCTAATGCTGTCCAACTGTTTCTGCTGAAGTTCATGGGCAGAAGCTACGCTTATTTCAAATACACCTCTGGTTTCTCTGGTTGTCATAACGTCACGCATTAATGAGTCAAGTTGAGATGTTTGCTTGGTGTCTATCAAATAACTTGCGACTTGCTTTGCTAAACCTTTGCTGGCAAACTCTTGATCAATGTAGCCAGCGATTTTATGACTCTGCATGGATTATTTACTCTTTCCTCTGCTAAGTGAATCTTCAATCATGGCCTTGTCCTCGACAGATTTGACTTTTTTGCCAATCAATTTTTCTGTTGTGTCAACAACCAAAGAGACAATTTCTGCCTTGAGGTTGCGACGTGACCGCTCTGATTCTTCTTCGATTTTCTTCTTGGCATCTTCAATCATCTTGTCTGTTAGTTTGGTTGCGTTCAGCTCGGCTTTATACAGCATATCTTCTGACTGAGCTTTTGTTTCACTGAGTATCTCGTCTGCTTGCTCACGCGCTTGCACTCTGAGTTTGGCGACATCTTTTTCAAGTTTTTCTTTTTGCAGAGTCATATCTTGAGCTGATTTTATACCTTGTTCTATGGTCTTTTGTCTCTTGTCAAGAATATCTACAGCTCGTCCAAAAACATATTTTTTGAGAACATAAAAGACAATCAAAAAAGTCAGCAGTTGAATTATAAAAGCTTTTAGGTCAATGCCCAGTGCGCCAAAACCACCAGCTTCCTCAGCAGAAGATGTTTCGCTAGCAAATTGTGTAAGTAAAATATTGACCACTACTACTTTTAATTCTTCCTATATTCTTATTTGATGATAAATATTGATGCAAATGCGATCAATCCAAAAAGCTCAGCCATAGCGACAAACACAAATAGTTGCCCTAAGAACTTAGCCGATTCTGGGTTACGACTGACGGCAGCCATATAGCTAGCCCCAAGCAAACCAATAGCGATTGCCGGACCCATTCCTCCAAACCCAACCAAAATCCCTTTGGCCAAAACTGCTGTATTAACTGTTTCTGCTAATATATCCATTATTTCTCCTTAATTACTTTCATTACTTATATTTTACACCTTGTTATTAAACCTTACCAATACCAATCTATCTTTTATGCGCTAACCTCATCACTATCATGAGAATGAGACAGAGCGACAGATAGATAAGAAACGGTTAGGATAACAAAAATATACGCTTGAAGCAAGCCAATAAACACTTCCATCAGGGTAAAAGGCACCGCCGTCAAAAAGCCTAAAGCTCCACCAAGATATGCAAAAATAGCGATCAAAATTTCTCCTATAACCACATTGAGAAAGAGTCGAAGAGCCAGACTAAAGAGCCTCGTAAACTCTTGAAATACCTCCATTAGACCAATCAGATAGGTGAGTGGGTTAAACAAACTGCCTGCAAAATAATGCCGGAGGTGTTGTTGTGACCCAGATTCCTTGATCGCAAAAACTTGCACCAAAATAATCGCTACCAGAGCCATACTCAAAGTTCCGTTAAAATCAGCTGTAAATGGCCGGAGCAAAGCAGTCCCATCATAAGTAAAAGATTTACCGACAAAGGGCAGCAAACCCATCCAGTTATTAATCAGCACAAAGAAAAATATTGTCGCAAAATACGGCGTGTATTTGCGGGCTCTTTCCTGAGTACCAAGACTGTTAGCTGTCGTAGAATGAATAAACTCAACGCCAAAATCCAGTATCTGTGCTGGTCCATGACTGCCGTTGACAGTAATCTTTTTGACGCCATAAATAAGTGCAACAATTATTAAGGTGCAGACAATCCACCCATAGATCATTGAGTTTGTTATGGTCACGCCACCAATGTTAAATAACTTCTCTGGTGCAATAGCAATATGCGGGCCTTCAGAGGCAAAAAAACTAAACATTTTCTACTGCTTTGTTTATTTTTTTGACTTCGTGAATTATCGTAGCGATAGATACACCTAGCCCACCAATAACACCTGCTATTATCTTCGGGATTTCACCATTAGCCCAAACAAGCGCTACAAAAAAAGGCGTCAGAAAACTTATTGCTAATTTCCAGGACATATCAAAAAGATAGAAGAAAAATATTTTTCTCAGTTTATCGGCTTTTTCGCTAGTTTTTGGCGCTATTTTTGCGTCTTTCATTACTAGACGTATTATAGCAGATTAACTCCTGTCACACAAGTATCGACATAAAATCTACAACTAAACGGCTATCTTATCAGCTCAAGTTGATCATTATCTAATAGTCTTTCGATCTTTCTCGCGAATTGCAAGATAGTGAAGCCACTTGATGGAGGAGAAAAATCATGTTGGTTGCTGTCATTACCTTCAGATAGCTCAATCTCTAGCATAAGCATACTACATCATTTTTACAACTATCCGTCTACGCTCGTAAATTTTACGCTTTCAACCAATATCATTTTTTATACACGTGTACCAAAAATGATATTTATGGCCTAGTCGGGAGCTGATTGATGCAATTATAATGTGGCATAATGTATAGTGATGGATTTGAAGGATTATAAGAAAAAGGGTTCGCTTGTGTTGGTTTATACAGGTGAGGGCAAGGGCAAAACCAGTGCTTCTATTGGATTGATGGCGCGGTCTCTTGGCGGTGGTTGGAGCGTGGCATTTATACAATTTATCAAGACTTGGAACGTTGGCGAGCATGATTTTATACATATGATAGAGCCTGTCTTTAAGAAAAAATTGCACTTTTATAAGGGCGGGAAAGGTTTTTATAACGCTGGCAAGCTAAGCGCAAAAGATGTCACGGAGGTGGAGCACAAAAAAGCTGCAGAGCAAACATACCAAGAAGCACTTAAATGCGTGACAAGCGGCAAGTTTGACCTTGTAATCTGCGACGAGATCAACAATGCCGTCCACGACAAGCTTTTGCCTAAGAAAAAAATGGAAAATTTAATCACCAAAAAGCACCCCAAAACCAGCCTTTGTCTCACCGGGCGCAACTTCCCAAAAGATTTACTACCAAAAATAGACATAGCCACCGACATGACCAAAATAAAACACCATTTTGACGACAAATACCTTGCCAACCCCGGCATTGATTATTAGTTAATTCTGTGTTATAATTTTAATTAATTTATTAGTCGTAGTAACGAAGTTTTAAGAAAGGCAAAAAGAGCTGCGCCAGTAGCGCTGAGCATTTTTGCAATGACAGTGGCTGCTGGTTGCGGCAATGAGCCAAAGTCACCTCAAAAACCAGCTGTTAGCCCACAAATAGGTAAAGGTGTTGAAAGTTGCACAACGATTCCTCCTGTCAATATTGAGAAAAAGGCACAGTTAATGTCTCTACCCCTAAAGGTCATATGATTTCGTTCAAAAACGTTGGTAGAAAAGGTCCTGGGGGGAGCGGTAGATCTCTGGATGCAGAGAATGACATTTTGATCGTTAGTCAGCGAAATGCGCAAAAACCTGATGATATTCTCCCTATATTTGAAGCCACGAATGAAAAAGTCATTACTTTTGGCACAGAAGTAGTGATAAATTTGAGTTCTACTCCAAGTCCAGAAGCTATTAAGATAGCGGGTGAAGTCTGTGATACATTTGATCCTGCGCAAGGGACATCACCCACAGCACCGGATACAACGTCGAAGCTCAAGCACTCTCCGCTCTAATAATTGCCTTCGTGCCTACTGCGATTAATTATGTAACTGTTATAGTTAATTAGTGACCAAAAAACAAATTACAAAAATAATTCAAGCGTTGGTACTGTTACTAATTATCTATTTTGGCATAAGCCCAAACATTGGTGGGGTCAAGATAAATTCATCTGCAGTTGTACGTGACGCTAGCTATTACAATGTTTCGAAAGTTTATGACGGCGACACGATAGAGGTCGATATGTTAGGCAACCACGAAAAGATCCGCATGATCGGGGTCAATACTCCAGAGACTCACGATCCACGCAAACCAGTTGAATGTTTTGGGCAGGCTGCCAGCGACTTCACACACAGCCAGCTAGACGGCAAAAAGGTCAGGCTGGAAGCCGACCCAATCAACCAGAACCGCGATAGATATGATCGACTACTGCGATATATTTACTTAGAAGATGGCACGCTATACAATGCCAAATTGGTAGAAGAAGGTTACGGCTTTGCCTTGACACACTTCCCATTTACCAAAGCAGACCAGTTTGTCCAACTTGAAAAGCGGGCAAGAGAACAAAGCAAAGGTCTCTGGACCAGCTGCCCACAGTAGAGAAATTCAAGCAAACTTTTTGAGTATGGCTCTTTGAGCGGTTTCAATATGGGTAGAAATAGCAACAATAAACGTGCTTATATAGGAAAGAACAGCTAAGATTCGCCAAGATTTATAGCCATATTTTCTGTAAGTCAAATACCACCGTGATAAATATTGAATCAAATCCGTAAGCTGCAAGCTTGTTCTTTGCATTATGCCCACTATATTGTTGGACATAAAGTTGATTTTCATGTCTCTCGCACTTGCACGCAAACTTAGATCAGAGTCCTCATGGTAGCGAATGTCGTCAAGCCAAGGCTTATCATCTAGCTTAGCCCACATATCTGCTGGCAGGGCCATGTTTGATCCGTTAAAAGCATAATTTCCAGTCAAAAGTTTCGGAATTCGATAATATTGCAACGTA
This sequence comes from Candidatus Saccharibacteria bacterium RIFCSPHIGHO2_12_FULL_41_12, assembly GCA_001790445.1. Taxonomy (GTDB): domain Bacteria; phylum Patescibacteriota; class Saccharimonadia; order Saccharimonadales; family 2-12-FULL-41-12; genus 2-12-FULL-41-12. The sequence goes on from MGCQ01000001.1 coordinate 122,380, forward strand.
AAAAATATTTTCACTATATTCTTAAAAGGTCTGTTGCGGATAAAGATAGGACCTGTCACTGCGGTTTTGATATTTCTTGGTTGTGAATAATAGTCCTGAATTTTCTCCACCCAATCTTCGGGGATGATACTGTCAGCGTCAATTCGACCGATTATATCCGACTTTGCTGCTCTAAATCCAGCATTTCTGGCATATGATATGCCTTGTTGATTAGCCTTGATGACACGAGCAAATTTGTATTTTTTAGCAATACTAATAGTGTTGTCAGTGCAGTTATTATCAACTATGATAACTTCGCTGGGCTGAACAGTTTGAGCAGCAATAGCGTCGAGACAATCTGCGATACAATCTTCTTCGTTATAACAGGGAATAACTATTGTAAGTGCTAACGCTTTTTTGATATTATTCATATTAGTTACACCAATTATACATGAAGAAAAGACAAATTAGGCAATTACTCAGACGAGCCAGGAGACGCTGGTGGAAGTTTAACCATGCCCACAAATTGCTTGATATTGTCTTGTTGGCATTACTAATTTTTACAATTTTTTCATATACAACTGGTCAGTACTACATCCACAAACACAGAAACGAACCTCTTAATTTTGGCGTTACCTTTGTCCCGAGGTATGCCAGATATTATGGACTTGACCCTAAAGAAGTTATGGATGGAGCAATCAAAGATCTTGTGATTAGAAATTTTCGGCTGGTAAGCTATTGGAGCGATATCGAAAAGAAACAGGGCGAGTATGACTTTTCGGAACTTGACTGGCAATTTCAAAAAGCAGAAGAATCAAACTCAAAAGTGAGTCTAGCAATTGGCTTGCGACAACCACGGTGGCCAGAATGCCATATGCCGACTTGGGCCCAAAATACGCCTAAAGAAGACTGGCAACCCGCGCTAAATAATTTCATGGAAACTGTGATCAAGCGGTACAAATCAAGCCCAGCTCTTGATAGTTACCAACTAGAAAACGAGTACTTTCTTAACGTCTTTGGAGAATGCACAGACTTTAGCAGAGATAGACTCGTTACCGAATATAATTCGGTCAAAAAACTAGACCCTGATCACAAACTAATAGTCAGTCGTAGCAATAACTGGGGCGGATACCCAATGAACAAACCGATCCCTGATGAATTCGCCATGTCGGTATACAAGAGAGTCTGGGACAAATCCATGACAAAAAGATACATTGAATACCCATATCCGCCATGGTTTTACTCATCACTAGCCGGTGTTCAAGAACTCATACACGGCAAGACAATGCGGATTCACGAGCTCCAAGCAGAGGCTTGGCTACCAGAAAACAAGGGCTTTACGATGAATAATGTCAATGATATCCCAGAGCAGAACAAATCAATGAATGCAGAAATCCTGCAAAAACGAATTAAATACGGCGTAGATACTGGGATGCGTGATATTGACCTGTGGGGCTTTGAGTGGTGGTATTGGCAGAAGCAAAACGGTCACCCAGAACTCTGGGACACTGCCAAAGACCAAATCCAATATTATTCAAACAACTAGCAATCCATCGCTATCTGTTAGATAATAAAGAGATGGCAAAGAAGCAGAAACCGCCTCACCAGATATTAAATCGTCGTGCTAGTTTTGATTACCAAATACTAGAGTCTTTTCAGGCTGGGCTGGTTTTGACAGGCAAAGAGACAAAGGCTATCCGAATGGGCAAGGCAGATCTGAGTGGTGCATACGTCAATTTTGTCAGTGGGGAACTGTGGCTAATTGGTGCGACTGTCTTTGGCACCACAGGAATTCCTATCAGCGACGTAGAGCAAAAACAAAATCGTAAATTGCTTTTGAAAAAAAACGAGCTTAAAAAACTTCTAGAAAAAAAACAAACTGGCATGGCTATCATCCCCCTAAAGATCAATAATAAAAGCCGTTATATTAAAATAGAAATCGCCCTAGCCAAAGGCAAGAGGGAATACGACAAACGTCAAACCATCAAAAAACGAGATACAGACCGCGACCTCCGCAGAAAGGCTAGCATTTGAGCCCTGAGGAACAAGCCAAAATTGTTGAACTGATTGTAGCAGGCAAAGTTGCCATAATGCCCACAGATACCATATATGGTATAGTTGGGCAGGCTGTAAATCCTGCAGTCGTGGAGCGTATTTATCAAGTCAAGGACAGAAAACATACTAAACCTTTTGTAGTTCTGGTGTCTGATTATTCTCAGCTTGAACCACTCGGAACTCATATCAACTCACATCAAAAAGATTACTTAGAAACAATTTGGCCAGGCCCCGTCAGTGTGGTTATTCCAACGGATAGCCTGGAATTTCTGCACAGAGGCACAGCGTCACTAGCAGTGCGTATGCCCAAGCCCTCGTGGCTTAAACAAATTATTGACCAAACCGGCCCGATAGTTGCCACCAGCGCCAACCTAGCAGACGGGCAGTACGTCCATGACTTATCTTTTATCTCTCAAAAATTCCAAGGTTCGGTCGACTACATTTCAAAACATAAGATCCCAAAATCCAACCCCTCACGAATCATCAATATTGTGAATAAAGCAAATTTAAGATAATATATCTTAATGTTTGAAGTATTAAAAACAAAATCCACAGACTCTAGATCCAGAGCTCGAGTTCCTTTCCGAACTAATTTAATTGCTGGCAGAATACTAGATCAATACATCGAGAACAGAGATAGGGTTGTAGGGATGAAAGAAGCCCACAAGGGGTTAGATCCAGATGCATATGGGATTGGCACTATATTGACTTTTGCTGAAAATAAGGTGGTGACCATACCAGCCTCAGCTTATAGGAAATTCGGCCACATGCCCCCTGCTCAAATAACAGTAGCACAAGCTATAGTGCCTTTTGTTGGAGTAGTTGCTCCAATCAAAAATTCTGGACAGGCTATAGTTGGATTTCAAGAAACACCGCATGGGCTACTTAGCCCTACGTTAATGCCAGAACCAGATGAGTCTGGACATGTCTTTAAGGGCGTAGACGAAGAATTTGGTATTACTGGTGAGTTATTTTTTGATGACATAAGGATAGCTAGAGAAATTCCTATGGACGGCTTCAGACTGAGACACTACCTGAATCCAAGTGATCTTGAGAACATGTCATTTTAACAAATATATTTACTAAATGCCTTCTCTCATGTAGAATTATTCTAGTTGACTTGTGAAAAAGTATCACAAGCATTAGTCGCTGTTCCCGGGTAGCTCAATGGTGGAGCAAGAAGCTGTTAACTTCGAGGTTGTCGGTTCGAATCCGACCCCGGGAGCCATCCTCCGTCGCTATGTTTTGACATAGCTATGGGGGATTATTTTTTGAGTCGGACTTGAACAAGACAACCCATACAAGCCAGCTTGGATGGTAGTTGTCGGTTCGTTCATAAGAAGCTCTCGCAGAAGCTTGCTCCGAGAAAGCTTTGCAGTGTGCCAAAGGCAGCCCCACCCCGAGAATCAATTCAGATTCAAGATACTGTTAGAACCGATTCCCCTCGTTGGGAGTCGGTTCTAACCATTTCTGGGAACTGTAAAAGGCCCCATTCATTTTTTCTAGTGAACCTACGCATTTGATTGCATTTATCCTCTGAGTTAGCTATCATTTAGATACAAACAACTAATGTTTTTTCATCTGGGCGTATGATAGATAATAGCGATGTTCAACCTAACTTAGACAATACGAATGATCAAGAGATATTTGAATGCGAAAAAAATCAATTGTTAAATGATAGAAATACTTACCCCCCTACTTCTGCTTCAGTAGAGAAGACACTCAACACGGATATACGCCCCACTGGCATCCCAGAACTTGATCAAGTTCTTTATGGAGGAATGCCTTCAAACGCAACTGTTATTTTAGCTGGCGGACCTGGCACAGGAAAAACAACACTCGCCTTGCAATGGCTTGTCGCAGGGTACAAACAGTACAATGAACCCGGTCTATACATCACAGCTACCGAGCCCATCAACAAAGCTTTAAGCAATTTAAAAAAACATGAGTTTGGCAAAGAATTTGTAATGAACAAAGATACTATAGTTTTTGAAGATCTTCGGACAATTATTAGTAATCTGAATATGAAAGAAGAGAATCTTGTCGACGAAAATCTTGATCGGATTATTGACGCAATCTCTGATTTAATTCAGACAAGCGGTGCCAAGCGAGTCGTTATTGATTCTATTACCGCTCTCACATATGGCCTCCAGGAGAAAAGCCAAGTTCGCAAATTCATTCATCATATGGACGCCCTTATAACGCTTTCTGGCGTAAATATTATTTTAATCTCAGAAGCGTCAGGTGCTGACCGCTCCGTTTTTGGGGTTGAGGAATTTATAGCTGATGGCATCATCAGATTGACACGAGCCAGGGAGAGCAACGAACTCGTTCATTATCTAGAAATTATAAAAATGCGCACGATATCATATAATTCACGACCAATCTCTTATAAAATTACGCCACATGGAATTAAGTTATTTCCTGACACAGAACAAGATTTGACTTATCAATCATCATCTAAGCGCATTACTACAGGTATCCCCGGTTTAGACGAAATGACCGGCGGGGGATTTATAGAAGGATCAGCTATACTTGTCACCGGCACATCAGGAGCCGGCAAATCAATCTTGTCCCTACAATTTTTGCAAAATAGATTGCTGGAAAAACAAAATGCGGTTCTCGTTTCCTTTGAAGAATCTAAAGAGCAAATATACCGAAATGCAAAATCTTTCGGGTGGGATCTCGAATCTTATGAGAAAAATGGTCAGCTCACTGTACTTACAGGATTCCCCGAAAGCAAATATCCCCAGGAACACATACTAACTATCCAAGAATTGACCGAAAAAACAAATGCCAAGTTTTTAATATTTGATTCTATATCGGCGGTAGAAAGTACATTTTCTTCTGAAAAAGCACGTGATATGATCACGCATCTCAATGCTTATTTGAAATCTAAAGCCATAACCACCATATATACGAATGCGACACAGACACTTCTTGGCTCAACACAAGTAACTGACTCGCGGCTCTCTACGATTACTGACCAAATCATTATGTTACGATACGTTGAAGTGCAGTCGAAATTACGTCATGCGCTCCTCATACTTAAAATGCGTGGAAGCAGCCACGATAAAAGTGTGAAAGAGATAGTGTTTGACACAAGTGGTTTAAGAATTACAAATGATTTTTCTGGAATGGAGGGAGTTCTGACCGGAAGCGCGAAACAAGTTTCCGCATCAACTGAAGAAAAAGTGCATTCTTTATACATGGAGATGCTGGGACCAATGGGAGAAAAACTGTTCAATCAAGAGAAAAAAGGCGGTCTATCAGCTACCAAAATACACCTTATGATCCAGGATCTAGCAGATCAGGGAATTCTTGCGAAAGAAAAAAAAGAAGAGTTCTTTTCTAAAATTAATTCTATTTTTGGCATCAAATAATGCTTATGTTAATATAAAAACATGGACAACACGCCCCTAGACGTTTCTGCTATTATCCTAAATATTATTGCTACCATGATCTCTTTCAGTGTGATTGTGCTGATGATCATCCTTATTATGAGAACAAAACTTCTGAGGAGGGGTCTAACGTTTATCAGTGTAGGTTTTGGAGTTGCAGTATTCTTGCATTTACTAGCTGATTCTTTAGAATTGGCTGGCTATCTGGGCAAGGGCACCCTGATGGATATTATGCCTATATTTATTGCTGTCGGATCTATCTTAATATTTATTGGGTGTTATAACCTGTTAAAAATTACAAGACCTATCAATAAACTGACAGAAGAAGTACAAAGTATCTCCACTGGTAAACTGGATATTGAATTGTCTGGAATAGATAGAAAAGACGAGCTCGGAGAGCTAGCGAAAGCTTTTAACCGAATATTAGTAAGTCTCAAACTCGCCATGAGAGAACAACCAGTCGCAGGATCAGAAATAAGCGAAAAGACCAAAGAAATTTGAAAAGCTAAAAACAAGCAAGAAGCTGTTAACTTCGGGGTTGTCGGTTCGTTCACAAGAAGCTCTCGCAGAAGCTTGCTTCGAGAAAGCTTTGTAGCATACCAAAGGCAGCCCCGACCCCGGGAGCCAAATACAACAAGAAATTAAAAGACTGACTTTCTGTAACTGGTCTTTTTTTTATTTATTCACCATGCCTAGAAACCTTGTGCTTGATATTTTTACTGTTTTATTATACAATATCTGAATGACAAAAGAGATTCTTGTAGCTAAATTTGGTACGAAGTGTGTTGTTAATGGTGGAGCTATCGCTCAAAACCGTGTAAATCGTCACGCCAAAAGATTCTCACGACTTTTAGACAGTCATAGACTTGGAATAGTTAGTTCAGGAGCCGTAGGATCAGGTAGCCGCAGAATTGCAAGCCGCAGACCAGACTTAACAGATAAATTAGATAAGCGTACGCTTGCAGCAATAGGCAGCCCAAGTGCTTTCCATACCTGGAGAAGGGCGTTTGGACGACTCGAATTCGAAGGAATGCCAATTGTTGCAGCAGAGCTTAAAGCAACTCATGACAACATGGACCACCCTGACGAAGGGAAAAGTTTGGTAGAAGTTTTTCTCAACTGTGTCAATCACGGAATTATTCCAGTGTTTAACATAAATGACCCTCTGGACAGATATAAAGACGAGTTAGGCGGTATTGAAGCAGGAAGAGACAATGACCACGCAGCCGAACACCTAGCACGAAAAGTTGGGGCAAATACATTAATGTTGTTAACTGCAAAAGTAGGCGGAGTTATAATTGACGGGCAAATCCAGCCAACAATTTCGGTATCCGACATAGGTGATTTAGATACTCATCTTACTGGTACAGACGAGGACGGCACAGGATCAATGGCCAGCAAGTTGCAAGCAGGGGCGAACGCACTTCAAGGTGGTGTCGAAAATGTATTTATTGGTAGCTCAAGTTCTGATCCTCGAGAAATCCTTGCCAGGCACATAGGCACCCAACTCATACCATGAGTTAGTAAATACCGAAATAGTTCTAACTTCCGTCACTATTGAGGACCATGAAAGATGAATCCTAATAGACTTATTTTTTGATATACTGATTATGTTGATAAGTCCAGATATTCAAATAGCTCTTTTGGTTTCTTAAGAATAACTATCTCTGGCAAACCCGCACGAAGAGACTCAATATTAGCTAAATAAGGAGTCATCAGATGTCAAAAATGACAAAAGAAGATGAGATGCGCTGGTACGAACAGTCAAGAAAGCATTGGCGTTCGTGGGGTTCATGGTTCAGCTGGGGTTCTCCTGTGGGGTTAGGTCTTTTTGTGCTTGCCCTCGCAGGTGCAGTCTGGATCATTGCTCAAATCTAGGGAGCAACCAGTAGCAAAAAACAGAGCGTACCAAAAGCGCTCTGTTTTTAGTTGGAGGGTCGAGAGACCGACCAGGTTCCTATATCCGGCGATGCTGACTTTACACGATACCCCTGAGGGTATATCATGAAAGTATGATAGAGGGTATTAAAAACAAGCCTTGCACCGCTCAAAAATCTTTTAAGGTCAGATGAAAGGCTTAGAGAAAATAAGAGGAAGAAGAAAAATATTTTTAGGGATGGGAGTGTTTCTGGGCTTACTGGCTTCTGGGCTCGCTGGCTATTATGTCGGGAATTCTTCAAAAGCAAACAGAATAGTTAAAGACCCCCAAACAATAAAGAATGCTGATACTAAACAAGAGAAAAATCTGTATGACGGTAGCAGTTTAACTCTGTCCGAAATGTACAGTAGTCTTCAAGGAGCCTCGGGCAGTGATTTTGACCATCGGTTGTTGGTGTATGAAATAGCAATCAAGCAAAATGAGACAGGCATGCTGCGTATTGCCAAAGAAAAATCGCAACAAGATTCAATGAAAAAGTACATTGATATTCAGATGGGACAAAATGATACAGTCGCAAAGATGCTCTATGAATGGCAACGTAATTGGGGGTTCAGTCATCATTAATAGACGGATTTTATAACATAGTTACGGAGTAGTCGATCACCAAAAATCTCGTAGTCACTTTGGGTGATTATTTTTCATTTATTGAGTAGTCAGCCCAGAGAATGTAAAATATAGTTATGACAACGAAAGTGAAAAAAATTGTTGGTGGGGTTGTACATGAATTACCAAATGATTTTAGGGATGCAATTATTTCTGACGCTAAAGTTCTAGCACTATGGGAAGATATTACACCACTGGCACGAAATGAATGGATCTGCTGGGTGGATTCTGCTAAAAAATCAGAGACAAGAGATCGACGAATCAAAGTCGGCCTATCCAAAATGCACTCAGGAATGCGTCGCCCTTGCTGTTGGGTCGGCTGTATTCATCGAACAAAACAAGCGTAAGCGTGCCTGGACGAGGTGTTTCTAGATAACAAGCCACAGGCAGCTTTGCTCTAGGTCCACCAGTTAGGAGAAGCCGACAACACTTGCCAAGCCTCCGCTTTTGTGGTATTTTACTTACCAAGATGCCCCGAATAAATCCCGAATATCTAGATAGAGATGAACCATTTCGTGTACCTGTAGGTGATTTTAGGTTCATATCAAGAAAACCCACCAAGGCAGAGCGCAGAGAGGTACTTTGGCAAGATGGTTGTCTGGCAGAAGAACTGGGAAAAGTAAGTGGATACAATAGTGCATCTGACGTTACTAGCAATAATACTACTTACGGAGACAAAAGACTCTTTGAAGACGGGAGCACTGAAAGGTTAATAGGATGTTCCAGCTGCGGGGCAATGTGTACGATTGTTACAAGCCCTCGTAAAGGAACCGGACCTGGTACTGAAGAAGACCCAAATAATGTGCTCAGTGTAGCTGAAGCGCCACTACCAAACCCATGGATGGAATTAGGCAATTTTTCTGATTGTAAAATAGGAAGAGTTCAAGTTCCTGAAGGAGCAAATGCTCTTACAGAACCCCACGGATTAAGCGAGCTCCAAAGAGTTTTTGTAAAGATTAGTCATGGTGTAGCTGATTAAGCTGTTAGTGATATTGGCCAATACCGTAAGCATCTAGCAAATCTTGTATTTATAATATGCACGTGATTAAACAATGCAGGATATACGTATTAACATTGGGGTGTTATAGTGCACATCTACTGAATAAACAAAGTTATGCCTTCAAAGACGAGACTTTAAATAGCAACATGTTATAATCAAGATGTAATGAGTGACGAAAAGACGAGGCAAAAAGTTCTAGTTTTTCTAAAGCATAATCCACACGGCGTACTCTCAACAGTTTCTGCAGATGGAAAGCCGTGGGGTTCATCAGTTTATTTTGCCATCGACGAAGATTTTAACTTCTTTTTTATAACCAGAGTCAAAACCCATAAATACCGAAACATTGCGAAAAACCACTACTGTTCTATGACAGTTTCTGATAACGCTTCCCAGACAACGGTGCAAGCAGCCGGCAAAGTTACGCGCGTACCATCAAAAGACATTGTTAGCATTGTCATGAAAAAGCTAACACACACCAAGCCACACGACGACAACAAATGGGTCCCACCAATTGTCAAGGTCCATGGCGGGGATTATATGGTGCTGAGACTAACGCCTGAGGCATTGCAATACGCAAACTTCAAACAAACAAAGTCAGACATCAACGAAAGTCACATAAAAAAAATCATCTAACACAGTAATCTTTTGACAATTGCGAGTATTAGTGTATAATTATAAATCTTGAAAGAGTGCAGACAATGAGCAAAATACATTTCTATGGACCTGAATTTGGAGAAGCAATGGCGAGAAGTATTGCTACTGCAGATGTGTCTAATGCAGTTGATGCAGCTAGAATACCAGATAGCCCTGCTTTTTCTGTTGAAAGTTGCGTCAGACATGAGGGCCCATCAAAAGGTGACCTAGATGGTAGCTACTATATAGAAACATCTAGAACGAAAATTGGCTCATTTGACCCTTCTGAAACGGCCGCAATGATGAGTCAAACCTTTGGGGTTAATTGTGGCGGGGAAGATCTAGAAATCATTAGATACTCGAACGACAGCAAAGGAACACGGGTCACTGTTGATGATAGGTTATTTAGACGAATTAATGCAAAAGATATTTCAATATTTGATTTTGTGCATTATGATCCGATGTTGAGTATGATCCATGAACTTAAAGACGGAACATTTAGCTCTGATGATCTGCTTGATAGACCATTTGATGTTCTGTTCATGCAACAAAGTGGCAGGTGGATTGTTGAAAAAAGCCCTTGGTCAGAGGCCACATATACTCACTATATGGTGGAAGAACACGGAGATCTTGTAACTGTAAGGACCAAATTATTGCCAGACGGTACAACAAACAGAACTATTGAGGTAAGTGATGGCAAAAGACATTCTCTACCAACTACTCAAATAACAAGAGATGGGGGAACTGGCGAAACAAAAATTTGCAAACCTTCATCTACGAAAGATGTATTAGAAACAAGCAGAACACTTACAGGCATTTTGAATAACGCTATATTAATATAAAATTTTCCAGGTATATAATTATAACTTATCTACAACAGCTTTGATGCTTATTGTGTAAGAATCGTCAATAAGCATTTCATTTTGGTCGAAAATCTCTGTAAATCTCACGATGTTGACTTGGGGCTCAACTACTTTCATGCCAATTTTGTTTAAAACTTTGACAAGTCCATCGGCAGAATTTTTGCCTCCTGACCTGCCGCCGTAACTGATAATGCCTGCTGGCTTGTCTCCCCACTCTTTATATAAATAATCTATAGCATTTTTGAGTGAGGCAGGGTAACCAGCGTTGTATTCCGGGGTAACAAAGATATATGCCTGTGCCTCAGATATTTTTGCGCTCCATTTTTTTGTGTGCTCGTGGGCGTAGATTCCAGTTGATGGCATTTCAACTTCGTCAAGCAGAGGCAAATTATAATCAACAAGGTCAAGCAGCTCTACCTCTGTAAATTTGTTATTATTCTTAGCAATTTGCTCAACATATCTTGCGACCATCGGACCTTTACGCGCCGGACGGGTAGACCCAATAATTATTTGCAGTTTCATAGTCATAGTATAGCCTAAATGTACCAGCATGATGATATAATTGTCCTATATTATGAGGGTTAGCAAAAACTTTATTATTGGGCTACTAATATTCCTTGGCTTGGCTGGAGTTGTGGCGTCATCTTTCTTTGTTGACTATCGTAATATCACTAGCCGCGCATCAAAAACCAAGCCAGCTGTCCAAGTTCCAGAATCTACGACGCCACCTCAAGCAAAAATAGTAGAGGAAGAAAAGATCAAATTTGTAGCTGTTGGCGACTTTGACTCGGAAGCCAGATTTGATCAAACTTTAACAAATATTAAGAAGGCTGAGCCAGCTTATACCCTCGCATTGGGAGACTTGAGCTACGGCAAAATACCAGAACAACAGTGGTGCGACAAAGTAAATTCCGTCCTTGGTAACAAACCGTTTGAAATAGTCCCAGGCAACCATGATATTGAACCAAAGTCTCAGCTGACTAATTTTAGCCGATGCCTACCAAACAGGATTAACAATATCGTAGGTAGTTATCCTGATCGCTATTATTTCGATAAAGGCAAAACTCTGAGAACAATCGTCATTTCGCCGGATGTAGCAATCAATGGCAATCCGAATAAATTCAACCCAGGCAGCGAAGAATTGCTATGGGTCGAGAAAATTCTACAAGATGCCAAAGAACAAAAAATCCGCTGGGTAGTTGTCGCTATGCACAAAAACTGCTTAACTATTGGCGAAAAAACATGCGAGATAGGACAAACTCTAAACAACCTACTAATAAAAAATAACGTTGATCTTATTTTGCAGGGGCACGAGCATAATTATATGCGAAGCGACCAACTGGCTCTTAGCCCAACTTGTCTGAATATTCTACCCAATAAAGTAAATCCAAAATCCTGCACAGTGCCGAGTAAAACGTCTCAGTATGACAAAGGAAATGGCAGTATACTGGCCATTGTCGGAACAGGCGGGGCAGAACTCAGAGACATCAATAAAAATTCCGCATCTTTTCCTTTATTTAGTAAGTTCCTAGGTAAATTTAACGACCCAACCTACGGAGTACTTGTTGTTGAAGTGTCCAACAACAAACTTTCAGCTAAGATGATAGAAAATACGACAGGTACTGTCAAAGACACGTTTACTATCGATTACAAAATCACCCCATGAAAATGCTTAAACCACCGCAAATACTTTATATCGGCGTATATACTGCCTTGATTATTTGGGTTCTAGTAGCGAGTAGTAGTCTTCGTGGCTCGGAGTTTTTTGCCATAAGCGCCCTGGGCTTAACTGCATATTCACTGATGTGGGCTCACTATTTTAATGGATTTATTCGTGGTGTGTTTTTCCCAGAGTCAAATACCAAAACTCTATATAAAATAACTAAATATTTTGTTTTTTTCGCGATCATTGCGCATCCTCTAGGCGTCAGCTACGTAGTAACAAGCAGTGGGTTTGGCATTCCACCGATGAGCTATATCCGATATTTCGGACTCGGTAATTTCCTATATGTTGCTCTTGGAATGGTAAGCCTATTGATATTTTTGAGCTTTGACCTAAAATCAAAACTAAACAAAAAATATCAAATCATCGTTGAGCATCTGAGCAACTTTGCTATGTTGATGATAACTTTCCATGCGCTACTGCTAGGCTATGTCCTGCAAGACAATCGATATAGAATTTTCTTTTATTTTCTGGCTATAACTCTAACCCTAATGATGGCGCGACTTTACGCAAAAGAAAAAAGCAAAACTATCTCTATCGTCGGACTAATTCTAGTAGCAATATCTCTCAGCGTTGTCTCAATTATTATCTTAAGGAGTAGTCAGTAGACAAGTATCCGATAGTTAGTTCTTATCTGTGTATTTATAGGTGGGTACCAACGAGCAGACCAATAGCATATGTCAGTGCCATTGCCACAGAACCACCAATTAGTACTCTGACCGAAGCACGAATTTTTGGCGCACCGCCTAGGCTTGCTCCAACAGATCCTAAAATAGCTAATGCCACCAATGTTGACCCCACTATCATAAAGTTATAGCTACTGCTTTTCACCATGAATATTCCAACAAGCAGTGGGATTAAAGCACCCGCCGTAAAGGCTATTGCCGAGCTTATAGCAGCCTGCCACGGGTTAGCCAACCCATCAACATTGATCCCTAGCTCTTCCCGTGCGTGTGCACTCAATGCGTCGTGATCATGCATAGCAACCGCTACCTTTTTTGCTAAAGTTGGACTTAGCCCCCGACTTGTATAAATATTTTCAAGCTCTTCAAGTTCATGCTCAGGGTAGAGCTCAAGCTCATTTTTCTCACGCTCCAAATCAGCATGTTCAACATCTCGCTGTGAGCTAACAGACACGTATTCTCCTGCAGCCATTGAAAGTGCTCCAGCCACAGTCGCGGCAAAACCCGCAACAAGCACACTGCTAGGACCAGTGCCGGCAGCAGCAACACCAATGACAACACTGGCAACTGAAACTATGCCATCATTCGCACCAAGCACAGCGGCTCTTATCCACTGTGACCGATTAATTCTATGGTCCTCGCTAATGTATTCTTGGTGCATATATTTAGAAGTAATTATACCACCATATGTTATAATTTTAGACATTAATGAGTGATAGCAAAGCAATACAAAAACATCTAGAACTAAAGGGAAAGATTGAAACAGGGCTTAAAGTAGAGCTAACTCCAGAAAATTTAGCGTTACTCTACACACCAGGGGTAGGTGAGGCTTCGATGATGGTTAAAAACCAGCCTGATTCGGCCAATCAGCTAACTATAAAAGGAAACACTATAGCTGTTGTAAGTGACGGTTCGGCAGTGCTTGGCCTTGGCAATATTGGCGGACAAGCTGCACTACCTGTCATGGAAGGCAAGGCGATGTTATTTAAAGCCCTTGCAGATGTTAACGCTTTCCCGATTTGTCTGGATACTCAAGACAGTGAAGAGATTATCAAAACAGTTATCAATATTGCTCCGAATTTTGCCGGTATTAACCTAGAAGACATATCTGCCCCAAGGTGCTATGAGATTGAACAGAGACTTCAAGCGGAGTTAGACATCCCTGTCATGCACGACGACCAACACGCAACGGCAATAATTATCTTGGCCGGACTCATTAATGCGACAAAAGTTGTCGGCAAAGATTTACTAAAAGCCAAAATAGTTATTATAGGAGCAGGACCGGCTGGATACGCGACCACAAAGCTGCTCAAACATTATGGCATAAACGATATTGCCGTTTGTGACAGCAAGGGGGTTATAACACAAAATAGAGAGGGACTTGATCAATACAAAAAAGAAATTTCAACTGACAAATATGACAAACCAACGACGGCAGAAGAAGCCAGCAAAGGAGCTGACATTATTATTGGCCTATCTCGAGCCGGAGCAATTACAGATACAATGGTGCGATCAGCGTCCGCAGGACCAATAGTTTTCGCTTTAGCAAATCCCGTACCTGAGATCATGCCAGAACTGGCTAAGGAAGCAGGGGCAAAAGTTATAGCCACAGGGCGTAGCGATTTCCCAAATCAGCTTAATAACGTCCTGGTTTTCCCCGGGATATTCAAAGGCATGGTAGAAAATAATATTAAATCTGTTACTCCACAAATAAAAATTAAAACCGCAGAAGCGATAGCCAGCATTATTGAAAAACCAACTGTAACCAACATCATACCCAGCGTATTTGATCCCAAAGTCGCCACGACTGTTGCAAAAAGCCTAGAATGATCTCTGCTAGAGCCACCTCTTGATATGGCTTACCCTTCAAGCTATAATAACTTCTATAAATTTACAGTTGGAGGCAATAAATGGCTGGTAAAAAACGAGCAATAGTCAAAAAACAATTAAAAGGTTTTTCTGAGTTTGCAAGAGAGCAGGGGGTAGTCGGCTTGGCGGTCGGTCTAGTAATAGGTGCTGCAGTAGCTACTTTAGTTAATTCGCTAATCAATAATGTAATAATGCCGCCACTAGGTTTTGTTCTGGGCTCTGCAGAGGGCCTAAAAGGCTTAACTTTTAGTTTGGGTGCAACCTCAAAGGGCCAAGAAGCTGTCGTACACTATGGGACATTTTTGAACGACTTTGTTAACTTTATCGTCATAGCTTTTGTTGTCTACTTTATTGTTCATGGTCTAAGACTAGACAAAAAACTAGAAAAAAAGAAATAGTGACTACTGCTCCATAATCTTCGCTTCGTCAGAAATTATCTCTGGCGCGTAACGTTGGTGTTTCAAGAACGGCAACATGACAGCGAAAACCAAAACGTATAGACCAAACGCCGCAGCCCTGACAACCCCAATAGCCGAAGACCCTCCTGAGCCACTGTTAATTTGCCCAACAGCACCAGCGTTAACAACTTTTTGCTTTTTTGGTGAGGTAGCTACAAAGCTATTGCTCTGGCTGCCTCCTAGACTATCTTTTACAGTTACAACTACTGTATGACTATCTTTATTCTGGTATGTATGCCCAGAGTTAATTTTTGTATCTTTGGTCTCTTGGCTATCAACTTTGTTATCGCCCCAATCAATATTGACTTTATACGGAGATGCTCCTCCCTCAAGATTTATGGTCCAACTAAAACCCACTTTTGGTACGTAGAAGATAACTCCCTTGTCCACAGAAACACTGATGTCGCTTTTAACAAGCTTGCTGGTCGCGTAGAGCGGTACGCTTACACTGTTTAACGTTTCTTGTCCTGTTGTATTAATAGCGCTCACAGTGAACACATTGGAGGCCAAGAGCAGTGGCTGAACAGTCGAGAAAGTGCCAGTATCGCTACAGGTCGTGGAACCACTGATCTTTGAGACATTGCGAATTATCACATAATTTTGTGTATTTTTGGGGCAAGTACCGGAAACTTCAACGGTATCGGTCTCTACCCGGCTATTGACAGCTGGACTGGCAATAAAGGGAATACCATCAGGCTTAGGTGCACTAAATACAGATTGAGGCTCTACCACACTAACTTTATTATTGGAATAAGGTACTAGCCAAATTATGAAGAGTCCTGCAACTAGCAATACTGCAACTATAGCTCTGTACGATGTATGCCTGCGGTGTATAACCGAGCCACTGTGACGATGATGCTGAAGATGTAGATGATTTTTCACAATTTTCTTCCAAATATAGACGATGTTTTTGCTCTCAACAGTTCGATGATCAGCCAGAAATAAGGGAAGGTTATTATAACCAACAAAGTACTGGATACCAGTCCAGCCATAAGAGTAACAGACAACGATTCCCAGAATGGGTTAGACAGAGTTAGAGGGATCAAGGCGGCTACACTAATTATACTGGTAGTAATCAGTGGGCGGAAACGATTTTTCAACGCCTCAGCAATTGCGTCGATGGGTGATTTGCCAGCTTTAATTTCTTTGTTAGCGTAATCTGTCAGCAGTATAGTATTGTTGACCGCCATACCAATCAATGCAAAGAAGCCAACAAGCACAAAAAAGCTCACCGGGTTGTTGCTCAGTTTTAGACCTAAAGCAACACCAAGCCAGCTGTAGGGAATTGCAAGGAATATAAGAAGTGGTTGGACAAAACTCCTAAACTGCAAAAGTAGCAGTAGATACATCACGATCAGAAGAACAGGGAAGGCCTTAATCATAGCGTTAAATGATTCCTGATTGTTACTTTCACTGCCAAAATCAAACTTCAACGCACTTGGCTCAAGCCCATAACTTTTAATTTTGTCGGTGTTGTACTCTTTTTGGATGTCTACTTGTGCTAGCTTAACCAACTGAGAAACATCATCTCCGTTAAATTTAGCTTTTACCTCAGTAGTTTTTAGGGAATCGTAACGAGTAGTAGACAACACATTAACAATATTTGGCTCAATTATTTTAGCTTTTGAGCCATTAACTCGCGTAAGTTCACGGTTATTTATTGATTTAACTAGATCGTTTGCCAGTAGCATGGCTTTGGCGTTATCCTCTGAGGCTATCCTAATGCTAAGCGGTTCATCATCTTTGGGTGGACCAGTAGACAATAAATCTACTTTTGCTTTTGCTCCTGCGATATGACCAATAACTGCGTTCGCCGAATCTTTAAGCTGCGCATAAGTCAAGTGTCTGTCCTGGTAGTGGGTAAGATCAACTATGGCCATTGCCTGTAAATTATCGGCGTTATTGGTGTAGACAACTCTCGTAGCGTAAGCCCCGAGGGCTTTACTCAATCTATCGTTTACTTCGTCTGTTATTGTTTCTGCTTTTTCTATGCTTGTTCCTTCGTTAAACTTGATGCTCAATGTTAGTTGATTCCCATCCTTTGAAGCAGGAAAAATGTCAAACTTAAGTTTCGAAAATGTGTATATTGCCAAAGAGATTGATCCCACTGCCAACAGCGCAGAGATAACAAGCGTTAATGTTTTCATCTTCCACGAGCCCTTAACCCTTAAGATATTATTGACCAGCATGTCTTTGAATCTTGCTTCGGCTCGTGTGATTGGGTTGGTATTTTTGCCTTTACCCCCAAGTATAAGTTTTTTTGATAAAAATGGGATCAAAGATAACGAAATAATTAGAGATGAAATGATTGCTATGATTATTGTTATGGGTAGAGCCTTTATAAAACTCCCCAAAATTCCAGTGATAAACAACATCGGCGCAAAGGCCAAAGACGTCACGAGAGTCCCAGTCATACTGGCGCGCGCAACCTTTTTGATAGCGTCTGTGACAGCCTGACGTTTTTCCTTGTGTCTATTTCTGGCTGCATCTATTGCTTCTGCGACAATAGTAGTATCATCAACAATTAAACTTAGTGCTAACACCAGCCCAAAGAGGGTTATTGTGTTAAGAGTATAACCGAATATGTAGAGAACCCCGACGGTGGCCAGAAGCACTGTCACCATACTCAGAGCAGTAGCGAGCCCAGCTCGCCAGCTGATCAATGCAAAACTAATGATTATGACTATAGCGAAACCTTCCAAAAGGCTACCTTGGAGGTTAGCCAGCTGCTCACGAATGCCTTCAGCGTAATCTGATGCAACGATCGCTTGAGCACTACCTGATTTGTTTATTTCTTCAATTTTTTTATTGGTATCATCGTAGAGTTGCAGGGCGTCTGCAGAATTATTGCCAGCAATCCCAATGCTGAAAGAACGGTGAAATTTTGCTCTGTCCAGCTCTTTGTCGTACACACCCACGCGGTCAAATGAGACTTTTTTGTTGATTGAGCTACCATCTAGAGGACTAGTAACTTGTCTGTACTGAGGGATAACTTCTGATTTGGTGACATTCCGAGTAGAAGATAGCTTCTGCGCGACATACTTAGCTTGATCTTCGGTTACAGTTTGACCATTTTTACCATAAACGTTGACGATAATATCATATGTTTGATTAAACTTACCGACGTCAAGTACCTTAAATTCAATTTTTGCCGTTTTTGGCAGGGGCAAGCTATTCACGACGTTTTGGACCTCGGAACTAACCCGAGGCAAATTAACGCCTTCTTTATACTCGACCAAAGCAAAAAAGTTATTGTCTAATGCTCTAATATTTGTTGATTTAACACCGTCAATAGTCTTTAACTTTTCACTAATAGGTTTGGCAAGCTCTGCGTCAACCTTATCTTTGTCGCCAACCACATAAACACCGCTAATTGTGCTCAGGGGCACGTTAACGCTTGGGAAACCTTTGCGGGTCATAAATGTCGTGTAGGACAAAATACCAAAGCCAAGTATAACTAACCAAAGGACTAAGCTGGTCTTGAAGTGATCATAAAAGAACAATGAAAACCTCTGAAAAGCACTAAGTTTTTGTTTTTTTAATAAGCCTTTGATCACCCTCAACATAATTTACCTAAATTGTATCATATTATCTGTATCTACCACATGACATGTTCTTGCTACGTCAAACTAGCAAGCACTACAAAGTTTGGTAATCGCGCGGGATAATACCCATCCACAGCAATTTCAAGATAGCGGACTAAGCGGCTAGGGTTTCTGGCGCGTCCTGGGCATCTGGAAACTCTGCCTGGATTGTTGTTGCGACTACACCTACGCCAGCAATATCGGTAATAGAAGTAATCGAGGTAATGGTACCTGGTTTAATTTCAGAAACATGGTTTTTTATCTTCAAAGCACCCAATAAAGCCCAGATAGAATCTTTTTCAGTAACCGCATAAGTCGGTCTATTAAAAGGATCTTTGACAACCATATTATAAAAATTAAGCATCCTCTCCATATCAAGTCTTGTATACGCAGGCAAGCCAACTTCGTCTAGACCGAGTACCTCAACCTTACCGTCTACCTCAAAATCTCCCCGGGTACTGTTTTTGTCTAAAAGGGAGCTGATACTATGGCCAGGAATTTTGGCAGCCACAGCAATAGCCTTAGTTGCTACTAAAGCACCACTACTGGGGGATGTAAACAGATTAACTTCACCACGATAACTCCCCAATAGAGTGTTGCCGATTGCATTGGCTTGTCTCTCTCCGACTGTAAGGAGTTTTGCTCGCACAGATAAATCAGACTCGGCTAAGCTGGCTTCGCATTCTGGTGTACAAATAAAATTAACAGGTTGTTTCATAGGTTTTTACATCTTTCCTTCTAAGGAAAGTCTATAAAATATCACATACTACGAAGAGAGTCAATAGGGTCTTTGCGTGCTGCCTTTCGGGCAGGAGCCACACCAAACACAGTACCAATAACCACGGAGCCAATTATCGCAAAAATCACCACTGAAAGATTTACGACCGGCTCTAAGTTAGTAAAGATGCGGAGCAGAAGCATAACTATCCCCGCCACGAGTAGGCCAGACAGTGAACCCCAAAAACTCAACACCATCGATTCTGTTAAAAATTGCCATTTGATCTGAGAGTTTGAAGCACCAACAGCTTTTCTGATACCTATTTCACGCGCTCTTTCGCTAACGGTCACTAGCATCACGTTCATTATCCCAAT
Organism: Candidatus Saccharibacteria bacterium RIFCSPHIGHO2_12_FULL_41_12; assembly: GCA_001790445.1. GTDB lineage: Bacteria > Patescibacteriota > Saccharimonadia > Saccharimonadales > 2-12-FULL-41-12 > 2-12-FULL-41-12. The sequence continues at coordinate 142,262 of MGCQ01000001.1, forward strand.
ACCCCCAACTAGCAAAGATATTATTGCGATCAACACTGTCGTTGATGAAACAAGTGTAAACGTCTTGCTTGTCAAAATAGACATCTCATCACTACGCAGTACGGTAAAATCTTCTTGTCCACCATGAACACTCTTGATTCTTTGATCGATAGCCCTAACTACACTCTGCTTGTCATACTCTGGTTTTACGCTCACTAGCAATTCGTAGAGTTGGGGTTTTGATCCGGATAAGTTATACCCAACATTCTCAGGAATAAATATTGTCGAATTATAATTCATATTCTGGGTCAGCGGAGCTATAGGGAATTGCTCAAAAACACCTCTAACAATGTACTCTTGGTCCCGAAACGTAAATGTCTTGCCAATAGGCACGACCTCCCCAAAAAAATCTTCGGCGATACTTTTGCCGATAACGGCAACTCTTTTTTCTTTGTCGACATCTCCGTAAAATCCTCCAAAATCAATTTTCTGGGATACTGTATCAACAAAATCGTGTTTTGTGGCGATTACTGTTGCGCCACCGTATTCCTTATTGTCATATTTGACTGTACCGCTGACCAAAGCCATTGGGACAACTCGTTCAACTCCATCGATTAATTCGATTTCTTTGGCATCGTTAAGTGTGATCGAACCAGTTTGGATTGATGCTGGCAAAATATTTATTCTAGTGATTACTCCGTTACCATCTCGTTCGGCAATTCGGCCTGGTCGGACTGAAATAATATTTTTGGTGACAGTTTCACTCTGACGATTTACTTGGTGCTTAATGCCTTCGCCGATTCCAACAACAGTCACTACCGAAGCCACACCAATAATCACTCCAAGCATAGTCAAAAAACTTCTAAAGCGGTTGGCGCGGATTGAGTTTCTAGCCATCCGCATGTGATCAACCATCATCATAGCCTTGCACCACACCTTTCCGCTAAATCAGAAATCATCATGACTTTTTGGACCTCTTGTATTTCTTCTTTTTCGTAGGTCTTTTAACAGATGGCTTGCGAGATTTCTTGGTGGATTGAGGATTCATTTTTACATATTTACCTTGATCGGTCTCAACAGTCAACATAGCAGATACCCCAGCTATGTCATGCTCTTCGTTAGTTGTTTCTTCAAAAAACTTTGTATTTTCGCTAGACTCAGATATATCACCAAGTGATTTTTTCTCATCATGCACAATCATGCCGTCACGCATAAAAAGCACTCTCGTCGCATAACGAGTCAGTTCTGGATTATGAGTCACCATTAATATCGTATTACCCATTTTATGAATATCGGCCAGCAGTTCCATAACCAAGCGGGAAGCGATACTGTCTAAATTTCCTGTTGGTTCGTCAGCAATAATAATCTCTGGCTGGTTGATCAATGAACGCGCGATGGCTACGCGTTGCACCTGCCCGCCACTCAGCTGAGTTGGCAAAAAATAAGATCTGTCGCCCAACCCAACTCGCTCAAGCATCGTCCTAGCTTGCAGTATTCTATGGTGCAAATTTGCGCCCTGATAGGCAAGAGGTAAAGCTACATTTTCTAGCACGTTCATGTTTGGCAACAAACTAAAAGATTGAAACACAAAACCAATTTTGTCCCTGCGTACCTTGGCACGCTGATCATCTTTTAAAGCCTCGACGTTGTCGCCATGTAGGGTAAAAGCGCCATACGTAGGCCTGTCCAGCAAACCAATAACATTCATCAGCGTGGACTTGCCCGAGCCACTTGGGCCCATTATTGCGACAAACTCGCCCTTGTTAATTTCCAAATTAATGTCCTCAAGGGCGACAGTAGTGGCGTCGCCAAATCCGTATAATCGACTGACATCTTTTAAATTTATTATTGGCATTACCTCTTAGTCTACACCTGTGGATAACTAAACTCAAGAAGTTAATGTCGTAATTTTAGCAATAGGCAAAATATCAACATTTGACAGATTAACAACGGTGCAGCAAAATTTAATCGTTAAATTAAATAAAATAAAAACTTATTAAAGGAAGATCACGAAACGAAAGGCCAGAAGTATTTTAAGCAATTCAGATGGAATCGCCCATCTGGGGATAGTAATTCTAATTGTTGCTGTCTTAGGTGTGATTAGTTTTGGTGTCTACAGAGTAGTCAGTGCCAATAACAGTGATCCTGTAACTACAGCCGAGATAGAAGAAGCAGAAATTAATGACGATGACGACGATGGTTACGCAGCCTCCAGCCAAGATGAGCCGGACAATAACAAAGTAGACATCAAAGATCAGGAGGCAAAAAATGAAAAACTTTAAACAAAAGTCATCATTTATTATCGTTCCTGTGCTCATGTTCGTAGCAGTAGGTACACTAGTTTTTTCTGGAGCCGTTTCTGCCCAGACCTCAACGGGTGGTGTGGCAGGACCCATAAAACCAAACTTAACTGATATTAACAATTGTAGAACATCACTGTCTGCCTACGATGTTGCGTCCGTCAAGAAATACGGTAAAGAACGAGCAGACAAAAGAGCTAAGACGGTGGCAAAACTCGAAGCACTTATAAATGAGTCCTCCAGCAAAAGAGATTCTACATTTAACGCCAAGATGAGTTCTATAGAATCAATAATCAATAAATATGGACAAAACTCAAATGCGCAACTTGATAAATCATTGCCGAGCGGCAAAGCGCAACTAATTTCTGAGGTGAATAACAGCAGAACAATAGTTAGTAGAGGTACTGAAACAATTGGTGCGACAGCTACTGCACAAGATGCTGCAAACGCAACCTGCTCGATGATTTATGAAGCTCAAATATACTCAACACTTGTTAACAAAGTCAGAGCACAAATCAAGCTAGACAATCTGTCAATGCGCAATTCTCTCAATCAAGCCAGACTTGTTGCAACAAACGCCCTCTATGACTCTAACCAGGGGGACAAAGAGATTGGCAATAAGGTAAAAGCACACAAAGCCACAATCGCAAAACTTTCTAGTCCAAAGGCTAATAGTGCTGGTCTTGAAAGTGCGCAAGCAAAAGTCAATACTGGTCAAGACATAAATAGTGAACTACAAACGCTCACACAGACTATTACGAAAACTCAGGGACCACAAATTGCCTCAGAACTATCACAAGTCAGAAATACAATCAAAAGTGAGATTACTGCAAAAACAAAGTCTTCAACGAAGAAGTCAAAGACAAAGTCAAAAGGTGGCACTGGCGGATCGGCACCAACAAGTGGTGGATCAACTAAACAGACCGCCAAAAAGAAAGCTACAATAAAGAAAAAAGCCACAAAAAGAGAACACTCTAGCCATAAGGGGACAGAATGTGCGAAAAGTGGCAGTGGAAACCAGCACTGTGCGGCATACCAGCCTCAAGGCAAAGGAGAATCAATACTATACGTCAACAAACGACGAGCAGATGCTCAAAGAAAAGCCAACAAGCAAGCAAAAGCTGAAGACAACGCCAAAAAGCAAGCAAAAGAAAATCAAAAAATTGAAAAAAAAGGAAACAAATTAGTCAAAAAGCTGCGTGGGCTTTAAACTTAGTTAATTATCAACTCTGACTTAACTGCTATAATTACTGGGTTGGAGAGGTGTCCGAGTGGCTTAAGGAGCACGCTTGGAAAGCGTGTAAAGGGGCAACTCTTTCGCGGGTTCGAATCCCGCTCTCTCCGCCATCCTTCGTCCCTCCGCCTTTTGCGGGGCTACGAAGGATTATTGGGTGCGGGTTCGAACCAAAAGACAAGTTTACTCGGGTTCTGAGTGAGTACCGCAGGGAAGAGGCTTCAGCCGATATCCCGCTCTCTTTCATATAAAAAGTCAGCTTTGGATGACTCAAGTTTATTTTAAGCTTGCCATTTTGAGACGTGTAGGGGTATGATATGAACATAAATAAGAGGGAGTTATTTTATGTCAACAATAAAAACATTAGAACAACAGATTGGTGGCCTGTTTAAAGATTTGCCATCACTACCGAAAAACGTCAAGGATACTTTGGTCCAATGGTGGCCATATCTGGCGCTTATTTTTGGTATTTTACAACTGTTAGCAGCTTGGGGACTGTGGAACTTATTAAGTGTTAGCAACTCATTGATTAACTATGCTAACCAAATTAGCCAATACACTACGGGTGTTTCTGTTGGGTATAGTTCAACAGACAAAATAGTTATCTACGGTGGGATAGCTCTGTTGGTCATTAATGCTGTTATCTTTTTGATGGCGTTTGCGCCACTCAAGCTCAAAGCTCAAAGAGGCTGGGATCTACTATTTCTTGCCAGCCTAATCAATATCGTTTATGGGGTTGCGCAGATCTTTATTTCTGGACGAGGTGTTGGAGATTTCATTTTGAGTTTGATCGGTACAGCTATTGGCCTATATCTATTGTTCCAGGTCAAAGACTACTACGGCAAAAAAGGCTCAGCTAGTTCCGCACCTGTTAGCAAATAGTAAACAGTTAGTATATGGATATATCAGTTAATTATCTTGCAGTATTTTTGGCGGCCATTGTTAGTGTTGTAGTTGGGGCGGTTTGGTATTCAAACACTGTTCTGGGCCAAACTTGGAGAAAGTTGGTCAGACTAACAGGGGAGGATATTGAAGATAATACGCTTAGCGCTAATATAAAAGCCTTTGCGATGTCTCTTCTCAGTGCATTTATTCTGTTTAATATTACATTTCTGTACCACCAATATTTCAACAGTTCATGGATGAGTGCATCGCTTGGGACGGCGTTTTGGGTCTGGCTCGGCTTTATTGTGACGTCACATGTAACCCATGATACATTCAGAAAAAGAGATTTTAGGCTGACGACAATATCTCTTGGCCACCATTTAATGGAGTTTTTGGCTATGGGTCTAGTTATTGGCCTAATCGGGAGATAACCCTTTTTGGGTTTTCCCTCCTTAAGAAATTAGGGTACCGGCTGGTTTTCCTGCCGATGCGTTTTTAATGTTGCCTTTTTTGGTTAGGTCAAAAACTACTACCTTTACCTTGTGCTCCATCGCAAGACCAAGTGCAGCTTTGTCCATAACTTTGATGTCTCTGTTTTCAATTGCTTGTTGCATGGTTAAAGTTTCGAATTTTTTTGCATCAGGATTATCGGCAGGGTCTTTGTCGTATACACCATCAAATTTTGTGGCTTTTAAGACCACTTCACAGTCAAGTTCAAGCGCAATTACCACCGCCGCTGTATCAGTAGTAAGATATGGTCTACCAGTACCACCAGCCGCGATAACTACACGACCTTTTTCTAAATGCTTGTTAGCTAGACGGTGAACAAATTTCTCCGCAACCTGATCTGCAAAAATATTGCTTAGACAACGCGTCCTAACCCCCTGAGCTTCAAAAATATCAGTTAGTGCCAGTGCATTGATCACCGTACCAAGCATGCCCATGTGGTCGCCCGTAACACGCTTGACACCATGGCCAACAACCTGTGCGCCACGTACAAAATTACCGCCTCCTACCATGAGAACAACCTGAGTTCCTGACTCTGATATTTCCTTAATTTCTCTAGCCAACCATCCCACTAATTCCGGATCAATACCTGATTCAAATTTGCCAGAAAGTTGTTCGCCAGAGATTTTGATTAAGACTCTTTTATACATCGGAAATAGTATAGCATATGGAAAGTAAATCGTGCTATGATTATATGACTATGAGTGGTACAGACAGAGAAATTCGGCATTTATCTATGTTGGTTGAGGATGTAATCAGCCAGAACAAAGCTGTTTTGGAGATTGTTGGAGACATGCAAGAAGATATGAAATGTCTTGCAAAAAGTAAAGACTTGGAAGAAGTTAAGGCAGATGTGAAAACGATAAAAACCGTAATAACAGACACCAACAAGCAAGTCAACAATCATGAAAAACGCATAACAAAACTTGAAAAAAATAGCTTAGCTTTTCAGACATAAATTATGAAGCTTTATAGCTGGAATGTGAATGGAATCAGGGCGGTTATCAATAAAGGTGCTTTTGGAGATTTTATAAAGAGGCATGATCCTGATATTCTTTGCCTACAAGAGACAAAGGCGATGCAAGGCCAAGCAGAAATTGATCTGCCACAGTATGAAGAATATTGGAACTCAGCTGTCAAAAAAGGTTATTCTGGTACAGCTATTTTTACCAAGACAAAACCTCTTACGATAATAAATAACTTCTCTGAGAAAATTGCTAAGAAATATGATCTTCAAAATGACGGATACGGTGATGTCAACTCTGAGGGCAGGGTATTATCTCTGGAATTTGAAGATTTTTGGGTTGCAACAGTCTATACACCCAATTCTAAGGGAGATCTGTCTCGCCTAGAACTTCGCCACAAAAAGTGGGATCCAGCATTTTTAGAACATATAAAAGAACTAGAAAAAACCAAGCCAGTTATCTTCTGCGGCGACCTTAACGTTGCGCACACAGAGATTGACTTAGCCAGACCTAAAGAAAATATTGGCAAACACGGCTTTACGAGTGAAGAGAGAGAAGGGTTCGATAAGATGTTATCTGCAGGTTTTTTTGACACTTTTCGCCATTTCTATCCTGACAAGACTGATGCCTACTCCTGGTGGACGCACTGGGCTAATGCTAGAGCGAAAAATGTAGGTTGGCGTATAGATTATTGGCTCGCAAGTAACTCAATTATAGACAAGGTTAAATCAGCAGAAATATACCCAGACGTTATAGGCTCCGACCACTGCCCGATTAGTGTAGAACTAGACATATAAACTCGCTCCTCTTTGTAGGGTTGAACCTTGCAAAGAGGAGCCTTGCACAAAAATTTTGACTTAGCTTAGAGGCTAACTGTTTTTGTTATAACAGCTGTTGCGCCGTTAGCATCAGTTACGATCAATGTAGCGATGTAATTGCCTAGTTTTTTATATTTGTGAGTGGGGGATACAGCCGTAGAAGTTCCGCCATCTCCGAAGTTCCAGCTATAAGTCAGATTCGTACCATCTATATCACTTGAAGTATTTGCAAAACTTACATTGCGATGTGAGCCAACAGTAAAGTTGAATCCAACCGTTGGATCGTCGTTAATACTGGAGACAGTCAGGCTAACCGTGGCTGTGGCAGAACCCTCAGAATTAGAGACTGCATATGTAAAGCTATCACTGCCATTGTAGTTAGTGGCAGGGGTGTAGGTAAATGTGCCATCTGTAGAAACGGAAACTGTGCCATGTTGAGCTTGTGTCTGTAATGAGTAGGTGGCCACGCCTTCGACAGAGTCGTTTGTGGTGACACTACCGCTTAGCGCGCTGTCTTCACTGACTGAGAAATTGTCGGCAATGGCAACAGGCGGTTCAATTACAGGATTGACCGTAATATTTACGATAGCCTGGGAGCTAAAACCATCAGCATCTGTCACGCTGTAAACAAAGCTATCGACGCCGTTGTAGTTGGCGGCAGGGGTGTAGGTGAATGAACCATTGCCTAGATTTTGCAAAGTTCCGTGATCAGCACCATCGACAACGTCAACTTGCCCAGGCAAAGGCTGGTCATCGCTATCATTGGCATATACGTTAATCTGGACTGAGCTGTCTTCATTAACAACCGCTTGGTCGTTCTGAAGAGTTGGAGCTACTGGATCGGGGACTACTGTTCCTAGAGTCATAGTAACTGTTGCTTCATTGCTAACACCTCCATACACATCAACTGCTCGATAAGTAAAGCTAACTGGGCCTCTATAACCAGGCTCAGGAGTATATGATGTATAGACTGACTGGCCTACGTTGACACTTCCGTGATCCGGCTGGGTTACTACCTCGGCGAATAGGAAATCACCTTCGGGATCTGAGTCGTTTGCACGCAAATCAGGCGTTATAGTGTTTCCGCTATCAAGAGAATAGTCTGACAGACCACTAAAATCATACTGATCATTATTAGCCGTGGGAGACTGATTAACATCGCGAACATTGAGATCCCTACTATAACTATCCGTCAATCCTACTTCGTCAGTAACTGTTAACGTAGCCACGAAAACACCTGGAGTAAGATATACGTGCGTAATATCTCCAGCAGAAGAACTATAGCCTGTGCCGTCTCCAAAATCCCAAGTGTAATTTGTTATTTGATCCCCGCAGCCATCACTGTAATTAGTAAAATTTGCAGTCTGATTGGTCATAATCGTAGCGTCGGTCCAGAAGGAAGAATAAGGCACACCATCCGCACCGCATGTAGGGCCCCCAGCAGCACTTGCTTTATTAACACTTACAATACCTAGGACCGGCGTCATCGCCAGAAACAGAGCAAAAACCCCAAAAGTAAATTTTTTAATATTTGTTAACATTAGACCCTCCATTAATTTTAAACCATGGATTTATTAAACCACTTATTGCACGCAATAACAACCAGGCTTGATTAGAACCCCTACACTGCCCAATCAGTGTAGAAATCTAAATGGTAATGAATCTTGCTGAGCAACTCTTCCAGCCCTTAAAACATGAGGCGGTTTCTTTGTGGGAGGCTCGATGCCTACAATCCAATCCTTTTTAATACCACCGAATATTCCAACTTCTGCTACCTCAATTGTATCTTTATACCCAATTTGTTTGTCTGTGGCTTCAATAACCTTCGCCACTGGCAGCACTCGATCCATAGGAACATCAAGAGCCATAAGGTGCATGTGTGGCCAGATGCGTTTTTTTGCTAGGTACTCATCGTAGGTTGCAGATAACCATACGGTGGCAACTCCGTAAGCTCTTTGCATATAAACAGACTGCATTCTGTCAACTTTAGGTACAAAACAGCCTGGCAAATCAGGACTTTCATCATCTAATGGCTCAATCTTTTTCCTATAGAAATCAAATGGATCCTTTGAATACCAATCAGGTAACTTTACTGTGTTTGACAATGTCGCTATACTAGCAACGCTCAAATTACCGATATCTATCCCCCTAAAGGCTGTTGCTAGCTGTGGAACATCAATATTTAAGGATCTTCTATACAAGCGTATGTTGTCACCGTTAATTTCTATCTCTGAATTACCTTCAAAGTAAGGTCGATACTCGCGTCCGCCAGCTTCGATATATTGAGCAAATGTATTAAAATAAGACATAATCTTAAATATTATACAACTATATTTTGTATGTAGCTATTTTGTTTTATTGAAAAAACAACATAATATTAAACCTGTTGCGATTAAAGCCCTCTGGGCTTTTAATCACCATACTTTCTTGTGCTAACAAGAAAGTATGCAAAGAAATAGCAGGCGGTTGAACAAACTTGATGGGACTATCGGTCAAGGATCACAACAGACTGCGGAACTCTCTCCCTTTGGTCGTTCAAACAGTCCTCGCCTGATAGTTGTGATCTTGACGTAGTCTCTCAGGTTTGTTCAAGGCCTGACCAACAATCTGTATATTTTCGTAGAAAATATTATTAATTATGACTTTAGACTATTTCATGCCAGGCCCTTGAATAACTGATGAAATATCTATTCAAGCAACGCCATGTTTTGAGGACCAGGGCTTGTCCCCGACTGGAAGGAGTCCCGGAAAAACTGGGTTGGTTGGAGAGATATTTCAATCATGTTAGTTCAATAGCCTGTCGTTTTTTGGGTTCCGTTTTTGTCGACACAAAAATGGAACAAAATACGGCTTGTGTGCAAGCCTGCTGGAAGTTGTTATACTTATGATATGAAGAGGAAGTTTGCGGTATTTGATATTGATGGCACTTTGATACGGTGGCAACTTTATCATGCTGTTGTTGATAAATTGGCGGGTGCTGGGCTTCTGGGCAAAGAGGCAGAGGAGAAGTTACATCGAGCTAGGATGGTCTGGAAAAACCGCGAGCATCCAGAGGCCTTCGCTGGTTATGAGAACAATCTAATAACTATATTTGAATCTGCCTTGCACCAGATCAAAACAGCTGAGTTTGACGAGATGATCGACAAAGTTATAGATCAATACAAAAATCAAATCTACACTTACACCAGGGGGCTAGTTAAAGACTTAAAAGCCAAAGGGTATTTTCTGATAGCAATATCAGGATCGCACCACGAACTGGTTGAAAGATTAGCAAAATACTACGAATTTGATGATTGGGTAGGGACCCACTACGAAAGAGAGGCCGGAGGTTTTAGCGGTAAGAAATTTATCGCTAGCAAAGACAAAAGCGCAGTTTTAGAGCAGATAATTGAAAAATACGGGTTATCTAGCGAGGGTAGCTACGGCGTTGGTGATAGCAAAACCGACGTTAGCATGCTTCAAATTGTAGATAATCCGATTGCCTTTAACCCAAACCAAGCACTGTACGAAATTGCCAAATCTCACGGCTGGCCGATAGTGATAGAACGCAAAAATGTCGTCTACAGAATAAATGAAAGCAACGACCGCTACATCTTACAATAGTTGTAAAATTGACACATTGACATTTTTGTGATAAAATCACTATCATGTTAAGGAACGGCACTTCTCCGGTATTTGATTTTGAATTTTTGCGAGCTCTTGACCACGAGTTCAATCCACAATGTGACCCAGAAAGAGGAAGTCACACTTTGGCAAAGTTAGCCATGTCTGTTATTGATAAAGGCGAGAAGATTAGTCAGGACAAAATATCAAGACAACCAAGCTGGGGAAAAGAATTTAGTGTTGAAGTTGTTGGCACAAAAGCTGGCAAAGACAAACCTAGGTCAGTGCTATGGCTTGGGCTTCATGGGCCACATAGAGATATATCATTCACATTTGACAATAAACAGCATCAGATAATAGTTACAAGTAGTGGAGTTAAGAGTTTGGAACCCGAATTTGAAGTTCCTATATCATTAAGTAGACAGGAAGATTGGTCTCAATCTGCAGCCATCATAGCTATGGCTACTGAAGCTTTCTTTGATACACCTCCTCACGCAGCAGATTTGACAACTGTCGATAAGTCTATATAATTAAAGTTTATGGGTAAAATGCTACCACTATACTACACTTGGAACTTTAACTACTTTTTTAGAAAGCGGCGTTTTAGTCTATATTAATTTATAAGCAAATAAAGACTAGACCGCCAAAAGAGGCGGTTTTTTAATTTTAGAATAAGAAAAACAATCATGACAGAAGCAACACAAGACAGAATAAGAGATACGGGCTACAAAGATCACTTTCAGCCTGAATATCCTAATGTTGCAGAGCTGGAAGAGGTAACCCGCAAGTTGAGAGATATGACTGGAATCGCTACTCCTGAGGAAATACTGACAACCAAACAGCAATATGCCGGCGTAGCAACTGGCGCAAACGGTAGCTGGATTTTGGTAACTGGACCATGTAGTGAGCCAATATCACTACAGCAACCAGAGACTACATTTGTTGAACGATATACCAGACTCCTGCAGATAGGCAAAGCTTCAAGCCCTACAAGTCCGCCACTTCATGCTTTGCGGGCTTGTGGACAGAACGCAAAACCAAGAAGTGCCGAGTGTGAGATGTTGCCGGATGGTTCAATTGTACCTTCTTACTACGGAGATTTGATTAATGGCATTGACCCCAGCGACCGTACACCAGACCCCACGCGCATGGTTGCAGGCGCTTTGCAGGCACGAGATGTCAATCGTGCGCTAAGAGATAATGGTCAACAATTCGTATCTACTCATGAGGCTCTGCTTCTTCCGTATGAAGAGAGCTTTATCGTCCAAGGCGCACAAGGGCGAGAATTCTTAACTTCATGTACCGTGCCATGGATTGGCAAGCGCACTAATGAACCAGATGGTATTCATGTTGATATGTTAAAAGATATAGAAAACCCAATCGGCATAAAGATCGGCCCTGGAGACAAACCAGAAAAAATCGCAGAACTTACCCAAAAGCTAAACCCGAGTTGTGAGCCTGGCAAACTTTTGTATATTTTGCGATTTGGTGTTGGCAACTTATACCAAGCACCAGAAATATTGCAATCCATAAAAGATCACTCAAAAGGTGCGCTGATTCTTTGTGATCCAATGCATGGTAACACAGTCAAAACCCTCGACGGACGAAAAACGCGTGAAGTCCCGAGGATAATAGATGAGATCAAAGCCATTAGTAAAATGTGCCAGGAACTAGGTTTACGCTTGCATGGTCTCCACCTAGAGGCCAGCGGTAGAGATGACAGGGTAGAATGTGTGGACTCAGTCGGTCAAAGCCCAGACCACACCGCCGTAGTCGATCCAGAACTCAATAATAACCAACTTGCAGGAGTACTAGAAGAAACCGGGGAGTGTTTCGTCTGAGTGACGACATAGCAACACATAACGCTAATGCTTGCAAACTGTCTACCAAAAATCTACAATAGCTGACAATGAGTAGAAAAGCTCCTGCAGAAAATTGTATAGAGATAATTGCCCCATTACTTGAAGAGTTGAATCACCAAGGGATGCCTCCGTGTCAACTCATAGGAGGTATAGGTTCGGCGGCTTTGAAAGACCCACGTACAGAGATATTGCCCAAAACAAAAGAGGTAATAGCACCCCCTGACTTGTGGGTTCCTTCAAGGCGCGAAGAAGACAACACCCTGAGAGATTTGGACTTGCTTGTTTTAAGTACTGAAGCGACCGACATACGAAAGATTAATGGTCTAGCCACCAGCATCATCGGGAATGCACTAGATGTATCAGTATTCGGTCTGCAAAAAGTTAGCAAATTAGAAAAAAGATCGCGTCAATTTATACTGTCCACTGCTGTGGGTTTTGTTTCAGACAGATACATCTACGACCTTGGGCAAGCCCCAAGAGATGGCGTCGATGGACATAAGGCGTTATTCCCATTTGCCGCACCTATCACCGAATCTTCTTTGGAGCCATGGGAGTTGCATATTGGTGGCAACGTTGCACATGTACCTCATCCTGCAGTAGTCCCTCTCTATTATGCGGGAAGGTCCATATCCGGTCTGCGCCACAGAGACGTAGAAAAAGTCAACAAGATTGCTACAAATGTCTTTGATAAATTCCCCGAAGCTCTCGAGTGGATTGAGGAAGGTCCTGGTAAATCACAGTTAGAGTTTGCGCGCATCCTACACACACTCAGCACAAGCGCTTGGAGCGAAGAACCATTAATTCTAGGAGGGAAGCTTAGGATTGATCCACTCCCACTCGGCAAACTTGCTAGCCACGACTATTTTCTGTTGAAAGACCGACCTGAGAAGACACAACAACGTGCCCTCAACGCAGCCCGTGCCAAATCCCGCACCATAAAATTTGGAGAACAGTTTGATCCTCTCGTAGCAATATGGCGCAAATATTTCGAACGATACGCTGACGTCTTCACCCATAACCAATAGCTTGCTATAATTATCGTAATGAACAGGGACGAATTTACTATAGCGGAGCATCATTTTAAGACCACTGATGGTCTGCACACACTGTATGTGCACGAGTGGGGTAATCCTCATGGTAAACCAATTCTATACGTTCATGGTGACCCTGGTGATGGTTGCAAAGAGAAAAACAAATTGTTTTTTGACCCCAAAAAATTCAGGGTGATATTTCTAGACCAAAGAGGAGCAGGCAAGAGCGTACCCAGTGGCAGCATCGACAACAACACGATGCAGTATCTTCTAGAAGATATTGAAATGGTCAGAACAAAGCTCAAAATAGACAAATGGGCTATTACCGGCGAATCATGGGGTTCTACTCTGTCGCTTTGTTACGCAATCAAGCATCCTGATCGCGTCTCAAGATTGATCATCGGGGCAATATGGCTAGGCACAGATTCAGAATTTGACTGGTTGTTTGGCGGGGGTTGGAGAGACTTTTTTCCAGATTTATGGGAACAACTTCTCCAGAATACTCCGAAGCGATATCATCAAAATCCTGGGCAGTATCATCTTAACAATGTCTTTGATCCTAAATCAAAAACTTCAAATAAATCATTATTCGAGCTTAGCAATGTTGAGTTTTCACTTGTTCATATGGACGAGAAAAAGGTACCTCTCAATATCGATGAGTTTGACGTAAATGGCATGAAGGTTGAAATGCATTATTTAAAAAATTCATGTTTCATAGACAATGATCATATTATTGCAAATGCTGATAAATTGACCATGCCAATTAATATTATCCAAGGACGATACGATATGGTCTGCACACCAAAAAACGCCTATAAACTGCACCAATCTTTGCCAAACTCAACACTAACTTGGACGCTCGACGGACACGCATCAAGTCGCGCATCTAGCGATGTTATCGGGCAAACGATTAAGATGATTTAAAGCTTATGGATATTGCAAAACTTAATCCAAAAGACTTTGAGGAAATACTTTGGTCGCGTCCAGAAAATAACCGCCAAGCCAGCACTTTAATCATCCTTGGTGGGAGCAAAGATCACTTTGCAATTACCTCTAGATACTACATGTCTTTGGCAAATACAAAAGGAGTCAAACTCAGTTTAGTTTTACCTGATTATCTGGCAAAACTTGTTGGCAAAAAAGACCCCAATATTATATTTGTGAATTCTAGTAAAAGTGGGGGATACTACGTCCGGCAATCACTACCGGAAATTGCTGGAATTATTGACGGGGCAGATGCATGCTTAATTTCTGGCGAAATGGGCAACAGTAGCGAAACCCAACAATTTCTAGAAAATTTACTAGACGATTGTAAGGTTCAAATAATTCTCAACGAATCCGCGCTGAGCTGTTTTGCAGAAAATTATTTGCTTAAATTACTATCAAAAGATAATGTCACCCTATGTATAGATAACTTGGCTCTTGGCAAGCTTGGCAGAAGCATAAAATTTGAAAAAGCGTTTACTACTAGCCTAGGGCTCGCCCAGAAATTGCAATACTTTGAAATCTTCACAAAAAAGTACTCATGTGCGCTTGTCACCTCTGATACAGGCACAATTTGGTGCGCCAAAAACGGAAAAGTTTTTTATACAAAATCGGCAAAAAACATAGAACAAGTGACAGCAGATATCAGCTGCTGGTTGTCTTGGAATAGCAAAGACCCTCTCAAAACAATCGCCTCAACCTTTGATAATTTCTGGTAATTTTGCCAATTGATCTGTGCTGGCATCTGCTGAAAAGGCATTGTGCTGAGCAAACAAAATGCTTTTCATACCAGCTGATTTCGCGGCTTGAACATCAACGTGGGTGTCGCCAACATACACGCAGTTTTCAGGAAGAATCCCAAGTTTTTTGCCTGCCAACAACAAGGGAGTTGGGTCCGGTTTATGCTTGTCTGTGTCTTCATACGCAACCACAACTTTAAAGTAATTTTGCATGGCAACGAGGTCTGGTATTTTAAAGATACTGTCGCGGATTCTGCTGGTAACAATTCCCAATCGATAGTTTTTACTGAGTTCGATTATAGTTTTTTCAAGATCTGGCATTGCACTAGGGAATGAACGATCCCTAACAACAAGATTCTTGCCCAGCTCCCAGATACGATTTATCTCCTCCTCGTCTTCTATGGACGTATGCAACTGAATAACTTTCTTCATATTATGGTGAAAATACGGTCTGTACTGCTCAGCCGTTAAGGGCTCGTGGCCGGTTTTGTTAAAAAGCTCAGAAAAAAACTCTGCATTTGACTCAAGCGAATCAATCATCACCCCGTCAACATCAAATATAACAGCTTCGATCATATATTATTTATCCCAAACTTATCATTTAATAATTTCATGGTGCCGGAGGAGGGACTCGAACCCTCAAGCCTTGCGGCATGCGATTTTGAGTCGCACGCGTATACCAATTCCGCCACTCCGGCATTTTATCTATTATACACTAAGGATTTTAAGAATTCTTTACCTACACCTGATTTTAAATACTTTTCACGTTTGCGTGCTTCTAGCCCTGTCCCGCACATCTCGCTGTACACAAGCCTGAGAGGAGCATAAGCTTTTGTTGAACGACTCTTACCCTCATTATGTTGCTGAATTCTTCTTTTTAGATTACTGGTCATCCCCACATAAATGTAGTTTTTTGATTCACTTTGTAGGGCATAGACATAATAATTCATGATAAAGGATTGTATTTAAGTTGCACGCGCCTACCTGCGGTAGGTAAATATACCAATCTTGCCTGCCGGAGGCAGGTCCGCCACTCCGGCATTTCGGATTTATTCGGAAAAGACTGTGCGTATTATACCAAAGTTAGCTTGTCAGAAACAGATATACTATAATAATTGAAGTTAAACGCTTATGAATGATCCAACTAAAAAAACACCTCTTGATGCACTCGGGGACGACAATAATCCAGAACTTGCGGCTGAGTTAGTTAGGAAGAAATTAGATAAACTTTATGGCAAAGAACCCAGTGCCAAAGAAGAGATTCAAGAAGTTCAGCATGAAGATTCCAGCGATATGTCCAAACATCAGCACTACATGGACGACCTTTCCAAATCAGGACTTAGTCTACACGAAATTCAAATAAAGTGGCATGAATATTATAACGCTCTGCCAGACAACGAAAAGAGACAAGTTTGGCGAGAATTTTATCGGCACCACGAGCAACAAAAAAATAAATTGCAGCATGCCCAAAGTTCTCGGAAGCAAACCACTTCAATAGCCAGTGCAAGTCATGTACACGCGCAACATTCTGCCAAAATTCATGACAAAGACACCACAGAAGCTGTGAAGAATGATTTGATCAATCGCATCCAAACGCGGTCCAAACCAATAACCAAAAATCAGCACGTTCGATCGCTCATCTTTGGCTTTTCAATGGGTGGTTTTGTGCTGTTGGTGCTACTTTTTAGCTTTTTCAATGAAAGATTCATCACGCCATTTATACGGCCTAGCACTAACGTTAGCGCCTCGGCAATTATCGTTAACCCAGAGGGGGCGGGCACTGCATCAGGACCAGAGCCAAAAATAATCATCCCAAAGATCAATGTTGAGGCCCCTGTGGTGTATGACGAGCCATCGATAGAAGAAAAAGCCGTCCAAAAGGGGCTGGAAAGAGGTGTTGTCCACTACGGCACAACTCCAAATCCTGGAGAAAAGGGAAACGCCGTTATATTTGGCCACAGTAGTGGCAATATCATCAATAGTGGTCAATATAAATTTGCCTTTATTCTTCTCAAAAGTCTCGAAAAAAACGACACTTTTATTATTGATAAAGATGGCAAAAGATATGCCTACAAGGTTTATGAAAAATATGTCACTGCACCGACGGATGTTAGCATACTCAAAGCTAGGGACCGTCCATCGACAATGACACTTGTTACTTGTGACCCACCTGGTATGTCGACAAACCGCCTAATAGTAGTCGGTGAACAAATTTTTCCTGATCCTGTCGCGAACAAAGAGAGTACTGTAGTTAATCAAAATGAAATACCTAAAACCCTGCCAAGTAATAGTCCTAGTCTTTGGCAAAAAATTAAAAACTGGTTCTAAAGAATAATAAACTTCTATAATGAACTGCATTTCGCCAAGCCCTAAATAGGGCTTTTGTCGACCTACTTTTTCTCTATAGCAAGAAAAAAGTAAGCAAAAAGTGCCACCCCAGTTTAAAAACAATTACCCTAGCTTATTACAACTACAAACAGACTACTCTTCCGGGACTCCTTCCAGTCGGGGACAAGCCCTGGTCCTCAGATTAATCTGTTTGTAGTTGCAATAACCAAAGGTGTTTTTAAAAGGGGACCAAAAGCAGTCTAAAGTCATTATTAATAATATTTCCTACGGAAATATACAGATTGTTGGTCAGGCCCTTTGAAAAACAGATGAGACGAACAAACCAAAAGCTCCTTGTTTTGAGGACTAGGTCTCCCAGACCCGACCAAAGGAAGTCCCGGAGAAACAGGGCTTTTGTTTTGTTTGGATCAATATGTATTTTTCAAACAGCCTGCTATTTCTTTGCATACTTTCTTGTTGGCACAAGAAAGTATGGTGATTGAAAGCCTGGAAGGCTTTAAGCGCAACTTTTTAGTTAAAAATAGGTTCTTTGGGAAAAAACTATTCTACTGGTCTGCTGGAGTTCTCAAAGCCACCTGATCCAACGTATAGGTAACAGCATCCAGTGAACCAATTGTATAGTATTTCTCATAATCTCGATCGAAATATATATTTTTTGAACTGGGGAGGGGAGTAAGCACCTGTTTATTTGAACCGTCAAAATCAATCATCATACCTTGACCATTCCCTGACACAACAATCCTGTGCCCATCTAACCAGATTGGCGCATCGCCCGCAGGCATAATCGCATCTATTTTATAATGGTAGCTTTTCTTATCTTCCATATCATAAATCGAGATATCACCACCACCAAACGAAGATATAAACCTTACATTTTTAGAAAATTCTAGCTTCAGATTACTACTTATATTATTTTTGATCACTCTGATTGGACTAACTTTTGCGGAAGTAGTCGCCTTTGATTTTTTTACAAAATCCTCATAAATATATGTCTTGCCCTCTTTTTCTGAGCCAATAATTATGTACCACTTATCTTGAAAACTAGCGATATTAAGCGGTAGGTTCTCGCTCAGAGGTATATCACGGATATCATATAATTTGTTGTTATCAATGAGCGAAACACGAGCTTTAGTCTTGTCGCTGGGGCTAACGTGAGTAAATAATATCTTATCATCACCGTGCGATTTAAAGCTTAACACGCCACTGAGAAGTAGGCTTGTTTTTTTATCTTTCTTGTTTATAAGAGTCAAAGCACCACTAGACTTATTAAATACCAAAAACTTATCGGCACTTTTATCCAGCAGGCTGACTTCGCCGTCAATCGTACCAATTGTTTTAAGATTAAACGATTTTGTTGGTTGATCTCTGTTAAGAAGCGCATATTCAAACTTATTGTCATAAGTATGTTTGACCAAAAAATCCGTGTTGTTATTCGACCAATCTACCACTTCAAATTGGCTAGGTCCTACGGCTTTTTCAAAAACCCCATCCGGTATCGCAAAAGAGCGTATTTTTGGTAATTTTGCACTAGTAAGATCAGTCAAATGATATTCTTTCATAGAAGACAGATCCGCATTTTCGCTAACAATCAGCCAGTTGCGATCCGGGCTCTGGGAATATACGCTTTTCATCGTTGTATTTGAGTCAACTTTGACTGTTTTGAGGTCTTTGGGCACTAACATTGGGTAATTAAATCGCTCTATCTCACTACCTTCTAGCTCAAACTTTCTCTGCCAAGTCCTGTATCCCTCTTTATTTAGTTGCAAATCATAGCCCCCAGCGAGCAGTGTAAACCTGGTGTTTGTTTTATCTGGGTGATCTTGACCATTAATCTTGATATTTGCCTTATCAGGGGCACTATCGACATAAACTAGACCATTTTGGATCACTTCGCCTGTTTTTCTATCCACATCGAAGCCGTAGGCCTTTAAAACAAGCATCAGAGCGACCGTCACCACCGCCAAGCCAACCAAGCCCTGACCTATGACTAATATCCAATTATGACGTCTTTTATACTCTGGATCGAGAAATTCCATAACAGTTATCTTATCACAGTTTTTACCTTAGCTATGGCATCGGAATGAAGATAGTGCAAGGCAAAGCTGTCTAGTCCTAGCATGATTCTACTGAAAGAAGATGTTTGACATTGAAAGAGTCTTCATTATATTATAAAGACATCTAAAATAGCTGGAAGAAAATAAAAATGAGCGAAATACAATCGACAATAGAAATAAACGGCAAAACTTATAACATGAGGAGTGGGCAAGTGCTGGGCAGCAACCCCAGTGCCAAGACAGTAGAACCTAAATCTACTGGCAGAATAGATGGTTTTATTGGTGATAATAACGTCAGCGTTCATACCATTTCTCACCAACACAAACTAAACAAAACAGCAATAAACCACATTGCTCGCAGTCCGGCCAAAGCAAACACTCTTGTTCGAAGTATTGGACGTCCATCAACTCAACACCTCACCACAGTTAATAAAGCAAAACCAGGTGAATTTGTCGCTAAAACAGGAGAGACTACCACCAGAAGCCCGGCAATCAAGAAATTCCACCAACAGGCCAGCCAAACATCTACAACCAAACCTATCAATAAAATCTACACAGAAGTTGCCGTCAAGACGCCTACTCAAAATTTGTCGCACATGACTATTGAACAGCTAGAAAGCAAATTTAAATCCAATGTAGTCGACCCATTTGAAGAAGCAATCAAAGAGGCATCTAGCCATATTCACGAGCTACATATTGTTGAATCACCATTCTCTAGGATTGTAAAGATATTTCACCCCTTTGGATCAAGAGCACGCGTCGCCTTAACCGCTGTCGTAGTTGTTTCTGCCTTTATAATTGGTGTTTATCTCACAATTCCTTCCATAAAAGTCAAAATGGCTAGCTTGCAGGCCAGTATCCCCGCCAGCTTGCCCAAATACCAGCCTGCCGGTTTTGGAATTTACGGACCAATCAAGGCAGAACCAGGCAAAGTTATCGTCAACTACAAATCAAACACTGACAGTGGCAACTATAGGATAACTCAACAAGCCAGTGACTGGTCCAGCCAATCACTGCTCAACAACCAAGTCCTTGCTACAGCCAAACCATTTCAGACATATCAGCAAAATGGCAAAACAGTTTACGTCTATGACAACAACAAGGCAGTTTGGGTTGATGCTGGCATTCTCTACAGCATAGAAGGCGATACTAACCTTGATGCAGACCAACTCCTCAAAATCGCCGAAAGCCTATAGAGCACCGATCTGTTATAATTACCTTTAATGAGTAATGTTAAGACTAGATTTGCGCCAAGTCCCACCGGGTTTTTACACGTCGGTGGGGTTCGCACTGCACTTTTTGCGTGGCTGGTTGCCAAACAATCTGGGGGTAAATTTATCTTGCGAATCGAAGATACAGACCAAGCGCGCGAGGTGCAGGGCAGTGTCGAACATATTCAAGAAAGCCTGCAGTGGCTGGGGCTGGAATGGGACGAAGAAACGTATTTTCAGAGCAAGCGCCTAGATATCTATAAGAAATGGGCAGACAAATTAAGAGAAAGTGGGCGAGCATACGCCGACCCATATACACCTGAGCAAGTTCAAGAATTTCGTGAACAAGCCAAACGTGATAAACAACCATTTCTATACCGCAATCACCGCCCCGATCCGCCAGCTGGCGGGCCACCGATCTGGGATGGCTCTCAGCCACTCCGCCTCAAATCAAACCCTAAAGGATACAGTTGGCACGACGAAGTCATGGGAGATCTTCATAGCGGAGAAGAAGTTATTGATGATTTTATTTTAATCAAATCTGATGGTTTCCCAACCTACAATTTCTGCCATATTATTGACGACCACGAGATGGAGGTTACTCATGTTATCCGTGGTCAGGAATTCTTGGCAAGCATACCAAAATATTTGAATCTATACGAAGCTCTGGCTATTAAACCTCCTATTATGGCAACAATGCCACACATTATGAGCGAGATGGGCAATAAAAAGCTTAGCAAGCGAGATGGGGCAAAGGATATTTTGGATTATAGGGATGAGGGATACTTACCAGAAGCTATGATCAACTTTCTCACTACACTAGGTTGGAATGATGGGACAGAGCAAGAGATATTTGCCGTTGATGAACTTATCAAGAAATTCGATATTTCGAAAATCCAAAAGAGTGGGGCACAGTTCGACGAGCGGCGTCTGCTCTGGCTTAACGGCGCACATATCCGTAAATTATCTTTGGATGATCTGTATGAGAAAGTTGCTCCGTTCTGGCCAGAAGAGGCTAAAAACGCAGATGAATCATATAAAAAACGCGTGCTGACTCTGGTCCAAGAACGGCTCAAATTCTTTGCAGAACTGCCTGAGCTAACACGATTTTTCTTTATCGATTTGCCAATTAATCCAGAACTTATAAGCACCCACAAACAACTTAAAAATTACGAACACTCGCGGCTAAAAGAACTTCTGGAGACAACGCTGGAGTCTCTACAGCAAAGTGATTTCTCGGCAGATGATCTAAAAGAACGCCTCAATAAATTATTAGAGTTGACCGACGAAAAACCAGTTGCGCTCTTTAGCCTGATCCGCATAGCCACCACCCAAGCACCAGCCAGCCCCGAACTCACAGGATCTCTCCACACCCTCGGCAAAGACAAGAGCCTATCTAGAATCAATAGCCAGCTCGCAAATTTCTAAGCCTGCCCAGGCTATGAAGGTTATGTTTTACATACTATACAATGTATAGTATAGTATTACAAATGGAACGTCCCGCTCAAGACTATACTGTATTAGATATGAAAGCAATTCACAGCGAAGCCTTTTTGGACAATGCCGTATTCGACATAGTTAAGGCCGTGCTCGACAACGCAGGCATTAATGACCCAGAAGCATATCGTGAAAATGCTAACCAAGAGGTGTTAGACTGGTTTGCTGCAAAGGGGGATGATAAGCCAGACATGAACTTAGGAGAATCGACCGAAGTCTTAGCAATTTTTAGGGACTTCAAGACGCTGTTTGGCAAAAATTCTTTAAGTCTAACATTGGATAATGACGGAGAGGTTGATAAACGAGTTAGCTACTACTTTATGTCACATGCTGTGTCATCAGCAATGCTAGAAGCAACCAATTTTGATGACGCAGATTCGGTTGTGTGTTTACTCAAGAGACAAGCAAGTCTAGACAGAAACCTCCGCCTTGCGATTAACCTCAATAGCATCGTTCAGGCAAGAATATCTGACAAGGTGCTTGAGGAAATTCTCCGCAGCAAAGACTTCAACGTCGGCGGCTTGGCCGTCAACACAATGTATAAGGACAGACTATCCATTGACGAAAAAATTATCCTATTTCACAAGCTACGCAGGGCGCGCCAAGATCCAGAAAATCACGCAACTGATGGCCATAACGAAATAGGAGAGAGCGGCTTAGTCAAAGACCTTGTTGAAAGCAATCAGCTCGAGTATTTATATGGATTAGTACTCACTGACCAAATAAACCCTGGTTATATTAAGGAGCACTACTCTGAAGTAGGCGACGACTATTTAATACCTTTTTTGAAGCTTGAGACCGACACAAGCAACATAGAGTCAGGACTTAGATATATCGACGATCCGAGAGTACTAAGACAATTAGCCGAGGAGGCTAGCAGCTTCACCCGTCTTAGCGAAGAAAGCGCCAGTGAGTTTGCATACGAAGCTAACCAGCTTGCTACAGCCATAGAATCCGAGCCCATCCTTGCCGAAGTTGCACCGCTAAACGAAGGTGAGGAGAACAAATTCGTCGTCGCTGTGGACACCAGTTCTGGCGAACCAAAGATTGTTATTGCATGGTCAAACACTAAGGATTACTTCCGTCACAAGGAGATACTGAGTCAGTATTGTCAGCAAAACGACACCCCAAGAATCTCAATCGACAACAGCCTTGTTAGTGGCGGCCATCTGGCCGTCCAGACAGCCAATGGCAATACCCAAGTTACCTTCAGCTCAGCAAGCGGCGATTACGGTCGTTACAACCCTCAGCTGCTACAACGATACTCACAAAAAATAGGAGCAGCTCTAGCCAAATCACTGGACGCAGAACGATTAACATTTTCTTTCGTCTAACACTGGCGAATTAGCTTAAGCGTTGTTATGATAGGTCTATGGGCAACGAAGCAGGCAGCTTCCTTACACCAGTCGAGGTAGCCACCGTCGAAACACCAAAAGAACAGCCAGCCCGGAACTAGCCCCAACTCTCTACACCCTTGGAAAAAAAAGTAATCACCCGAATGAACCAACAGATCAAAGCTCTGTAGCGCTATATTTACATCTCTTTAGGCTTATGCTAAAATACTATTTAGTTAAATTGATAAAATAAAAATATGGATAGAGATATATTCAAAACAAACCAACCGCAAAATGGCGTCCAGCCTCAAATTATTGTTGGTCAAAAAAAGGCAAAAAGGAGGATCAAACTCTTGCCGGACGACCCTAAAAAAAGAAAAATCACCATTGTAGCAATAATTTTAGGTCTGATTATAGGGTGTGGTCTTATTTGGTATTTCTTTATTAAGGCTGATCCGCCAAAACAATCAGCGGCACCTGCTCCTGTAGTAAAAGCTCCGCCAAAACCAACCACTGAAGCTTCACGTCTGACAGGCATCCAAATTCCAATAGGGGGTAACGCACGGCCAATTACCTCAATCCAGATAGAGAACAGTCCAGACTCACGACCGCAATCAGGACTCAAAGACGCCGGAGTTATATTTGAGGCAATTGCCGAGGGAGGAATAACACGGTTTAACGCGTCTTTTATGGAAACCCAACCTGACTATATTGGCCCAGTACGTTCAGTAAGACCTTATTATGTCGACCTAGTCGCACCATTTGACCCAATATTTGTCCACGCAGGGGGCAGTGGTGACGGGCTGGCTGAGCTACGAAATGTCGGTCTCAAAGATCTAGACCATGGAGCCAACGGTGCCGCTTTCCGAAGAGTCAGTGACCGATATGCACCGCACAACCTCTACACTTCTACTGCAGATCTTGACAAAGCAGCCGCAGGCAGGGGATATACCACGAGCAATGCCGTCGGGTTCGGCAGAAAAGCCAAAGAAGCACCAAGCCCTACGCCAAACGCCCATGCCGTAGATTTTAATCTTTCCGGATTTTTGTATAACCCGCACTTTGACTATAGCGCTCCAACAAACTCTTATCTACGGAGCCAAGCAGGGAAACCACATACGGACCTGAGGTCTGGGGCTCAGCTTAGTCCAAAAGTAGTGATTGCTATTGTTACTGACTATTCAACTCAAGGTATTTACTCTGTTTATCGCACGACTGGCACAGGTACAGTCTATATCTTCCAAGATGGCACAGTCACCCAAGGTATATGGACAAAATCAGCCATCAAGTCCCAGTTTGTCTTCACAGATGCAGCTGGCAAGCCCATACAGCTAAACCCAGGTCAGACATGGGTAACAATGGTTGGCAGTCTTGATTCGGTTAAGATCACTCCTTAAAATCATGGACAAAGGACATCTAAAACAATTTACAAATAAAACGCAAAATCTTATATTCATCTCTTTTTTGTTTGTTGCTGGAATATCTATTTCGCTAATCATTGGTCTTGGCTACTACACCAATATTTCTTTTATAGCAATATTGGCTTTAGTAGTTGCAGTTGTGACAGTGACCAGTCTATTGCTCAGCATAAAATTAAATTCAATCACTACCAAACCACTTAGTCTAGTTGCAAATGCTATATACCACCTTGAGCCTAACAACAACTTGACCACGCCGCCTAACTTAAAGCAAATAAACTTTGGTAGAGAACTGACTACAAATTTAGTCCGTCAAATATATGATCTAGCCAGCGCAAAAACAAGCTCTATCGCGCCAAACAAACAGACTGAACCAATCTTAGATTTAATAAAAATGCCAATAGTCGGTATCGATAGTGGTGGGGTCGTCATGTTAGCTAACTCCCAGGCAACACACCTATCAAACTCAGGAGAGTCAATTATAGGCAAAAAATTCAGCGAGGTATTCAACCTAGACGAATCCGACAACAAAGTCACTGAATGGTTGAAGCAAACAGCGTCTAGTCATGTAATCGATAACAAATCCTGGTCACGTGTTGGTCTAACAGGCAAAAACAGCGGCGATTACCAATATTATGACCTTTCTGCAAGCTACAGCCAACACAGCGCCTCTGGAACCGACACGTTGCTGTGCTTTTTTGACCAGTCAGATAAATATTCAAAAGATGATGATTCATTTAGCTTTATTGCTTTAGCGGTTCATGAGCTTCGCACACCATTGACCGTCTTAAGAGGTTACTCTGAAGTACTTGAAAAAGAAACAGCTAATAACGAAAATATTAGCTCTTATGTCAAAAAAATGAGAGCTTCTGTTGACAGTCTGGCTTTTTTTGTCAGTAATATTTTAAATGTTGCACGCTTTGACAAACAAGTTCTAAAATTAACGCTCAGCGAGACAGTGTGGCCAGAGCTATTAGAAAAAGTTGTTGCAGAAACAAAAATCCGGGCAGAGGTTTATGACAAAAAAATCAATATTGAAATTGCCGATAATCTGCCCACTGTCGGTGCAGACCCCATAACAATAACAGAAGTTTTGGTTAACCTAATCGATAACGCTATAAAGTACAGCACCAAAACCGACAGTGCTATCGATATTAGCGCACGGCTCAACGAAGAAGGAATGATAGAAACAACTGTCAAAGACTACGGGGAGGGAATCCCTGAATCTGTCATGCCTCATATTTTTGAAAAGTTTTCTAGAAATCACCGCAACAAAGTCCGCATAGCGGGGACTGGATTGGGACTGTACATCTGCAAAGCCATAGTTAGCGCTCATGATGGCACTATCTCCGCCAGAAGCACAGATGGCAAGGGAAGCGAACTATCATTTACCTTGCATCCATATAGCGCAGTGGCTAGCCAAAACACTAGCGATCAGTCTATAATAAGAACTGGACACGGTTGGATCAAAAACCACACATTAAACAGGAATTAATATTACAATGAAAAAAGTATTAATAGTTGAAGACGAAAAGTTTATAGGGGAGCTATACTCCCGCGCGCTCATTGATGGTGGCTACGAAGTAGTCATTGTAGAAACAGGGGACGAGGGTCTGACGCTGGCTTTAAATGGGGAATTCGATATCATACTGCTAGATATCATGGTCCCTGGTCTTTTGGGAATAGACTTTCTCAAAAAGATTAAACTAGAACATCCTGAAATCAAAAGCAAAATTATCATAACAACCAATTTAGAAAACAGTGAGGACACTAGAAAATCTATAGAAAAAGATGCCGACGGCTACCTGATCAAAGCCGAGGTATCACCAAGCGAACTTGTCACTTTCCTCGACCAAGTCGAAATCTAGATCAAATGTTGGATATTAGGATCATCGACAATTTCTTGGCAAGATATGCCACGAAGTTCGTCACAGGGGTCTCCAACATGGGGATCAAGTCGTGTAGCAAGTTCTTCTGAAACATTAACAACTCTCGATAGGGGTAGCCTCATTACAGAGCGATGATCTGCTGTAGGATCAGCAAGTCTACTGTCAGCATCATTTGGACCAAAAGGGGGTTTAACTTGGTCTGATGGTGTTGTCCTATCCAAGAATCTAGATGCTTCCATAATTATAAGAAAATAATAACACGATCTCCTGACTCCAGACAAGACAAAATTAGTGTAAAATTATGCTATGGACAACGTGAGAATTAACAAAGGTTTTCCCAACGCCAGCCTGGACGCAGAAACCACGCCACTTGATCTAAACAAGCTGCTCATCAAATCTTCTGTTAGTACATACCTATTTACCGTAGAGACAGATCAGTGGGAAAACGTAGAGATCTTCAAAAATGACATTGCCATAATTGACAGATCACTAAAGCCCAAAAAAGGAGAACTAATAGCAGTTGTGAGTGGCGACCAATTTCAATTGGCTAAGTTTAATAATCAGACCCAGCCGTGGGGTGTAGTAACTGCGACTATTCATCGCCATAGGGCTAAATAGTGCCGTCAAATAAATTGTTTGCACTGGTTGACTGTAATAATTTTTTTGTCAGTTGCGAGAGAATATTTCGACCGGAATTGGTTGGCAAACCCGTGATTGTCGCCAGCAGCAACGATGGATGTGCGGTTGCTAGAAGTAACGAGGTCAAGTCACTCGGCATACCTATGGGAGCCCCTGTGTTTAAATACAAAGAAATTATTGCCAGCAACAAAATAATAATATTTTCAGGGAACTTTCATCTTTACGGAGATATATCCCGGAGATTAACCCAGTTTTTGAGTCAACAAGCGCCAACAATAGAAGTGTACTCAATAGACGAATCATTTTTAGATTTATCAGATATGGTTATTCCTGACATAAAAAAATGGGCAGAAAATATAGTACAACGAATTTTTCGTGAGATTGGTGTGCCTGTATCAATTGGCATTGGACCAACCAAAACTCTAGCTAAACTCGCCAGTGAACTAGCCAAAAAAAATCCAAATAATAGTGGAGTCGTGGTGACCAGTGCTGGTGATCTTTCACTTGAGCAAGTAAAAGTCGAAGACATCTGGGGAATTGGTCGGATGAACGCGCCCAAATTTCGCGTAGCTGGTATAGATAACGCCCTGGACATTGCCAACAGTAATAGGACAAAGATCCGCAATATTGTGGGCTCTGTAATGGGAGAAAGATTATACTTAGAACTCAGCGGAATCGCTTGTTACTCAGTTGGCACTGAGACAAAACCTCAAAAAGTAATTAGTGCCACCAGAACGTTCGGACATGACACCAGCCAGGCATACATTGTTGAGTCCGCCTTAGCGGACCTTGCTGCCAGAGCCTGTCTCAATTTAAGAAAAGATGGACAGTTGACTGAGAGAGTAAGCATTTTTGTGTCATCAAACAGGTTTAAAAAAGGCTACTCAAAAATTTCAAGATCAGTTCGCCTGGATTACCCATCAGCAAACAGTGGCCAAATTATATCTTTGGCAAATAATCTTTTTTCTCAAATATACAATCCAAAAACAAAATACCACCGTGCGGGAGTAATACTTTCAGAACTTAGCCCAGAAAATAATTCTCTACAAGTCAACCTTTTTGACGCACAAGCCTCAATAAAACAAATGTCCAACAACAGTTTGATGAAAGATGTCGACACAATTAACAAACGCTTTGGCAGAGGAAAAATTCACTACGCGACTCAAGACAACTCGAAAGATTGGCTACCGCGTAAGAAAGACGCTAGCCCTGCATACACTACTCATTGGGAAGAGTTACCAAAAATACACTAGACAAAATAATCTATGTAACCATAAGAAGTTCTACTGTATAATAAATAGATCATGATAGAAGCTGTCGATAAAAGGTGGTATATCGGCTACAGTTGGTGGATCACTCTTAACGCTATTATTGTTATAGTCTTGTCGCTATGCGCGATGTTTGTCCCTAGCTTAAGCTACATGTCTGGCAAATGGGGAATGACTCTTGTGGCTCTGTTGCTTGCGACTATAACTATTCTCTATCGACTAGTACTGTACAACAAATTAGAGAGAAGTAGTGGGCTCAATTTTGCTACGTTTATTTATTCTTTGCTACAACTCGCTAATCTCATCCACTTAATCAATGTAACTGGCTGGTCTCACTCTTGGTATTTCTCGATCTATTTAGTTATGTGTTTCTTCTGCGGTATGATTGGGCTCTTTCCAACTGTTGGAGCAGTTCTAATAACAACTATCTACATGATTATTATGTCCCCGCAATTATTATCCGCTGGCGGTTTTGATTGGCTTGCGGTTGGGGCAATTGCTCTTAGTTACATTGCCTGTATAATGTCATATTTTGCTTGGAGAAATCAGTATATTGATCAAGAAAGCCAAAAAATCGTTAATCTCAAGGGAGAAATAATAGGAAAAGAGAAGCAAGCCGAAATGCTGATCCAATCTATTGCTGACGGTATAATCGTTATCGATAACAAGGGGGATGTAACCCTTATCAATAAAAAGGCTTGTGAAATAGTTGGTTGGCCAAAACAAGAAGCCCTGGGGTTTGATGGTGTAGCAGTGCTTAATATTATGCAGGATAATAACTCTCTCAAAAGTATTCAATTTACAGATCACCCATTTAGAAAAGTTTTGTCCAGCGCTAATAACTACAGCGCTACTGTTGAGGTGCTTAATCGAGACAACACTAAGCGCTACGTATCATTGGTTATCTCACCGGTTGTTTCTCCTCAACACAATAGCGTCATTGGAGCTATTGCTGTGCTTCGTGACGTTTCCGATGAAAAGAAACAAGAGCAACAAAGAGCAGAATTTATATCAACTGCCAGTCATGAAATGCGCACCCCAGTTGCCGCTATCGAAGGTTATCTTGCTCTAGCGATGAATGATAAAGTTAGCAGCATAGACGCAAAAGCCCGTGAGTATCTTGATAAAGCCCACGCAAGCACACAGCATCTTGGTAAATTATTTCAAGACTTATTAACCAGCGCCAAAGCAGAAGACGGTCGTTTAACTAGTCACCCTGTCCCAGTAGAAATGAGAGATTACATCGAAAAACTCAGTCAAGATCTACAATTTTCTGCACAAAAAAAGGGGTTAGAGGTAGAGCTAATTATCAACACTCCCCATAACACGACAACTGACGCGACTACCACTGCCAACCTTCAAAGCGTTGCGCCCGTTTATTTTGCATTGATAGACCCAGACCGAATCCGAGAAGTTATTACTAATGTATTCGACAATGCCACCAAATATACCGATTCTGGAAAAATTAGCATTGGTCTGTCAGGTGATGACAAAATTATTCAGATATTCGTTAAAGATACAGGACCGGGTATACCAAAAGAAGACATAAAACACCTATTCCAGAAGTTTTATAGAGTCGATAACACAGCAACACGAACAGTAGGCGGCACAGGGTTGGGGCTCTTTATTTGTCAAAAAATAGTTGAACTATATGGTGGGACTATCTGGGCAGAAAGCACACTTAATGTAGGCAGTACATTTTTTATTAACCTACCAAGGCTAAGCAACGAACAAGCCCAGAAAGAAATTAACAAACAAGATTTATCCATAGATTCGAACTTGTCAGGGGTTGCAAAATAACATAATGTGGTACAATAACCTTAAGTATTATGTTAACGAAAAAAGTGGGCTAAACATATGACAAAGATAATGCTAGTCGAAGACGACAATAACCTTAGGGAGATATACGGGGCAAGACTGTCTGCCGAAGGATACGAAATAGTTTTTGCACAGGACGGCGAAGAAGCTCTCGCTTTGGCAGTCAAAGAAAAACCAGAGCTTATTGTATCTGACGTGATGATGCCAAAAATTAGCGGATTTGATATGCTTGATATTCTCCGTAACGCTCCGGAAACTCGAAGTACCAAAGTCATTATGATGACTGCCTTGTCACAAGAAGAAGACAAAGAACGTGCTAAAAAATTGGGCGCTGACAAATATCTAGTCAAGTCACAGGTAACTTTAGAAGATGTAGTAAAAGCCGTCAAAAGCGTGCTCGGAGATGAAGGCCCTACGACCGAAGCAGCCGCGACGCCTCTTAAACCCAATCTGGTTGAAAACCAATCGCCAATAACTGAAAGCCCAGCGTTGCCACCTAACGCACCACCGATTGAACCTGTCGTAAATGACCAGCCAACGCAAGAACCAGTGACACAAGAAGCGTCACCCCAGCAGTCAAACAGCCAACCAAATGCAGACCCTGACGCTTCACAAACAGCTCAAACAACTAGTGAAGATGCACCTATCACGCAGACACCTTCAACTGCTGAATCAATAGCTTCAGAAACACTTACTCCGCCGGTTGCAGATCCACCTCCGACTCAACAAATTTCTGTGACTACAGATGACCAACAAACAACAGATGCTACCGCTGGGGACCCAGGCGCATCGGTACTTGCTACGCCGACTGTACCCATAACTGTCACATTACCTGATGACAGTACTCCCCCGGAAGGTGACAATGACACCCTATTGCAAACTAATAGAGGACAATCAACAGATGATAATACCCAACCTCCTTCGTTGCCTCCATCAGATGACCCTGTTGCTGCTAGCGATGAGCCAGTAGAACCAGTAGTCGCAAAACCTTCGCTTGGGGATGATTCTTCTACCACTCCTGTAGAGCCTTCTATTGGGCCCAACCTCAGCGAGGCGCTTGAAGATGTAAAAAACGAACTACATGAAGATATTAATTCTCTTGGGAATAATGAAACTGCAGCGCCAACAGCACCACCAGTGACGGATATGGCTTCAGCTCCTTCTAACTCCGATGATCAACCAAAAATCGAAGAGCCCACCAATGCTGACCCCCCGGAAGCAACACCAGATTCATCTGCAGCAATATCAAACGGAGTTCCTGGTCCTACCATCATCCAACCTACAACGGCTTTGCCAGATCCCTCACCAGAACCAACACCTGAACCCCCAAGCAATACTGGTGGAATAGTAGAAGATCAAAATGGGAAAAAAGTTATAAACCCAATCAATGATCTCAACTCAAAACCAGATCTCAACAAGCTCCTAGCAGAAGAACAAGCAAAAGCTGGACTCGAAAAACCACCTATCAATTCAGTAATCTCCCCAGCCAATTCAACAGAACAAGCCACACCGCCAAGTAACACACCGATTATAATTAACTCTGATATCCAACCCGTGCCTGCACCAGACCCAAATAATAATATTGCACTTTGAGCCAAATACGTCTAAACAAATATGTCGCCAGCAGAACTGGTTTGTCGCGCCGATATGTTGATTATCTTCTAAGCAGGGGATTGATTACTATCAACAACGACTTAGCCGAATTAGGACAAAAGCTGTCAAGTGGAGACCAAATAGATTTTTCTGACCCAGAGACAAATCAACATCATTCATTGCTTGTAAATACAGATGAGAAACAGCAACCAATAACTATCTTACTGAACAAACCAGCAGGTTATGTTTGCAGCAGAGACGGACAGGGTAGCCCGACAGTTTATGAGCTTTTACCAGAAGATTATTTATCTCTTAAAGTCGCTGGCAGACTAGATAAAGACTCTTCAGGACTCGTACTTCTGAGCAACGATGGGGAACTGATAAATGAGTTAACTCACCCTAAATATCAAAAAACCAAAGTGTATGAGGTGTTGCTAGATAGACCGCTACAGCCGCTCCATCAACAAATGATCAACGACAAGGGGATATCTCTTGAAGATGGCTTGAGTAAATTTATCGTAGAAAATATGGATGACACAAGGAAAAAATTTCAAATTACTATGAAAGAGGGAAGAAACCGCCAAATCCGCCGAACCTTCGAAGCCCTAAATTACCAAGTAATCAAACTCCACCGCACCAAGCTCGGCAACTACGACATAAACCAACTTTCTAAGAATGTTTACGCACGCGTGTAAAATCATTCAACATGTACAGATTACAACATCTGTGATATAATTACCTTTAAATAATGAGTTCATCAAATATACCTATTGTAGCTATTGTCGGACGCGCCAATGTTGGCAAATCCAGTTTATTTAATTCCGTGCTTCGGCGGAACGAGGCTATTACTGCCAGAGAGGCAGGGACAACCCGCGATAGCGTTTGGACCAGATCAACTCACGACGACCACAGCTTTTGGTTGATTGACACTGCCGGCATGAAAGATGCCGAGGATGAATTCGAATTTACTATCCAGGAACAGATCATTCAAGCCGCAGATAGTGCAGACATTATTTGGGTAGTCATAGAAGCCGACGCGGGAATCAGTGAAGAAGACCGCAGAGTTGCAAAGCTCGCCCTCAAAAGCAAAAAGACAGTCTACCTGGTCGTCAACAAAATAGACAAAGTCAAAAAACCAGACCTTGAAATTTACAAAAAATTTGGGATCAAGGAAATATTCTATACAACCGCTAGTCAAAACCGAGGAATTAGAGAACTGCTAGACCGACTCATAATCGACGTCCCCCAAAAATCATACGCAGTAGATCCAAACTCGATCATCGTTAGCTTGATCGGACGCCCCAACGTTGGCAAAAGCGCACTCTTTAACTCCCTCGCCAAAAAGCAACAGGCGATTGTGTCAGGCAGAGCAGGAACAACCCGTGACACCAATAAACTTGACATCAAATACAATCAAAAAACAATTAAACTCATCGATACGGCTGGGATCCGCCGAAGTGGGAAGATAGAGACAGGTGTTGAAAAATTCAGTGTTATTCGATCAATTTCTGCTATCGAACAATCTGACATTTGTTTACTTTTAATGGACGCCAACGAGCTTAATTCTGCACTCGATCAAAAACTAGCCGGTATGATCAAAGAGGCAGGCAAGGGCTTAGTGCTGGTCGTTGCCAAGTGGGACTCGCTAGACAAAGATGCCTACACCCGCGACAGCCTTGCCCCACAAATTTCTAACACATTTGATTTTGTGCCATGGGCTCCACTTATTTTCACCAGTAGTATCACGGGGCAAAACGTCACCAAAATATTTGACCTAGTTCTTGAAATTCACGCCAATCGTCAAAAGGCAATCAAAACACGCGACCTGAATAACTGGCTCGCCAAATGTATTAACATGCATCCGCCGGCAGGACTTAAAAATCGCAACCCCAAACTCAACTACATGGTACATGAAGAAGGCAACCCCACGCCCAGCTTCAAGATATTTGGCTCTCACACCAAATTCCTACACTGGAGCTACAAAAGATATTTAGAAAAGCGCTTCCGTGAGCAGTACGGCTACCAAGGCACCGCCATAAAATTCTGGTTCATAGAGCGAACTGACCGCCACAAACCCCCAAAACCCTCAAATGATTAATTACTAAATAAATTTGTTATACTAAATATCAATGAGTTTGATACAAAAAATGCCACAAACAAATTTCTTATCCACTCTTTACAATATTCGACAGACTGAACGAACCATCCTAATTGTTGGGCTAGGCAATGTTGGGACAAAGTACGACATTACTAGGCATAACTTTGGTTTTATTTGCCTAGACGGACTGGTAGCTACCGCGAAAAAGAAGTGGAAAAAGGATTCGCGTTCATCGAGCCTAATCTGCGAACTTAGCATAGACGGCAAAAAAGCAATACTGGCAAAGCCACAAACATTTATGAATCTCAGCGGGGAAGCAGTCCAAAAAATCAAAGCATTTTACAAAATTGAGAACAAAGATATTGTGGTGATTCATGACGAGCTAGATATTGACTTTGGTATTATCCGCACAAGATCAGGTGGCGGCAGTGCTGGGCACAATGGCATCAAATCAATCATCCAACATATTGGCGAAGATTTCGGTAGAGTTCGCTTGGGTATTGGACCTGTCGCACCCAAGCAGATAGACCCCACTGATTTTGTTCTCCAAAAATTTATCAAAGAACAACAAAATCAGCTGCCAAAAGCAGTTAATGCAACCACAGAGATCATAAAAGATTTTGCCAACTCAGAGTCTGCCATACCCCAAGACACCCGCAACTTTTTAATATAATTAAAGAGCGGTATAGCAAGTTTGCCAATGGGGTGCTACAATGAAACTTTATGTCATTTTCAGGAGAATCATACATACACAGCCAACAAAAGCGTGCTCTTGAGCTATCTCTCTTAGGCTCCGGGGCTCTATCTATCGGCGGTTTGGCGATCGTATCAGCAGTTGCACTTAAACTTTCTAATCCGGGCGAACCACTCATTATCCAGACAGAAAGAGGGCTTATACCAGGGCAGACATACCAATCCCCAAAATTTGGCAACCCGGATAGCGACCAAGTAGTACATAGATTCTTAGCAAAAACCATGCTTGATGAAATTCCTCAACTAGCAGAAGTAGCATCTGGGAAAATGACATTATTTGGACCAAGAGCAGATAAGCCAAGTCATGTGGAAGCACTTTTTGAATCTCTAGCGGACGACGAGCTAAAAACAAAGTGGCTAGAAGTTAAAAGAAAACAAAAACCTGGCCTAATAAGTAGCTATTCCGTATATTCACATAGTAATAACGTTGATGGTATCCCAGAATATATAAGAGAACAATTAGATAGAGACATTATTTCTGGAGCAGAGAGACGAGCAATTCTAGACATCCATGATTTTCACCATGCCAGCACAAGACACGATTTGAGTCTACTAAGGAACGCTTTTCATATGGCTAAGACTAATTATAGAGTTCTATCGGCAAGCTTAAATTCCTGATGGAATTCGACTACACTCAAAAAGCACAAGACGAAGAAAACAAAAGACTCGCACAGTAACATAGATTGCAAATATCATTTTTGATACACGTGTATAAGAAATGATATTTTTTATATTTACGGAACGAGCAAGGATTACACTCCTGATGGAGTTCGGATGTATTCGAAAAGAGAGTATAAGCGGAGTGCAACCCAAGAAACTGAAAGTTTCCTGGAGTGTAACGCTCTCTTTTTGAATATAGCCGAACTCTACAGGCGGCGGATATCACTAATTTTTTTCAAGACATTCACACTTGAAGCTAGAATGGATTTTCTCTTTGCGAATTAATTGTGAGTTAACTTTTTTGTTACTTGTTCACAAAAAATTTACACATTGGAGAGGGAGGATCCACCGAGAAATCTATTGATTTCCCGGAAGCTAAGGAGGGAGAAACCTCATTGGTTTTCCCTCCTTAAATAATAAAAAGTCTTCAGTGGGGGTGGGCACCGCTGAAGACTTATTTCAGGACACGAAACCCGGGGGCCACGCGTCCAATCCACCCTTCAACCCACCCGTGAAACGTCGAATACAGTCTCGCAGATAGATATTCGCGCATCCGAACTAGTCGGAGTACTGTATACTCACTAAAAGGTTAAAGGGATTAGTATGTTTTAGAGCCACTTATCTTTGAAGGATAAGTGATAAAATGTATTAGAGGGTAATAACACAACTTAATACTCTAAAACAATCTAACATTGGGTATGAAATGTGCTTAAGGCCTTAGAAGACCTTACTAATTGCT
This sequence comes from Candidatus Saccharibacteria bacterium RIFCSPHIGHO2_12_FULL_41_12, assembly GCA_001790445.1. Lineage (GTDB taxonomy): Bacteria > Patescibacteriota > Saccharimonadia > Saccharimonadales > 2-12-FULL-41-12 > 2-12-FULL-41-12. The sequence continues at coordinate 178,490 of MGCQ01000001.1, forward strand.
ATTCTAGCAAAAATGTTTCATTATGTCAATACTTTAATATTATTTTGTAATTTATGCAAAAAGATAATTCTATAACCATAAGCAGAAAAGAAATTGCCAAGTTTGGTTATTTGCAGCATGTTCTTCCTAAAGTTGAACAACTTTACCTCCGTTCAGGGTCTCAAGATATCAACGCTATCTTGCGCCAACCTAGATTGGCCATTGTCGGTTCCAGAAAAGTGAGTGATTACGGCCAAGCAGTTACTAAAAAGCTATCTTATGACCTTGCCAAAGCCGGCATCACAATAGTTAGTGGTTTGGCGCTTGGTGTTGATAGCTTGGGTCATAGAGGCGCTATAGAGGCCGGTGGACAAACAATAGCTGTGCTACCTTGTGGGATTAATACTGTCTACCCTAGGTCTCACACAGGGATAGCCAGGCAAATTATCGACTCTAATCCACTGAGCGCTCTTATCAGTGAGTACGGGGGGGATATGTTACCGGCAAACTACCATTTTTTGGCTCGTAACCGAATTATTGCAAGCATGAGTGACGCAGTGCTAATTACAGAGGCGGCTATCCGTAGTGGCAGTCTTTCTACCGCAAACCACGCTCTAGAGCTTGGCATACCTGTTATGGCGGTTCCGGGACCAATAGATAGCCCCACCAGCCAAGGCACCAACAACCTCATCAAAGCAGGGGCGCATTTAGTCACCAATCCTCAGGACGTCTTGGCAATTATGGATATTCAACCAGCCACAAACACAGTCCACGCGTACCAACCAGATAATGATGTCGAGGCCCAGATTATCGAACTTATCGACTCAAATCTAAAAACCAGCAACGAGATAATACAAAACAGTCAATGCACCCCCGAACAAATTCACCAAAGCCTAACTATACTGGAAATAAAGGGGGTTATACGGAGTAATGACTACCGCACTTGGCATCTTATATAATAATGGTTATACTACTTGGATATAATGACAAAAATGAATCTAGTTATAGTAGAAAGCCCAGCCAAGGCTAAAACCATAGAGAAATTCCTAGGCAAAGATTACTCAGTAATGAGTAGTTTTGGTCATATTCGTGATTTGCCAAAAAAGAACCTCGGTATTGATAAAGACAACAACTTTGAGCCAAGTTACGAAATCAGCCAAGACAAGAAAAAAATTGTCAGTGATTTAAAAAAAGTTGCCAAAACTGCAGACGCCGTTTGGCTGGCAAGCGATGAAGACCGCGAAGGAGAGGCAATAGCCTGGCATCTATGCCACGCTCTTGATTTGGATCCTAAAACTACCAAAAGAATTGTTTTTCACGAAATTACCAAATCAGCTATTGATAAAGCAGTAGCAAACCCTAGAAATGTCGACGTTGATTTAGTAAATGCCCAGCAAGCACGCAGAGTTCTGGATCGTCTTGTTGGCTATGAATTGTCGCCTGTTCTTTGGCGAAAAGTTTCAGGCGGGCTCAGTGCAGGACGCGTTCAATCTGTCGCCGTGCGCCTAATTGTAGACAAAGAAAACGAAATTAAAAAACATGTATCCACAAAATCGTTTAAAGTAACTGGCAAACTTTCTAAAGATTCTGTAGATTTTGATGTAAAACTTGACAGTGACCTACCGGATGAAAAAACAACCAGAGGTTTCTTTGAAAATATTAAATCCAGCACACTAACGGTATCCAAAGTAGAAAAAAAAGAAGGCAAACGCACCCCAAGTGCGCCATTCATTACTAGTACGTTGCAACAAGAGGCCGGCAATCGTTTAGGCTACAGCTTGAAACAAACCATGGGCTTAGCCCAAAGATTATACGAATCTGGGCATATTACATATATGCGTACCGATAGCACCAATTTATCAGGCGAGGCTATAGCAAAAATCACCAACTATGTGCAACAACAATATGGCGACAAATACATCAAAGTTAGACAATTTAAAACAAAAAACCAAAACGCACAAGAAGCCCATGAAGCCATCCGACCAACGAATATTACTAACTTGTCTCCCACCTCTGACCAAGCCCAAAACAAATTGTATAGTTTAATCTGGCAAAGAGCTGTCGCATCACAAATGTCAGAGGCGATTGTAGATAAAACAAAAGTAACTATTACCCCTAGTGGGGCAGAGCACTCTTTCATAGCAGAGGAGGAAATTCTTAAATTTGATGGATTTTTGGTTATTTCTGGTGGTCCAAAAAACGACGCTACACTGCCAAACCTCAAAGAAGGCGATAGCCCCTCTCTTATTATTGCTGAAGCCCGCGAATCATACACAAAAAGCCCAGCTCGGTACACAGAGCCCAGCCTTGTTAAAAAACTTGAAGAACTCGGTATCGGCAGACCAAGTACTTACGCACCAACCATCTCAACAGTACAAACCAGAGGATATGTAGAAAAGGGCAATGTTGAGGGAGAAAGTAAGCAAACCCTAGTCATTACACTAAACTCTGCAGGCAAAATTACAGATACGACAGAAGAAAGCCTGCTGGGACAGGAAAAGAACAAGTTGTTGCCAACCCACCTTGCAACAATGGTCAATGATTTCTTGGAAAAATATTTTGAGATGATTGTTGACTATAATTTTACTGCTAAATCAGAAGAACAGCTTGACCTCGTTGCAGAAGGTAAAGAAAAGTGGCAAACCATGATAGATGACTTTTATAAGAAGTTTCACCCTTTAATCGTGGCCAGTGATGTGGCTAGTCGCCAAGAAACTTCTCAGGCCAAACTAATTGGTCTTGACCCAAAAAACAAAAAACCTATTTATGCCCGATTTGGTAGATTTGGGCCTATGATCCAAAGAGGAGAAACAGAGGATAAATCCACCAAGCCCGATTTTGCACCTTTGCCTTCTGGCAAAACTATCGACAACGTCACCTTAGAAGATGCACTCGTCATGTTCCAACTACCTCGTTTGCTCGGAAAAACGAATGATGGAGAAGAAATTAAAGCAAATCTGGGGAGATTTGGACCTTATGTCCAAGTAGGAAAGAAGTTCGTGTCTATCAAACCTCTTGACCCATTCACTATTACCCTAGAAGAAGCGCTAGCCATTATAGAGGAAAAATCAAAAGAATCCGCAAAAAAGGTAATTCAAGAATTCCCAAAGGGTTTATCTATACTTAATGGCCCTTATGGCCCATATGTGACCGACGGCAAAAAAAATGCTCCAATAGCCAAGTCTACGGACCCGAAAAATCTCAGTTTAACAGAGGCAAAAGAGATATTAGACACCTATAAACCAAAACCGCGCCGAAAAAGTTTCAAAAAATAGAAAATATATTGGCAACAATCGTTAAAATAGTGTTACAATATGGTAGCAAGATAAGTACTTTCAAAATATGGCAAATATATTTGACACATAAATATATTAGTGATATAGTAACAACAGTTTATTGTTCAGGTGGAGAACAGTTGAAAGAAGGACATACATGAGAGAAGAAACCATCGAAAAATACACAAATGCAGTGTTAGGTGTTATCGATAAAGAGCGTGAGAGAGAGATAATTGCTCGTAGATATGGTCTTTTCGAAAGAAAAGAGACTTTAGAACAGATAGGTGAGCTTCTGGGCATAACCCGTGAAAGAGTTAGACAACTTGAAAAATCAGTAGTGGCCAAGCTTAAAGAAACAGCAAACAAGGGTGAAATTGCTGCAGTACTGGCAGCTCAGGAGACACTACTTGATAAAATTACCGAAAACGGCAATGTCATGCGAACTCTTGATCTGTCTTCAACCTTAACGGGGGAAAAGAAGCCAAATCGCCTTGTTGTATCTCGAATAGCATTTTTAGCTGATATGTGTCCAAAACTTGAGCTAATGGGAGATAATGACAATTTCCACCAAACTATTACGGTAAAAAAACACAGCCCGGCACAATACGTAGAAGAAAATGTTGCCAAAATCATAGAAGCAATCAAAGAATTTGGCAAACCTCATCCTGTAGAAAAAATTGCTGTAGCAGTAGGGCATTCTGACCCCAAACACACAGCCGCACTATCAAGCACCTCAAAACATCTTGCAACCCTAAGCGGGAAGTGGGGACTGATCAAATGGCCTACAGTTAATCCAAAAAATATTCGCGATAAAATCTATGTGATTCTCAAAGAGAAGGGAAGCCACATGCATTTTAACGAAATAGCCAAAGCTATTAAGGGCTCAGAGTTCAAGAGAAAAGACGTCACAACTCAGGCGATTCATAACGAACTGATCAAAGATGGACGATTTGTTCTCATCGGCAGGGGGCTATACGCTCTCAAAGAATGGGGCTACAAAAAAGGAACTGTCTCTGACATCATTGCTGACATTTTGAAAAAAGCTAACAAACCTCTCCACCGCGACGAAATAGTCAAAGAAGTTCTCAAAAACCGCTACGTCAAAGAAACAACTATTTTACTCAACCTTCAGAGCAAACCACAGTTCAAAAGAGTAGCCAAAGCCACCTACACCCTCGAAGAAGCCTAAAAACATTTTGAAACAATGAGGAATTTCAACAGACCCCCATCAGATTCAAGAAAATATCAAAGTGCTACCCCTGTGGCATTGTTGGCTGTTTTTGCTCTCGCTATATCAGGCTGTGGAGAAGGAAAGGCGAGAAGCCATGATAATAATAAGTCTGGGAATAACACTCCGAAAAGTGTCACAGTTACTGATTCTAAACAGCCGCACGTCGAAGGGCAACCAGAAATAAGCGTAACTTATTACCCAAACGGCACTGCTATGTCTAAATTTGTAGGATTTTACGAAGATTATGAAGATAGCCCATGGCATAGTGCGGTAACTTTTTATTCGTGCGTCGGGAAAACGCATGGTGATCTGCTAACTGTTTCTACTAAAGCAGACTCTAGAGCTGGAGCCAGTAGCCAATTTGTTGAAGATGCCAAAATTTGTGCTGGTGACGGAAGAATAGTAGTCGGCGAACTTGATGGAGGGTGGACTAACTCTACCTCCTAAGGGCTACAATTGACTCACACATGTCAATTATATAATTTCAGAATGAACAAAATACGAACATGATAATTTGTGGTTAATTTTGCTCGGGAGGTCTCAGTGCCGTTAACTACAATATTAAAATAATTCAAATAAGTTAGTGGGGTGGTGGAGTGCATATAAAGAACCATGTGCAAATATTTAATTATTTACATAAATAACAGTAGAGAACACAAGTTACAACACCACACGGTCATACAAACATCATGTCGCACAATGTATATTTTGCGACATGCAATACATTTGTAAGGATACTACGCTTACCTCCCTGTAGGGGAGAACACAGTAGCTTTTGCTTTATTGTCCACCAACTTTTGATACGTGGAACTACTACTACGCACTTGGTACTAAATCAGCCATGATCGCTAACACTTCCCCTAAAAGCGGTATTTGCAAATATTTGCTTTTTGTATAAAAATATACTTTTATATAGTTTTCCACAGGCAGATTTGCTTTTTTCCCAATATATATTTTTATATTTGTTCCCCTGCTCTTTGCGGTAAAATTATATTTTTTTATGTTTATGGTGTCGACAAACTTGGGCAGTGCTACGCCCCCAAGCCTGATGACCGTAAATTTAATGTGAACAAAATACGAACATGAGAGGGAGTAGCGGAGGCATTAACGCTGACATTGGATATAAATATATTATGAAGTTATAAATAATTACTTGCTCATTATTTATAACTACTTTGGAGGTGGAGGATCACGAGACACTGCCCTATGGCAGGTCGAAGTCTAAGGAGGAGGAAACCTTACTGGGTTCTTCCTCCTTAAGGCTCTATTTAATATACGCGCGATCTGCTACTCTAACATCTATATACTCTGTTGGAGTCTGCCCTGACTTCTCTTTCGCTACCTCGAAAGTACCAAAACTAATCCTCGGATCCTCTTGCAGACTATACTTTACAAAATAATTAAAGCCCTTGTACTTGACATATAACTCTGTTGCGCCGTGTTCTATAGAAAGCCTCTCCACAACGTAATTTTTGGCTTTGCTTTGAGCCAGTATGTTGTCAATGTAATTGATATTATCAGTCAAAAGGGCCAAATCTCCCTTCTTGTACTCTCTGTTATCTCCATCAATAAGTGTAGCCAGCCCACTACTGGAATAGCTTTCTTCGACTACCCTGCCCCTGCTATCAATAAGATAGTTATTGCCTACACTTGATAAGACCAAAACTGGCTGAGAAATAATAATTTGAACATTAACTTCTCTGTTCATAAGAGAATAATTGTACGCAACCTTTTGAATCTCAGGAAAATCACTCTTTAACTTATTTGTAATCTTATCCTGATCAATCAGCCAAAAATTCTTGTTCAGCAGTGATAATTTTAGTTGATCATTGATGGTTCTTGTATAAGCA
>MGCQ01000001.1:184886-280162 GCA_001790445.1 Candidatus Saccharibacteria bacterium RIFCSPHIGHO2_12_FULL_41_12
TATAGCGCACAAAATAAACACAACTGCAGAGGTCACAATAAACACTTTGGCGAGTTTTTTAAAGGCAGTAAATTTTGACTCATTTGGAAGTTTTGATTGTCGGTCTTGGTCGGTCTCACGACCGTACTGTCTGTCATTGTCTTTTCTGGCAGATCGGTAAGAATAAACCTGACTTTCGCCGGTGTTCAAATTTGGATTTCTCGGATTTATCTTCTTTTTCTTCTTAAACATTAGCTTCCTATAGTCTTTAGAATTTCAACAACTGCTTTAGCTGTACCCTCTGAGCTAAAAATACCGATATTCTTCTCAAGCTTTTTTCTGAGTGAGCTATCGTCGATTAGATTTTGAATCTGAGCCAAAATATCCGAAGCTAGTGCAGGAGATTCATTGATTACAAGTCCTGCTTGGTTCTTCTTCAACAGTTCAGCATTTTCCAACTGGTGTCCGCCAGTTAAGTAAGGGCTAGGCACCACGATAAGTGCTCTACCCAGCGTAGCAAATTCAGATATGGCAGTTGCTCCTGCCCTACTAACAACAATATCTGACGCAGCTCCGAAGTGGCTCATATTATCAATAAATTGAATTAGTTTAAGCCTATTATTTTTATGTTTGTAATAGTCCGTTTGACCCTCGCCTATTTGATGAATTATATAGAGTTTTTTGTTCTTCTCAAGAAGTTCTGGCACAATATCAGCAACTGCTCTATTGAGTCTATCCGCGCCAATGCTACCTCCGACAATCAGCAAAACAACGGCGTCCTGAGGTACGCCCAGGTCTTGTCTAAAACGAGTTTTTTCGCTTTGTGTGTATGGTTTAAAACTACTGGCTATTGGCACACCAGTTTTTCTGGTTTTTACATGGTCGTAACTCTTGCAATTATCGCTAAAAGCCAGCAGATTAAAACGAGCCCCACCGCCAATTATTTTATTTGTTAAACTAGGCTTTGTGTCCGAATCGTGGGTGACATACGGCACTCTCAAAAGTCTTGCTGCTAGTCCAAAAGGCAGTGACACAAACCCTCCTTTTACGAAGACTGCTTTTGGTCTATTCAACATAATTATCATAAGACTCTCGAAAAAACCGATCATAAACAGCACAATATCTCTTAGATTTAGTGCTGTCGTCTTAATATCTATAAGTTGCCTCCATAGGCTTACCCCGTAATAACGCCTAAATTTGCCCGCCCATATTTTTTTCACTCTAGGGTTTTTTATATTATTTGTAATAATTCTTACAAATTTACCACCTCTTTCAGTGACAAAGACGACCTGCGTACTAGGATCATCTTTTTTGAGCTGCTCAGCAATCACCAAAAGAGGCGTTATATGGCCCCCGCTACCTCCGCCGACTAGAAATATTGCTCTTTTTTTCATCTACAATTATTATATCTCGAAAAGCTGTGAATCGCGACAACCGAAAGACAATACCCAGCCCTATCATCACAAAGAGCAGGCTTGTCCCACCGTAACTGACTAGAGGCAAAGTAATGCCCTTTAGTGGCAATATCCCCGCCATGGCGCCAATATTCATTAATGTCTGAGTGGCAAGCCAGGCAAACACCCCAACGACAACAAGTTTATACTCATTATTACCCATCCGATTGATCATTTGTTTAAACCTACTGAACAAAAACAAATACAACGTTATTATGGTAGTCACACCAACAAAACCAAATTTCTCAGCAATAATAGCAAAAATTGAGTCATTTTCTGCTTCAGGTAAATATCCGTAAGCCTGAATACTATTGCCCACCCCAAGTCCAAAAACTCCTCCTGAGCCAATCGCAATCAACGCTTGACATGTTTGATAACCAGCTCCGAGAGACTCTTCGTTTTGCGTCAAGCAATCTCTTGAAGGATTGATGAATGTTTTCACTCTTTCCCTACGATAAGGGGTAGAAACAATCGCTAAAGTTCCTATGAGAATAATAACGGCTGTGACCAAGCCAATCTTTTTAAATGGCAACCCGGCGCTGATAGCCTGCGTAAATATTATAGCTACTATGACTACCGTTGAGCCAAAATCACTCTGTAAAAACGCCACGAAAACCGCGACAAGCACAAGTAGTGCTATGAGGGGCCTCATCGTAGTGTTAGTATCATTAATTGTCCCTTTGCTCATTCTTCTGGCTAACTCATAGCTCAAACCAATAATAATTGCCACCTTGATAAGTTCTACAACCTGAAATGTTATCCCTCCGGGCAAATCTATCCACCTAACTGCGCCGTTAACTGCCTCTCCAATAAATATCAAAAGAATTGTGACTGCCAATGTAAACACTGCCAGTGGCTTACGAAAACGAAATAGTAGTTCGATGGGAACCAGACTGATCAGTACAAATGCTAGCAGACCAAGCCCCACGCTTGCTAATTGTTTATTAATAAAATGCTCTGTTGAGACGCCCTGACTTGCGGCAAGCCCAGGACTGATTGAATAAACAACTATTAAACCTATCGACAATAACAATAACGACAAAAAAACTATAGCAAAATCAGGTCGATGACCGCGCGTAGTAGTAAACTGATTATTTATGTAGTTGCCAGTGGCAGGGTTATTACCTATTTTTTGTCTACGTCGCCCACGCATAGTTATTACTGCCCGTAAACACCCAAAACATACACCACAAGCCCAGCTAACGCTGCAACTTGTCCAATTACCCAAAAACGCATAGTAACCTTTGTCTCTGGCCATCCAAGCGCTTCAAAATGATGATGAACTGGTGCAATCTTGAATATTTTTTTGCCATTGCGCAGCTTTTTTGAAGCAACTTGGATTATTGTTGACCCCGCTTCGGCGACAAAAACTATGCCAATAATTGGCAATATAAAGACTGTGTTGGTTATTATCGCAATCACGGCCAGCGCCATCCCCAGAGAAAAGCTCCCAACGTCGCCCATAAAAAATCTTGCCGGAAATATATTAAACCACGTATAGCTAAGAAGTGCCCCCAAAATTGTCATGCAAAAGGCTGCAACTCCATATCTCTGATCAACAAAAGCGATTATCGCATAAGCTCCAAAAGCAGAAGAAGCCAATCCGCCAGCCAATCCGTCTAGCCCATCACTAATGTTAACTGCATTTGATGTAGCTACAATCACAAACACAAAAAGCGGAACGACTAACCAGCCCAAAAACAAATCCCCAAAAAACGGAACATTGATACTGTCAACATCTAATTTTGTATAAAAATACATACTACACGCCAACGCTATCCCTGTGATTAATCCAAGTTTAAGTTTTGCTGGAAGACCCGCTGCCCCCTTGCCGTTACCTCTTAAGTTTATTATGTCATCAATAAGTCCGACTAAACCTGCAGCAAAAAAAGCCACAATCAGTAACCATGTTTGCTCTCTCGACAAATTAGCCAGTAGAGTTATGAGTGTAACGCTGATAACAAAAACGATCCCGGCCATTGTTGGGATGTTACGTCTATGTTTTGCCGCATGTAATTTGTTAAACATGGTCGCTTTTTCGCCCGTTACCGATGATTCTCTGGGCTTTTTCCACCACATATATTTATACGCAAGAGTTGTATATATAGGCGTCATAATCATCGTCATTGCAAAACCGGCAAAGGCAAATGCAAAAATTTCTACAAATCTACTTATTTCGAAGGCGATTGAAAGTGTTTGTGTCATGTTATTCCTATCTTTTATTATATCACTTAATGAGTTTGCGAAAGCAGACGATTATCCATTATTACATTTGATACTTTATTAAACAATGGTGCGGCGGCTTTTGCCCCAGCGTACCCGATGATAACTGGCTCATTAACCCTTACCATAATCACATAATCTGGCTTGTCTATGCCCACATATCCAATAAATGTACCATTAATTTTGCTGTCATCATAATAGCCCCCGCCCGGTTTGGCAATCTGCGCGGTACCGGTTTTGCCACCAACGAGATAACCATCCCTCTTTAAAAATGTATAGCTCTTATTGACAGCCAGCTCCATAACACTTCTCAGCTGAGCTCCTGTTTCTGGCTTTATCACATCCTTTGCAAGAACTTTCACTCGATCATCTGTAGCTAATTGATTGTCTCCAACCTGGGCCACAATATGCGGTTGGTAGTAAGTCCCCCCATTCACAACTGCTGACAGTGCACTTGCCATCTGAAGTTGCGTAATGTTCATACCTTGACCAAAAGACATGTTGGCGTAGGCTAGATTTAAGCCAAAACCATCTTTCGGATCAGGCACATAACCATCTGCCTCATATCCTTGTTCGACACCTGTTTTATCCCCAAAACGATAATGATTGACTAAATAATCATGAAATTTGACTCGCCCTTGCTCATTTAGCTCACCACCCCCCAGTTGTTGCAAAATATATACAGCTCCTGTATTAAGCGAAAAGGTGATTATGTCGGTTATCGGTCGATTTGCTGGTGTCTGATAACCACTAACATTCCTAACGTCTCTATCGCCAATTTGTATAACTCCGCGGTCATTATATGTCCCGCCCAAGTTAACAACACCCTCGTTAATACCGGCACTTATTGTTAGAGTCTTCATAATAGAGCCTACTTCAAATGGATCGGCAACGACAGCATTTTGAAACAATTTTTGGTCTTCCACCTTGTAGTATTCCGCAGGGTTATATGTTGGGAAGTTAGCCATAGCTTTAATGGCCCCAGTATTTGGGTCCATAACTATAACGCTGCCTGATTTTGAATTAACTGTTGGCAGATAATCTTTTAATATATCTTCGACGTGTTTTTGTAAACCAACATCTAGGGTAAGCAAGATTTTCTTGCCGTCTTTAGCGTCTTTTAAGACGTTTTCTTTGTTATTGATCAATGGCACGCCTTTTGCATCAGTTACAGCCTTAAGCACGCCAAGCTCGCCTTTTAGGTCACTGTTCATGTATTGTTCAATGCCATACTTGCCATTACCCTCTTGATCAACATAACCAAGTGTTTGCGACGCTAGATTGCTGTTTGCATAAGACCGAACAGGCACTACCCTAAGCCCAACGCCAACGAGCTGAAGATCTTCTATTTGTTTTTTCTTTTTTTCGTTCAAACGTCTCTCTATAACGACGTACCTGGTCTGCGAATTATTTATTTTTGTTTTTATATCTTTGGCACTGGCACCAAGAACTTTAGCTAATTTTTCTGCAGTTCTGTCTTTTTCCTTGATGTATTTTGGGTCGACGAACAACGTATACGTGTCTTCGTTGAGTACAAAAGGTATGCGACTATTGCCATCGAATGCATCAATAGCCCCACGCCTGGGCAAAATTTGTTGCTCTTTATATTGACCGGCAAAAGCCCTATCTTTATATGGCTTATGCATAATGACCTGTAAATAAAAAAGCCTGACAATAATCACTAAAAATATGATCACTATCAGATAATAAACCGCCTCAAACCTACTCTTTTTAAAGATATCTGAATCTTTTAAAAACGGCTTTCGTCTCGGGCTTAAGTTCATGAATTTATTGCCTTAACGAATAGTTTTTGTAGGAGTAATTGCCACAAGTTTGTTAGCTTCTTCGGAATTTGCCACTCTGTCAAAAGATTGCAATTTTGCTGCAGAAAGTTCGAGCCCGTCATGCTCTTTTTGAAGTGAAGAATACTCTTTCTTTAAAGAATCTATCTTGTACCCGTTTGCATTAACTTTTGTTACCTGTGATAGATAAAATAGCCCTAAGAGACAACCTAGCACAAGTAACAATACTGTGTTGGTAATTGGTCCAAGCACTCGAGCCTGTTCCCGAAAACTCACAGCATTTCGATGTCGGCTTTCAAACTGTCTTTTGTTTGTTGATATGGAACTTGAATATGTCATTGATCTCTCTTTTTGTTTTTATTATTTGTGCTTCTTTGCCCCGGCAAGCCGGGGCTGAAGCTTTGGCGTAATCCTTAGGACACGACTCGCACGTGAACCTTATACGCCCGGGAGGTGCTTTTAACCTGAATCGGCATTTATAGCTCCTTCCTTTTGTGTTTTTATTTTCGCTACGACTCGCAGTTTTGCGCTACGTGATCGCGGGTTATAAACTAATTCATCTCTAGCTGGTCCAACCACTTTTTTTGTCAAGTTGATACCAGTAGCTTCATATTTATTAGCTGAAACTTTCTGAACAAACTTTTTAACAATTCGGTCTTCCAAGCTGTGAAACGATATCACTGCTAGTTTGCCATCTTCTTTTAAAAGATCAAACCAAAGAGGAAGACTAGACTCAAGTTGATCCAGTTCATTATTGACTTCTATTCTAATAGCCTGAAAAACCAACGTGGCCGGATGGACCTTGCGCCATTTTTTTGTTCGATTTTTCTTAGCTATAAAGTCAGCTAATTCGAGCGTACTGTTAAATGGACGGTGCATGACTATTTGGTTGCTGAGATACATTGCGCTTGGCAGTTCACCATAATCCTTTAGGACTTTAGCTAGCTTGTTGGCGCTATACTCATTTACAACCTGGTATGCGGTTAACTTGGATCTTTGATCCATCCGCATGTCTAGTGGCCCGTCTCGTTTTAACGAAAAACCACGCTCTTTATTGTCAAGGTGCAACGACGACACTCCAAGATCTGCCAAAATCAAATCAAATTGCTCTGATTGACTCAGCAAAGCTTCGCTCGCCGATTTAAAGTCCTGCTGCATTATTGTCACATTTTTATGACCTGAGAAGAGTTGTTCTAGCGTATTGATCGCCGCCATATCTTGGTCGACCAAAACAACATGTGCCTGCTTGCCCACCCGACTAAGCACAGCACCTGCGTGACCGCCGTAGCCGGCCGTCAGATCAAGATAGCTCTGACCATCTCTTGGATTAAGATAGTCCAACACTTCTCGCAGTAAAACTGGTTTGTGGTGATCCATTGTTCTCGCTTTTGTTTTTGTTTTTGTTTGTTTCCTTGCATAGGATAAATCCTACTGAACAAGGTCACCTAATTAGCAGTCAGTTTTTTGTTTTTGTAATAGTTTTTGTTTTTGTTTGTTTTATTTGCCTTTTTATCATCGAAAGTTGAACAGATATATCTATTCGGCTTAGAGCCGAAAACTATTCAAAGCTAATTTCTCGATGTACGAGCAAATAAGAGACTTATGTGAGGTGGAGTTTTGGGAGGTGTTTATATATAAAGAACTAGGGTTTTTAAGTGGTTATCCCTTTAAAGACGAATCTTCCACTTACTGACTGCCAAATAGCTAACCTTGTTGCCCTTATCTTCCTTGTCGATAAGAGTAATTTGCTATTGTTTGTTAAAGAACTTGCCTGCCCTGTGCCTGATAGATCAGAATATTTCTAATCCTTTGCACTCTCTGCAGCTATCAATCTCCAGTATTGACCAACACCGACGGCGACTACATCTTTGTCTATCCCAGCATAATCAATTTGATGCTGTTCTAGGATGATCCGCCCCTGTTTTTCGTCAATGACCGTTTCTACCTTGCCAGTACGAAACTTAACATTGAGATCAGCAATGCGCTCATCTAAGATGTCTCCATCTAGTTTTGGCTCTACCATTGAGTCCCAGACTTCTTTGGGGTACAAATGAAGATATTTTCCAAACCCTCTTGTCACTACTACCCCATTTTTAAACACACCACGAATCTCAGAAGGTATAGTTAACCTTCTCTTGTCGTCGAGTTTGCGCTCAAAGTAGTCTAGTGTTGACATTTGTACCTCTCATATTTTTTAGTGGTTTTTTGTTTTTGTTATCGGCTAGACTGTTTTGGTCTTACCTACTGCTACCCACTTATTAGAGTTTACTACCCACCCATACCCATTTGCAAGTGTTTTATCCCTGTTTTCATCAGAAAGGTCCAAGGTTATCCACAGTTTTGAAGAGCACGCTATATATGGGGTACGTATACATTTCTGAACACAAAATACATGATCTGCCAAATTATATAAAATATTTTACATTCATTTAGAAAAACCATTTCGATTAAAGCCCCTCAGACTTTTATCACCATACTTTCTTGTGCAAACAAGAAAGTATGCAAAGAAATAGCAGGCTATTGAAGTAACATGATTGAAATATCTATTCAGGGGCCTGAAACAAAGCAGTCTAAAGTCATAATTAATAATATTTCCAAAGGAAATATACAAGGGAAGCTTGGGTCAGGCCTTGAGCAGACCTGAGAGATTTCGTCGAGATTACAACTAACAGCTGAGGACTGTTTGAACGACCAAAGGGAGAGAGTTCCGGAAGCTGTTGTAATCCTCGACAAGAAATCACTTCAAGTCTGTTCAACAGCCTGTCGGTTTTTGGGTTCCGTTTTGCCGATTCAAAATGGAACAAAAGTAGGCTTGCTTGCAAGCCTACTATTAAGTGATTGGTGGACTCTACTAACGATATTGGTTGATTTCGTCGCGGAGTGCTTTCGCTGCCTTGGCTGGGTCTTCTGAAAAAATAATACCTCTTGCAGAGTTGATCATCAGACCTTTGCCTGACTTATCAAGCCCAGATCTGACGGCATCACCAACATCACCGCCTTGCGCACCAACACCAGGCACTAAAAACGTCACCCCTGGAGTAATCTCTCTTATACGTTTCATTTCCTCAGGATAAGTTGCCCCAACAACTAGCATACAATTGCTATTCTTGTTCCATTCGTTTGCTACTTTTTCGGCCACAATCTCCCAGATTGTCTGACCATCTACCACGAGATCTTGGAACTCACCTGCGCCACTGTTAGAAGTTCGACACAGTATTATCGAAACCTTGTCTTTTCTATCCAAAAACGGCTTTAACGCTTCACTGCCTAAATATGGATGGAGGGTAATCGAATCAAAGCCAAGCCAATCAAAAATGAACTTCGCATAGCCATTGTTGGTATTGCCGATATCAGCTCTTTTGGCATCACAAGAAGTAAATATATCCGGATATTGTTCAATCAGAAAATCCATGGTCATTTTTAGCTCATGGATTCCTTGCTCCCCCCGAGCTTCATAAAAAGCAATGTTAGGTTTAAAGGCGGCCGCATACTCAGCGGTTTGCTCTATAATCCATCTGTTAAATTCAAATTGCGGAAACTTTTTTTGTTTGAATTTTGTGGGTAATTTGTCAAAATCAGGATCAAGCCCTACACAAAGAAGCGAATTTATGGCGTCGACTCTTTGGTTATACTTATCAATTAACATTTTTCGCTTCCATGTATTTACGGCCGTGTCCTATCTGTTGATTAACTGGTATACTCTCTTTGCACATGGGACAATTTGACTCTTCGTATACTTCAACTATAAACTCCCCTAGTGCATAAAAAGGTACTCCAAAATATTCAGATGTCACCTCTGATGGGTTACGATTAACCAATACAACGACACCGACGACTTCACCGCCAGCTAGCCTAACTGCGTCTAAGACACTTTTTGCGCTTCCTCCTGTAGAGGTGACGTCCTCGACAATTAAGACTTTTTTTCCATTTACAAATTTGTCATAGCCACGAGTAAAAATTTGGTCTTCATCCTTATTTTTTTCAGTGTAAACACCGTAAATCTCTTTGCCCCCTTGTTTCGATGCGTGCCAAGCGGTCCACTGCGACAAGATTATTCCGCCAAGAGCCGGACCAACAACTACGTCGTAGTCCAAATCTTGTGTCTTATCGACGAAAGCAATGCAAGCCTGGGACGTCAAGTCTGTATGTGGGTACAAGGCATCTTTATTGATATATTTACTGGCGTGCTTGCCCGATTTTAGGACAAAATGATCATCTATAATTACTCCACCTACTGATTCGAGCACCTTGATAATATCAAAACTCATAGTCACCTCTTCTATTTACACAATATTTTACTACTGAAAGTAGATTTTAGCAATCAAAATGTGTGCTTGATAATATGGTCAACCCTATCTTCTACACTCATAACAGGGATTTTTTTGACATTCATGCCGTATTTTTTATATGCCTGTTCTGTAAGCCTATGTAATTCTTCTGCTTCTGCCTTATCTTCTATTCTTGCATAATCTGTCTGGTAGTAATC
Organism: Candidatus Saccharibacteria bacterium RIFCSPHIGHO2_12_FULL_41_12; assembly: GCA_001790445.1. GTDB lineage: Bacteria > Patescibacteriota > Saccharimonadia > Saccharimonadales > 2-12-FULL-41-12 > 2-12-FULL-41-12. The sequence continues at coordinate 194,831 of MGCQ01000001.1, forward strand.
GTCTAGCATATCGAGCAACAACACCTTATCATAAATATATTTTCGAAGTATACTATCAATTTCTGTGGTCATGTCTATTCTGTCAGCTTTGAAATAAGCCCAAGCATCGTGCATACCCCTGTCGACAAAGACAATTTTACTACTATCTAAACTATCGAACCATTGCACCTCATTTTGAATCTTTTTTTCGATAATTGCCATCTGGAATTGCAAATTATCGCCTCTTATTTCGTCAATTGTCATTCCCTTTGATAAACCTTCGTCTATCACCTGTCGTGCAGCCTCGTGGACTACAGTATGCCCACGTCTTTGGAGTTCATCAATAACAGCAGTTTTACCTGTACCAGGACCTCCAATTATAGCAATAACTCTACTCATAATATTATTTATACCATATAATGAAAATTTACAGAATACTTATTATGTGTTATTATACTTAAATAATTATTATGAGCTCGGGAAATATATCACCAGAAAGAAAACCTATCCTAATATCTGATATTGATGCATTTCTGATTGACCCAAGAGAAATAAATGCACATTGGCTCCCTGGTGAGCCAAGATATCTTGACCTACCTGCTGACGAAAGCGCGATGGCAGAAGTCTATGGCATGAATTTACATGAATTTTATAGAAAAAAAGATAAGTTTTTGAACTCCAGTGAAGCGATCCTCATACCACCGATTAAAGATTCTCCAGAGGTATTAGGTCTAGTAGCCATTCGATTCGAAATAATTTTTGCAAGTGCAAGAGTACCTAATGTACACGAAAGCACTCTTGCCTGGCTAGAAGAACACTATGGTAACGCTGTCGGTAACCTGCAAGAAGAATTGAAACTTTTTACAATCGGTAGCGAAAAAACACATTATCTAGATTCTAAAGAAGCTATTTACAGAGCCTTTGGTGCGGAAGCGATGGCAGACGACAAAAGACAACACCACATAGAAGCAAGAAATGCCGGTGTATCAACAAGGATATACTATCAGGACTCTAGGCTCGGTGGTGAGTCAAGAAGCGGGGCGACGCCTGAAGGCTCACATCTAGCTACAAATTTTCAGGAAGTTAAAACAATAATTTTGCCCCCTGATTACTCAAACGGAGACGATACGCCAAAAGTCACGTCTGCAGATCTTTAATTAATCTTGGGTTTTATTTCCCGAGCCAGTCAGCAAACCACTTAGCACTGGGGCGAATTGTTCGTTTCATGCCATGTTTTCTATCTACAGCTACAAGCCCAAATTTTGGCCACCAACCAAAGCCCCATTCAAAATTATCTAGTAAACTCCAGTGTAAGTAACCTCTCAAATCAACACCTTCACTGATAGCTCGCTCCATGGCGACTATATTCTCTTCTATCCACCACCGCCTGTATTCATCTCGGGCATCAGCCAGACCGGTTTCCGTGATAAAAATGGGCTTTTTATAATGAGCCCAAGCTCGGGTAATAATTGGGTATAGCCCTTCTGGCTCCATGTACCAACCAAGATCACTGACCGGTTGATGTGGGTTTTTGATTTTACCAAGCCCTGTGTAATAATCCGCAAAATAATAGTTAAGACCTACAAAATCCATAGTTCGGCGCACTCTGTTTAAAAACCACCAATTCCAGACGTAGCGCATCACCTCTGTTGTTAGAATATCAAATACATTGTGTGGCCTTTTTGGCTGAATATTAGACGTATTTGGTGCAGCGCCAATACTAATATCTTTTCTTTGTTTTTTTATAATTTTGTAAGCTCTTCTATGAGCCAGAACAAGATTATAATAAGTAATTCCAGCAGAAAGCATTTTGCCCTTTTTACCCGGAGGCCACTCCCCAAGTATATAGCCAAACGACACATAGTTATTGGGCTCATTCAGAATTATTACATACTGAACATCGTCCAGCAATTCATCGGTGATTTTTTGGATAAATCTTTCAAAATATTGTAAATTACTTCTTTTTTCAAATCCCTTTTTTTCTGCCAACCAGACAGGTAATGTCCAATGCCAAATATTGAGAAATGGCTCAATCTTTTGTCTGCGTAGTTCCTTAATATAATTTTTGTAATGTGCTATTGCCTCCTCGTTCCATTTGCCCTCTTCTGGTTCAATCCTCGACCACTCTACCGTAAAACGAAAAGCATTAAGATTTAGTTTTTTGACTAAAGCAAAATCTTCTTTGTATCTGTTGTAATGGTCCACACCCGTGCCTGATATATAGTTGTCAGGATCTTCTGCCTCATCTTTAATCCGGTCCCATGCAGGCAACCAGCTTAGTCGTTGGTGTGCCGTACGAGCCAGTTCTTTGGCGTATTCGGCTTCCCAAATAGTCCATTGATTGTATTGACCACCTTCAACTTGGTGAGATGCTGTTGAAGCGCCCCAAAAGAATGTCTTTGGAAAATTATTTAATCTGTTATCTTCAGTCATTTTTAACCATTTTTGTTTTATATTTCCTGTGGATATAGTATATTCTTACTCATAAAATAGCAAGTTTTGCTGTCATATTGTGTGTTATAATTTTCATATGCATGTGGTGTCCATAGACCAGTTTGATAAAGATGCGCTGTTTGAATTATTTACTAAGACCGATCAGATTAAGGAAGCACTTACTAGCCCTTCAGGGAGAAAAAAGCTTGCTGGTAAACATCGCGATAAACAAATCTGCACACTGTTTTATGAACCGTCAACTCGTACCCGTCTTAGTTTTGAAACTGCCGGCTACAAATTGGGTTTTGGTGTAGTCAGTACAGAAAGCGCCGGACAATTCTCTTCCGCCAGCAAGGGTGAGACCATGGAAGACACTATGGGAGTACTCGATGGATATGGCTATAGCGCAGTTATAATTCGTCATCCAGAGACGGGCATGATTGGGCGAGCTGCAAAAGTAGCAAAAACGCCAATTATTAACGCTGGTGACGGCGCTGGCGAACACCCCACACAGTCGCTACTCGATACCTACACAATTTACAGCAACTTTGGTCGTTTGGATAATTTAACAGTTACCATGGGCGGAGACCTTAAATATGGCCGTTGTCCGAGGTCTCTGGCTAAAGTTTTGGCAAAATTTGACGACAATCATATCAAGTTTGTCTCCACCAAGTCCTTGGCTATTGGGCAAGATATAAAAGATTTTTTGAAGCAAAACAACACCACATATGAAGAAACCTCTGATATAGAAAAGGGCGTTGCTGGTTCTGATGTGATTTATTGGACTAGGCTTCAAAAAGAACGACTAGATGAAAAAGATAAGGGTCTCGCACATGGGTTTATAATAGACAAAAATACCCTAAAGTTAATGAAAAAAGACGCAATTATTATGCACCCTCTGCCCCGTGTTGACGAAATAACCACCGATGTTGACGATGACCCTAGAGCCAAATACTTTGAGCAAGCAGGCAACGGACTTCTTATCCGCATGGCCTTGCTCGACACAATTGCTACTGAATAAAGAAGTGAACTTCAAAAACAACCTTTCGCCGGCACTAAAGTGCCTGATGCAACATACTTTCTTGTGTTGACAAGAAAGTATGCAAAGAAGCAACAGGCGGTTGAACAAACTTGAAGTGATTTCTTGTCGAGGATTACAACAGCTTGCGGAACTCATCCCGCCACGGCGGGGCTCAGACAGTCCTCAGCTGATAGTTGTAATCTCGACGAAATCTCTCAGGTTTGCTCAAGGCCTGACCAACAATCTGTATATTTTCAAAGAAAATATTATTAATACTTTAGACTGCTTTTGGTCCCCTTTTAAAAACACCTTTGGATTATTCAATACCAAAACAGATTAATCTGAGGACTAGGCTTTATGCCCGACTGGAAGGAGTCCCGCAAGAGTAGTTTGTTTTGGTATTGAATAATTAAGGGTAATTGTTTTTAAACCGGGGTGGCACTTTTTGCTTACTTTTTCTTGCTATTGAGAAAAAGTAAGGTGATAAAAGCCTCTTTGGAGGCTTTAGCGCAATGCAGCTAACCCTTAGTCAAGAATTTTTTGACACAAAAATGGAACAAAGATTTGGTTCTTTGGAAAAGAACTACTTTAATTTAAGGTAGTGTTGGCGGGTTTGTTCAGGCAATTTTTCTATTGAGTATCTCAGCATAGTTCTAGGCATTTCGTGCGCATGTTTATCCAAAAAATCTATTAATATCGCCTCATCCACCCTACCCCCAACTTCTCTAAGCATCCAGCCCACCGCCTTATGGATCAAATCATGGTTATCTTTTAGTAATTTTTCGGCTAATTCTATTGATGTAACTGCGTGACCATTTTTTATGAAATGAAAAGTTGCCAATACTGCAACTCGTCTCTGCCACAAATTATCACTACTTGCCAGATCAAACAGTAAATCACGCGGTTTATCTATCAAATATCCACCAACTATCTGATGAGCAGAACTATCGACTATATCCCAGTTATTTACTCTATTTCTGTAGACATTATTCAGATACAAATCAAATATTTTTTGCTTATTTTTGTTAAATTGGTTAACCAGCAAAATAACTGCCGCCAAACGATGCTCATGGATCGGGCTATCAAGTAGCTTCTGTATTTCCCCCAGCGATAAGTCCTTAAACACTTTGCAAACTTTGCGGGTATCTGGCACGCGCGCGCCAATAAACACGTCTCCTTCCCCATATTCTCCTTCGCCAGTCTTGAAAAATCTCTGCAAAAAACTTGCGTCACTGTCACTAGCATATTTTTGGATAGCCAGTTCAAAATCCTCAGCCGTCATATCATCTCTCTAGTATTTGGCGGGGGTTGCCAGAGAAGTTGACTTCGTCAAAGAGTATGAAAGATTTTGGTGTAAATTTATATAGATCATGTTGGTTTGTACCAGCTACAAAATTATCGTAAAAATCCGCGCCCTGGCCGTATTTTTTTACATACTCACCCATCACCTTTTTGACAATTTCTGGGTCTTTGACCACTGTTGAGAGACCCTCAGACTGGATACCAATAATTGGCCAGTCAGACTTTACTGCTATGGCAATCGCTGTTTTATTATTATCGGCAATCTCCCTACTATGTCGTCGTGCAGGCGTACTTAGCCAGTACAAATTCTGCTGATCATCAGCCACAAAAAATACCGTACAAATCCACGGCTGATCACCGCTAACCGATGCAATTTGCATCATCTTCATCCTGTTCAAGTGTGTTTTTATTAGGTCACTAACCTGCACATTAACCTTCAGTCTCTTGTGTTAAAACGCTAGTTTTAAACTCATTTAATATCTGCTCAAAAGACTCAATGAGTATATCTAGTTTACAATTCATGATCTCTAAAATCTCGTTGATAGAGCTATCGTCCATATTCATATCTAGTAAATTATACCATTCCATCCCGAATATTTTTTGATATCATTTTTGATACACGTGCATGCAAAATGATATTGAGTGAACAATAGTTTTTGAAGTTTCATAGCAGTTTTTCGAGCAGTTCCGGGAACTCTACCGTGCCCATTTCTTCTATTCTAAAATGGCCGTGATTCGGTAGAGATATTAACTCTGCGCCTTTGATAGTATCAGCAAGCATCTTAGCGGATTTTTGGGTGCTTTCCATGTCATTATCAGATGTAAATATATAAATACCATTTGTTCTACTTACCAGATTTGGATCAATTTCGAAGTCGAAAAAGCTTCGATCTTCCCAGCTTATTCCTAGAGACGGAGCGACTAATGCGACTTTACCAACTCTAAGACCATTGTTCTCACTCAGATATCGCACCCAAAATCCACCGCCACAACTATGCCCAACCAAAGTTGTATCCTGATCAATCTCAAACCGCTCAACCTCTTTCTTCCAAATATCATATTTAGGTTCATAGGCATGTGGAATCTCTGGAGCAACAGCCAATATATCTCTTGTGATCAGCTGTTTTGAAAGCCACGGGACCCAATGATTGTTCGATGGACTAGGATATTTAGGATCATAATGCTTATCCTTACTCGGCTTCCCATGCAAAATAATCGCCCGTTTCATACGACTATTATGACACACTACTCATCGTCTGAAGGAACCAGCGTAGCAAACAAATCGTCAACGGTTTCTTTTCGACGTATCAAACGCGGTGCCTCATCGCCAGCGTCATTAATCAATACTTCGCCAGCCCGAAGTTTGCCGTTGTAATTGAAACCCATTGCCCGTCCGTGCGCTCCAGTAGTATGAATTACCATGATATCACCTTCTTGAGTCTTTGGTAGCTCACGGTCTATAGCAAATTGATCGTTATTTTCACACAAACTACCTGCAACATTTACTGTTTCTGTGTCTTCCGGGTCAAAATCTGGTCTATCACTTAAAACTGTAATGTGATGATAAGCTCCGTACATTCCTGGTCGCATAAAATCAGCCATCGTAGCGTCAACTCCAACAAATGTTTTATGAGTATCCTTGCGATTGATAACTTGCGCTAACAAAAACCCTGCATCCGCAGTAACCCAACGACCATTTTCCGTAATAACTTGGGGTGAGCCTAATTTGTCCATACCCATGTCAGCATAAAGCTCGCTCAATTCTGCCCCGTATGATTCGATATCAAAATCTTCTTGCTCAGGCCTGTAAGCTACACCAAAGCCCCCTCCAAGATTGATCATTTCCATATCAATGCCAACGAATTTCTTAATTTTTCCAGCAAGCTCAAACATGTGCCGAGCTATGGCTAAATGATTTTTATGGTCAAGCTCGTTACTGAGAAGCATAGTGTGCAGCCCAAAACGCTCAACCCCACTACCCTTTAACAACCTATACGCCTCAACTATTTGTGGGTCTGGCATACCGAACTTAGCCTCACTCGGTTTGCCAATAATATCCTCATTTACTCCTTCAAACTCAATATCACCAGGGTTTGACCTACAAAAAGCTATCGGCAAAGTTGGCCTATTTTGACCTACAAACCTTTCGACTAGTGATAAATCGTCGAAGTTAATCATTGCATGCGCACCTACAGCAGCGTCGAATTCCCCATCTGCCGTATTGTTTGACGTAAAGATCATTTGTTCACCCTCTGCACCCGCTCTCTGGGCCAATGTGATTTCTGGCGGGCTACTACAATCAAAACCCATGCCTTGTTCTCTAGCAATTTCTAATATTTCCGGATTTGGCAAAGCCTTAACTGCAAAATAATTTTTACATACCTGATCACCTACCCGCATAGCCCAGTCGTATTGTACACATCTACCTCGAATGGCCGCTGCATCATAAACATACACCGGTGAACCAGCATCCGGCACCTCCATTAGTGCCTGTGTTTGTTCGTATCCTAAATCCCAAGTACGCATGATATATCCTAAAGCTTAAGTTGACCTATTCGCTCTACTGCTTCCTTAACATTTTTACGAGCACCAAATGCGCTTAATCTGACAAAGCCTTCACCCTGTCTGCCAAAACCTACCCCCGGAGTACCTACAACATGCGCTTCTTGCATTAGCTTGTCAAAGAAATCCCAAGAGCTTAGATCGTTCGGTGTTTTTACCCAAACAAAAGGTGCATTTTCTCCTCCATAAGCTTCCATACCTAGCTTGCCCAAGTTCTCTCTTATGATCCTAGCATTTCCCATATAGTAATCAATTAATTCTTGGGATTCTTTTTGACCTGCAGGAGTTAGTGCTGCAATTCCAGCTAATTGTGCGATATTAGACGCTCCATTAAATGTAGTAGCCTGTTTTCTGCCCCAGATCTGTTTGACTTCCTCTTTTTCTGTGCCCTCTACCACAAGCTCATCAGGTATAATAGTCCAGCCTAAGCGCACCCCCGTAAATCCATCAGTTTTTGAAAAGCTACATATTTCGATCGCGCACTCATTTGCCCCATCAACTTGATAAATAGTTCTTGGTAAATCTTTGTCAGATATGTAACCAGAGTAGGCGGCGTCATGAATAATCACTGCTTTATGCTCTCGAGCATAATCTACAAAAGTTTTCAATTGGTCATGAGTGGCCACTGCACCAGTTGGATTATTCGGATTACATAGATAAATTATGTCAACTTTTTTGCTTGGCACTTCCGGGAAAAATCCATTCTCTTTAGTGCAGGGCATATAGACAATTCCCTCATACCTGTCGTCTATGGAACGTCCCGCTTTGCCACCCATTACGGCTGCCTCCACATATGGTGGATAAGTTGGGTCTTGAGCCGCAACAACTGAATCAGGTGAAAAAATTGTTTGGATACCAGCTGTATCTGACTTTGCGCCATCATTGACAAAGACTTCGTCAGGGTACGGGAATCTGGTTGCAAACGGGAATCTGGTTGCAATTCGTTCGTAATGACTAGCAACGGCTTCTCTTAGTCCACGCATACCCCGCTCATCACCGTAACCCATATAAGTTTTTGGGTCTGACATTAGATCAACAGCTTTATGCATCCCATCAATCACAGTTTGAGTCAATGGCAGAGTTGTATCACCAATACCAAGCCTGATAAGCTCGACTTCAGGATTCTGCTCCGTGAATGCACTTGTCCTATCAGCTATTTCCGTAAATAAATACGAAGCCTTTATATTTCCAAAAGTTTCGTTAACATGCGCCACTGTATACTCCTTGTCATTGCCACCCTGCGCTTGTCATAGCACTTAATCGATATTTTATATCAGATTGGCAGTAATCCAAAGCATAAGCAAGAAGTTATTTTTGAATTTTTAGACTATATTGGTGAATAATATGCCAGATTTCTGTGATCATATCTGGATCCAGCTCATTTTGCGCAGATTTGTCAGTCAACCTCTTTAAAATCCCGTCAAACCTAGCTTGTTGCAGACTATCAATACCTTTTTGTTTTTTAAGCACCCCTATTTGCCTGACTAATTCAAACCTTTGGGATAGCAGATCCAGCAACTTACTATCTATCTCATCTATATCGCTCCGCAAATCGTCTAACTCTGGCATAATTATGCTACCGCAAGCTTGCCAGCCTCAAGGTAATTAGCGACATTAGCATGATAGCCCTCAATACACTCTTCTATCCTACCCCTTAATGACCCACAAATCCCACGCATAGCAAGTCTCACCGGAAAACTTCCAGGCTCCAACAGGAATTTATAAAGGGCATCTGTACCTTTACCGTTATCACTAAGATCGATAGATAAGGCCATATGCACAAAACTCGACCCTTCTCCTCCTTCTATCTTGATACACCTACCTTTTTTAAATTCTCTAACTTTGCTATCTACGTGACCTAAAATTGGTATATTATCCATAGACATACCGAGAGGAACCCCTAGTGCTAAGTTGCTTAAAGCTTCTTCTGTTTCAAAATGAATCCCGCCTACACCGTTTGGCAGTAGATCAACAAGGCTACCAGCGTAAAATACATCACGCCTTTTAAATCCCAGATATACTTCATTCGTTATTTCAATCATGATACTCACTGACCTATGGGCTATTAAATCACATCGTTTAACGTTTTGCTACAAAATTATAGCAACAAAATTGAGCCAACGGTGATAATTGAGACCATCTACTACTCCGTTTTCTGGCTTGCTATCCAGTGCATTACTACCGCTACACAAACCAAATATGGAAACCAATTTATCAGCGTATCACTTGCAGAATGGCTATGTCTATCTATTGCCGTAAAATTATAACAACAAAATAAATCATAGGAATATACGGCAAAGCACCCTGCCACGTTATCGGCAGATAACTACCTCTGACCTTTTTGAACCATGGTTTTTGTTTGTTTTTTTTATTTTTGTTCATTGTTTTTGGCGAACTTTTTATAATGTTATTGTTCTAGAAATAGATTATACCGCTTATGTTAAATTTCCTACAGCTAACTGTCGTCGATAGATATTACTTTGATGGAGCTGGTTAGACCTCTGATGATTTCTATTTGAGATTTTGTCACGTCGTAGTGCTCCGCCAGCAGTTTGATCACTGCCCTGTTTGCCTTGCCGCCAATCGCAGGCTCTTTAACATGCACCAGCAACGACCCGTCAAAAGCCGGCTGGACAAACTCGCCTTTTTTACTACTTGGCTTAACCTTGATCGTAACTTTCATCTTGGTTGGATTATAACAGAGTGCACGTTTTAAGAGGTAAATTTCATCAATTCATCAACGACTGCCTTGTGAGACATATTCAGTGATCTCGCGGTATCTTGTAGCGTTAAGTCCCAGGCTCTCCAACTTATCGACGTATTTCTGCGCTTCAGCAAGATGAAAGTCAAGTTTCTTTTGCACCTCATCTGGTCCTAAAACCGTGACATAATTTGGCTTCTTGTTTTTTGCATCTTGGTTTTCAGATTTTCCTGTCTTTTTAATCGGCGCCCGAACGTCATCAATATCATCTTTTACCTGCCAGGCTATACCTAGGTGATACGCGTAGTATAACAAAGGTTGTTTTGCCTCTTCTGGACATTTTGTTCCGGCGATAATAACTACCCCCATTATCGCCGACTCAATGGCCAAACCTGTTTTTAAATACGAAATCCTATCTAAATCATCTACTTTTATATCCTTTGGTGATTTATTACGTAACCTCAAATCTTCACCTTGCCCCTTACATAGTCCATTTTCACCACACACCGTGCTCATATAATCAGCAAGCTCATAATTAGAGCCATTGTCCCTGTCTGCAATTACAATAAGTTTATAAGCATTATTGATCATAGCAATGGCTGTCAACTGGGCTTCCCATTCGCTGAACGCCACATGAAGTGCATCCACACCTCTTCTCTTAGAACTGTTATCTTGCGCGGGGAGATCATCAACAATCAAAGACGCTGTATGAAGAAGCTCCAATGCGACACAGAATTCGGCAAGATCATCACGAGGAATACCTAACATATCCCCAGTCATAAATGCCACAACCGGTCTAAGTCTTTTTGCAGTGCCTGCAAGTAGACTGTGATCATACGTTTTAGCAAAATAATTTGCCACGTTTAGAGATCGTTCCTGGTTGTTTATAGCAGTAGGACTTGGCACACCGTCAGATCGTCGTAGGTTATTGATAGCAATGTCCGAGGTAAATCCAACAATACTGCCATCAGCAAACTGTACGGCGCCTCTTAAATACCCATCCCAATCCTGTCCTTGGAGAGCACCGCCCATCACTTCTGGCGAACCCGGTAGAAACTTGCCTCTTGATCCTTCCATTTGATTATTATATCCTTTTGTAGTCAAATATCTAATTTATTCCTTTTCAAATGGATCACTAGCTTTCTGATCAACAGTGATACTGGCGCTTAGATTTTGACCACCACTTTTTTGACCTAGTTATTTTGAACAACCTACCTCCGGTATATTCTTCTCTTTCTCGCGTCTAATAGTCTCTATAATTGGAGCGTAGTTACTAAAATTTATACTATAAATCACTGGTCTTACAACTAAACTACTGTCTTTTTTGCATGATTCACGTGAAGTGCTACTAGTCCAAAGATATTGCCCGCCATATTCAACATCATTTGGTACATAATCAACCTCTCCGATAATAGTGTTGCTTTCCTCGAATTTTGTCATTTTATCTGTTTTATATTTAGTGGTAAATAGAAAGTGCTTTGTAGTATCTTTACATGACCTGTTCAAATTCACACTCAGTTGAACTGTATTGTCATCTTTTCTTGAGAACTCTATACCGTTACCTTCTACCAAGGGATATGTTAATTTACCGACAGTACATGATCGATAATAGTCTTCTTTCATCTCATCGTTAAAATCTGGTTTCAAAGGAGGTGTTATTCTATTCGGATCATCATCGCACCCAAACGGTGAGCAAATATTGTCAATGGCATCTTGAATAGAATTATATTCTCGTAGTGGATGCATAAGTCTGTAGCCATCAGGACTGAGTCTAGGCTCTGCTTGGCCTTGCTCTGGTGATCCAGATATAGCCAATAAAGTGCTCAAAAGAAAAGCTGCACCAATCCTTCGGAAATTATGACTCAACCAGTTGCGTTGTTCATGATTGCCCATTAGAGATCTATTTCCAATCTCCACCCGTTTACATGCAGAATGTTAAAATAATCCTGTTAAAAATGCAAGCTAATTATAGCAGTTCTTTCAGAGATTCTCTGCCAAGTTTAATCCAATAGTTTGACTCCTCAGAATCGTCTTTATCTACATATTTGAGTTTATGTCCGCCCATAAATTCCTGCCCTGCACAGCCTGTAGCAAAGTTGAACAGCACCTCTTGTTCATATTCGGTTAGCGTACCGCCTGCGTCAAGATACGCATTCATTGCTCGATTAACTCTTTCGCTCAACAACGTCGGTGCTTCTAGATCAGTCAGCAAGCTAGTTGAAACAACCGCAATCTCTTGAATCTTGGGGTAGAGGTTTGATACCGCAAAATCAAGTACCCAAATTTTACCGTCTTCTCCTTTTAGTACATTCGTAGCGATTAAATCGCCATGGACAAAGCAAGTTGATAGTTTTGAGAAATCAATAGAACTATATCTCTCTATCGCTGTTTGCGCCAATTTCCTGCCTTCTTCGCCAAGAAACTCTTTGGTTTTTTCATACATTGCCACTATGTGCTGGGTTGACCATTCATCAAATACTTTTGGTGGAGCAAGGTCTAATGCATTGATTTTGACTGCTTCTGTCATTATCTGCCCTATCTCTTGGTCGTTTGGCGTTGTTTTACTATCAAAATATGTCTTTCCGGCGATAAAATCCATGACCACCAGCTTGACCCCTTTTGGATGCTGATAAATATATTCATCGGTTCGCGTTTTGTAGAGAAAGGGGTGATTTACGCCACCTTCTAACGCTTTGACCATGACATTAACGTATCTTTTGATCTGTGGGGCGTCCCGAAAAGTAGCAAAAGCCTTGATGACAAAAGCCCCCTTGTCTGTCTCAACTTTGATATTGCAATCTTCAAACCCAACAGCAAGTACAGAGCTGCCTTGAACTACCCCAAGGTTAAACTCTTGTGCCACGTCAGCAATTAACTGATCACTGTCGCCCTCAAAACCTATCCGTGCAAAAAACTTCTGACTCATTTACGTTATAATTGTAGCAGTTTTTTATGATTAACCTTTATCGTCACAATTTCTGAGAATTTTTTTCTAACCATTCAGCAATTTCCGGTATTTCCAAGTGTTCCACTGCCACACGCACTGCAAAATCCTCCAGATCTTTGGGCATAGCGGTCAATCTATAACCGTTTCTCATCAAGAATATGCCGGACACAGTTATTGCGGTTCGTTTATTGCCATCAGAAAAAGGATGATCACCTATAATGTTGCGCATGTAAACCGCTGCTTTTTCACAGGTAGTCGCATACTGATCTTGTCCAAAAACAGATTGTTTTGGAGCGTTAACTACAGATTTCAATCTGTTTTCATCACGCACGCCATGACTGCCCCCAAAATCAGCAATTATCTGAAAATGGAGACGCAATATCTCCTCTAGGTCGATGTATCTCATCGATCTTTGAGATTTTTTAGAGTTTGGCCGTATTGATCAACAAACTGGTCATATTCTTTCATCAATTTGCTGTGTTTTTGCGGTACTTCTTTCTTTGCAGGCTCGGCAGTAATTTTAACCATAGAACCAGTATCCAAACCTAGAGCTTTCAGATCTTTTGCGGGAATAGTTACGCCCTTGCTAGAGCCGATATTTATAACTTTTTGAGTTGTTGTAATAGCCATATTTAAAGATTAGCATAATCGTCAAAACATTACAATATTATTATAATATTTTCTCTTGGTTTAAGTATAACAAGTTAAGATTTTGATCGATATGTAACATTTGCCCAAGATGGATTAGATAGCTTTATCGGGTTCTTTTTGTATGTAAAGTCAAAAGCAGAATACGCTTGTTCAAAATAGATGAAATCTCCCAAATCTGGGTCAAATTCTACACTAACCTCTCCCTCAAGCAGTCTCTGATCAATCCGTGCTCCACGAAAAACCAGACGCCTCAACCAATAAACAACATTACCGCCGTTCACACTTCTGACAAGTTCTTCTTCATTTTCTCTAAGGTGATACGCTAGTGGCGAGCTAGGATTCTTAATACCAGCATGTAACACAAGACTTACTAAATCCTCGCGTTCTTCTTCGCTTAGATAATCTTCAATCATATTTAATTGCTTAGCCGCGTATTCCACGCGTTGCCCAAAATCTACTTCGTTAAATATAAATAGAAATTCACCATGCTCAAGTGTATAATTGTTTCCTAAATTTCCTGAATTGTAATTATACCTATGGTTCGTATTGCTCATATGAATATATTATAAAACTTTTATTAATTTATAACAAACTCATCTTGATGATTTTAGCAGTTCACGTGCAGGTCTTAATACTGATCACATTTTTAGGCACGTGCTTAATTTTGTGACAGTTTAATATTCAATTGTAGCAGTTAAATTTATGCGTCTCGGATTAATTTGATATCTGTTATTGCAATGACTTTGTGATAGACATTGGCGGGTATATGGAACATCTTTGGTGATTGTACCTTGGTCGATTCTTCGCCAATTGTTAGCTCAATCTCTCCTTCAACGAGATACAGCGTTTCAGCCTCTTCGTGGGTATGATCTGCAGAAATTGTACCTTTCTTGCGAACTATGTAGTTAACGGGTTCACAACGGTATATTTTGCCCCTGTCGTCGTCCTTAATAATTGGGATATCTTGAATTTTCATATTGGTTTAATTATATCATTTACTTGTTCTACGTTTTTATATAAGTGGGCGTCTAGACCTAGTCGCTTGCCGGCATCGACGTGTTTTTGTGTATCATCAAAGTAGATTATATCTTCTGGCTTAAGACTTGGGTTCTTGCCACAGATTGCTTCAATAACTTTTTTAAAAAAGTCTGTACTTGGTTTTTTTGCTCCAATTTCAGCAGAAATAAAAAATCCGTCAAATTTGCCTTTGAACATTACGTCTTGCATATACTTACCACGATATTTCTCTTGGTTAGTCACAACGTAGCATAGAATACCTTGGTTTCGTAACTTGGCAATGTAGTTTAGCAAGGCCTCATTTTGGACGTTCTCTGTCTCAAACCATAGCTTGAGTAAGTCTTCTACCTCGCCATCCCACCGCCAAATATCGTTATTCTCTGCTATAAGTTGCTTGAGATCTGCCCTGCCCACCAACGCATCAGGAAACTTATCTTCAAAAAACTGCTCAAACGATTTTGGATTAAAATCATGCTCTGCGGCATAAATCTGGGCGAACAAACTTTCTGGGACGGTGAGCACCCCATCTGCATCAAACAAAACTGCCTTAACTCTTTTCATCTTGGTTAGATTATAGCAGTTATCCGTACCTACAGTGGGGTTTGGTGGCTGTGTTTATCCAATATATTTATGAATCTATTTCTAGCTGAATGTAGTCAGCAAAATACCCTTTGTACTTTTCCCGAAGTTTGGGGTTTTTGTAGTCAACCGAGGGTTTAATGAACTTGCGACATTCTGGTGAACCACACTGACAAGCAAATGACTGGGTATCGCTGGTCCATGCAGTTGCATAATCAACGGTTATTTCTTCACCAGCACCGATATCTTTCATTGACCTTACTTCAATTTGACCTGAAATATATGCGTTGGGCGAGCAAGAATGGTTGTAGCCAATCAATGTTCGATCGACTTCGTCAAAAGTTAACCCTGTCATAAACAGATCTGGCTCAATTTGATGATGTGAACCGTTAATCACATCGGCATGCTTAATTACCGTAGCCTCATCCACAATTTTACCGGCTTTTACAGCTAGTAGTTCGTGTGCGGAGATATCCTTAATCGCAAAAAGCCCAACGCCTTGAAGACCCCCTTCTCTCCTTTGAACAAAATCAGATCGCCAGCATTTCAGTTTCATCTTGGTTAGATTATACCAGTTTTGCGATTACACGGGATGGGGAGGCTTCTATGTCTAACTTGAGGGGTAATGCCTGGACTGTGAATTGTTTGTTTTCTAGCTGGGCGAGGTTGGTTAGATTTTCTATTATTAGCACATCTCCGCTGAGAAGGATTTTGTGGGTGCTAAAAGGTGGCTGGTCAGGACTGCACATGTCCATACCGACCATACTGATCTTTTTCTCTAATAAATACTGTGCTATTTCTTCTGGAATTTCTGGTGAGTTATCAAAATATTCACTCTGCCCATACAGATCACTCATACCCGTATGGAATAACACAATATCGCCTTCTCTAATATCTGTGTTTTTGAGCTTTTCCAGATCAAATATCTTGTTTTCTACTTTGATATATACTCCCCTGCCAACAAATTTATCTAGTGGGTACTTATCAATGGTCTTGCCGTCTGCAATCATGTGAAGTGGTGCATCAATATGAGTCCCCACATGCGTACCAACAGATACATAATGGTCATTATAACCATCTTTATCAAAAACCCCAGCTACCTCAATTTTGGTAGCAGGATCTCCCGGATAAACCGGCGTCCCCTCGTTCAAAACCACAGATAAATCAACTATTTTCATTAATCTAAGGCTAATTCTCTAAATCTTCCAAAAGGTTTTCTGCATACTTTTCAGGGTCATTTTCAAATCTTCTGCTCTCCAAAATAGTTATCCCTTCATTAATTCTAAGTCTCGGAAATAGTCTTAACAAATATTTTTTCCAAACCGTGACAACTATATTATTTAGTGTAACGAGTGTAACAATTACTCCAAGAATAAAATAACACCCTTTTATAAAAGCTGGGTCTTGGCCCAAAATACTTTTAAAGTCAGAAGTGAAAAACGGGACCCAATAAGCAACAGTTGCAACTAACAATGGCATAATCTGGGTTTTCACGACATTGCTTTTAAATTGTATTAGTCTAAGCTTTAAATCTGAAAGCATAATGATCACAATTTGTTGATCTTTATTATGTAGACTATAAGAATTGTGAAAGCCAAAATCTTTCAAGTTACCAATCTCAAAACTAGTTTTTTGCTTTTTTTTCGCTGTCATCTTCTTCAATAATAAATTTACTTATACCCTCTGAGTCTTCTATACCTATAACTTTTAAAGAGAAATCATAGATACTTCCACAGTTGTCGCAAACCAAGGACACAGATGGCACTGATATGCCCGGAAATTCTAGCGATTTCAAAGTTTTTTGAAATTCGTGCCTATGAAATGCTCCCACTACAGTAAAATTGTCTTTTTTGCATACACTACACTGAAAATCCGGAGCTTTTTCTTTAATAAAACTAATTATTTTTGGTGCAATTTTCTCAAACTCGTTAGAATTTTTCATTTTGATAAATCCTTGTTAACGTCGTTAATTTTAACTCGCTTTTGTTCGGCTGTGTCTCTGTCGCGGATTGTTACTGTGTTGTCCTCCAAGGTGTCGAAGTCTATTGTTATGCAGTATGGGGTGCCGATTTCGTCTTGGCGTCGGTATCTTTTGCCGATGTTGCCGTTGTCATCCCACATTACGTTTCCGTACTCTTTCTTCAGCATTTTATAGACTTCTTGGGCTTTTTTGACCAGTTCTGGCTTGTTTTTTAGTAGAGGTGAAACAGCGACTTTCACTGGCGCTAAATGTGCTGGCAACTTCAAATAGGTTCTTTTCTCTCCGTTAATCTCGTCCTCAGTGTATGCACTAACTAGCACTGCCATAAGCAAGCGCTCTACACCAAAACTTGGCTCTATCACGTGTGGCACAAATGATTCTTTGCCGTCTTTAGTGCGGTATTCCATGTTTTTGCCTGAGGCTTTTTGGATATTCATAAGATCAAAGTCTGTGCGATATGCCAGACCAAGTAGTTCATCTCTTTTGTGTGGGAAATCAAACTCAAAATCAATTGTTCGCTTACTGTAATGCGCTCTATCTGCCTCTTCTACCTCTAGATTGTGAACTGATTCTTTTGGCAGACCAAGTTGGCCTAAGAAAACCTCGATATCTTTGACCCACTTCTCAAATTCCTGTTTCCATTCGTCTTTGTGAACAAAATATTCAATCTCCATCTGCTCAAACTCACGGCTACGAAAGACAAAATCACGCGGACTGATCTCGTTGCGAAAAGCCTTGCCAATCTGGGCGATACCAAACGGCACATCTGGATAAAAACTATCCACCACATTCTTATAATTGGTAAATATCCCCTGCGCAGTCTCCGGCCGCAGGTATGTAGTATTTGGTCCCACCACCTCACGATGCAACAAATCATCAACTGTAATTTTTACTTCTTCTAATTTATCTTTATTCATTGCGTCTATGTATTTTTGCGCAACTTTCTTTTCAAGAATCAGTCCTCTTTCTCCGGCGAATGGTCCAATTCTTGTCTCAAACATCATATTGAACTGCATCGGTTCATCAAAAGTTCCCTCTTTGCCACAAGTTGGACATTTATCACCCTCTAAATGATCTGCTCGAAAGCGTGATTTGCAGTTTTTACATTCAACCAACGGATCTGTAAAAGTATCTACGTGACCACTAGCTTGCCAGACTTTCTGGTTCATCAAAATAGCTGCGTCAACACCGTACATGTCATCTCTATCTTCTACAAATGTCTTCCACCAGAGGTTCTGAATGTTCCTCTTTAAAGTCACACCAAGAGGCCCATAGTCCCATGTACCGCTCAGACCGCCATAAACCTCAGAACCCTGATAAATAAACCCACGGCGTTTACACAAACTTACGATACTATCCATGCTGACTTTTTCTTTATTCTCTTTACTCATATTGCAATTATTATAACAGATGGCAGGTAAAGTTATAATCAGGGTTTGACTCCACTATAGTCACCGGATATTTCTTTTTTAATTTAGGAATAACTTCTTCGACCATTTTTTGCTCATTTTCGACAAATATCAAAGGGTCATCATGGAAATAGCCTTGTTGCCACCAACTCTTTTGTGAAAGTCTAGTGGCGCTAACCTCGCTATTTGCCGTTATTAGAATGATTCTAACTGCGCATTCGGGATTCATATCATGAACTTTATTGAATACGCCCTTATCCATATCGAGATACTGCCATTTGATGAAAACAACATCATTGGTTTTCAATAATTGGCTCACTTCGGCAGATATTGCCAGCCTTTTTTGTTCTGTTTGATCACCATAAAACTGCGCTGTGATTTCGATACTAATCTTGCTTACAACCAATTTCTTGTTTTCTAAATGTAGGTCAGCCAGCAATTTATCTGTCGGTTTATTAGTAATATAGTCGCAGAAAGTCTTCTTCCCAACTGCACTGCTTGTGCCAAAAACCCAAATAATTTCTTTCATGCAATTCTTTTTATTATTTCTGAAAGGAGTTTGGACGAGGCTGTTTGAAGGGCTTCGTCGCAGACCACTTGCTTGGGATTTTCTGCATCTGAGTAGTACTTAATTAGCTTGACCATAGCTTGGTCGTATTGCCCAACACTGGATGGCACAAATTGATGGCTAGCAAAATCAAAATCAAGCGCCCCATCTGTTAAATCAGTCAAATTGGTAAAATTCAGTGTATATCCACTGATGCTAATTAGATGAATATACAGCCAAATATTGACATTTTTTGGACTAATTTTTTGTTCATTCAGGGCACTTAGACTGGTGCGAAGCAACTCAAAATAATCTTGCCCTTCGCCGTCTAGACTCAGCTTGTCTACGGTCTTAAGCCACTCATAAACCATCATAGTTGTGTCTATATCCTCTAAAATCTTCGGATAATGTTCTATCGTCTTTGCACCTGTTAGCCTGACCATGCCACCCTCTCTGGATTGGACCAAATTAAGCTTGGAATAAGACAAAAGCTCTACGTTGCCAGCCAATTTGCTGGTTGATCTGCGAATTCCCTTTGCCATGACCTTTTGCTTGCCTAACTTTGGGCCAATTACTGTCAGGATACGGTCGTTTTCCCCGTAATTAATGCGGGACAAGATTAAAACACTATCCTCTAAATACTTCATTTTTGGAAGCCTTTTACCTCTGAGCTGAGATCTTTTAGTGAATCTTTGGACTTATGCAGGACTTTGCTGATATTCAGATCGGCCATAACAGTCTTTGGCAGTCCCAATTCCCCCAAATTGGCCCTAGTGTAGACAATACACGGCAGATTCTGCCATTCTGGGTACGACCGAACTTCTTGCAGGAACTCAATACCGTTAGAACTGGGGATGACTAGCTCTAAAATGATCAAATCATAGTTGGTTTTGTCCAGATGATCTAAGCCATCTTGGCTTGTATGGGCGCTGTTAGCTTGCCAACCTTCCGATTCTAACCACTGCACCGTGGTCTTTGCTAGTTCTCTGTCTGGCTCAACTACTAAAATGATCATATTAGTGTGAGTTGTTGGCTAGCTTCTAGGCTCAATGAGAAGCCATAGAGCTTGTTTCTTTTAGTTAGAGCCAGTTGACTGCCCAAAAGCTGGCTAAAAAGCTCTGCAAGGTAATATTCTGGCAAGGCAGAGCTTGATTGTACGGCAAGGGGCATTTTGGCTTTAGATTTGATCAGTTTTTCTACATTAAAGTTCTCTGCAGATAGCGAAACGTCTGAAAACACACCAACTTTGGCTTTGCCTTTGCTCTGATATGCCTCCATGGTGATCTTTTTGTTGGTGGATTGGTTGCCTTCAAATGCAGCAATAAATAGCGCTAAACTCTTAACGATTTCTTTGACAACCCTGAAATCTGACGCAACTAGTGGTTGTTTTTTGTCTATTAACACTTTAATCTGGGGACTAATAGCAAATTGGCTAATTTCGTAGTCCACTAGAGCTAGCACAGCGCCAAGATTCATCGGTTCGCTAATTAAAGCTAACTGCCCTTGCTGATATGATTTGTGCAACATGTAGGTATCGATCAAGGCCAAGCCTCTTTTTGTAAAATCCTCTATCCGAGGGTCAATGTTGCCGGTTTTTTGGGATAATTCATGGGCACGCAAGGTATTGAGGAGATACTGCTCCAGGTCCAGAGCAATTGATCTGATTAGCAAAGATTCTTCTGACTCCCTCGGTAATGTCATTACCCCCTAATTATACACTCATTTATATAGAATTTGACCAACAACCTTCCGCCGACACCAAGGTGTCTGATGCGTCATACTTTCTTGTGTTGACAAGAAAGTATGCAAAGAAACAACAGGCTATTGAATAACATTATTGAAATATCTAAACAATTAACCCAGTTTCTGCGGGACTCCTTCCAGTCGGGCTAAAGCCTAGTCCTCAAAACATGGCGTTAATCGCTCAGATATTTCATCAGTTATTAAATGGCCTGAAATTTAGTTGCTAGATTATTAATAATATTTTCATAGAAAATATACACTCTGCTTCTGGTCAGGCCTTGAGCAGACCTGAGAGATTTCGTCGAGATTACAACTATTAGACGAGGACTGTCTGAATGACCAAAGGGAGAGAGTTCCGCAGTCTGTTGTAATCCTCGACTAGAAATCCCACCCGGGTCTGTTCAATCGCCTGTCGGTTTTGGGTTCCGTTTTGCCGAAACAAAATGGAACAAGAAATGGCTTGCTTGCAAGCCTGCTAATTAGAAATTTCTTATTTATGGAATAAATGTAAACGTTGCTAGGACTGCATTATTATAATCACCAAAATAATCTGTTGATTGACTACTAATCTTGATGGTTTTATCACGAAGCGGAAGTACAACTACTACCCCAGACTTCTTCCCCCCAGGTATCTGCCCCTCAAACCTCAGCCCCTTGACGCTTGGCACTTTTGGCAAGGAATATGGCGTAGCCTTCATCTCACCAGCTTTGACCTGAGATTCATATTTTTTGACCTCTGTGTCATATTGAATATTTGTCACTTCTACTACTGTTGCGAGAGAAACATCCACCCCAGATGACACGACTGCCGGCTGAAATTTAACAGTTGAAGCACTCCCGGAATTGTCTTCGTAAACACTCCAGGTTTTTGGATAACTCAGGTTAAAACTTCCAAATGATTCTGGCCCATTATATACCCTGTACGGCTCTTTTTCTTTTTGGACAAACTCGTTATCTTTCTCTGTTTTGGCCCGCTCTACTGCGATTTTCACCGCTGAGGATATCAACGGATCAACTTGTGTTTTATATTTGGTGCGTTCCGTAAAAGCCCAACCGCCAAAGCCAAGTGCTGCGACCAACAACACAATAGTCAAGATAAATGGGATCAACAAAACATTTATCTGCCCAGATTGTTCGTTCTTAACATTCATACCGCTAATGTTAGCATATTTTTTAATATTTGTAGAGATGTACGGCAGATTCTGTCTTAACCGGTTTTCTCCCCGGTATAGCAAACCCCACACTGACTAATTTGACCGGTTTTTTTAGGCTTAACATCTTTTTATCCAGCTTTTTCATATATGCCCCTGCCAAAAAAACAAATATTCCGTCTGCACCCGACAAATCTGCCAGCCAATAATTTTTTAATTTGATCTTGATGGTCTTTCGGTATTTGAAACAAACCACAAGAGAGACCAGATACAAAATGGGGTTCAGCTCGTAGCCGATACAGTTAATCCCTCGCCTTGCAGCTTCTCTGAGAACTCGCCCATCACCAGAGCCAAGCTCAATCATAGTCTGACCTTTTTGCAAATTCAACAGATCAAGCCCTGCGTTAATATGTAATTTTTTGCTAGGGACATATGGCGCCCCCACCAAGACTATCCCCGTAAAGCAGATCAGAAGGAACCCAAATATTAGATAAATCACTTTTTCTTCGTATCCAACTGAGTTAAATATGCTTTGATCTGCTCAATAAGTTTTTGGCCTTTTTTTTGCAAAGCAATCGCATCATCTATATCGATATCGCCAGAACTTAGTTGAGACAATACCTCATCTAGTTCTTGTTTTAGGTCTTTGTAAGTCTTTTTCATTTCGATTAATTATACCCTCTCTACTGTAGAATAAATAGTTCCGTCAGCCAAAATTACCTCTAAGCCATCACCAATTTTTAAGCCTTTTTTGCTGATTAATCGCTTCCCGGACTTTCTAACAACCGCATAGCCACGATGCAATATTGTCCGTGGATCCAATGACTCAAGCAATTGCTGTTTTATTTTTACATCATGCATTTCTCTAGTAATTACCTCTGTAAATAGCCGATTAATTGCTTCTTTGTACTGATCTATCTCGTCTCTTTTGGCTTGAATAATGCGTGTGCGAATGTCTTGCATTGTATACATTATTTGTTCTAAAAGCTTCAGCTCATGCTTCAAGTCAGGTACAAGAATTTCCGCTGCGTTGCTGGGCGTGCTTGCCCGCACGTCACAGGCAAGTTCTGCTAGAGACTCATCCCGCTCATGCCCAATTGCCACAAGCGTAGGAACCCTGCTACTGGCGATTGCCCTAACTACCCGCTCATGGTCAAAAGCAACCAAATCGTCCTTTGAACCACCACCACGAACAATAACAATCACCTCTGCGTCTGTTTGATTGGCCTGGGACGTTGCTGAAATGATCTGATCAGGCGCGTCTGCCCCCTGAACCTGGACATCATAGGTTTTTATATCGAGGCTAGACCAACGACTGTTGATAATCTTTATAAAATCGCCATATCCAGCAGATTCTTTTGACGATATTAGGGCGATCTTCTCTGGTGGATACGGCAATAGCCTCTTGCGAGCTGGGTCGAACAACCCCTCTTTTTCTAGTTTTTTATAGAGTAGGGCATTGGCTTTTTTGATCGAACCCTCTCCAACAGGTTTTATAGAACTGACTAATATACTAAAGCCAAAGTTATTGTGGAGCCTTGGCCGACCAATGATTTGGACCTGCATGCCATCCTCAAGAGGTCCAGGCAAAACATAAACCGTTCCAAACATCTTAATAGAGGATTCTTCATCTTTTAAATCAAAATATACCCACTTATTCTTGCTGATCCGCAGATTAGACACTTCACCAAATATACTAACTGCCGGGTATAACATCTCTATTGACTGGTTAAATACCGCGACAAACTGGCTAACGCTGAACTCTGGTAACTCTAGTTTACTATGCATTTTTTGGTCTTCTATTAATGTTTTTGCTGTAGAAATAATAGCCAATGGGTAGCTGGATCAACATGCTGAGGATTCGATACATAATCACCACCGGAATACTGATAGACGCCGGCACACCGGCGGCAAGTAAAACTGCAGTGGTCAAACCCTCGTAAATACCCACCCCACCTGGCAAAACCGATATTAACCCAGCAAAATTAGCAATTGCGTAGGCGATAATAACTGCCCCTATGTTCACCGGAGCGCCAAAAGCGATATAAACAGTATAGATGGTTGCTACCTCACTGAGATTGGCCATCAAAGCGTGAGCCATGGGCGCTTTCAACCCTGATAATTTGCCCCTCATCAACAAATAGTTATCATGCAGTTCGCCAAATAACTCTTCTACCTTCAGCAATTTGATAGATTCCTTGCCACCAAATCGAGATTTATGTAAAACCCAATTGATAATTTTTGCTAAAAACACCATAAAACTGTTGATGCGTTTTTTGTCACTGACAATGTACATAGTCAATATTGTCCCAACCGCCAAAAGAGTGATCAAAGAGCTAGCAATTAATATAACCAAGTCACTGGCTTTCCCTTCTATGGCCAGAGCAAGTAGCCCAATAAAAAGCAAAACCTGAAAAGACAAAAACACACTGACGAACCGCATCATTTGGACTGTAGTCGCTGTGCCCGCAGAGACCTTAAATTGTTTCATTCTTAGACCAAAATACGAAAACCCACTAACTCCAGCTGTTGGAAATATATTATTTACAAAGTTAATCTCAAAAGCTACTTTGAGCATCTCCTTATACGGAATATGTTTGTTAAACAAAGCAAAATAATGACGATACATCCGAGTATAGGCATTATAATTAAAACCTTGCCAAATTATCATTATCAGCAAAAGACTAGAGTTAATCTGTCCAAAATTAGAGACAGTATCACCAATTTGCTCTCTCGATACGTAAATCAGACCAGCCAATGCCGCAAATGTAATAAACGTCAAAAACATTCGCCACCTATAGAAAATAAAGTGTTTTATTTCACCCATAACTACAATGGATTATAACAGATAATAGAGGTTATTGATCAAGCAGTGCACGACAAAAAATAACATTTGCTGCCGCCGTTGGTCCCCAATATGACGCCCCTATTGGCGTGCCTGTGACTGAATTGTAGCCTTCAGAAAATTTACCGTGGCCATTTTTACCCTTCTTTGAGGCCAGATATGCCTGCACCACAGACTCTCCGATAGCTTGTTTGAGATTTCTTTCACGCTCAATATCTGATTCCAGAGCATTAAACATCAAAAAGTTGACCATCGGATGCATCGCACCCCTGTGTATCAACCCATCTTCGTGCCCAGTCGAAACCGGAAAATTCCTAGCCACTGTGTCTCTTTCTAGAGCAGACAGTGTCAAATTAAACTGTTCAGTACTCATGGCAGCTCTACCCAAAAGAGCAATATACGGCTCCGCCCCCATATGACCTGCTAGCAGTTCATTAGATTGAGGCAAACGCGAAACAAAAGCGCCTGATTCTTCATCCCAAAGCTTATTTAGACTACTACGGGTTTTCATAAAATTAATTTTTAAGTGATCTGGAATGGTTTTGCCGGCAATAGCATACAACTCTTCTATTGCTTGATTATCAGCAATCATTACTCCGTTGACAGCGACGTCTTGTAGTCTAAAGTCATCTTTTGCCCCATATAACTTGGCTGCCGTTCGGAGTGACATGTATTGACCAGCGTCATAGGTTGAATCTCCCCTCCTCAGTACCTTACCCCCACCCTTTAACTGCAAATAAAGCCTGGCAACATTTTGGACGAATTGGTTATTCCTGGTTTTTTCTTCTAAACGTGAGAGTTTACTTTCTTTAAGCCTTTCTAGAGCCTCCTTGTTACCTGTCCCATGTCTAAAAAAAGTCTCATCTGGATGTGTCTGGACTATCAAACCATCACGGTACATATCTCTTTCTTGGTATTGCCATAATTTAATCTTTTCTAAGCCAGGTAAGACCTTTTGTACCCACGATTCTCTCGTTGATCCTTCCGGTAAAGCCTCTGCAATGGCCAGTGCGGTCATACTCATCATCGGTATTCCGGAATGCGGTGTAGCCATAGCCCCGTTTTCCAGCTTTTTCGCTTTTTCTACAATTGGACCGTCGATGAATCTTCGGCGCAGGCTTGTGGTATCAACAATCAAATGAGGCACACGTCCTTCTGGCGTGATTCTCTCCAACCAGAAATCAAACATTTCCTGGGCTTGCTCAACATTACCTCTGGCAATATCAGCCAGCGTGTAGACATAAAGTTCATGAGCCCAGTGGTCGCTATGACTCTTAGCGGTTAGCGGATCAACTCTGCCTTCTCTTGATTTTTCCAAGGCAACATAAGCCTCTGTATTGACTATTAATAAATCCTCTCTTGACAGCTCAGGTCTAATCACATCTATATTATATCATTTTTTGTCAATATATTCAAAGTATTTAAGATGTTATACTGTGAACATGTACATAAATATCCTAGGCAGACAGCCAGAAATTGGCATCGCCGAGCTTGAAAGTCTTTACGGCGCGGAAGCTTTAACGCCTCTGCCTCCCTACGCATGCTTAATTAATTCTGAGCAGATTGATTTTGATCGACTTGGCGGTTCGCAGAAATTAGCCAAAGTTCTGACGACTCTACCTACAAATGACTGGCACAGTATTACCAGATACATCTCTGGCGCTCTGCCAGGATACATACAGAACATGCCAGAAGGCAAAGTAAAATTCGGCCTGAGTGTCTACGGTGTCAACATCTCACCGAGTAAGATCAATGCCAGTGCTCTGCAACTAAAAAAGGTCATAAAATCATCAAAAAGAGGCGTCCGAGTTGTACCTAACAAGGAAACTCACCTTTCTACCGCCCAAGTTTTGCATAATGGTTTGACTTCCTCCGTTGGAATTGAGCTTTTAATCATCAAATCTGGCAAAAGGACAATAATTGCCAGAACAACCCATGTCCAAGACATCAATGCCTACGCCCACCGCGACCAAAACCGTCCCATGCGCGACACCAAAGTTGGCATGTTACCACCTAAGTTGGCCCAGATCATCATTAATCTAGCCAATCCAGAGCCAAATAGCATTGTTTTGGACCCTTTTTGCGGAACAGGTGTAATGCTCCAAGAATCGTTGTTAATGGGCTTCAGCGCAGCAGGATCAGACCTAGACGAGAGAATGGTTGAATACTCTGCCAAGAACATCCAATGGTTAAATCAAAAGGTTAATTTTACGGGCACTTTAAGCATAATTGAGCAAGCAGACGCCACAAACCATATCTGGCAGAGTACCCCAGATCGTGCTGCTTCAGAAACATATTTAGGTCGTCCGCTTTCTTCAGAGCCAGACAGCCAGACTCTAAGCAAAATCATGAATGATTGCGACACAATTCACACTAAATTTCTAAAAAATATTGCCAAGCAGACTTCTCTCGGCTTCAGAATGTGTCTTGCTGTGCCTGCGTGGAAAACTCGCCAAGGGTTCAAGCACCTCAAAACTCTTGATTCTCTCGAGAAATTGGGCTATAATAGGCTTAAGTTTGTTCACGCTGAGGATAAAGATCTTATTTACCACAGAAAAGGTCAGTTCGTAGGTCGAGAACTTGTAATTTTAGAAAGAAAATAATTCCCGCTCCTGAAGATTCTTTGTGTCAGATAAATTACAAGGAAGAACTTGAGCATCGCAAATGAGCCGTAGTAAAGCTACGGTGAATGCGAAGCGGAAATTCTGACGCAGTAATTTACTGACAGAAAGGATCGAAATGTCAAAAGTTAAAGCAGGTGGATCAAGTAAGAATAATCATGACAGCCCCGGTCAACGACTTGGTGTTAAGCTTTTTGGTGGTCAGAGCGTCAAAACCGGTCAAGTTATTGTCCGCCAAACAGGAATGACCAAACGTGCTGGCAAAGGCACATTCCTTAGCCGCAACTTTACTATTCATGCATCAAAAGACGGAAAAGTAGTCTACAAAAAGCGACGCTTCAAGCTCTTTAGCGGACAAAGTGCACCCCGCACCGAAGTCACAGTAGAATAAAACTCCTAGACTTTAATACCTAGTTTTTGGGCAAATCTTATTGCTTCGTAACCACGAGTTGTCAGAAATGGATGTGATGCTGTTGACTGTGCCATCAGTTTCATCAACCCATGACTCATTTTTTGCTGGAAGGCGATGCCTTCTTCTCCCATATATTCTGCAAATTTCGAACCAACATAAACTTTGGTCAAAGCAGAAACAACAGTATGCGGGTTTCTTGTGTACGCAACTGCCACTCTATCTGCAGCTAATTCTGCGCGCCTACCCCAAAATCCAAATATCCAACCAATTACCGGACCCAAAAACGGTACGAGCACAGCCAGTGGATTAACGTAAGCACTGACCCAAGTATGTTTCAATTTAATGTGCCCCATCTCATGAGCAATTATGCTAGTAACTTCTTGCTGAGTCAGTTCTTCTACTATTGCCGAGTGCAAAACAATAGTATATGGCTTGATATACCCAATAGCAAATGCATTAAGAAATGGGTTTTGACTGATAAAAACATCTACCTGGGGCATGTCCAAATCGCGACTAATTTTGTTCGCAATATCTCTTAAAAATGAATGCCTCCCATTTTGTACTCTCAGTGCATTACCAAGATAATTGATTTGGTACAAACGGACAGCAAAAAGAGAAAAACCCAGCACGCCGAAGATTACACATGCATTAAATATCAGATCAGCAGGGCCTTTGCCGAGAAACATTACAAAAATCAGAGAAATCACGACCAAAGCGATTGTTAGCCAGAGCACTACTCCATCGCCCACCCTTCTAACCTGTTTGACTATGCTTTTCGCGTACTCTTTGTTATTCAAGTTTTGCACCGTTTAATAGTTTGTCAATTTCTGGAGAATATTTGTTAAATGTGTCTGTCTTTTCAATCACACCGACTATATACATTGAGCCATTTCCGCTCATAATCAACTTCATTTTCATAGTACCACGTACATCTCCGTCCTTGAACTCACAGCTAAACTTTACAGTAATTTCTATTCTTTTATTTTCTGGAGCAATAACTTCAGAGCTTACGTCTGGCTTATCCTTACACTCCGAATTAAGATCTTTTGTGAAAGATTGTGTCAGACTATCTTTTATGGTATTGAGAAACCCAGGTTGGGCAGATTCTGCTTGTTTTAAATCTTCCGGTGAAAACTTAAATGAAGAAGCAGCCGTAGCAACTGGTATAGCTACCATGACCCCTCCAGAATCAGCAATCCTGATACTATCAAGTCCACTTGTTTTGCTTTTAGAGGTATCCTTGTCGAACTTAATATTGGAGTAGACTGTGCCTTTCATTTCAGTATCACTTATGTCACTCTCCACTGTGTACTTTTTGGGGACATCTATTGTTATTTTTTTGCCACTACTTTCAAATGTCTTTTGCGACACCTGGGTATAATCCGCGGGTGTTTTACCACTTATGCCCGCCATTACGCCGATAAAAAATATGATGCTCATGAAGGACGTAATAAGTCCTATTAACACGCTAATAATGCCCATAATTAACAGTGGTGGATTTTTGCCTTTTGCTTTAATGATAGAAATTATACCCAGGACAAAACCAATAGGAGCAAAGATTACGGTTATAACCAAAACTAAACTAATAATACCCAAAACTGGGCTTTTACTTGTATCAGCTTGATAATAATCAGGACCCTGCTGTCCAGACGCAAGGGGGCTACTTGGTGGAGTGGTGGGCTGACTCACTGTCGGTGGCGGTGGTGGCGGAGCTTGTTGTGTTGGCTGCTGTGGTGGGATCTGCTCTGGGGCGATGGCTTGAGGTTGGACAGAAGCATTTATCCCAGTGTTCAATGGATCCGGCTGAGAAGCCTCTGGTGATGGTGTATTTGTAGGTGTGACCACTGTCGGCGGTGTGTCAACTTGAACGCTGGGGATCGGCTGATTTTGTTCTATATTGGGTTGTGCGTCAATTTGGGGATTTGGAGATTGCTGATTTTGGCTGACCCCTGGCTGTACTGTTTCTCCTGGCTGATTAGCTCCGTTAACATTTTCATCTTGTGGGTTCATTGTTGTACTCCTAATTACTTTTACATATTGCGTATATTAGTAATTACACCCTCTGTGTTCATTATTACTAAGATAAAACTAACCACATTCATAATTATAACACCAGCTCTAGCGGATGACTTGCCCCCACGTTTTACTATCAAATAGCTAATGACAATTGCACATAAACCACAAATTACTGCAATTAGAGAAAACAACATAACTATTATATGGGTTATTGTTTGTTGAGTGGCGTCATATCCAATAAAAGAGACAAAAATATACGACAGG
The DNA here is from genome assembly GCA_001790445.1 of Candidatus Saccharibacteria bacterium RIFCSPHIGHO2_12_FULL_41_12. Taxonomy (GTDB): domain Bacteria; phylum Patescibacteriota; class Saccharimonadia; order Saccharimonadales; family 2-12-FULL-41-12; genus 2-12-FULL-41-12. Next base: position 225,012 of record MGCQ01000001.1, read on the forward strand.
GCAAAACCAATAAGTGGCAAGGCTATGCCTGCCACTACGCCCAATGAAGCTACCGTTAGCGCGGAGTATTTCTTTTTTGGTTGAGTCGCCTCAGAATATAAGCCTGCGCCAACAGCGCCTACTGATGGCTGGGATGCAACGCTTTGTTGTTTATTGATATCTGGCATTTGACATACTTTGTTTTCATTTTTATATTATTTACTTATTTCTCAGTTTATTTAAGATCAAACTGCTTGTCAATCTGTCCTAAGCAACGCCTAGGTGTTGTTTTATGGTATCAACAACGTCAGCGACTACAACTTGCGATTTGACCAAGTAATCATTTGCCCCCATTTGCATTGCCTTTGCTTTATCACTATCCTGACCGAGTGCAGTCAGCATAATAATTTTTACATCTGATGTTTCTGGTGTATTACGCAAAATGTCCAACACATCAAAACCACTAACTTTGGGCATCATAATATCTACCAATATCAGGTCTGGTTTGTATTCGATAGCTTTAGCAAGAGCTTCTTCTCCGTTGGCGACACGTGCGATTTTAAAACCTTCCGCTTCCAAACGCACCACATAAACATTCGCTAGATTGTCATCATCCTCGACTAAAAGTACCTTTTTATTTGAATTCATGCCTCTTATGTTAATCTATATCGCGGATTATTTCAAGGCTTTAATAAAACCGACAAACAATGGGTGTGGTCTGACTGGGCGAGATTTAAATTCTGGGTGAAACTGTGATGCCACATAAAAGGGGTGGTCTTTACCTTCTATAACCTCGACTAGATTACGCTGCAAATTGCGCCCAACTACGTTGATACCAGATTGTTCTAACACATCCATATAATCATTGTTGCACTCATATCTGTGCCGATGTCTCTCGACAATATTTTCGACTTTGTATAGTTCGTAAACCTTCGATGATTTATCAAGTTTGCAGTCATAATTACCGAGACGCATAGTCCCGCCAGTATTTTCTTTACCGAGCTGATCAGGCATCGTATAAATAACTGGATTTTTAGTATCCGGATCAAATTCTACAGAATTAACGTCTTTTGTGACAAGTTGACGCCGTACCGCTGCAATAATAGCCACCTGAAGACCTAAGCATAACCCCAAATATGGTATATTTGCCCGAAAAGCATAATCTGCAGCAAAAATCTTGCCTTCTGCTCCTCTTTGCCCAAAACCACCTGGCACCAAAATACCATCATAATTTTTTAATTGATCTTCAGAATTTAACTTTTCGGAATCAATCCAATCAACCTCCAGATCAATGTTATGCCACAACGCTGCAGCGCGAAGCGCCTCAAATACAGATATATATGTATCCTGATTATCTAAATATTTTGCAACGAAGGCAATGCTCCGTTTTGTACGGTTTTTGGTCAAAGCAAGATCTACCATCTTATGCCATTCTTTGTTTTCCGGTTTTTTGACTTTTAGACCAAGTCTATTGACAATGTAATCGCCAATTTTTGAGTCTTCCAAAGTTAGCGGGACTTGATAAATGCTCTTTGCGGTTGGCAGTACGACAATGGCTTCTTCTGGAACACCGCTAAACATACTCGTTTTAGTAACAATATCACGCCCTGGTTGACTCTCACATCTAATTGCCAAAATATCAGGCATAATACCAACTGCACGAAGGTCTCTAACGGCGTTTTGCGCTGGTTTAGTCTTGAATTCCCCAGAAGCTCCCAAATACGGCGCATAAACAACATGGACAAACAACGCACTGTCATGTCCTTGCTTGAACCCCAGTTCCCTTATCGCTTCGATAAACGCCGGACTTTCAAAATCTCCGACAGTTCCACCAATTTCTACAATATGCACATCCGAATTTTTACCAGCCTCTACAATTTTTTTCTGAATCAAATCTGTTAAGTGTGGAATTACTTGAACAGTTTTGCCCAAATAATCCCCGCCTCTTTCTTGTTCTATGAGCTCTTTAAGAACGCGACCACTCATTAAACTACTTTTTTGAGACATTTCCTCATCTAGAAATCTCTCATAATGCCCGAGGTCAAGATCTGTTTCTGCACCATCTGCTGTGACAAAACACTCGCCATGTTCTGCCGGATTGAGTGTACCTGCATCAAAATTGAGGTACGGGTCACATTTTTGAATACTAACTTTGAGCCCACGACTTTTTAGGATGTTTCCGATAGATGCGGCAGTGATGCCTTTGCCAAGCCCAGATAGTACGCCTCCTGAAACAAAAATAAACTTAGTCATAGCCATGACCTACACACCACACCTTTCTGCCGACCAGCGAAGCTGCCCACTCCAAAGGTGTTCTTGGCGTAGAATCAATTTTTTATTTGTGATACTCACTCCGCCGTACCAAATGTACGACTTGTTCCGTTTCTCAATAATAAAATTGATTCTACGTCCAAGTGTGTTGGTCATGCTTATAAATATCCCATTTTATCTATATATTCTACATCAATTAACTATAAATATCCAATAATAACTTCCACGAACTACTGAAAGTAACTGACAGTGTTTATTGTCTCAACTTGGTGATCGCGGCGTCTTTTTGGGGGTCTTTGTTGTTCTTATAGTCATCGTCGGTGATTTTTATTTCTTGATCTGGCTTAATGCCTTGTTTATCTATGTTCTTGCCATTTGGGGTAAACCACCTGGCAATTGTGACTTTAAGAGATGCACCTCCCGCCAAATTGACTACCTGCTGGACACTTCCTTTGCCGTATGACTTTTCGCCGATGAGCGTTGCGAATTTATGGTCGCTCAAAGCCCCTGCAATTATTTCGCTGGCACTAGCACTACCACTGTTAATTAATACGACAGTGGGAACGCCTTTGAGAATATTATCGCCAGATGCATTAAGCTTTCTGATTGATTTGCCACCACGTTTTTCCTCTACCACGAGCTGATTTTGGTCCAACCACAAGCTGGTAAGATCAACAGAAGCATCGAGTAGCCCACCGGGGTCATTGCGCAAATCAAGAACAATACCTTTGACATTTTTAGTTTTGAAATCAACTGCAGCTGCTCGGGTCAAACGTGCTGTATCATCGCCAAACCTTGACACCTTAATTACCCCCACTCCGTCAATAATTTCGCTTGTTACGCTTGGCAAGGTTATTTGTTCTCTGGTTACTTCAAAATCAAGTGGCTTGCCATCTCTAACTATTTTTAGTTTGACCTTTGTGCCCTTTGGTCCACGTATCTTTTTGACTGCTTGCGAAACAGATATATCGTAGGCCGTCTCACCATTTATTTCTGCAACTACATCTTTTGCCCGAATGCCGGCTTTGTCGGCGGGATATCCTGAAATTGGAGACACGACTTCTACGTATTTGTCGTTTTTGCTGAGTTCTGCACCAATCCCTTCAAAACTTCCAGAAAGCTCATCGCTAAACTCTTTGCTTTCGTCAGCTGTAAAATACTCTGTATATGGATCGCCTGCGGATCGTACCAATCCCTCTTTGAGACCATCATTCAACTTCTGCTGGTCTAGCTGCCCATCAAAGTTATTCTTTAACTGATCATATACTTGATCTACGTCTGAATAATTAAGTTTTGCATTTTGGGTTTGCAGACTTTTTTGGTACACCCTATCAGGAGTAAATTTGTAGCTATATTTGCCAAAATATGCCCCGAGCAGAAATATAAAAGAAATGATCGCGATATTACGAACAAAGCTTGGCCACTTTCGCTTTTTTGGAATTTTTATATTGTCTTCTTCCACCTGTTTCCCCCTTTGATCTATTCATACATTCTAGCTTTTTATGTAGTTAATGTCGATAGACAGATGCGTATTTTAAGCAAAATCTAAGGAGGAAGAGACCTTCCCAAGGTTTTCCCTCCGCCAATTCCCTAATTGATAATACACACATCAATCATTACTTGCTCATTATTGATGTGTGCCCATGGAAAGGGAGGATCCCGAAGCTTTAGCTGAGGCTAAGGAGGCGAAAAACCTCTCTGGGTTTTCCCTCCTTAAGGCTTAGAAGTGGATGAAGGCAAGCCCAGCAGGGCTAATATTATAACCTTCGGAATATGTTCCGTTATATGAGTAGTTATAATCACTAACATTAATCGTGCCGTTAGGGTTAACACTTTCGACGTACATAGAGTGACCATAATAGCCAACATTCATAATTGCAATATCACCTGCACGTGGGGAACCATCTACGGGGATTCCTTCAGCGCGAGCGTTATCATCCCATTGGTTAGCATTGCCCCGTCCACCCCAATACGGCATATAGCCTCGAGTTTCATAGACTTTCCAGGCGGTGTAACTAACACATTCACGGTTATACATACCCCAACTGTCCAACATAGAGTCTTGAGGAGAATTCCGCCAAATATTCGGATAGGTATCACGACCATTTGATCCGGCAACAACTCTTGAGCCATTACCTTGAAAGAATTTGGCGTTTTCTGCAGCTTGCTGTGAGCGAAGCTGAGAGGCCTTTGCGCTATTGTCTTTGATCTGGGCATTTAGCGCGTCTTGCTGACCTTGGTTTAGCCCTAACAAACGATCATTTTCTGCGCGTTGAGCGACTATCTGATTTTGTAGAATTTGCTGTTCTGCAATAATTTTCTCTGTAGTTGCTTTTTGCGTGCTAAGATCTAGTTTAAGCTGTTGCACGCGATCAAGTGTGGCTTTTACTTTGTTCTGAACGCTTTCTTTATATTGCTGCTTGTCAAAGAATTCGCTTAAGTCTTTTGATGATGCCAACATCTCTAGCGTACTAACGTCCCCATCCAAATACATACTTTTAATTATTCCGCCAAGTATAGTGCGCTGTTTGGCTAATTCTACCTCTGCTTTTGCTATCTCAATCTTTAGCTCTTCGATCTTTTTGCGATTGGCATCAATTTTATTTTGCATAGCGTTAATATCGGCTTGGAGTTTCGATATAGTGTCTGCTAAAGAAGTGGCTTCCGCACCAAGTTGAGAATTCTGAGTTTGTTTGACAGAGGTGTCTTGGTTCAAAGCTCTAATCTGATCATCAAATCTATCCGCCCGCACCATTGGCACTATCAAAACAGCCACTACAAAACCCGTTACGGTAGTGGTATAAAGTGCTGTTTTGAGTTGTCTTCTCATTAATTAACCTTGTCTATTGATGATATTGTTTTATTTTTGTTATCCAGTTGTTTTATTCTAACAAAAAACGTAAGCTTTTTCAAGTGATAAATCCTCAAATTGCAAGATATTTGACAAAGTCTATGTTGTGCGGCTAAAACACTTCACATTTAATGCGATACGGCTCAGGTGGGTATAGTACGATCTAACAGCATTGCGATAAAACCTTACACGCTTTTTATCACCTTACTTTTTCTCAGTAGCAAGAAAAAGTAAGCAAAAAGTGCCACCCTTAGCTAAAAACAATCCATGAACTATTCAAACAACCTCTTAGCAGGCTTGCAGGCAAGCCATCTCTTGTTCCATTTTTGTGTCGACAAAAACGGAACCCAAAAAACGACAGGCTATGAACAGACTTGATGAGACTACCAGTCGATAGTTACAACAGCCTGCGGAACTCAGCCAGTAAACTGGCTTCAAACAGTCCTCGCCTTAGTAGTTGTAACATCGACGTAGTCTCTCGGGTCTGGTTCATGGCCTGAGAAGGCTTCCCTAGTATATTTCCTTAGGAAATATTATTAATCATGACTTTAGACTGCTATTGGTCAGGCTGTTGTTTGTTTGTATACTTTCTTGTCAACACAAGAAAGTATGGTGATTAAATCCTTGAGCTTTAAGTGCAATGGAAATTAAAAGCTGTATTTTATTTCTTATAATGTTTGTTGGCGACGTCGCCAGAGAACGTGGGATTTCTTCTGAGAAAATCGCAAAAATCGCTTTGTAGCGATCAATGCAGAAACTGCCCCGATAAAAATACCCAGTAGGAATTGCATGCCCAAAAATATATAGAAATGATCTATAAAGTATTGATTGGCATAAGTTAGATCAAGAAGACCTAAGCTGCTGGAGTTAAAAGCTTGATCTTGGATTAAAAACAAAGAATTACAGATAATTATAGACAGTATGGCTGATACAATTCCGTAAAACATTGTTTCTACAATAAACGGTCCACGTATGAACCAAGTGCTGGCACCAAGAAGTCTCATGATCCGAAGTTCATCCCGCCGGTTAAAAATAGCCATCTGGATAGTGTTAAAAATAATCAACATCGATATGACAGTAAAGACAATTACTGACACCAACACGGCTTTTTTGAAGAAGCTGGTGGCATTTGATATTTTGTCTATGGCCTCTTTACGATCACCAGAGTAAGACGTTTCATCTGATTGAAGTGCCTTTATATCTGGGGTTTCGAGTATCGCTTTAATCTCTTCGTTGCGGGTCGGATCTTTTGGCTTAACCTGGATAGTTGCCGGCAGAGGATTATCTGTCTGGGACACAGCCTGCAGTAGCTCAAGATTATCTTTGTTATCTGCGCGATACTGAATTAAAGCATCTGATTTGGAAACATATTTGACACTTTTTACGTTATCAAGTCCCTGTAACTTATTAATCAATGCGTCTTTTTTATCTGGTGAGACATTGTCCTTTAGATATACAGAGACGACAATCTTATTGTTGATTTCCTCAATTGAATGGTTAAATGTCGCATTGGCTATAACAAAAAACAGAACAATGGTCAGTGTGACAACCATCACCGCAGTAGCTGCAACACTTAGAGAAATATTCCTAAAAAAGTTAACAAATCCGGTCTTAAAAATTCTTCCTAGAGTTGTTGATCTTCTGCCTCGTGTCTGCTTACCCATAAAACCTAAACCTCGTATGATGCGTTAGCCTTGTCACTAACGATTTTACCGTCGCTTATTGTTATAACTCTTCTTCTAAGCTTGTTAACTATGTCTTGGTTGTGTGTGGTGAGTAGCACTGTTGTGCCAAATTTGTTGATTCTCTCAAGCACCCGAATAACGTCCCATGCATGCTTGGGATCAAGGTTACCGGTCGGCTCATCAGCAATTAAAATTTTTGGCTGCCTCACGATAGCACGAGCAATGGCTACTCTCTGCCTCTCACCCCCGGAAAGCTCACGCGGGTATCTGGATTCTTTTGATTTGAGCCCAACAATCGATAGAACTTTAGGTACAGTGTGTTTAATTTCGCGGTTGCTAACTCCTACTATTTCAAGGGCAAAAGCCACATTCTCAAAAACCGTCTTGTTGGGTAAAAGTTTGAAATCCTGAAAAACCACCCCGATCTTACGGCGAAGATTTGGTATGTCTTTGTCTTTGAGGTTTTCATAATCAATTCCGCCAACAATAATTTTGCCGCTGGTTGGCTTTTCTTCGCGTGTTAAAAGTTTAAACAATGTTGATTTGCCTGCACCGCTCTGCCCTACAACTATCACGAATTCTTTGGGCTCAACATGCAAACTAACCCGAGAAATCGCTGCGTCTTCAGAGTCTTTGCCATATACCTTTGAAACCCTATCGAGCAATATCATTGTATTATTATAGCAAACTTTGGATACTCGTCTGGTTTTTGCTAATATGAGTAAGAAAGGGACCACTAAGCTTGCTGTTATATGTGCTTGCTAGCCATGACATGATGATTTTTGAGGTAAAAATTTATAATAAATTCAGAAGCATATCTAAAGATACTTTGAGGAATTTTTATATATTTTTAACCAAAAAGGACGTGGCTTGGCTGTGAGGATATATGACAACAAGCTTAACACCGTGGAAGAACGTGTATTGAATGAGTCTGCCCTTAGGGATAATTCTTACCCTGGCAGAGGAATAATTATGGGGATTAATAGTAGTGGCACACATTTTGTGCAGGTCTATTGGTTGATGGGAAGAAGTGAAAATTCACGAAATCGTATTTTTGTGGTTGAAAATAATACATTGAGAACTAGAGCTTATGACCCAAGCAAAGTTGAAGACCCCAGCTTGATCATCTATGACGCTATGGTCGAGATCGACAATATGCATATCGTCAGTAACGGCGACCAGACATCTACCATTGCAAATTTGTTGGATCAAGGAAAAACATTCGAGGAAGCCCTGACGGCTAGAACTTATGAACCCGATGCGCCGCACTTTACGCCAAGAATTTCTGGAGTTTATGCTACATGTGGAACTGCCAAACTATCTATAATTCGGAAAAATAATGAGAAAACTGACCACAAAACCTTTAATATTGATCTACAAAACACCGTACCCGGAGAAGGATTTTGTCTCCATACATACAAATCAGATGGCAATCCCTTGCCATCCTTTGACGGAGACCCCCTAGTTGTTGGTCTGCTTGAATCCGCAGAGGAGACAGCAAATAAATTCTGGGGTTTGCTTAATGAAGATAATCGGATAAGCATCGGGGTAAAGTTTATTCCTCTCGATGGCGGAGACCCAGAATTTAACATTATTAACAAGAACGGAGACAGACAGAAGTGAGCCAAAAATTATCAGAAATAGACATAACATATGGCGAAAACCCCCAGCAAAAATGCTACGGCATTGATATGGCGACTGGAGTCGCAAATGACCCACTCGCCATCGGTAATTTTGAGCTAACTCAGGGTGCAAATCCAAGTTTTTGTAATATAACAGATTTGGACAGAATGCTCCAAACAATCACTCACATCGCTGCTGTGTATTTTCTAAACACAGGCAAAACTCCACTGATTGCTATCGGTGCAAAACACGGTAATGCCTGTGGTGTTAGTGTTAGCGAGAACTGGGAGCAAGCCGTTCATAACATGCTAAATGGTGATCTGCGGGCTATTTTTGGCGGATCGATAATGGTCAGCTTCCCCGTTGATGGCGAAATAGCTAACGAGCTAGTCACTTATAATTCAAAGTTTGGCAAAAGACTGCTGGATATGGTGGTGGCTCCGTTTTTTACTCCAGAAGCTCTAGAAGTTCTGCAAAGGAAAAATGGAAAACTCCGTCTTTTTGCTAACCCGGCGCTAGCTACATTGGATAAAAATTCTCTTGACTGCCAAAAAAGAGACCGATACCTGCGTGGTGGACATATCACTCAGGATAATTACACAAATATTTTTGATTTTAAATCTCCCGCAGTAACCAAAAATGCTATCGAGATGTCTGAGGGGCAAAAGAGCTCACTCATGCTTGCTTGGGCAATCGCTGTGACCAGTAACAGCAACACAATTACATTGGTCAAAGACAATATGCTTATCGGCAACGGCGTAGGACAGCAAGACCGAGTTTCTGCCGCAGAACTTGGCGTCAAAAGAGCTAGCGCCGCCGGACATGACACCAATGGATCAGTGGCTTTTGGTGATAGTTTCTTCCCGTTCACGGACGGCCCAGAGGTCTTGGCAAAAGCTGGCGTTAGTGCAATACTCACCACTAATGGCTCCGTCAAAGACGCCGAAGTTGCGAAGTCTCTAACAGATAGAAATGTTGTCTTCTGGACTGTACCTGACAATGCTGGCTCCGACTCCGGGCGTGGCTTCTACGCCCACTAAGAAACCTTAAGGAGGGGAAACCCAAAAAGGTTTTTCGCCTCCTTAGACTACGCTATCGCTCCGTGATCCTCCCTTTCCATAGTTAATAATTCTGATGAGTAAATAATCAGAATTATTGTGTTTAATTACTACTATAGGGTGTGGTTGATGTAGGCGATACAATTTTGAACAAGAATAATCAAATCGTCGTGACCAAACATAAACTATACTCTAATAATTTACACGATCGTTTAAATTATTAGAATTGCTATTTTGATTAGATTACTGTGTTTTGTCTGGCAAGACTATTGAGTAAAGTCTGACTTATTAACTTAAGTTTTGATTTATGTAGGCGGTGATGAAGTCGTCTATGTCACCGTCTAGGACTTTATCGGGGTCTGACGTCTCGTATTTTGTGCGTAAGTCTTTAACTTGTTTGTATGGATGTAAAACGTAACTTCTGATTTGGTTCCCCCACTCTGCTGAGACATTTGGGCCTTTAAGATCTTGAATCTTCTCTTTGTGTTGTTGGAGTTGCAAAGCGACAAGTTTAGAACGCAAAATAGACATGGCCGTTTCTTTGTTCTGGATCTGACTCCGCTCATTTTGAATGCTTACAGTCAGTCCTGTCGGCAAGTGCGTGACCCGCACAGCCGAGTCGGTTGTATTGACGCTTTGTCCGCCATGCCCGCCTGCTCGAAACACATCAATTTTGAGATCCTTTTCGTCAATTTGCAGTGCTTCAGGTTTATCAATCTTGGGCAAAATATCCACTTTGGCAAAACTGGTTTGACGTAAATTGTCTGCATTGAAAGGACTGAGTCTAACGAGACGATGCACCCCTGCCTCGCCCTTTAGCTTTCCGTATAAATAATTACCACCTATGAGCTCTACCTGGACGCTTTTCAAACCTGCTTCTTCACCAGAGGATTCTTCTATAACAGATGACTTGATTCCGTTCTTCTCTGCCCAGCGCAGGTACATTCTGAGTAACATTTGTGTCCAATCTTGTGCATCAGTGCCTCCTGCTCCAGCGAAAATTTCTAGATATACATCCGCATCGTCATACGGCCCACTAAATGCCAGCTCAATCTTTTTAGATTCAAACCGCTCAGTAATTTGTTCGAACTGAGATTCAATATCACCAGCTAGTGACGGATCATCCATCCCCGCCAATTCAACCAAATCTTTGCTGTCATTTTTAAGACTTTGCCACTCAGAAATCTTATTCTCAAGCTTTGAAATTTCCTGCATGACTCCACTTGCCCGACTAGAATCTTGCCAAAAGTCAGACTGCCCAGATTCTGTCTTTTTTTGTTCCAAAATATTGATATCTTTATCCACGCCTAGCTTCTGATAAGCCTGCTCAATGTCTTTTTGAAGTAGTTCTACTTGCTTTTTATCCATTATACTTACTTATATAGTATCAGAATATCTGTTGGATTTTGGATTCGAGGTTTTTGACTAGTTCTTTGTCTGCAGTGCCCAAGAAACCTATGGACCAGGTTTTGTCTTTTAGAATCTTTCTAGCTACGCTCACGCACTGTTCTTTTGTCACGCCCTTGATAAGTTCAGGGATTTTGTCATATTTAATCACACTGTTTTCGTAGCAATATTTCCACGAATAGCTGTTGGCGATCGAACCAACTGTCTGTGCCCCACGCTGAAAACTACCAAGTGCGTACTCTTTTGCTTGCTCAATTTCCTCATCAGAGATGTTGCCAGCTTCTATATCCTTGATCTCTTTGACAATAAGGTCAAATATTCCGCCGATGTTTTTACGGCTAATCTGCCCACCAAACCACCAAATAGAGAAGTCCTTGTTGTAAGCAACGTCAGAACTTAGGCTATAAGCCCAACCTCTCTCCCGGGCCTCCCCCAAAATCCTAGAATATAGTGTGCCAGTCAAAAGATGGTTAGTTGCGCCTAGAGCCCGTCTTTCTGATGGTTTTTTGATTGGTTTGTTGGCAATTATATCAATATAAAAATGAAGATTTTCAACAGTTTTATTTTCAATCACAAGTGGGGTTTTTAGCATTTTTGGCATTTCATCAGGCAACTCAATTCTACCAATCTCTGACGCAAACTGTGCTTGATCTATCATATTTTTAATTTTCTTTTCTTTTCCGGGAGGAATGTTCCCTGCGACAATAAAACGCATATTGGAGGCACTGTGGGTCTTTTTGTAGTGATTGACAATGTCTTTCAACTCAATATTTTTCATAAGCTCAATACGGTGTTTATCGGTCTCTGCACACAAACCATATTTTTTGCGCATGGCTAGGCTGAGCTGACGGAAATAATTATTATTGCGAGAGATCAACTCTTCTTCTACGTTGCCGTATTCGCCCTTATATTCTTGCTCCAAAAACTTTGGTTTGGTGATAGCAAGCAGTAGTAAATCAGTGATCCTCTCCCACTCAAAATCAGCACATTCTGCAACATAACTTATCCCGTATGCCCCTGTACTAGCATTACAGTAAGCACCGTTTTTCTCAAATTCCTGTTGAAAAAGCCTTGCTTTGGGATATTTATCATTGGCACCAAGAAGCATGTGCTCCATTAGGTGAGGAACTTCCCACTTTTTCTTTGATACTAAAAACTCACCAGCAATAAATTGGAACTCCAATGTCATCACCTGGGCACCTGGTACATTGATTATTAGGCCTTTGGCCCCACCCCCCAGGCTAACTTTTTTTACTCTATGTTTCACAACCTATGCAACACACCTTTCTGCTAACTGGCAAAGCCAGCAATTCCAAAGGTATTCTTGACCAAAAACAGCTTTTTCTTTTGCGAGATTCACTCCACCGTACTTCAGGTACGGCTTGTTCCATTTCTCAAAGAGAAAAGCTGTTTTTAACTCAAGTGCAAAGGTTATGATTTTCATTATTTTCTTTTTCTAGCTTTACTTTTTCTGGTTCGTTCAGCTTTACGCGCCTTTTTCTTGTTCTTGACCTGCTTTTTGGTCGCAGATCTGTCAGATTTTTGTTTTATAGAAAAATCTTCTTCTGCATAACTATCAGCATGGAGAATTCGATCGGCGTTATCAACAGAATGTTTAGCGGCTAGAGTTAGCTCTGTTTCTACTGGCTCAGTTTCTACATCTACTGCCTCAATCCTTAGAATTGTCTTTGCAAAGATACTCCTTAGGCTCAACTGCATATTTTCAAAAATCTTTTGTGATTGTTTACGGTATTCGACTAACGGATCCCTCTGAGCCACTCCAACCCAGTGAATTCCTTGCTTTAAATAATCCATGTTCTCAAGGTGCTCCATCCAATGCTCATCAAGTAACTGGAAATAAATATCTCTTTCGACTTTTCTAAAGGTTTCTTCGCCAAATTCCTTTTCTTTGGCTATATATAGCTTGTCTACCTCACGGATAAGTTCTTTTTCAAACTCCTTTGGAGTTAAGTCAAATAGCCTGTCAAGCACATTGTCATCAAGCGGGAAAATACTTCTCAAAAATTCTTCATAATCCTTTGTTGTGGCCATCGGTGAATTAGCCAAATCTTCCGCCTCTGTCTTCAAAAATTGCTTTACCCTAGGCGATATATCTGGATTGTGGAGAATTTCACGACGCATAGAATACGTTGCACGACGGTGGCGGTTCATAACATCATCGTATTTAACGACGTTTTTACGCATGTCGAAGTTAAAGCCCTCGACCTTTTCCTGCGCGCCTTCAAGACTTTTAGAAATGGTTCTATTCTGCACCGGTGTAGTGTCGTCAACTTTGAGTCGATTCATCAGCCCTAGGATCTTGTCACCACCGAAGATTCGCATCAAATCATCTTCGCATGATACAAAGAACTGAGTCTTTCCTGCGTCGCCCTGACGTCCAGAACGCCCTCGTAATTGATTATCTATTCGACGCGATTCGTGTCTTTCAGATCCCAGTACGAACAGCCCACCAGCCTTTTTCGCGTCTTCGTCCAGAACTATGTCCGTCCCACGTCCAGCGATGTTAGTTGCCAGCGTTACCGCGCCCTTTTGCCCGGCTTTGGCGATAATTGTTGCTTCCCGCTCGTTATTCTTGGCATTTAGAATTTGATGAGGAATTTTGGCCTCCGTCAAGAATTTGCTCAATGCCTCGTTTTTTTCGATTGATGCAGAACCAATCAGTACTGGTTGCCCCTTTTTATGCAATTCTTTGACTAGTTCGATTATAGATTTGAACTTGCCGATTTCGTTTTTGTAAATCTTGTCTGGCATGTCTTCTCTAATCAGTTTTTTGTTGGACGGTATTTCTAGAACATCAAGCTTGTAAATCATGTGAAACTCTTCTGCTTCTGTTGCTGCAGTTCCTGTCATACCTGATAATTTCTCATAAAGACGGAAATAATTCTGGAACGTAATTGTTGCCAATGTCATGGACTCTTCCTGGATCTCTACGCCTTCTTTGGCCTCAATAGCTTGGTGCAGTCCCTCGTTATATCGACGACCTTTTAACAACCGGCCAGTGTGTTCATCGACAATAACAATTTCGCCGTCACCAGTAACAACATATTCTTTGTCGCGGTGAAACAATGCTTCTGCCTTGAGAGCTTGCTCCATGTGGTAGATACTACGGATATTTTCACTAGTATAAAAATGTTTTACCCCGAGGATTTTTTCTATCAGATCAACACCGTCATCATTAAGCGCTGTTTCTCGACGTTTTTCATCGACTTCATAGTGTTTGTCGCGCTCAAGTTGCCGAGCAATCCGAGCAAATTGCTCATATGCGGAGGAACTAGACTGAGATGATGACGAGATAATCAGAGGTGTTCGAGCCTCATCGATCAAAATTGAGTCAACCTCATCGACAATAGCGAAATTTAGCTCTCTTTGGCGAAGTTGTGACTCGTCACGCACCATATTATCGCGCAAGTAATCAAAACCATACTCGTTGTTCGTCCCATATGTTATGTCTGCACGGTAAGCCTCTTGACGAGTACACGATTTGAGCTTGCGCATTCGTGGATCATCGTGATCTTTGTTGTCATATGTGGAGTCATACATAAATGACTCCTCGGCGATAATAACACCGATGCTGAGCCCCAAGAAGTCATAAATTTGCCCCATCCAGCCGGCGTCACGTTGGGCTAGATATTCGTTGACGGTGACCACGTGCACACCTTTGCCAGTGAGTGCATTCAGATATACTGGCAATGTTGCTACTAAAGTTTTTCCCTCACCAGTTTTCATTTCTGCGACCGTGCCCTGGTGCAAAGCCATTCCGCCAACTAGCTGAACATCGAAATGTCGCATTTTCAACGTTCGCACAGAAGCCTCTCGCACCAGTGCAAAAGCATCCGGCAATATTTTGTCCAAAGATTCTTTTTCTAGGCGTTTTTTCAGGATTTCTGTTTGTTTTTTGAGCTCTTTGTCAGACATTGCCAGATATTTTGGTGCGAGCACGTTGATGTTTTTGACGCGTTTAGTCAGTTGTTTGACGCGCTTTACGCCCGGATCACCTAAAACTTTTTTCAATACCTTCTTCACAGCAAAAACAATATCCCTATCTTAATCATTTAGAGAACATTATACCCCTTTTGGCAGAGAATTAACACCCCAAATCGGTGTTTTTGCTTGCTTCATTTATTATTAAAATTCTCTGAGATTAGCAGAGAGCAAGGGTGAAAATTATTCCGTGGTTATGCCTTCGAACTCCTCGTCTTTGGCTTCTGCCTCAGCTTTGGTGGCACGAACAATGCCGTCTTTGTGATGAGGCGGCGAGTAAATGGTATATAGTTTGAGGCTACTGGTATCCGACGTGTTGATCACATTGTGATTGGCGCCAGCGGGCACAACAACTGCGCTCCCATCGCTCACTTCGTAGGTAGTCCCGTCAATAATTACTTTGCCCTGACCCGAATCAATACGAAAAAACTGATCATTTTCTGTGTGAACTTCCCCATACCGATCTCCTCTGCAGGCGCGAGACTCATCAAAACAAGCTGACTGTGCTTGCCTGTGTAGAGCACCTTTCAAAAATTCTCATTCGCTATGGTGTCTTCTTCTATATTTGCTACAAAACCCTTCATGGTAACTCCTATATTTACTCGTGAGACTTCATTTGTCTCTATATATATTATACTCCCCGCTGACAAGAACTACAGCCGCGTATCCCACCTTCACCTCTGTTAAATATATTATTATTTACTAAAGCTGCTAAGTTACGAATATGGCGACACGTCTCGGGTAGTTCCCTAAGCGCGCACCAATAGAAGTTCTTGCTTGGGTAACGGATAATATCTTTCTGTCGGTTTGAAACTACCTCCTTGTTTGAAATAGCCATCAACATCAGTCATTATTTGGTTTGCAATCGCTTCTGCAAATTTTACAGGAACTGCGTTACCTATCATTTTGTAACCATCTGAAATATTTGTGTATACGAATTGAAAATCATCTGGAAATGTCTGGATTCTAGCGCATTCACGAACACTCAATCGCCTATAAAGTGATTCTTTCCCTTTCACAAAAATCTGTTTATTTTCACCAACCTTCATCATCTTTGGCGCATCTGGGTGTATTGGTGCATGTCTACCACCTGCTTGTATAGTGAAGGATGGTTCATCCCAGGATCTAACTCTATTGCGCGACATGTATATTGTAGAGAAACCACCATTCATATACTCATGGTTAGGAGTTTCCAATTTATTTCCATGGGTCTTATTTTTATCTTTTGCAGGTTCTGCTGTTTTTCTCAAATCCCAGATGGAATCTTTTAAATTCTTTTTGTTCTCATCAACAATCGATTCGGGAAAACTAAACTTCTTGCCAAGTTTTTTATCATAGCCAATAAAAAATACTCTCTTCCTATCTTCAGGGACACCGTAATCATACGCATTTAAGAGCTTATATGTGAAGTGATACCCAAGTTTTTCAAATTCTTCAATAATGAAATCTAAAGAATCTTTGTGCCTGACAGAAAGCATACCAGAAACATTTTCGGCGAGAAAAAAAAGTGGTTTCTTGTCTCTTATTACTCGTATATATTCGAGGAATATTTGTCCTCTTCTGTCTCCAAGACCTCTGCCCGCCCCAGCTTCACTCCAACTTTGACAAGGTGGACCGCCAATTATTCCAATAGCGTTAGGTATTTGAGCAGATGGGATGATTCCTAAATTTCTGTCATCTACCTCTGTTTCTGGGAAGTTTAAACGAAGTGTAGGTGTAATTGTTTCATCAAACTCGTTAGCCCATTTTAGGTGAAAGCCCGCATTATGAAAGCCAAGGTCAAGACCTCCTGCACCACTAAATAGAGATACGAGGTCAAACTTCATAGCTGATAATCCTTGCTTCTATTAATTTTACCGGGTTATTTGGATCTGATATCTGAACTTTGTTCATGATCATTTTATCATCAAGCTGTGCTTCAAATTTTAATCTTGACTCTTCTGGGAAAGAAAGATATTTACTGTCAAGAAGAAGGCAATACGCGCGAAACATAGCATCTTTTCTAGACTTAGGAATAATATCTTCGAATACTACAGCCGGATTTTTGACAATCCACATACCTCTTACTCGTAGACGAGTAATACCTAATGGATCTATCTTTGGCACCACGGCTAATTCATTAGTGTCAGAAAGTTCGGTTTTATCAAAACTTTGAGATATAGCACCGGTAATTCTTTGCGCCGCTTTTTCGTAAACACCATGTTCAGCGGCAAAACAATCACCATAGATAAACCAGAGTCTTGTGAGCAACTTATCCTTTCCGACAGAACCTACGGCATAAAATATATCCTTTTGAGTCCAGTTTTCCTTAAGAGCAAGTTCTCTGCACGTTTTATTGATTCTCGTGTCTGAAGCCAGAAGGCACGCTTTTGGTGGGGAGCTATTCAACTGAATACTCGCTGTTAATGAATCAACTTTTTTTACTTCAATTGCATCTCCATTTTTCAAGATCATATCTGGAGGGTTATTTGAATTTCCTGCATATGCGAAAACCTTAAAATGTGCCTTCTTTTTCACAGCTTTACTCTTTATTTTCAAAGTGTCTGAGAACAAATCTTTGATATAATCTTCTAGGCCTGATCCTATTTTTTGTATGCTATTGCCACTGACTCCGTCAGATACAGATAATTCTACATTTTCTTTGAGAAAAATAAGAGCATTCAGGATATTATTTTTTGATATGTTTCTTTTACCCATTAGCTAGCCCTCTCAAACTTAATAATAACATTTAGGAGTTATTATTTGAATCTTTTCGCCTGCTCCTGTTAAATTTATATTTTTATATAATCATAATCTTATTGCAATATTGAACAGATAAGATTTTAGAATTGGCGGTTGATACGACGAAGGATTCTCCGATGAAGCCGTGGACCGGAATGTTTGTCTTTGTATTTTTTGAGCTGGTTTTTAAGATTTTCTTCTGCAATATCTATAGCCGACAATGCCGATGAGGATCTTTCATGAACCGTCAGTGTGCTTTTGGGCAACTTCATAATAACTTCACACTCAAACGTTTGCATGTCTTTGGCTTTTTTTTCTTTAATTTTTATATCTACCTGAACGCTTTTCCTAGCATCTTTTGGTATGTACGTATCAAGTCCACCGATTTTTTTCTGAACATATGCACGGACTTCGTCTGTGAGTTTGCTATGCACACCGCTTAGCTGGATTGACTTGATCATATTTATTCTCCTAACTATTAATTTTGAACAACTATTCGGTTTGTTTTAATACATCAGGCAGATTGAGATTGCCGTTTTTGTCCTGCGAATTCTCGATAATTGCTATCGGCATGCGACTAGTAACCATGGCTGTACCGTTGAGGGTATGCAGGAATTTAATCTGTCCATCTTTGTCTCTGTACCTTATATTCATCCGTCTGGCTTGATAATCAGTCACGTTTGAACAGCTGGTAAGTTCACGGTAGCGGCCATCCAATGGGCTAAAATATTCTATGTCATATTTTTTGTATGCAGGACCGCCAAGATCACCGCTTGCAATATTGACTACGCGATATGGGATGCCTAGTTTTGCAATAATTGACTCTTCTATTTCCAAGATTTTGGCGTGCATTTGCTCAGATTGCTCCGGCGCACAAAACACGTACATCTCGACTTTATAAAATTGATGAACCCGAAAAATTCCTTTATTGTGCTTGCCGTAAGCACCACCCTCTACGCGGTAGCATGGGCTGTAGCCAACGTAGCAAATCGGCAGTCTGTCTATGTCTATAATCTCATCAGCAAAGTATGCGGTCAGCGGTATTTCTGCCGTTGCGATCAAATTAAGATCTTCTCCCTCAACTTTATAAATCTGTTTTTCTTCTCCTTTTGGCGCAAAGCCAGTGCCTTTGATTGCTCTGGAATTAACTAAATTTGGCACTATCATCGGCGTAAAACCATGCTTTTCGACCTCTGCCACAGCAAACTGAGTTAGTGCCAATTCCATTTTGGCCAAATCACCTATACTGTAAAAAAATTTGGATCCTGCAACTTTGGCTCCACGTTCAAAATCAACAAAACCTCTCTGTTCAAGCCAAGTCAGATGATCAACAACCCCTTCTTTTTTTTCTGCGGAGCCTACCACTTTGATAACTTGGTTGTTTTCTTCCCCACCAATTGGCGTGTCATCTGCATGCATGTTCGGGATATCGTCCAGCAAATCATCAAATTCTTGTTTGGCTTTTTTAAGCAAATCTTCTTCGCTTGCAAGTTCCAACTTGATCTGTTTGCCCTCATTTACCAGCGATGGGTCAGGCTTACCGCCTTTCATCTTCTCGGCGACTTGATTGCGTTTTTCTCTGAGTGCATCAACACGCTGGATCAAATCCAGACGAATCTTATCTACCTCTAGCAATTTCTTAACATCTACCTTGATATCTTTTTCAGCAGACTTCTTGGCTACCAGCTCTGGATTCTCTCGAATAAACTTTATATCTAACATATCAATATTATTATAACTTACTTCTTCCCCGATTTCCCGTTGATATGACCGAGGGTAAGTTCTGTTCTAGCGCGGGCGTAGGCGCAATGTTCACATGGACCACCCATGACGCTGACCCCCACCCCTGGCATTTCTCCCTCCAAACATTCCTTCATTTTCAATAGTGTAGGTTCTATCCATGAATCGTCCCCTTTGTGGGGAAAAACATTAGTCCGAAATTCAATAATATTTTTAAAATGTTCCTTGCTGGCATCAGCATTGGCATAAACAAAATAACCTGTATCACTAACCTCAAAACCATTTTGCCGGAGTAACCATTGATAGACTTCCATTTGTCGACGATAAGTGTCCTGCCAGCCACCAACTGGACCAAGATCGGTAATTTCTGACGTTTTTGCTGTAGCTTTGTAGTCTACCACAATCAGCTCACCCGCGGGATTAACCCAAATATCATCGACTGCGCCAAATATTAGCAAATTTGTTGGTTCGTGCAGTGCCTGTACTCCTGTAAAATTATGCCGCCAGGTATCTAAATCTTTATGGGCATAAGGCTTAGCATCAATCTTAAATTCAGTCTGGAGTGGATGTTTTTTGCCCTCGGCGCGGTAACTATCAAATTCTTTTTTAAACAATTCATCTATGGCTTTGTTGATATTAAAAGGCGGGCTACTCGGACGTCTGATTTTCATCCTACGATCAAGCCAAAAACACCGCTGACAATTATGAAAATCCTCAATTTTTGTACGACTAATCTTGAAAGATTCTTTTTGCCCCGGTAAATATGATTTTGTGTTGCGAGTGCTCACTGCCATTATATTTATTATAACAGGTCAAAAGCCTCAACAGTTAGATTTACTTACCTCCTCCTAACGGGCTTACACACATATGGAAATCTTGTGTCGGCTTGCAAGCAAGCCTGATTTTGTTCCATTTTGAATCGACAAAACGGAACCCAAAAACCGACAGGCGGTTGAGCAGACTTGATGGGATTTCTTGTCGAGGATTACAACAGACTGTGGAACTCTCTCCCTTTGGTCGTTCAAACAGTCCTCGTCTGATAGTTGTAATCTCGACGAAATCTCTCAGGTCTGCTCAAGGCCTGACTAACAATCTGTATATTTTCTTAGAAAATATTATTAATAATCTAGCCGCTTAAGCTCCAGGCCCTTGGATAACTGATGAAATATTTCTTCAAGCAACACCATGTTTTGAGGACCAGGCTTTAGCCCGACCATAGGGAGTCCCGCAAAAACTGGGTTGATTGAAGAGATATTTCAATAATGTTACTTCAATAGCCTGCTATTTCTTTGCATACTTTCTTGTTAGTACAAGAAAGTATGGTGATTAAAGCCTGGGAGGGTTTAAGCGCAATGAAGCTGTTGCGGATAAATTAAAGAAATTTGCTGGCTGCTACAATTGCGGCTGTTTCTGCATGTAAAGTTAACTCACCCAACTCTAGCACTTTGGCGCCTCCAGATATAAGCGTTGTGACTTCCCCGTCCATAAATCCATCCTCAGGACCAACGATGATACCTAACTTTGAGTCCTTTTTTACCTCGGTTAGCTCTGAATGACTTTGATGACAAACCAAGAGGTTAACCTGGTCACCATATTCACTTAACACTTCTTGAATATCTATTGGACGACGAATATGCGGGATAGTTGATCGTCCACATCGCTCGCTAGTTTCAAGAGCTATCTTTTCGGCTTTAGCTATATTGAACTTTGTTTTTGCAGATCTAGCAGAAAAAATTGGCACAAAATTAGTTACACCAAGTTCTGTGCATTTTTGAATCACCAAGTCATTTTTGTCACCACTAAGTAAAGACCAAAAGAGATAAACATGCGCCTTAGGGATCTTCGGTTCTAGCTCTGTTACTAGAAGAAGATGCGCTTCCTTGGGGCTAATTTCGCCAATTTTATATAGCCTGTCATTGCCCTTGCCATCAAACAGAACTATTTCTTGACCTGCTACAAACCTAAACACTCTACCCCATTGCCACAGCAGAGCTCGGTCATGAACCCAAAAATCATGTTTTAAATCTATTTTCCCACCAATATAAAATCTATGAATTTTCATAATGTAATCTATTTTAATTCTAACACGGCTAGACACTCGATGTGGGGCGTCCGCGGGAAAAAATTATAGACTACAAAATCTACTACTGAGTACGCCCCGAGCAAGCCAATGTCTCTCATCATGGTCACAGGGTTGCATGAAAGATACACCACAGCCTTGGGTTTCACTTCTGATATAGCGAGGGTTACGTTTTTATGAAGTCCCGCCCGTGGGGGATCAACAATTAATATTTTGTCTTTTGTGACGCATTCCAATGCCTTTTCGCCCTGGGCTTGGATAATTTTTGCTTGCATTTTACTAGTATTCACCTTGGCATATTTAATATTTACAGGTTCGCTCTCTACAATTACCGTATCTTTTGCGCCAATTCCCACGCTGATCGTCCCTACCCCGCCGTACATGTCTATAATTGGTTGATCACCAACGTAGTGAGCAATTCTGGCTATTGCCAGCTCAAAAACTGGCAGATTAACCTGGAAAAACCCAAGAACTCCATAAGATATATTTTTGTCATTGATAGTTTCGGTTAAAACTTCTTTTCCAAAACTCTGTAACTTCTCTGTTGGCAAAGAAGCTGGACTCTGAGGATTAGAATAATATACAAAAAACCCTGTAAACATGTCTGGGACTACAAGTTCAGGAAAATCTTTTATCTTAGCGAACAGACAGCCTACTACGTCGCCACTGCTGCTGGTTCTGATGATCAAGGACTTAAGATCACTAGCACGTACATTTTGCGCCTTTAGTAGCTCTACGGTGGCCGTTGCGACGATATCTATTCTGTCGTCCGCCAAAGCAGAGCCAGAAACGATATTTTTATAATGAGTTCCTCTTTTGAATAATGCCAGATGAAGTCCCTGCTCATCACCGTAAAAGCTGTATTCCATTTTGTTGCGGTAGCCATAGCTCGATGATTCATCTATATGATTGGCTACCTCAAATTCCGGCAAAGTTATATTGTGTTGAACCGCCGCGTCAATAACTAACGCCTTTTTTGAGAAAGTCTCATAATTATAATCCATAATTTGCCACGGGCTGGTAGAAAGATAGCTTTCGGGCTCTTTGGCTTCAATTCTGTGGCTTGAGGGCTCCAAAACGTTCTGGACTATACCTTCTGCATAGGAATTTTTGCTACGCGTCAGCCTAACCTCTACCAACTCTGTCGGCAATCCACCCCAAACAAAGATTTTTTTGCCTGATTGAAGCACTCCAAGAGCTTGCCCGCCCTGAATTAGTTTGTTTATTCTAACTTTTTCTAGTTTTTTTAGCATTATTTGTGCAGAGCTATGGCCAGCACGACATAAACCAAGATTTTCGTTACAAGGTCAATCCTGACAAAGTTCCTCTCGTAATATATAAAATCTTTGTTCTTACCTGATACGTAACGATATTGATTGACAGCAAATCCAACAAACCCAAGCACGACAACCGCAGACACCACATAGACATACCAAGCCAGATTATCTGTAGCCAAGATATATGTGCCCACCGTTGCCCCACAAATTGCTACCCAAGCAACAACTCCTGTAAATAGCGATGCAATGGAAGCCAGCCAATCAGACTTTTTGCTGTTTGCGTTGTTTCTATCACTGATGAAACCTAGAACAACTGTGGCTACAATTAGTCCTGCAGACATCTTTAGAACTGCTAAATCATTTAGCCCGACCAACAGCCCGACAAAAGTTAGCGTAATAACTGATGAAATACCAAGATAAATCCACCGCGGCGCTGAAGCTTTGTTTTTCAAAGATTTTTCGTACATACCACGCTTTTTGGTCGCTGTGATTGCATAACAGACTGCAGAAATAATTAGCAAACCAACCAATACCCACCGTAGGTCAACGGTGAAAAGATCTTTGACCCCAAGAAGTTGTTGCTGTGGATTCTGAGCCAAGTAGTCTTTTGTCTGATAATAGACCGACACTGTGCCATAAAATGGTTTTATAACTAATGCTGTTAGCACTCCAAGCAACACATAGATCAGTGCTGATGATGATAC
This sequence comes from Candidatus Saccharibacteria bacterium RIFCSPHIGHO2_12_FULL_41_12, assembly GCA_001790445.1. Lineage (GTDB taxonomy): Bacteria > Patescibacteriota > Saccharimonadia > Saccharimonadales > 2-12-FULL-41-12 > 2-12-FULL-41-12. The sequence continues at coordinate 248,410 of MGCQ01000001.1, forward strand.
CAAACTATTTAGTTTAACTAGCTTTTCATTATCTTTGTTGCCAAATCTTGAGGCTAGTGCTGACGCCTTTTGTTTAATTACGCTAAAAATCGCAGGTGATTTCGCTCCTTCGTTGCTCACTGCGGGTGTTGGCGCTTTAGTATTTTTAGTTACTTTAGTAGTTGCCTTTTTTGCTGGGGCTTTAGTGACTTTTTTTGCTGGCTTTTTTACGGCCTTTTTTGTCGTTTTTTTGGTTGATTTATTACTCTTCTCACTCATGAAGACAATTATAACATAACCCTGTGATTCATCTTAGAACTGATCATTTTAACAACATCCTAAGGAGATAATATTAGTAGTTAGAGTGCGCTCTAAATTCACCTTCTACCAGTGGGGTAGCGATTTCATCAACAATCCAGGGCAGTAGCTCATCTTGTGTTAATGGTCCGTCTACCTCTGGATCTATTTCGTGATTCACCATTAATCCTGCGAAGAACTTAACATCTTTTCCATTTCGATCAATTGCAGGATGTATTGGACCCAACAGTATTGTGTCTGTAGCATCAATAATTTCCACAATTACACCTGTGACAATTTCACGTCTTTCAGCTTCGTCGGCCTTCATATACTGCTCACATAAAAAACCACCGGATAGCTCGGACAAGAATCTAAGGTCGCGGTCTGCCCTATCATACGCATCTGGTGAAGCACCATCTCCAACGTTTTCAAAATCTCTGCGCATATCAGATGTCGTTATACGATTAACATGGCCGGGGCCATCTATCCTCTTAATAATTGGGTTTTCTGGTGTTTTTGTTTTTGTTGTCATAATTTAACTACTACTATTATAACATTTACTGTCAACAGCTAGAAGATTAATATAAAATATTTTTTATAATTTGACGTAGGGATAGATCTTTTTGGTGACTTCGCTGACTTCACGTCTAAGCTGGGGGAAAGGCACGCCCTCTCTAGCAGTGACGCCTTCAAGTAGCCAAAATAACCTCTCGCTATGGCCATAACCGCAAGCAGGAGGCATACCGTATTCCAACATTTCAACAAAATCTATATCGAGCATCATCGCCTCGCTGTCACCAGCTTCACGCATCTTTTGTTGCTCCACAAACCTATCAAGCTGGACAACTGGATCATTCAACTCAGAATAAGCCTTGCACACCTCTGTACCGCCGATGATTAGGTTAAACTGCTCACTTAACTGGGGGTTGTCTTTTTGCACCTTTGCCAGAGGCTGCAGATACGTCGGGATATCAACTAAAAATATCGGGCCAGAAATTCCCACTCTAAGTTTTTTCCAGAGCTTATCGATGACTCTCGATTTGTTGTCAATTTTCTCAACTTCTCCGCCTATTTTCTTGAGTTGCTCCACTGCTTGCTCAAGACTACAGCTCAAAACATCAAGCTTGTAGTTTTTATTCATCAGCTCAACGAAACTCACTCTTTCGAAGTCCCCACCGTCTTTACCAAGATCTATTTCCTGACCATTGGACAGTTTGAATTTGCGTGTGCCCCATGTTCTATCAGCAATGTTTCTGATCATTGACTGAGTTAATTTCATGCCATCTTGCCAATTTGTGTATGCCGCGTACCATTCCATTGATACATGCTCTGGCAAATGCTCATCACTATAATTTTCATTTCTAAATCGTGGACCGATGTCAAAAACCTTTGTGTAACCGCCTGCAAGTAGCCTCTTTAGTGGCAGTTCGTGGCTTATGCGCAAGTAAAAATCTTGGTCAAGTGCGTCCATATTTGTCACAAAAGGAGTAGCATCTGCCCCACCAGTGGTATTTTCTAGCACAGGAATGTTAATTTCTACAAACCCTTCTTTGAGTAGGAAATCTCTAGTTGCTTGCCAAAATTCGCTTCTTCTAATAAACCTTTGGTAGACATCTTCGTTGATGTTTGTATCGATGTATCTTCGGCGCATGCGTTCTTCTTTATTAGTAAATCCGTCATACGATGGCATTGGTCTCAAGGTTTTAGTCAACAATTGTAAACGTTCAACCTCTATTGAGATTTCGTCCGTCTGTGTTTTGATCAACTTGCCTGTGGCTTTTATAAAATCGCCACTATCAAGTAATCCTAACTCTTTCAGTCCGAGTGTATTGTCTTTGGCACTAAGTTTGCCCATTGCAGGTTCCCTGAGAAACAACTGTAGTGTGCCTGTCGAATCTTTAACAACCAAAAAAGCAATTTTGCCAAACTTCCTAATATTAAGTATGCGCCCGACGATGCAGAAATTTTTTTCTTTAAATTTATCGAAATTATTTGTTGCGGCTACACAAGTTATTGTGTCAGCATCAAAAATTTCCGCACTAGAAAATGACGGATACGGGTCAACACCAAGAGATTTCAACTCTGATAATTTCCTTAGCCGTTCGTCTCTGTACTCTTTTAAACTAGCCATTACAAATATTATAACAGGTTAGTTCAGATCTTTTAGGCTATTTGTTCAACTACGAATTTGCGTTTTTGATTGGCCAAGTTTATTTCTACTTCATCGCCTACATTTTTGCCAATTAATGCCCTACCAATAGGTGATTCGTCGGATATCTTGCCTTCAAGCGGATCAGCTTCTATCGTACCTACAACCACAAACTCTGCCAATTTGCCCTCACTTGTTTTAAGTTTGACCGTAGATCCGAGTGTCACTTTGCCTCTACCGCTACGTTTGGTTATTATCTCTACATTTTGCAAAATATACTCTATTTCTGCAATTCGGCTTTCTGTCTTGCCAGATTCGTCTTTGGCAACGTGATATTCAGCATTTTCAGCTAGATCTCCTTGTTCTCTAGCCGTCTTGATAGCTTCTGCGATATCCCCACGTTTTGCGATCAGCATGGCTAGCTCAGCCTTTAGCTCATCAATACCATCTTTTGTCATGTGAAACAGTTTCTTCATTTTTCCTCCAAATATATAGGTCAATTATTGGCCTAAGATATCTATTATAAATGTCTAACTTTTTATTGCAAGTAGATTTTCGAGATCATTCTGATTTACAAATTCTACCTCAATATTACTGCGTTTTTTAAACTCAAATTTTTTATTTTTTATCGTTTTTTCACTAACGACCAACCTATACGGTATGCCTAGCATATCGCAAGTGGCGAATTTCTCGCCAGCCCTTAGGTCTCGATCATCATACAATACAGCAACCCCCTCTTTCTGTAGGAATTCGTACAGTTTTTTGGCAGAATGATGAACATCTTTATCGTCACCAATAGTTGCCAGATAAACTCTGAATGGGGCAATAGATTCAGGCCAGATCAAACCTTTCCCGTCAGCAAATTTTTCAACAATTACCCCCATAAGTCTGGTGATACCTATACCGTAGGAGCCCAGTATGACTGGTTTTTTTGCCCCCTTACCGTCAGTGTAGTAAAGCCCCAATTGTTCGGATTTTTTGCTGCCAAAACTAAAGATATTCCCAACTTCTGCTGTTTTGATCTTCTCTAGGTTGCTGGCATTAATTTTTAGCCCTTTAATCATCGCATCTGATAATATTTCATCATTGATAGCCACCTTTGATTTTCTGTCTAGATGAATAATATCCTCACCTGCTTCACATTCTGTTTGAAATTCATGACTAAACTGCGTAAATGCCCCGCCAGAAGCATAGGTAAAATGAGTTGAGCTGGCCAAACCGACTCTGTCAAATATTCTGTTATACGCATCAATAGTTTCTTGATAAAATTTGTCGTGGTCTTTGTCAGTCAAAGAATATGAATACAAATCTTTCATCACAAATTCTCGCCCGCGCATAATGCCACTTTTTGCCCGAAGTTCATTACGCAGTTTTGTCTGAAATTGATAGACATATTGAGGTAAATCTCGATAGCTTGAAACATAGTTTCTCATCATATCGGTTATTGGCTCTTCGTGGGACCAACCAAATCCTACCTCTGTGCCGTTTTTGAGATGAGATTTGAACCAAACGTCAACTTCCTGATCGGACCACCTATTTGTTCGTTCCCAAAGTTCTTTTCGCTGAAGACTTGTCATAATTAGTTCATTTGAACCAATTTTGTTCATTTCATCCCGCACAATTTGCTTGATATTCTCGATAACCATCAACCCAAGCGGCAAATACGCATAAACCCCGGCCATTTCTTTATGGACATAACCGGCTTGTATGAGCAGCTTGGCGTTCGTTGCCTGTTCGTCAACAGGAACATTTTTGCTTGCTTTTACGAATAGATCAGTAATTTTCATATAATTATTTTAAACTATTGAGTCTCTAATTAACAGGTCAGACTTTGAGGGATTTTCTACTAAAGCGATCTATCGGTGCCAATCTAACTAAAACTTGGACAAAACTCTCACGCTTCCAGTGCCGAGTAAGCACTATTGACCCTGCAATAATCATTGTCATAACTAGCACCATAAAATGCCCGCCTGGGACACCATCCAGCGCTTTCATTGATGCTCCAACAAGGGCCGCACATGGCAGTGTAAATATCCATGCTACACCAATGTTACGAACAATTTTCCAATTCACTCTACCTGGTCGTCTGGCCAAGCCAGCCCCCAAAATAGAGCTACTAATCGTATGCGTGGTAGAGACAGGAAATCCCATGCTTGCAGTAGTGAATAAAATACTGGCAGTAGCCGTTTCTGCTGCAAAACCCTGCCTTGGCTTGAGATCAACAATCCTCTCGCCAAGAGTTCTGATAATCCTCCAACCACCTATATATGTGCCCATCGCCATGAACAAAGCAGAGCTAATAATTACCCATAGCGGAACATCAAACGCTTGACCGGGGTGAGCAACAAGCAACGCCAAGGCAATAATACCCATCGTCTTCTGTGCATCGTTTGTACCGTGAGTGAAAGCTACAAAACTCGCTGATATAATCTGCAAGCGCCTAAATATATTCTCTGATTTATCATCTGTAGCCTTGCGCGTAATAAGCATAATGATTAACATAATTACCCCGGCAATAATCAAGCCTAAAACTGGTGCGACTATCGACGGTATCAGCACTTTGTCTAACAAACCTTGCCAATTAATAGCTGTAAGCCCCACGCTCATAATGGCCGCACCTGCAACGCCACCAATTAAAGCATGCGATGAACTTGTTGGCATACCGATTCTCCAGGTAAACAAATTCCAGATAATAGCACCAACTATTCCAGCCAAAACCACCTCAAGTGTTATCGCCTGAGAGTTCACCACTCCCTTCGCTACTGTTGTGGCAACTTTTAACGAGACAAAAGCCCCCAAAAAATTTAGACAAGCAGCACCAAATACTGCGACCTTAGGTGGTATTGCCTTGGTTGAGACACTAGTGGCTATTGCGTTTGCAGTATCATGAAAACCGTTCGTAAAATCAAAAAACAATGCCAAAATTATTGTGATAATTAACAACTCTTGCATATAGTTTATTTACTCTGAACCCTCACATTAACTTTATGGCTTCACCAGCAGATTAACACATAGACAAATTGATTAAAAGTAAAACTTGTCCACACACGTAATCATCTAGATACGGAGATTAAATACAAACAACAACAAAAACGCTAAAAAGTTTTTTAACGAATGGATCCCTACACCGTACCAAATGGTATTGGTTTTTTCCCTGATATAGCAAAGAACGACCGACAAGAAAAATGTGTCTGCAAACCCTGCCCAAAGAGGTGGTTTACCTGAGCCAAGCTGCAAGTGAAATGACCCAAAAAGGACACTTACAAAAATAATAGATAGAACCATGGAAGCTTTTTTTCTGAATTCACTATACAAAAATCCCCTAAATAATATCTCTTCTGCAAGTGGCGCCAGCACGACTAGCGCTCCAAATACCATGATAAGTTCGGCTACACCGTGTACATTCTCAAATCCAATAATTTGTTTCTGGTTTTCGTCGATGACACCTTTTAACATACCTGCAACAATTGTAGACATGACCATGTAGACCGCCAGCCCAATGGCTATTATCCAGATTTTTTCTAACTTAAAGTTTTTAGGATAAAGATATTCTAAATTTAGTTTTGTAATTCTGGTAATGCCGTAAAAAAGCCCAATCTCAATAGCCATCGCAATAGCCAAAAAAGCAAATTGATAGAGCGTTGAATCCTCTATTAGCTTGGTGGCTTCGGTCTGAGACGCTCCCCCCAGTGTAGCCACAATGTAGACAATCCCCCCTGCAACAATTTGGGAAACAAAGAATGCAAACAAAATAAACACCACAGCAAGAAATATTCTAAATTGTGGGATGTAATTTCGTTTACTTGTGCTCATATTCCTTTAAAAAAACCGTTTAACGTCCAAAACTGTAATTAGCACAAAAAGTGTCATCAAAAAAGCAAATCCGGCGCCGTGAATAACAGACTCTTTTTCTTTGGTCAGTTTCCAATTATTTAGCCTGAAAAGATAAGTTACGAATAACCGACCACCATCGAGCGCTGGAATCGGCAAAATATTCATAATCGCCAAAGATAGAGAGATTATGGCAATTATCATAAGTATAAATTGTACGCCTATTTTACTGCCCTCTTTGATCACCACAGCTATCCCAACAGGTCCAGCAACTTGGTCGCCAGCTTTGCTGGCATGTCCGCTAAAAACATTGCTGACAATCGACCCCAACCCATTAAAAGTTAGCACAGTAAATTGTTTTAATACCCCAGCAGCGACTATCGGTGCGGACCAAGTAGATCGACGCAGTTCTACGCCTTTTTGGTCTGATTGCCCCGAGACACCTAAGAAACCGTCTCCTGTGTTGACCTTGTTAAGTTGAACTGTTTTGACCAAAACTTCGTTGCCTCGTTGTAACTTGATCTCTACGGCTCTACCAGCGTATTCCTTAGTAATATCAGATACCTGAGTTGGGCTAGTTATTTTATTGCCATTGATTAATTGGACCAAATCACCACGGTTAATCCCTGCTTTTTCTGCCGGGCTGCCACCCACAACTCTGGCGACAGTAACCTTGCCTTTATTTTCTACCTGACGAGTTACCTTAGAATCACGTGCAACCCCAAACTGATCTGGAACTATCTGTGGCATGCCTATCAGCGCCACAATAACAAGCAAAACGTATGCGGCAAGTAAGTTCATACCAACTCCCGCTACCATGATTTTAGTTTTATCCTTTAAGCTAGCCACTCCGTAGCTACCCTGAGACGTTGCCGCGTCGTTCTCCCCTTTTAACCTTACGAAACCGCCCAGGGGCAAGAGGTTTATTGATAACAAAAATTTACTTTTCTTCGTCTTAATTTGCTTGCCCCAAACTTTTGGCGGGAAACCTACACCAAATTCTTCTACCTCAACTCCGGCTCTTCTGGCTGCAATAAAATGCCCCCACTCATGGACAATAACCAAACCCACAAAAAACAAAAAACCCAAAATAATTAACAATACACTCATTTATAACTATTATATAGGAATTTTGCAGTTTCTGACAGCCCCAAGACCTGCCCCTGAGCAAACTGTGTACGAGGGTAAGTTATAAGGCTGCGCAGCTTTGTATAAGTCTTATAAAGTCCTATATAATGAGTCTGATGATAAATAAACAACCTCGCTGGCTGATTATTGGTGCGCTGGGCGTGGTGTTTGGAGATATCGGCACAAGCCCGCTCTATGCCCTCCAAGCAATTTTTGGCACATCAAATTTATCACTCACCCCTCAAGATATAACCGGCATTATCTCTCTCATAATTTGGGCTGTAACACTTGTTGTGACAATAAAGTACATTGGCCTAATCATGCGCGCCAACAACCAGGGAGAAGGTGGTACTATGGCGCTGGTTGGACTTCTCCGGCAAACTCACCTAAGCCAAAAACATAAAGTATGGCTTTCTCTTCTTGGTCTTTTAGGCGTTTCCCTGTTTTACGGCGACAGCATTATTACTCCAGCCATATCTGTCCTATCTGCTGTAGAAGGCACAAAATTAATTATCCCAGAGCTTTCAAGGTTTATTATTCCGGCAACCCTAGTCATACTGGCTGGACTATTCATACTACAATCGCGCGGGACTGGCACAATTGGTAAATTATTTGGACCTATCATGGTGCTTTGGTTCGTTACATCTGGTGCAGGAGGATTGGCTCACATTATTCAACAACCTGCGGTTCTTACTTCGCTTCTACCGACTACGGCTATATCTTTCTTTTATCTGCATCCCCTCCAGGGTTTTATTGCAATGGGTGCAGTTATTTTAGCTGTCACTGGTACCGAGGCGCTTTACGCTGACATGGGGCACTTTGGTAGAAATCCTATCAAACGTGCTTGGCTGTGGCTAGTTTTTCCTGCACTTGCATTGAATTACTTGGGGCAAGGCGCACTGATTATCCAAAATCCCGAATCTATTAAAAGCTCTTATTTTCTGCTATTCCCACCCGCTTTGCAGCTTCCAGTTATTATACTTGCAACTCTGGCTACGCTTATTGCCTCTCAGGCAGTTATATCGGGAGCGTTTTCACTCACCCGCCAAGCCGTACAGTTTGGCTTTGCGCCACGTATAGTTATCAAACACACATCAAATAGCCAATTTGGGCAAATATACATTCCCGCTCTCAATTGGCTTATTGCAAGCCTTGTTATGATCTTGGTTGTCAGTTTTGGCAGCTCAAAAAATTTGGGTGCTGCATTCGGCATGGCGTGCAGTGGAACGCTCATCGTTAGTTCAATTTTGTTACTTATTGTTATGCGTGCAATTTGGCGACAAAACATCGTCATCATTGCCTGTGTCGGGACAGTTCTTCTGAGTATTGATGCGCTTTTTGTTACGTCCACTAGCTCGAAGTTTGTCCATGGTGCATGGCTTCCTATTTTTATCGCTGGGGTTAGCTTTACTCTACTCAGCACATGGTACAAAGCTAATCGTATTATCAGTCATGAGCGTCATCTAATGGAAGGTACTCTTCAGAAATTTGTTACTAATCTTCATAAAAATCCTGTTGAGCGTGTAGCCGGTCACGCAGTCTATCTTGGTCAGCACAGTGGCAATGCTCCGTTGGCACTTCATGCCTCACTTGAACAACTACACGAACTCCACGAAAATATTATTATAGTAACGGTAGAAACCACCAATACCCCTCACGTTGAGCAGAAACAACGTGTAACGGTTGATGAACTCGGATACCAAGACGATGGAATAAGCCACATTACTCTGCGATTTGGTTTCAAAGACACCCCAAATGTGCCCAAAGCACTTGAGATGGCACGTTCCAAAAGCCCAGAGGCTAACTTTGACCCATATGGTGCATCATATTTCATTTCGCGGAGCAAACCAGTTATCAAAAAGAACAAACGACTAGCAAAATGGCGAAAATATCTATATTTGATGATGGACCGCAATAGTACCAGTCCAACGGACTTTTTCAAATTGCCCGTCAATCGCACAATAGAAATGCGATCTTATATCGAACTTTAGTTTAGACTTCAATATAATTTAGATTTTTAAGATATCGTTTTCTTTGTTTTTTGCCAGAAGCTCAAGTTCTTGTTTGTGTTTGGTCAATTCGCCATCAATTGATTTTGTTAATCTCTTTTTTTCGTCTTCACCAATTTCTTTGTTTTTTTCTGCCTGATCTATTTCTTTCATACTTTCATGACGAACATTTCGAAAAGATATATTGCATTTTTCAACTTCTTCTTTTAGCTGTTTGACTACTTGTTGCCGACGCTCTTCTGTCAAAGAAGGCACTGGAACGCGGATAACACGCCCATCGTCACTGGGGTTAAACCCCTGGGAGCTGTCAGAGCTAATCGCATTTGAAATCGCCTCTAGATTATTTGGGTCAAACGGCGTAACTTGAAGCAACTGGGTGTCCGCTGCCGACACGCTTGCGACCTGAATCAAAGGCATTTCTTGCCCATAAGCTTCTACTACCACTTTTTCCAGCATGCTAGGATGAGCCCTACCTGTGCGAAGTTTTTTAGACTGTTCCTTAAAATGCTCCAAAGCATCACTGAGTTTCGCATCTGTTCTTTTAACTATATTATCCATTTTGAATTAATCCCTCCTATTTAATTTTGTATCGAAAAAAATTCGTGTCACGAATTTCTGCCCCCATTTTTGCATAAAATCTCTGGGCTGCTTCTCGTGATGATCTAGACGTAAATTCGAGATTTTCAACTCCTTTAGATTTACACCACTCTACTAAAGCCTCCCACAAAATACCGGCGACACCTGAACCTCTTTGCCCTGAGTCCACGACAAAATCTTCAAGCTCCGCCTTGGCGCTAGCAAGTTTTTGAATAACATTGATCGTCGCCATACCAACGATTTTGCCATCAACCTTGGCAACTATAATATCTGCTGTATCTGACTCTATAATCTTCTTGAGTCTTGCCTCGTCTACTTTTGTGCCTGAACTTAACTGAGTCAGCACATAATTCAACTGCTGAATAGTTTCTACAGAGCTATCAGCAACAACTCCTGTCTGAACATTAGAATTCTCTGACATATCTAAATTATATAGGACTTTCGTAAAACGCGATAGACAAAACCAAATGAGTGCTCCAAAACAGAGTATAGAGCGCATGTGCAATCCCGACCTTAGTCGGGATGAAACGCTCTGTTTTGGGGTAATCGTTTGGTTTTGGCTTCTAGGCAAGAAACTTGGGGAAATCCGTATTAATTAACTTCGCCAATTGCCATTCGGTTAAATCTGCGAATAACAATATTTTCACCCAATTTTGCGATGTTTTCCTTGACTAAATCACCAACTTTTTGATCTGGATTTTTGATAAAAGGTTGATCCATCAGGCATTTTTCTGCGAAATGCTTGGCGACCATCCCATCAACAATTCTATCTATCATGTTGTCTGGTTTGCCTTCTTTTTTGGCTTTCTCTGTTAATTCTGTTCTAGCTTTTTCCATGTCTTGTTTTGGTACATCATCAATACTCACATATACAGGGTTACTCGCAGCGATATGCATAGAGATATCCTTGACCAAATTAGTGAATAATTCATTGCGCGCCACAAAATCAGTCTCACAATTCACCTCAACAACTACACCAATACGACTATCGTGATTATACGTGCCAATCACGCCGGCTCGCGCTTCTCGCTCACCCCGTTTTTCGGCTTTTGTTAGTCCTTTTTTGCGCATTGCGGACAAAGCTTTGTCAAAATCTCCGTTTGTTTCAACTAATGCTTTTTTAGCATCGGTAATGCCAACGCCCGTTAGCTCTCTAAGCCTCTTGATTTCTTCGATTGTGATGTCGGCCATGATTATTTTTCCTCTCCAGTTTTGACCGTCTCGACAGATTTTTCTTTAACTTCTTTGATACCAGCTTTACCAAATTGTATAGCCTGCTCAATGTAGTTGAGTATCAAAGCAACTGATTTGATAGCGTCATCATTCGCGGGGATTGGGAAATCAACAAGACTAGGATCGGCGTTGCTATCTACAATTGCAACTACCGGAACGCCCAATTTGCGAGCTTCGCGGACTGCATTGATATCATTATTAACATCTGCCACAAACACCGCACCCAGCTTAACATCCATATTTTTTATCCCACCATAAAGATGATTCATCTCATCTATTTCTTCTTGAAACCGTTGAATTTCTAGTTTGTTGAACTTGCTGGCAAAATAGCCTGACTCCATTTTTTGTTCAAAATCTTTAAGCCGTTTTATCCGTGAGCCAATTGTATCAACATTTGTAAGCATTCCGCCGACCCATCGCTCGTTAACGTAGGGCATGTGTGTCTGAGTAGCCACTTGTTTGACCGCGTCTTTGGCTTGTCTTTTTGTGCCAACGATCAAAACTTGCTTGCCAGACTTAGTTGTTTTTTCAATAAATTCTGTAGCTTTTTCTAGGCACACAACTGTTGTAGCCAAGTCAATAATGTGGCTTCCATCCCTCTTGCTGTGCAAATATGGTGCCATCTTCGGGTGCCAACGGCTTGTACTGTGTCCAAAATGTGCTCCGGACTCAAGTAACTTTTTAATATCAACCCCGTTAGAGACGTTGTCTACTCCTATTGTTGATTTAATTTTAGACTCTTTTGTTTTAGATTGCCCGTCTTTAACGGGGTCAATATCGACTTTTGTCATATATTTTCCTTTCTTGCCCCGCCTCGGGCGGTGGCTCTTCAGTGTTTTGGCCGATCAAAAAGCCAGAAGACCTTTCAAGCGGAGGATCAAATAAAACACCTGCTTAATTTGTATTGTTACTATTCTATCAAAAACTCCATCTGATGTAAACCTGCCTGGACAAACACTATCAAATTACATCTAACTGCATTGCGATAAAGCCTTGCAGGCTTTTAATCACCTTACTTTTTCTCTATGTGCCAAGAAAAAGTAAGCAAAAAGTGCCACCCCAGTGATCAAAACAAACCCTGAACCTACAAAACTGCAGACAAGACTATTCTTCCGGGACTCCCCCAAAGTCGGGCTAAAGCCTAGTCCTCAGAATAATCTGTCTGGGTTCAGTTAGCCCAAGAAGTTTTTAGTTGAGGGGATAATAAGCAGTCTAAAGTATTTAACTACTGTGTTTTCTAAAGAAAACACAAATAGAACAAGACCTAACTGCTTGTAGTCAGGCCCTTTGAAAAACAGATGAGACGAACAGACCAAAAGCGCCTTGTTTTGAGGACCAGGCTTTAGCCCGACCAGAGGGAGTCCCGAGATCGTGGCTTCTGGCTAAGGTCAGGCTTAGCCTGCCTTAGGACAGAAGAGACCATGTCAAAAACAGGGCTTTTGGTTTGTTTGGATCAATATGTATTTTTCAAACAGCCTGCTATTTCTTTGCATACTTTCTTGTTAGCACAAGAAAGTATGGTGATTAAGAACCCTGGAAGGGTTTAATCGCAATGAGGCTAGGTTATTTGCAAGCCGACGAAAGGCAGTTAAAAATAATAAAAACAGATTGATAATCAACAAGAGATGTGATAAAATTGTTGAAATGAAGCAAGGAATTCACCCAGACAATTATCGTCCTGTGGTTTATCAGGACATTTCTAATGGAACAATGTTTTTGGTCAGTTCGACTGCCAAAGCAGAAGAAACCATCAAGTATACTGATGGTAAAGAATATCCGTTAGTCAAAGTTCATATCAGCAGCAGCTCCCACCCGTTCTACACCGGACAAGAAAAACTACTTGACGTAGAAGGTCGCGTTGACAAATTCAAAGCCCGCAAAGCCGCTGCAGCCAAAGCCCGTGAAAAAACAAAGGCCAAACTCAGCAAAAACTCAGCCAAAGATACAACTGAAGAAGTACCAGAAGAACCAACTCCCCAAATAGTAAAGTTATGAGTTCACAGTAGACAGCTAACAGTTGTTATTATGACAAAATCCTACAGAGATCTTCAAGTTTGGCAAAGATCATTTAACCTCGTCAAGGAAGTTTATTTTATTACTGAAAAACTTCCAAAATCAGAGAAATTTGGCTTATCACCCCAAATTCAACGATCTGCTGTATCTATTCCTTCGAATATTGCTGAAGGACAACAACGCTCTAGCAGAAAAGAGTTTATCCATTTTTTGAGTATTGCGAGAGGTTCTGCGGCAGAACTGTCAACTCAGCTTCTTCTTATTCAAGATCTATATACAATCGATACGAGTTCACTTATCAAGGAATTGGAAGAATTACAAAAAATGCTGTTTTCCCTACAATCCAAACTGTAAACTGTCAGCTTAATACTGTAAACTATTACTATGGATAAAAAAGAACAAGAATTTATAAACGAACTAGCGGATATTGAAAAAACTCTGCAAAATCCGGACATTTTCTCTAGTCCGAAATACCCAAAACTTGCCAAAAGACAAGCCACGCTACAAAATACTCTTAAATTATTTGCTGAACAATCCAAGCTAAAAGACCAAATCACGCAAACTACTAAGATGTCCCACGGTGGCGGCGAGCTTGCAGAACTTGCTTCGGAAGAACTTGAACAACTAAATTCTAGCCTGTCTGATGTAGAGTCTCAACTATCTGATATATTGACTCCCACAGATCCTAATAATGACCGTGATGTGATCATAGAAATTCGCGCCGCTGCCGGTGGCGACGAATCCAGTCTTTTTGCCAGTGAACTATACCGAATGTACGCCCGCTGGGCAGAAAATCACGGCTGCAAAGTTGAATATATCGGTGATAGCCCTAATGACACTGGCGGATTTAAAGAGGTAGTTTTTGCTATCCGCGGAGAATCCCCCTATAAATTCTTAAAGTTTGAGGCTGGCGTACACCGTGTCCAGCGCGTACCCGTCACAGAGTCCCAAGGCCGAGTCCACACCAGCACCGTCACTGTTGCAGTCCTACCAGAAGCAGAAGAAACAGACATAGAAATTAAGCCCACGGATCTAAGAATTGACATTTTTCGGGCCAGTGGACACGGTGGTCAATCTGTTAACACCACAGATTCAGCCGTCAGGATTACTCACGTACCCACGGGACTTGTTGTTACAAATCAAGACGAAAAAAACCAGCTTAAAAACAAAGAAAAAGCCATGAGCGTGCTACGTTCTCGCTTGCTCGCCGCCAAAATTGAAGCAGAACAAACCGAGCAATCAGAAGCTAGAAACAAACTTATCGGCTCCGGTGACCGCAGCGAAAAAATCCGCACCTACAACTTCCCCCAAGACCGTATAACAGATCACCGCGTCAGCTACAGCCGTAGCAACATCCCCGCCGCCATGAACGGCGAAATCGACGATCTAATACAAAACCTCCTCAAAGCCGAACACGAACTCCTAGCAGAATAAGCCTATATCTAAACGTCAAGAAAGATACCATTGCCAGGTGTTGCAGGGGTTGCCTTGAGTTGCACAAGATTTAAAAGCCCAGCTATTTCAATCTCAGCCATAAGGGGTTCTGTAACTGCATAAGGTTCATCAAAACTATTGTGTTTTCTTCTTATTGTTTCAAGTTTTTGTGCACTTGTTGCTTCGGGGTCCAATTTACCGTCTCTCATTCTGTGAAGTTTGAGAGCTTTGATAACGGCTACTGTAATCTTGTATGCCTGTAATTCATGTTTAACATTTAGATCTACGGGCTCGCCCGCTTCCACAGCTGCAAGATCTTGTAGGACATGAACTAATTCGTGAGGTAACACTTCTCTTTTTTTTGTAAGAAAGTCTGGATTAGGAGTAATCGCTAGTAACGGTCGACCACTTAAATTTAATCTTGTTTCTTCCCCAGTATCATAAATTACAGCAGGCATGGAGATTGAACGTCGAAAAGTAGTGGCACTAGCACCTGAGCTAACCCTGGCCACATGTCGGGAGTCTGTTTCACCAAAAATTCTTTGATATAACCATTCTTCCTGGGATTCTGGAAACTTGGCTAGTATTTTCTTTCTCTGATGTGGTGTGTAGTCATGTGTAGCATCAGAAACATCAATGTTCTCACCATGACTTAAGACAACTACCGGTATAGCTTCGCCGGTATCTTTTGGCATAACAACTCTACCTCTCCGAACATTCGGAATAAATAGTTGAGTATTTGCAATTTTTAGAGGTTCAATTTCACCTTGTTTTAGATGCCTTGCAAGTTTAGGGTTATTTAAAGTTTCCTCTGTAACTTGTTGCAAACTATCAATAAATTCATGACGCCTGCGTCTCTCAAAGTAATTCATAATATATACTTATTATATATTATTTTGATAATATGTCAAATATATCAAATTACACGAAGTTTTAGAAGTTGCGGGATTTTTTGGAGGTCTGTTATGACTTTTTTTGGCAAGTCTTTGGAGTCTATGTCTATTATTGTGTAGGCTAGCTCACCACGGCTTTTATTGAGTAGCTCAACAATGTTAATGTTTGATCCGCCCAATATTTGCGTAATTTGCGCTACTACGCCTGCCTCGTTTTTATGAGCAAGGGTTATTCTTTTGTCGCCTTTTTTAGGCAAGCGCGCCTCTGGGAAATTCACAGAGTTCCTGATATTGCCGTTTTCTAAATAGTCCTGGAGTTGGTTAGCAATCATTATTGCACAACTATCTTCTGCTTCTTCTGTTGAGGCCCCGAGATGTGGCAAAGCAATTACCTTGGGGTGTGCATGGGTTAGCTTATTCGGAAAATCTGTCACATATTGGTTTAATTTGCCAGAGTCAAGCATTTTGATAAGTTCTAGCTCATCAACCAGTTCATCTCTGGAAAAATTCAAAAGTATTGCACTTTTTTTCATCTTTTTAAGCTTCTCTGCGCTCAAAAGCCCCCGAGTTGCATCAAGTAGCGGCACATGGATAGTCACAAAATCAGACTGTTCCAGCAAACTATCAAGATATTCTACCTTATCAACCACTGGTGACAGTTGCCAGGCGTTTTTGATAGTCATTGCCGGATCATAGCCCAGAACTTTCATACCCAATTCTGTGGCGGTGTTGGCTACTCTATAACCAATTGCTCCTAGACCAATCACGCCAAGTGTCTTACCTGCAAGCTCGCTGCCAGCAAATTTTTTCTTGCCTGCCTCTACTGCTTTCTTCATATCATCAGAATCAAGCCCTTTAACATAATCCACGGCATTGGGGATATTACGTGCCGACAATAACATTCCTGCCAAAACTAACTCTTTTACTGAATTCGCATTTGCTCCTGGAGCGTTGAAAACCACGATACCTTTATCAGCCAAAACACCAACGGGTATATTATTAGTCCCAGCACCAGCTCTACCAACAGCTAGAACACTACCAGGTAATGATTCATCATGCAGATTATATGACCGAAGCATAATCGCATCTGGACTTGCTGTGTCTGGTTTGACATCATAGTCTTTGCTGAATTTATCTATCCCTATTTGAGATATCGTATTGAATGTCTTCACTGCGTATTTAGCCATATTTTGCCTCAAACTCCTTCATAAATTTAATTAGTGCATCCACACCTTCCTCTGGCATCGCATTATAGATACTAGCCCGCATTCCACCGATACTTCTGTGCCCACCAAGATTAACTAAACCCTGTTCTTTAGCTGTTTGAATAAATATTTTGTCCAACTCGGGTTTAGCCAGAGTAAATGGCACATTCATTTTGGAACGAAACTTGGGCACAACGGGACTTGCGTAAAAATCTAGATCATCAATTGTTTTGTATAGTTTGTCGCTTTTGAGCTGATTGATCTTTGCCATTTTATCCGGCCCGCCAATATCGTTTTTTAGCCAGTCAAGCACCAACCCCGCCAAGTACCAACTATAAGTTGGTGGCGTGTTGAGCATAGATTCGGCTGCTGCTTTGTCCTCCCAGTGCCAAACTGCAGGCGTATGTGTCCGAGCTCTACCAAGTAAATCATCACGGACAATCACCACTGTCAGCCCTGCAGGTCCGAGATTTTTCTGTGACCCTGCATAAAGTACGCCAAATTTCGAAACATCTAGTGGTCCACTACAGATCATCGAGCTAATATCTCCAACAAGTGGCACGTCACCCACGTCTGGAATATCCGAAAAAGCTACTCCGTGGATAGTCTCATTAGGAGTTATGTGTACATATGCAGAATCTGGGCTGATGTCCCAGTCTGCTACATCTGGCACATGAGTGTGTGCATCAGTTTTGATAGCAATATTGGCATTATCAAGGTATTTGAGCGCTTCTTTGTGAGCCTTTTTGCCCCACATTCCGGTAATTACATAGTCCGCTCTGTCCGATTGTTTGGCCAAGTTCAGAGGAATCGCAGAAAACTGCCCCGTTGCTCCGCCCTGTAAGAATAATACTTTATAATTGTCAGGTATTTGCATTAGATCTCTAATATCACTCTCTGCCCGCCTGGCAATCTGCAAAAACTCAGGACTACGGTGGCTCATTTCCATAACGTTCATGCCAGAATTTTGGTATTCTAAAAATTCGCTTTGGGCTTTTCTCAAAACAACTTCTGGCAACGCACTAGGACCAGCGCTAAAATTAAATACCCTCATCTATGTTAGTATTCTACCATGACAATTACGGACTGGCTGATGTTAAATATGCGACGACTCGGCGAAGCTAAAGTAGATGCACCTAGGCGAGATTGTTTGGTGCTGCTGGAAGACACCTTGAACAAAGATCGAGCCTGGGTAGTTGCTCACCCAGAACACACCCTGCAAACTGATACCCTGCACAAACTGGATAAGTTAATTTCGAGGCGAATTAATCGTGAACCATTAGCTTATATTCGTGGCAAAGCTTGGTTTTATGGTCGATTTTTCGAAGTTAACCCGCACGTGCTGATCCCGCGCCCAGAATCAGAAAATTTTATTGAACTGCTAAAGCAGTTAGTTGAAAATAGACAGCAGACAGCTGACAGTAGGAGCAAGTTGCAGGTTATTGATGTTGGTACAGGGAGTGGCTGTCTGGCGGTCACAGCTAAGTTGGAATTACCGCACGCGGAGGTTATTGCTACAGATATTGATGAAAAAGCCCTCGAAGTCGCCCAAGCCAACGCCAAGAAACACCGGATTAACATTATTTTGTTAAAAGGTTCGCTACTGGGACCCATCTCTAATCTCAAGCCTCCAACCTCTAACCTCGTAATTATTGCCAACCTGCCCTACGTTCCAAGTAGCCTCGTAACTAGTCCCGAAATTGAAGCCGAGCCAGCTGGAGCATTATTTTCTGGAAAAGATGGCTTGGATCATTACCGAAAGTTTTGGCACCAAGTTTCTAGTCTCAAAACAAAACCAAAATACATCCTTACAGAATCGCTTGAACAACAGCATAAAGATTTAGAAATTTTAGCCAAGAACGCGGACTACAAGATTGCAAAAATTAATCTACTCACCCAAGTTTTTACGCTTTCGCGGTAGCTAAGACACCCACAGACACATGACTGCAACCATTATTCACAAATTTCTGTACGTCCTTAAAAGCTGCTTCAAGAATCTCCGGATCAACTGTTTCTTCAATTGATCCATACACTTCAGTTAATTTGTCCAGAGACGCGCCACAATAGCCCAATAATAAAGTCATAATATCTCTTTTATACGTAGTAAGTGTCAAGTCTGCTTCTTGGTTGGATCCCGATGGTGCATCTTCACCTATGTACTGACGCCATAGCCTATCAGAATATACCCCAGCTTTTTGTTCAAGCCTTGTTTTTAACTCATCCGTTTCCACCTCAGGTAAAGCAAGTAGACATAAATCATCACTTTCACTATCTGTGGCAAATCCTTTATATGTGTTAAGCAACTCTGTATCTCTCCATGCAATAGAATTTAAAAATACTACTTCATCATGCACCTCAGGACCCTCTACAATCTGGAAGCCAATGGTTCCATAATTAACCGGCCCAGCTTCGCCTAAATTTTCTCCAACTCCTGTCATCTCCAACATAATAATATGAGTAGATGCAAACGTCAATATTATTGTAATATCTAGTTCTGAGGAACAGCTTCTAGGACCAGGTCTATGGTTTGAGTTTTGCCATCTCTGACTACTGTTAGCTTGACCTTATCACCAACCGCTTTGCGATTAATTAGTGACGTCAGACTATGTTTATCGTCGATATCCGTACCATCAACTTTAGTGATAATATCCTTTTCCTTGAGTCCTGCCTTTTCTGCCGGGCTACCAGAAATTATGGGCGACTTGTCTCCATTTAAGCTAGGCGACAAATACGCACCTCTTTTAATATCAAGATTGTACTGATACGCATAATCATCTGTCAAAGCAACATACCTAACACCTATATATGGTCTGAGCAACTTGCCACTCTTTAAGACACTGGTAATTAACCCCTGGATGTCACTAACAGGGATAGCAAAGCCAATATTTTCTGCGGAACCAGCTGCAACTGCGGTATTAATCCCAATAACCTCTCCTTTTGCATTAACTAGCGGACCACCTGAATTACCTTGATTGATAGCAGCATCTGTCTGGAAAAGATTCTGTAGATTCTCGCTACTTGAGGCGTCCCCTGCCTGTATATCTCTGCCATATCCAGAAATAATCCCACTAGTAACAGTGTTTTGGAACTGACCAAGCGCGTTGCCTATTGCAATAACCTTTTCGCCTACTTGAACCTTTGATGAATCACCAATTTTGGCTGGTTTTAGATCCTTCCCCTTAGTGTCCTTGATCTTCAAAAATGCAACATCAAGCGTATCATTGCTATTGGTCCGTCCAATAATCTCAACATCTTTAAACTCCGTGCCGTCAGACAACGTAACGCTCACAGTATCCGCCTGTTTTGGCACAACATGCCTATTGGTAA
Organism: Candidatus Saccharibacteria bacterium RIFCSPHIGHO2_12_FULL_41_12; assembly: GCA_001790445.1. Classification (GTDB taxonomy): domain Bacteria; phylum Patescibacteriota; class Saccharimonadia; order Saccharimonadales; family 2-12-FULL-41-12; genus 2-12-FULL-41-12. Next base: position 268,505 of record MGCQ01000001.1, read on the forward strand.
TGATAATACCCGACTTATCAATGATCACGCCTGTTCCCGCGCTCTCTTGTTGGACCTTCTGAACACCAAAAAATGTTTGTTGATCGCCTTGACTGATGACGTTGACGGAAACAACACTTGGTCCTACGTCTTTGACGATCTGAGTTATCAAATTGCTCTCGCTGTCTATAACTTGCCGAGCAACCTGAACAGATGGATTGTTTTTACTGATTGATTGACTGCCAAAATAACCACCGATAAAACCTGCAGCGACAGAAGACATCAGAAACAGACAAATTACAGCAAATTTTTTTGACTCACGTTTATTGCTAATCATACTAATTGGGTTTTTCATACTTTTGACCATGATACTACCTGCACCTTAATAAAAACTTAAAGAGCCTTGTCTCCCCAATCTGATAAAGCGATAATAATAATGACAATAAACATAGTAGAAAATATGATTTGTTTTTGGGTAAATGTAGATAATTTGTCTTCTTTATCCAAATAATAAAGAGAAGCCATACCGACAGAAATCGCAGTGAGCAACACAACCGGCTGGGCAATGCTTCCAAAGAAAACAAGCCAGTGCGAGCTGACCCACGCTACTTGAGCCGCAAAAAGACCCCAAATACTTGCAAAAAGTCCTGGTTTTTCTTCTTCAAAACCACCTAGGAAATGCCTAGCAGAAAAATATGCAACAAACCAAAATATTCCTACAAAAATTAGTGAGCTAAAATGACTATAACGATAACAAAACGAGCCCAAAAATAGTCCGCTTGCCAGCACAGCTTGTAGCGCAATCATAAGTTTGCCAGAAGACGGCTTAACATATAAGAGCCAGATAAGATACACACCGGCCCATACCAATTGTGTTGACATGTAATTGGCAGAAGCCATGGCAAAAATTATCCCAGATCCAAATAATATATCTACGATACTCAGCCGAATATTGGCTGGCCAATAACGCATCCTGACTGCAAAAATCCGCCATTTGCTTATAAAGAGCAAGGCAAACGCCAGAGCAATAAACTCAAGACGAACAAGCACAAAAAGACCGACTGGCAAAGAAGCAATCAGCATAACATGAAAGAAGTGAGAAAACCCCTTTGTCGGTTTAATTCTTTCCGTTAGTAATTTTGTAATCATAGTCTAATCTACTGCTCAACTGCTGTATTCGTACCAATAATTATAACAAAGTCTGCATCCCCAGCTTGGATATTTGAATCCGGCAAACTACCTACTGCCGATGACTTAAACCTCTTTTCAAGATAGTTTTTTGTGTATTTCATTCTTCCCCCACGAAGATCAACTACGACCGAACTGTTATAGTTTTTCGTTGGAGCATTATCCACCTTAACAACGTTATACCCGTAGCTTTTCAGTTCTTCTGACTTCCTAAATGCAAGTCCGTTAACATTCGTCCCATTTAAAATCACAATCTTAGAATTTTCGTTCTTAAGAAAGCTATCTTTTAATGTGTTTCTTATGTAACTTTGGATCTCCTTGTAATTACCCACTCCTGCACGAGGGATCACCACCGAAAGTCCACCAATATTGCCTGTAGTCACGTAATTATTTGGTGGATCCGCCAGACCAACAGAGATAATATTGTTGGCTTGGATATCCTTAGTAATAGCATACAGTCTGTTGAGATCATTAACACTAAAGTTAGTGCTTACATGAGTACCAAGCGCATCAAGCAGACTTGATATCTTTGCCGGATTAGACAGAGTGCCCAGGCTAATCGTCTTCTCTTTTAGAGCAACTATCATCTGTCTTTGTCTCTCAGAGCGATCAAAGTCGCCTCTTAACGACGTATATCTAGAGCGAGAATACGCAAGAGCCCGAAAGCCATCAAAATGTTGACGGCCTGGGTTAACATCAAGCATATAGGTTTTGCCATTGATCCTCATTTGTTCTTTGACAGCTGTTTTGACGTCTATATCCACACCACCGACGGTATTAACTGCCTTTTCGAATCCAGCAAAGTCTACCATTGCATGATAATGAACTGGCACACCAAGGGTTCTTTCTACGGTTTCAGAGACTACTTTGAACCCTTCTTCTTCTGATTTCTTAACTGCATCAGACGTAATTCTCGAATATTTAGACAGCGCCACACCCTTGCCAGAGGCAAAAGCGGAATTGATTTTCATTGATCCATACCCAGGTACATTGACGTATAGATCTCTAGGTATACTGACAAGCGCAGCCTGCTTTTGTACTGGATCAACGCTAGCGAGTATCATCGTGTCTGTGAGATCAGGCCCTTCATGACCATCACCCCCCCGCCCGAGAAGTAGAATATTAATACGACCATCGCCCTCGCCGTTTAATTTTGAAGGGTCAACATTTGCATCAAGCGCCGCTGCCCCGCCGCCGCCCTTAAAGGCTCTGTGAAGATTGATATAACCCTTTGCCACCAAAAACCCAAGGATTAACAAAACAATAAAGGCAAAAATACCAAGTCCGTGTAGTATTTTTTGTTTTTTTGTGCGAGGTGGTTTGCCTGATCTATCCCAAAATTTTAGTCGGCTCAATTTGCCTCTTTTTTTAAATTGCTCTGGCGGCTCAAAATCATGTTCTTTTTTAAAATATGGTGAAGTGTTTACTTTCATAGACTGTTGCCTGCTAGGACTAAGCCCCTCTTTTCTCTGAAAATTATCCAATACATGTACTGATTTGTTTGGCTGATAAGATGATCCTTTCTTAAAATCAAGAGAGCCAGTCTGCCTAGACTGCCTCGAAACCACACCAAAGCCATCTATAGAAACTGGCCTTCTCTTCTTGTGTTGATATTCTTTGTCCATAAGATTACAAGCTCTCATTATAGCCCATTTTTGGCAGAATTCAGAATAATTTTTATGTTTAGTTGTAATGGCATATACTCGACTTACGCAAATCCCCGCATTCTCCAGAATCTTCCAGAGGAGATTTAGAAGTTCTTTTCTCTGGTGGAAGCACACCCGTAGGTGTGGTGACATCAGAAAAAGGAGTTCTAGGCTCATCTGGAGAGTTTGAGAGTGTGGAGATTTTGCGTAAGTCGAGTATAATAACTTACAAGATAAGCTATGCGGAATTTTATAAAAGAACATAAAGACTTATTGTCTACGATATTAATTTTGGCGTCGGCGCCACTGCTGGCTTGGCTTTTGACCTTATTCGTCTTTCAATCTTATGTTGTTGACGGATCAAGCATGCAGACAACTCTGAAGGACAAAGACAGGCTTATCGTAACCAAGTACAAGAAAACTCTTTCAAAAATAACCTCAAACGATTATATCCCCAACAGATATGATATAGTTGTTTTTGACCACAGAGACAGATACGGGATGAGGACAGTTGAGGACAAACAGTTGATTAAAAGAGTTATCGGCGTGCCAGGAGACCGAGTGGTTATTGCTGACGGAATAGTCAAGGTATACAACAAAGACCATCCTGACGGTTTTAACGTTGATCGTGAGGGACCAGAAAGAAACGCTTCTACCGTCAACCTAACTGAAGGACATATCGACCAGACAATTAATGCTGGGGAGATTTTTGTTCTTGGGGATAACAGGAGCAACTCTCTCGACTCAAGAGTTTTTGGCACTCTGCCCAGTGGTGATATCGTCGGCAAAGCAAACTTCCGCATTTACCCTTTTGACAAAAGCCAAAGACTTTAAGATCAGCTTACAGTTTACAGATAACAGAGAGCAGGCTGTCTACTGTCTACTTGCATTTTGCCAGTTGTTTAATAATTTTTTCTAACTCATTTTTGTTTTGAAAGCTTATGGTTATCATTCCCTTGCCTCTGGATTTATTAGCAATGGCTACTTTCGTACCAAAGATTTTTGTAAGAGGCTTTAGCGTTTCTTTATAATCAACATTGGTTTTTTTGCTTTTTTTAACTTTTTGCTCGGTAGTTGTTTGCTTGAGCAAGCTCTCAGTACGACGAACACTCAAATTACCCCTGATAACTTTTGCAAGTATGGCGTTTAACAGTTCCGGGTCATCCTTTACGGCAAGCAGTGCCTTGGCGTGCCCTTCGCTGATGGTCTTATTTCTCAAAGCCTCTTTTGCTTCATCTGTTAGTTGAAGCAATCTAACAGTATTTAGGATGCTTGTATGAGCCTTACCCAGCCGTTTAGCTACTTCTTTGTAGTCGATGTTAAATTGTTCATTGAGACGAGCAATCGACTGCGCCTGATCCAGTGGCGACAAGTCAACTCTTTGCACATTCTCAATTAGTCCTATTTCGAGTCTCTCAAGTTCTTCGCTCGACCGCACCAACGCTGGCAAATACTCAAGTCCGGCAAGCGCTGCCGCTCTGTATCTTCTCTCGCCGGCAATAATTATGTATTTTTCTCCTTCTGGGGTGACTATCAGTGGCTGCAAAATACCATATTGTTTAATCGAGGCAGACAGCTCTTTAATCAGATCCTGGTCAAATTCTTTGCGGGGTTGCCCCTTGTTTGGTGTAATCTCAGAAATTAGCAAATTTTTGATGCGGTCTTTTTTGTCTATCAAAATACTATCGTCAAAGTTATCCGGCATTAGACTGCCAAATTGCTTACCTAAACCTTTGCTCATACTCCGTCCCCTATTCTATTGATTAACTCCTTTGTCAGAGATTTGTAGGCTCTGGCCCCTTTGCTCCATCTGTCGTGCTCTGATATTGGCTTACCAAAACTCGGTGCCTCGGCTAGCTTGATGTTTCTGGGAATTATTGACTTGAACATCTTTGCTTTAAAATAGCTGGCTAACTCTTTATACACCTGGCTGCTAAGAACGGTTCTTTTGTCATGCATTGTCACCACCACACCAATAATTTCAAGTTCTGGATTATATTCCTTGCTCACTGCCATAACTACCTGTAGCAACTGGCTTAAACCCTCCAAGGCATAATATTCTGCTTGCACTGGAATCAGGATATAGTCAGATGCCGTGAGGTTATTGATGGTCAACAAGCCAAGGGATGGTGGACAGTCGATCAATATATAGTCATATTTATTGAAATCACTACTTGCAAGCTTGGATTTCATTACAAATTCCCTTTGGTCTCTACCTGACAGATCATGATCAAGGCTGGCCAGTGCAGAGTTTGCCACCAAAATGTCTAGATTATCCGTATCTGTAGAAAACACCACATCAGCAAGTTTTGCATCTCCAACCAAAAAATCATACAGAGACGTTCTAATGCCGTCTTTGTTAATACCCACACCACTAGTAGCATTCGCTTGTGGGTCAGCATCAATTATCAAGACCTTGTAGCCATCCTTTGATAAATAACTAGCAACATTAACAGCTGTGGTTGTTTTGCCCACTCCACCCTTTTGATTAATAACCGATATAATTTTTGGCTTTTTCATGTTACCTCAATGATATTTATAGATTAGCATAACTACTTATGGGCTACAAATGTGTCGGCAACAAAGGCGGGCACACCAGATGTTTATCTAGCCTTATAGTACTAGCTGTGCATTACCCGCTCTATATTCTTTTCTATTTCTTGTGAGTGCGGTTTGCTACCACCTCACTGCATATATTTATACGTCGCACAATATTGATTCTTTTTGGAATAAGAGCGTGGCTAAATTGTCTAGCTAATTTTTGTGATCTTGATGATAGTTTTGCGTTGACGATGGCCACGGACTTTGTGAACTCGCTTTTTGGCTTTATAGCGAATAGATGTAACTTTGTCAGTTTGCTTGTCCTGCTCTGTTATCTCTGCTGTAACTTTGGCGTCTTTAACGGTAGGCGTACCAATCTTAACATCTTTGTCGTCGAAGACTAGTAGAGGTTCAAAAGTAATGTTCTTATCTTTAGATTCAACTAACTCAATTTCTAAACTGTCGCCAGTACTAACCAAATATTGTTTGCCCCCAGTAGCGATAACTGCTTTACTCATTTTACTTCCTTATTATTACAAACGTTATTTGACACAATTATAGCAAGAAAACTAGCCCTTTTCAACACTTGTGCACTTATTCACCGCCTCGTGAACACTTAAGTTCGTAGAATAGTTAAGTTTAACTTAGCACAAAATTTATTTTGAACACACTACGCCCATCTCAATTATCTGCCAAAACTCCTTCTCAGGGTTTAACCCTGAGAAAATGCCACTGATAATAACGGGGTTGTTGTTTAAAATCCCCTAGTCACACCGTATAGATTTAAGCCTCAATTTCAAACCAAACTATTTACCCCTATTCAACTACCCAGTAATATATCTCCCAGGTGTCAGATGGACTGACGCTTGCAGCAGGCGCTGAGATAGTGAATGTAGTAGTACTCGTAGCTGAAACATATACATCACTAAGCTCAGTATTGGCATTCTTACCACTAACAATTACAGCCTTTGGTGCAGTGCCGTAACCTCTGTTAAACGTCACTATTGTATTACATGTAGTTGGTGACCCGCTACCCGTATTAATCGTTACGGATCCTGCGGAGTCTGTAGAATTGGCAGTGACGGCAGATGTTGGGCTTGTTCCACAGCTAGTTGGAGTTCCTATAGTTGGAGCTGTGGTCTGGGTAGATTTGATGTGACCATAGGTTACGATGTGACCATCTTTGTCTATAGAGAATTTCTCTGATGTAGCATTCTGGACCGATAACAACTTTGCTCCGGATGTGCTGTAATTGTTGGTCGTGTTGAAAGTAAAGCCAATTGCACTAGCTCCATCAGCTACACCTGAAAATATACGGCTATTAGTAGTATCTATGCCTAGTAATGTTATTCCAGCAGCGTTCTGGACCTGAAAGGCAGTAGTAGAATCATTGCCAGTTTCAGTCTTGAATAAGGCCTCACCTATGCTAGATACGGTGAACAGATTTTCGAAGCTTGATGAATCAGTGTACTGCAAGTCATTGCCGGTAAGGATGATGCCGCCGCCAGTGCTTAAATTGGTCAGTTCTATATCACTTGTTGCGTGGTTTTTGTTCAAAGAGACATCACCACTTGTATCTAGGAACAAAGCCCCGCCACTCTCAAGAGTTGCGCTGGCAGAGTAGTTAATACGACCATTTGCATCGACATTTGAACCACTCCAAGTATATGTAGAGCCATTATCTATAATAGAAGCAACATTGCCTACATCGTTTCTGTACCATGTAACCCCATTGTCATCAGATCTATCTACAAGATATCCGACAATACCCTCAACTTGCGTCCATGATATTGTATTTCTGCTAGTAGATCCTGTGGTTGTAACACTAGCTGGTGTAGTTGCTATGGCAATACTGGCAATGCCCATTGAGTTATAGGAAGACACTCTATAGTAATATGTATCGGCTGCCAAAGTGCCACCTGTACCTTGGCTACTGAGAGTTGGACTTACCGGAACAGGCACACCAGCAAGATATAAAGAAGCATGATTAAGGATGAGCTCGCCATAGTCCGCACTAACATTAACCATAGATTCCCCTGATGCAGATTGAATATTGAAGACAGAGGTTGAGGATCCAGTTGCCTTAATACTAACGTCACCCATTACATTCAGTCCATTACCAAGACTTGTATTACCCCTCACATCTAGCCTGCCTACTATGTTAGTATTGCCGGCTGTTAGTTCCCCGCCGGTGCCAGTTTCACCCTCGCTCAAATTGCCTCCGCTATAACCGACCAAGTCAAGAGCACCACCCATTTTAATTCGCTGAGTGGAAGCATAATATACAGTACCAACTACACTGCCATTATTCCCACCGATGACGTAAATATTGCCATTTACAACTACCGAACTGTGGTCCATGATGGCACCAGATGATGCTGCTAGACTGTTGGTAGCAGCCGTCCATGAGCCATTGCCTCCACCACTGGTTAATGATGCGTAGTAAACAGTACTTTGTTTGGTGCCACCATAAGTGACTTCTCCGCCAATAACGTAGATCCGACCGTTAGCTACAACAGTAGTGTGACGATCTCTAGCAGCTGGGAGAACTGTTCCACTGCCCCAACCAGAAATTGTTCCATCTAGATTTAACTTACCATAACCCACTGTTGTTTGCGCTGTAGTAGAGCCATCAATACCACCAATTATGTAAACGTAGCCGTTGGCGGCAACCGCAGTATGAAGTGCTCGAGTAGCCGACGCGCCACCGATACCGCCGGAGTTGGTAGACCAAGCACCAGTTGTTCCATTAGCATTAAGTTTGGCGTAATAGACTGTAGATTGAACTGTAGGAGTGTTATCTGCACCGCCTGTGACATAGAGGTATCCGTTAGCTACAAAACCGGCAGCATCACTTCTGACAGCAGGGATATCTGGGCTGTCTCTCTTCCAGGCTCCTAGCGACCCATCACTATTGAGTTTGGCATAGTAGACTGTCTTGACTGCCGCGCCACCATCGTAACCACCTGCAACGTAGAGATATCCATTTGCAGCAACAACTACAGCTTCTTGGCGGGCAGCGGGCATATCGTATGTTGCACTGTTGGTCCAGGCTCCAACTGTGCCATCTGCGTTCACTTTAGCATATTGGATACGTTGGCTGGCACTGCCACCAACAACATATATATATCCATTAGCTACGACAGAAGAGTGCTTTTGGCGAGTTAGTGCCAAGGCATTAGCATTGGTGGTCCAGGTGGAAACTTCCCCACTGTTGTTGCCACCAAGTGTTATCTGGTTATTTGATGTATCTACGTTTAACAGTGATGATCCAGCTGCATTCTGGATCTGGAAGGCCGTAGTGGAGTTGGTGTTGCTCTTGAATGATGAGTTGCCGTTGACACCTAGTCCGCCAGATAGTTGAGTAGAGTCAAGGACAGTCAGTCCGCCTTGGATAGAAGTGTTGCCACCTATACTCACGTTGCTCCTAACAGACAATGTGCCTGTTTCTATGCCACCAGCTTCTAGTTGTTGGACATACGCACCACCGAGATCATAAGTAACGAGGGTGTTGCTGGTGTATTTCGTTACGTAAGCATAGCGGCCTTGTACAAAGACAGAATACGGGGTTGTTCCAGTTGCTAAGCTACCTACTGATGTAGGGCTGGCTGGGTTAGAGACATCATAAATACCAAGTGTACTGTTACCATCACTAATCGTGTAAACATAGCGGCCTTGGACATAGACGGAAGTTGGGTGGAATCCTGTGGCAACACTACCTACTGATGTAGGGCTGGCTGGGTTAGAGACATCATAAATACCAAGTGTATCGCTACCATAAATTGCTACGTAGGCGTAGCGGTCTTGGACGTAGATGGAAATCGGGTTTATGCCTGCCGCGACTGAACCGACTGAAGTAGGGCTAACGGGGTTGGAAACGTCGTATATACCGAGGGTACCAGCGCCGTAATTAGCTACGTAGGCGTAGCGGCCTTGGACGTAGACTGAACGCGGGTTGGAACCAGATGCCACACTACCTGCCGATACAGGGCTAGCGGGGTTGGAGACATCATAGATTGTCAGGGTCGAACTACCAAAGTTTGCAACGTAGGCGTAGCGGCCTTGGACGTAGACTGATTGTGGCGTTGTTCCTGTTGCCACACTACCTACCGATACAGGGCTAGCGGGGTTGGAAACGTCGTATATACCGAGGGTATTACTCGTGTAATTTACTACATAAGCATAGCGGCCCTGGACGTAGATGGAAATCGGGAAAGTACCGGTGGCGACTGTGCCAACGGCTGCTGTCGGCACACTGCCTGACACATAAAGCTGTCCAGTAGCCGTACCATTGGTGCCAACATTAATTCGCATATTTGTAGTGTCAGCACTCAGCAGAGTGCTACCCGCTGCATTCTGCACTTGGAAGGCGGTAGTGGAGTTGGTGGAACTGCGTAGGGCGGCTGAGCCGGTGTCTGATACATAAAATGCTGGGTTATGAATACGGTAATCCTGGCTAGTGTTGGTGGAAGAGGCTGATAGGGTTAAGTGAGTAGTATCAGTAAAACCGGTAATGGTGTATTTACTGCCGTTAGCAAAGATAAATTCCATGCCAACCATATCACTAGTCCAGGTAGTGCTGACTCCCACCACGGTAGAACTGGCGGTTGTCGAGGCGGTACCCGCGTTGTAGTATATTGGCGATATGCTAAACAGGTTGGTTGGGGCGGTGGTGCCGATGCCTATCTTGGTCTGGGTTGAGCCAGTGGCAGACCTGCCCAGTATCAAGCTGTTGCTTTGCTGGACTTGGGAGTAGGCACCAATGGCGGTAGCTTCTTGCAAGCCTGATCCAGTACTAAATCCGCCATCATTAGTACCTGCTCTGTAACCTATTGCTGTGTTATATGAACCCGTGGTATTAGAATCTAGGGACCAATAGCCGTAGGAAGCGTTGTAAGAACCTGTGGTGTTAGAAGCTAGGGAGGCATCACCGCTAGCTGTGTTATATGAACCCGTGGTATTAGAATCTAAAGAATAGGATCCAGTGGCCGTGTTGCGAGAACCAGTGGTGTTAACAACTAAAGAATAAGCTCCAGTGGCCGTGTTATTGATACCGGTTGTGTTTGAGTAAAGAGAAGATGTACCATGAGCTGTGTTTTCAACTCCTACAGTGTTTGACTGTAGTGAATATGAGCCTGTACCGGTATTCTCTGTTCCTGTAGTGTTCGATTGTAGTGCATGTGAGCCTGTACCGGTATTATAGGTGCCAGTCATATTAGCCATACCCGAATTTAGACCGATAAAAGTATTATTAAGCCCACTTCCTCCAGACCGAACCTCTAAGCCAACCGTATTATTACTATTTTTTACTGTTAGAACGTTATTGGCAAGCACGACTTGCTTTAGAGAATAGAAATCAACCGCTCCATCGAAGTTAGTCGTAGGCGTGAAGATCAAGGCATTAGTATTAACTGTGGTTATTATTTGCTCTTGATACTCATAATTCTCTCCCACGATAGCCAAACCATTTTTCCCACCCAAGTTTGGCATTACTGATTGGCTGGGTGCTGTATTATTATCCACATCAAACTGTATCTGATAAGTTGCCCCGGCAGTAACCGAAGCTGGGGGACTACAAGATAACGGGGCGGTTGACCCGGCTGTATGCGTCCATGGCCCCGTACCTGTCCAGTTGGTTCCGCTGCAGGCTACGCCACCAGCCAGCTCAGAGCCCAGAGTAGCTACGCTATTGATTCCACGTACGCTGAGCTGTGAGTTACTACTGTCGATATTTAAGATGTCTGTTCCGCTAATAGCACTCTGTACTACAAACGCAGTAGTAGAATCACTAGCATTTCTAAACGTAATAGCCCCCCCATCAGCAATAGTTGCTACGGCGGTGGCGTTGTCTTTGAAGACAGCTATGTTGCCTGTTGAGGTGGAGTTTGAAACATTGAGGGCATCACCGCTGGTGGCACCTGTCAAGCTAGTTAAGGCACTGGTGACAGTAAATGTTTTGCCGGCTGCTATAGTGGTATTTTGGTTCAGATTAATAGCCGTAGCATTAGTGGTACCGATGTTGAGGGCTACGGCTGTGGCGGTATCTAGGAGTGGTGCTTGAAGCGCAGTATCTGCTCGGCCATTGCCACTGATCCAATAGCTGGAAGTGGTTTGTTGAACAGCGCTTTGGTTTTGAATATAGCCTGCCCCACCTGTTGTGGCAGCAAAGCCACAGGCAACCGCATTATTGAGACAAACCGTACCTCCGGCGTCAGGCAGAAGAATTGCGTGGGCTCCAGTCTGCGTATCAAAATCTAAGGTTGATGTATTGGCTCCTGTCCTTTTCGCCAACTGCCCCGCCTTA
>MGCQ01000002.1 GCA_001790445.1 Candidatus Saccharibacteria bacterium RIFCSPHIGHO2_12_FULL_41_12
ATACTTTCTTGTGCTAACAAGAAAGTATGCAAAGAAATAGCAGGCTATTGAAGTAACATTATTGAAATATCTCTTCAATCAACCCAGTTTTTCCGGGACTCCCTTTGGTCGGGCTAAAGCCTGGTCCTCAAAACATGGCGTTGCTTGAATAGATATTTCATCAGTTATTCAAGGGCCTGGAGCTTAAGTGGCTAGATTATTAATAATATTTTCTACGAAAATATACAGATTTAGAATCAGGCCTTGAGCAGACCTGAGAGATTTCGTCGAGATTACAACTATCAGACGAGGACTGTCTGACCCTACGTCGCCGAAGGCTATGGAGGGGAGTTCCGAGACCGTGGCTTCTGGCTAAGGTCAGGCTTAGCCTGCCTTTGAGCCAGAAGAGACCATGTCAGGCTGTTGTGATCCTTGACTAGTAGTTTCATAAAGTCTGCTCAATCGCCTGTCGGTTTTTGGGTTCCGTTTTGCCGATTCAAAATGGAATAAAAGCAGGCTTGCTTGCAAGCCGGGAAAGAGATACTTTAATCTTTTTTGATGACTTGGGTGCGGTTTGGACCGACGCCTATGCGGAATATTGGGGTGGCTAATTTTTGTTCTATGAATTTAACGTAATTTTGAGCATTTTCGGGGAGCTTGGAAAACTCTGTAATTAACGATATATCTTCTGCCCACGATGGCGAATTTTCATATTCTGGGGAAGAATGGGCAAGTGCATCTGCAGAAACTGGGGCGATATCACCGACACCTTTATAACTTGTGCATACTTGTATTTTATTTCCAAATCTCGGGACGCAATCTAGTTTTGTAATTGCAATGTGGGTTATGCCGTTAACCATGATGGCTCTTTTGATTTGCGGTAAGTCGAGATGCCCCATGCGCCGGGCGCGCCCTGTGGTTGTGCCAAATTCTCCGTCCACTTCTGTTTGCTTACCACGAAGATTATTTAGCTGTGTTTCATCTGTTATTTCCGTGACGAATGGTCCACCGCCGACATGTGACTGAGTGGCTTTGACTACGCCGATAACTTTGTTGATATATTTAGCGGGGATGCCGAGCCCTGTGCAAACGCCTCCGACAGTTGTTGTTGAGGAGGTAGTAAAAGGGTACATACCGTGATCAATGTCGAGCAAAAAGGCTTGAGCCCCTTCTGCTAGCACTTTTTTGCCACTACTTAGTTGTTGATTAACGTAAATTACGGTGTCAGTAGAAAAATCTGCTAATTGTTTGATCGCATTTATATACTCTTGATTGCTGTTTGTTTTTTCCCTGAGGAGTTCAGGGTTTGCTATGGCTTGCCCGAGGGTTAATCCAGCCCTTAGATACTTATCGGCAGATACTTGAGCAATGCCGGAGCTGGTGCTGCCTTGCGCGCTCGTAGAATTTTCTCTGGCTTTGTCGCTCACGATGTGGCTTGGCAAAATCAAGTGTGCGCTAGTACTTATTTTGAGATTTTCTGGAGTTACTTTGACGCCTTTTGACTTTAAATCATTAAATTCTTGGACAAGTTTGACGGGGTCTATCAGACAGCCATTGCCAATTACATTAACAACGCCAGAGTGAGAGATTCCTGATGGCACTGTGTGTAGGTCTAGCTCCGTCCCATCAGGTAAAACAACAGTGTGGCCAGCGTTTGGGCCACCGTTAAACCGTGCGACGATATCATGACTGCTGGCTATTTCATCAACAAATCTACCCTTACCCTCGTCTCCTCTTTGAAGCCCGAGTACAACCGTGACCGATCCTTTATTCATAATCTAATTATACCATCCCAATGTATCAATACGTATCAACAAATAACAAATATCAACCCCAAAATCTTCACGATCGTGAGAAATATGGGGCAATATATATTCAATTAATGTATTAATTTAATTCGTTGCATTCATATATTTTAACGTAGTCTTCCAGATTCGATTCTTTGATCTCCGCCAAGAGATATTCTCGAAAGTCATATTTTGTTGTCCAAACGCTTTTCTGAGCTTGTTCAAAATACAACTCTCTTAGTATTTGTCTGAGTCTGTCGCGTTTGTATCTTTGAGTTTCCGGGATGTCAAATGTGATCATAAGTTTTGCTTCGCCGGCTAGTTTTTTTGGTTCATAGATTTGTGCTTTGTTTTTACCCTTTTGGGTTAAGCGAGGAATCCCTGCGTGGTCAATGGCAATTAAGCCTTGGGCTATCATTCTATAGTATGCGTTTTTTAATGATTTTTCCTTTTTTCTTGATATTTTTGCGAGATCTTTGAAAAATTCTCTGCGAGCAAAACTGAATTTCAAGTTTGGCTTGCTATACGGGATGAGAGCTTTTAATAAATACACAGTGGTAGAGTTAGGCAAATTGTCACTTCTTTTATTATTCATATTAGCATCATTTTACTCACGATCGTGTAATATTTGCAACTAATTTAGATTGATAAATGGATAACTTATGTGGTCAGTAGAGCGTTTAAATTTTTAATAGACTTTATTCCCATTCTGTTGTGCCTGGAGGTTTGCTGGTTAGGTCTATTAAAACTTGGCTGATGTAATCGAGTTTAAGAAGTTGTTGAACGCAGCTGTTTATTGTTTTTGCGGGGATGCCGAGGCCAGGCAAGGCGGCTTCTCCAGTCATAAAGTCGGGTGTAATAAATGGTCGGAGCGCAATTGTCCTTTGTCCAGATTTACCATAAGACGTTGGAGCTAAAATAACTGGCATCTGGTTGATCCCAAGCTTTGAACCATCTTTGTTGATAATGTCTCTGACGATATGGTCTGCTTTTCTTAGCTGCGTTGTAGTGCGATGGTTGAGATATGTGATCACTGGTTCCTGAGCTGGCGTCTTATTAATATAGCCGTATGTAACACGGTTTATATTAATCTTTGCATTTGTAATTTTACGAGATAGATCGGACAACCTATGCCAATCGGGATTATTGCATCTAAGCACAGCGGCGTAGGCATATGTTCGGCCATCTCCTTGTACGCCGACTGTTTGAATTGGTAAAACATCGCCTTCAACACCTGTGTTTTTCAAAATCTTGTCCAAGTTATCTTGGCTTTTTTCAAGTTTTACTCGGTTGCCCATTGTGCCATCAGAACAAATGATACGAATTGCCAATCCTGGGCCAGGGAACGGATGGCGATTGACCATTTTGTCGGGCAAACCCAGGTCACGACCTAAAGATCGAACTTGATCTTTATATAAAAACTTTAGTGGCTCAACAACAAGAGATTCATCGCGGAGTTTTCTAATGCCGTCGGTGTCATTGTGATGAGTCTTAATAGTATCTAGCCCTGTGCCGGCGAGGCTAGATCCGCTCTCGATTATATCGGGACGTAGTGTGCCTTGGGCAAGAACAGTGTCAGCTGGCAAACTCTTGTTATGGATTATATCTCCCCGGATACTGGCAAAACAATCTCCAATGATTTTGCGTTTTTCTTGCGGATCAGCAATGTATTTGAGCTGTTTGGTGGTCTTGCCGTGGATTAGAGTACTAGCGTTAAAAAATTTATCAGCTGCACGAATAACATTGACTTTAACTCCCAAGTTTTTCAAAGCTAGAGCTACAGCGGTGCTCTCGCCGGCGCGCATGAATCCATTGTCAATGTGGTAAGCGTGAATTTTTTCAGGGCTGGGCAATGTTTTGGCGATCAGTACAGCCATTACTGTAGAATCAACGCCACCACTTAGGTACAAGATGACATGTTTGTCGCCGATAACTTCCTTGATCTCTTCCATGCAAGTTTTAAGACGATTCTCTGCAGAAAAATCCTTGACGACACCGGCAATGTCAAACAAGAAGTTATTGAAAATATTTTTGCCTCTTGGCGTGTTGTGAACTTCTGGGTGAAATTGCAAGCCGTAGATTAGCTTTTTGTCATTTGCAATCGCTGATATAAAGTTTTTATGACCTCCAATAATCTCAAAGCCCGGTGGTAATTTATCGACGCTGTCTCCATGGCTCATCCAAACTTGCTGAGAGGAATCTATGTTTTTGAACAGGGGACTTGTAGAAAATTCTGTCTGGGTTTTGCCATCCTCACGAAGTCCAGAATCAGAAACCGTGCCACCCATATATTTGGCAATTAATTGCATACCGTAACAGATGCCAAGTACGGGTTTGCCAGATTCAAAAATTTTAGGGTCGCACTGCTTTGCTCCAGGTTCGTTAATACTGTCTGGTCCGCCAGAAATAATCAATGCCCTGTATCTATTTAAATTATTTACAGGAGTGTTTATTGGCAATATATCGCAATCCACCTCCAGCTCATGGACAACTCGGTCTATTTGCCCACAAAATTGTGATCCTGCGTCAAGTATTGCTATTTGCTTATGTTTTGCCATAGAGTTTTTTAAAGTCACTTTTCATATAATTCTTGATTATTATTTGGGTCTTTTTTGACGAAATCCCAAAGTAATTTTGCTCAGGTTTGCTGATTATTGATTTCTCAAAATCAGAAAATTTATCCCAGTAGTTTTTGGCTTCTTCGTCTAAGCTGATTACGTCTACAAGATCTTGCTCAAGATCAAGAGCAGAGTGTGCTAATTTTTTGGCCTTTTCGTGAGCTTGGGTATGACCATATTTTTCAAAAAGTAGATAAAGAGGCTCAGCAGCAATTGCACCAGACGACATCTCTAAGTTTTTTTGCATTGCCGTTTCGTCTACCTCGATTTTTGACATGATAGTGTCTAGTCTCTTTGCCATCAATGCCACACAGGCTGGAATGATTGGATAAAATCTTGCAGAAGCGGAATCTGTCAGGTCACGTTGGTGCTCGCTGGATATATTTAAGTTTGCGTTGAGCAATTGTCCAGTTACTTGCTTGGACATGCCGATAACATTTTCGAAGTTCCACGGATTACGCTTGTGCGCCATAGTTGATGAACCTGTTTGGCCTTCTTCGAATTTTTCGCGAACTTCATTGATCTCTGTTCTTTGTAGATTTCTCATGTCGTGGGAAAGATTGGCCATAATGCCACTGGTTATGGTCATTTCATCAAGTAAGCGGATCATTCCCTCTGCAGGGACAATCTGCGTAGAAGATTCAGAGGGTGATAGCCCGATCTTTGCCAAAATATCTTTTTCAAACTTGATTGGATCGTCAATAAAAATACTTAAAGCGTTGTATGCTCCGACTGCTCCGGAGAATTTACCACAAAGAGACTGGCTGAGTTCATGAACGGCTTCCCCGGACTGCCGAAGTCTGGAAATGTACTCACCAAGGGCAAAGCCAAAGGTTATCGGGACTGCATGCTGTCCGTGCGTGCGCCCGATTTGGGGCTGGTCTTTGTACTTATCTGCCAAATCTACTAATGTTTGGATAAGCGAATTGAGCCGAGGCAACACTAGTTCTTGAGTAGCAACCTTAAACTGCAATGCACTGGCGCTTGATACAATATCGTACGATGTTGCACCAAAATGCACATACGGCTTTGCTTGGTCGCTAACTTCCGTCTTGATGGTATTGACGATAGCTTTAATGTCATGCTTGGTGATTAACTCTTCTTTTATAACGTTTTCTATATCAATTTTTTTGGTAGCATCTGTTATTTCTTGGGCAATATCTTTTGAGCAAACGCCAAAGTCGGACAGAGTTTGAGCCAGCACAGCTTCAATTTTGGCCTGATATTGAATCCGAGTTTTTTCGGATAAGTATTTGCTGATATCGGGGTCAAAGTACCTACCGTCTAGTGGGTCTATTGAATTATAGTCGTTCAATTTATATTGCCTTTAATGCGCTATTAATATTCGCCCCGATTCTTTCTAGAGGGCTGTCATCGTTATTTGGTATAAATTTCTCACCAATTAGTTTTTCGTAAAGCTCGACGTAGCGATCCGATATCATGTCAATTACCTCGTCATCTATCATTGGCGCAAATTCACCGGCCTGATTAGAAAATCCTTTGTCAAGTAGCCATTCTCGCAAGAATTCTTTCGATAATTGGACAGGTTTTTGATCTGATGATCCTGACAAATAGGCGTCATAGCTGTCTTTGTAAAAATATCTTGACGAGTCTGGAGTATGGATTTCGTCGATAAGGCACACCTGATTATTCAAAAAGCCAAATTCGTATTTTGTATCTGCGAGTATAAGACCGCGTTTGTTGGCCATCTCTCTGCCTCGGGCAAAAAGTTTTTGGGCGTAGTTATAGATTCTATATAAATGCTCTTTGTCTACAAGTTTCTGATCAATAATTTCTTGGTAGGTGATAGGGTCGTCTGTCTCAGACTTTGTTGTTGGTGTGATGATTGGGACATCAAAGACATGGTATTCGCTTAGTCCATCTGGTAATACCACACCAGAAACTGTTTTGATGCCGTGTTCATATGCTCTCCATGCGCTGCCCAGTAGGCTGCCGCGGACTATGACTTCAATCATTATTGGTTTGCATTTATAACCGATCGATACATTTGGGTCTGGTGCAGAAATCAGCCAGTTGGGTGCAACGTCCTTTGTTTCTTCTAGAAAATGTGCAGCGATTTGATTAAGGACTTGGCCTTTGTGTGGGATTAGTTCTGGGAATTTGTAGTCAAAAGCAGAGATTCTATCGGTGGCTACGCAAACAATCTTATTACCGATGTAATAAACGTCTCTCACCTTGCCGTGATAGAGATTTGTTTGACCCTTAAATGAAAAATCTGTGGTCGCAATGTTCATTATCTACATCATACAGGATATTGTTTGAAAATTCGATTCAAATTTATGTAAATTTTTAGCTTCATTGCGCTAAAGGTTGGGAACAACCTTTCATCGGCTTGCAAACAAGCCGTATTTTGTTCCATTTTTGTGTCGACAAAAACGGAACCCAAAAAACGCTCGTGCTATTGAACTAACATTATTGAAATATCTCTTCAACCAACCCAGTTTTTCCGGGACTCCCTTTGGTCGGGTCTGGGAGACCTGGTCCTCAAAACATGGCGTTGTTTGAAGAGATATTTCATCAGTTATTCAAGGGCCTGAAACAAAGCAGTCTAAAGTCATAATTAATAATATTTCCATAGGAAATATACACTCTGCTTCTGGTCAGGCCTTGAGCAGACCTGAGAGATTTCGTCAAAGATACAACTATAAAGACGAGGACTGTTTGAGTCCCGCCGTGGCGGGATGAGTTCCGCAGGCAGTTGTATCTTTTGACAAGAAATCCCATCAAGTCTGTTCATAGCCTGTTGTTTCTTTGCATACTTTCTTGTCAACACAAGAAAGTATGGTGATTGAAAGCCTGAAAGGCTTTAATCGCAACGCAGCTTTGTGTAATTTCCCCAATTTGTATTACAATAGATGTAATGAACAACGTACAAGTCGGCATTATGATGGGTTCCAAATCAGATCTTGACATTATGGAAGGTGTAAAAAAAGTACTTGATGAATTCGGCGTAACTAGCGAACTTCGAGTCCTATCCGCACATCGTACTCCAAAAGAATGCACCCAATATGCCGGGTCAGCAAGAGATAATGGTATCAAATTGATTGTAGCTGGTGCTGGCGGATCAGCCCACTTGGCTGGTGTAGTCGCAGCTCACACAACATTACCCGTCATCTCCATTCCTGTAAAGAGAGACAACCATGATCACGAAGCTTTGTGGTCAAACATTGCACTTCCTCCAGGAATTCCAGTTGCAACTATGCCAGAAAACGGTTCTAAAAATGCAGCCCTGCTAGCAGTTGAGATCCTAGCATTAAGCGACCCAGAACTTGCTAAAAAATACGATGAATTCCGAGCAAAACAATCCGCCAAAGTCCTCCAAGACGACGCCAGCCTTAATAGATAAGTATCTATATTTAATATTAAAAGAATAAGTGTCTGTTTATTCTCTTGTGGTGCAAAGTTCTTGATTTGCAAGGTAAAAATTATGGAACAATTTTATAAATTGGGTTAGGTGCCCATGGCCAGATATTAAATTTTTGTTCGTCGTACGAAGTTTTAGTGCTTAAAGTTCTCCCAAGGTTCTTCTCAATCTTTTTTACTATTTCTTTATTTTCGTCGTTAGTATAGTTATTATTATATGAATGTGAAATTGCCCCCGTCAGAATGTCGCATAACTGGATTATCGATAAATTCTCTGCTGGAATCTCCTGAACATGTTTAATAGTTACCCCAGTATTAGGAAGCAGTATGTTTATGTAATTGCTTAAGGAATTTTTTACTTCGCTAACTCTATTCGTATGCTCGCCACGGTGAAGCAGTATAGTCAGACGGCAATTATTGTCACAGAAGTGCTTAACTCTTCTAGTAAGGTGTACCTTTGAGAAGTTAGGTATAGCATTGCTAAAAGGTGTTCCCATATATGGTGTGGCAAGACTTTTGTAAACATTTTTGTCAACTATGAGAGCACTGAAACGCACATTATGTTTAAAGAACAAGTCAACAAATTCCAAGTACATATCTAAGATATTTACTTGTCTCTTTGAGGATTTCCATTTTAAGGTACCCCAGCAGTTGTACTTAACTCTCAAGTCTAGGCATTCAGCATTGAATTCTCTAAGAGAACCGTTCCCAATACTTACCCAAACAGAGCCAAAAACAACATTTTGTTCTTTTTGGCTTCCAATATCACACGCCACCAGCATATGAAAGTCGTTCTTCCACTATACTGGTAATTTTTTTGATCTTGTTAACGTAACTCTTTATTTCTTTCGGTTGTTTCTTGGACTTTTCAGCCGAAATATCAAAACTGACAACCTCATTTTCTAAGATGTCTTTTAGCACTTTTAATTCGACTTCACTAAGCTGAAGTTCAATAATTTTATCTTTCCTCATCTTAACCCTCCTCCGGATAAAGTTATTATAGCAAATTATAGTATATATACATCAGTGCTCTTAGATATTTGATGTAAGTAACGTGATAAATTGTGATAAAATGTAGTAAATGACAGGGTCCGACGAATCTCAGATTACATATAAAAATTCCGGTGTCGATTACGGAGGAGTTGATCCTGCCAAAGTTTTTGCTCAAGACATTGCTGCAACTACAGCCAGTGAACTAGAAAAATTTGACATGAAGGAAATTACAGCCAGTCGAGGTGAATCTGCCTATGTCTGGGAAGAACAAGATAGCTACAGGGCTTTAGTAATCGAAGGCCTCGGTACAAAAAACCTAGTAGCGGATGTTATGCGGGCAACAACAGGGAAAACTCATTATGATCAAATTGCCCAGGACGCGATAGCGATGATCGTAAATGATTTGATAGTAGTTGGTGCACTGCCCAATGTAGTGAATGCGTATTTTGCTATCGGTGATGCCAAGTGGATGGAAGACAAAGAACGTGCAAATGATTTGCTCCGTGGTTGGGCAAATGCTTGCAGGATATCGGGAGCTACATGGGGTGGTGGCGAGACGCCTCCTCTCAAAGACATTGTCGATCCGGCAACGATTGATATAGCTGGATCAGCCGTGGGGATTATTGCAGACAAGACCAACCTGGTTTTGGGTGATAAGTTGGCAGAAGGTGATCGGATTATTCTGATCGAAAGTAGTGGGATTCATTCTAATGGTCTGACTATGACACGCAAGATCGCGGAAGGTTTGCAGGATGGTTTTGCTACTAAAATGCCTGATGGGCGGATGTTTGGTGAAGCACTTTTGACCCCAACATATATCTATGTTGATTTAGTGCGGAAACTTCAGGAAGAAAAAATAGAGATACATTATATGGTCAATATTACAGGCCATGGCTGGCGGAAATTGATGCGGGCAGATCGTGATGATTTGGCGTATATTATCGAGCAAGTTCCAGAGTACTACACAGAATTTGATTTTATTAAAAAACAGGCCAATGCGTCTACAGAGGAAATGTATGGCAACTTCAATATGGGTGTTGGTTTCGCTATTTACGTACCAGAAAAGTATGCTGAGCAAGTTGTTGAGATAGCTAAGTCCGTAAATCTGAAGGCTTGGGATGCAGGTCATGTTGTAGCTGATGACAAAGCAGTGAGAATCAAACCTCTTGATATTGAATTTAAATCCGACACGCTAGGAGTGCGCGGGTGAAGGTCATTGTGCGGGGCAATGCCCTCACGCCCTCCCATAAAAAAGCGCTGATCAAAAAACTTGCCGACCAAGGCGCTAATGTAACAGATATCTCTGCGCAGTATCTGCATTTTATTGACGCTAAAGGGCCAATATCAGAAGACGACCAAAAGATCTTAGAAGAATTATTTAATTACTCGGGTGAGTTCAAAGAGATTGATCACAACCAGCAATTTATAGTTGTGCCAAGACTAGGCACAATATCCCCATGGTCATCAAAAGCCAGTGATATTATCAGAAACTCTGGAGCAAATGTTGACAGAGCAGAGCGTGGGACAGCTTACTTCGTAAAGAGCGATTCAAATATAGACCTACAGCAATTGACAGATATATTTTCTGATCGCATGAGTGAAACTATTGTCGAGAGTATTGATCAACTTCAAAACATGTTTGCTGCGGATCAACCAAAACCTTTGAAGACGTATGACATCTTAGAAAAAGGCAAACAGGCACTGGTCAAAGCAAATCATGAGCTCAATACAGGGTTATCCGATGATGACCTAGAATATTTGACGGAGGAATTCGTAGAGATCAATCATGACCCAACAGATGCAGAAATTATGATGTATGCGCAGGTCAACAACGAACATTGTCGCCATAAAATCTTTAATGCAAAATGGGCTATTGATGGGAAAACGCAGGACGCTAGCTTGTTTAGTAAAATCAAAGATACTTATCACAAAAGCAATAAAGACATAATTTCTGCGTACACAGACAACGCAGCCATAACTCGCGGCTATGACAGTGCCCTATTTGCTCCAAAAGACGGAGTCTATGTATCAACAAACGAGCCAGTTCATTTGGTAACAAAAGTAGAGACACATAACCACCCTACAGCTATTTCTCCTGATCCAGGTGGTGCCACAGGTATCGGTGGTGAAATCCGTGACGAGGGAGCTACAGGAATTGGCGCAAAACCAAAGATGGGGTTAACTGGTTTTACAGTTTCTAATTTGAATATTCCTCAGCTTAAACAGCCATGGGAGTCAAAACCAAATTCTCCCGATCATATCGTAAGTCCTCTTGGCATTATGATTGAAGCGCCTCTGGGTGGCGCACATTACGGTAACGAATTTGGTCGAATTAATTTGGCTGGATATTTTCGAACTTTTGAACAAAATATTGACGGTGTGAACTGGGGTTATCACAAGCCGATTATGTTGGCGGGTGGCTTGGGCAATATCAGGGGCGGTAATACACACAAAAAACAGATTGAACCTGGTGATTACATCATTGTGCTTGGTGGTCCAGCTATGCTTATTGGGCTAGGAGGTAGCTCATCTGCAAGTGTGAATTCCGGACAGTCTGACGCCGAGCTTGATTTTGCATCAGTACAAAGGGCCAATGCAGAACTTGAGAGGCGAGCCCAAGAAGTTATTTCGACTTGTGCAAATATGGGAGACGTCAATCCTATCGTGTCTATTCACGACGTTGGCGCAGGTGGTCTGTCCAACGCTTTGCCAGAACTCGTCCACGACGCAGGAGTTGGTGCCGAGTTTGAACTGCGTGATGTACTAAACGCAGAACCCGGCATGTCGCCGCTAGAAATTTGGTGTAATGAAGCCCAAGAAAGATACGTGTTGGCTATCAAAGACAAAGATCTAGCAAGCTTCAAAGAAATATGTGCAAGAGAGCGATGTACTTACTGTATAGTTGGCAAGGCTAGCGAAGAGCAAAAACTGGTAGTTAATGATAATCTGTTCGGCAATAAGCCAGTCAATCTACCAATGGGCGTGCTGTTTAATGATAACCGCAGACAGCTATTGTCCTTTGATCGATCAGCAAAAAAGACATATGAAAGTGACTACTCTAAATTATCTATCGAGGAGTCAGTTAAGAGAGTGATTAGTCTGCCATCAGTGGCAAGCAAGAAATTTTTGATAACTATTGGAGATAGATCCGTCGGAGGGCTGACTGTGCGGGACCAAATGGTTGGTCCATGGCAAGTACCAGTCGCAGATGTAGCGGTAACGTCCAGCACATTTGGGAGCAAAACAGGTGAGGCGATGGCGGTGGGAGAGCGAACTCCGCTAGCTATTTATGATGCTCCTGCATCTGTGCGGATGGCAGTAGCAGAGGCGATCACTAATATCGTAGCCACACCGATTGAATCACTGGGCAAAGTAACGTTATCGGCCAACTGGATGGCAGCAGCTCAGCAAGCCGACCAAAAAGAATGTTTACACGACGCAGTGAGTGCAGTAAGTGAATTTTGCCAAAAACTTGGCGTCACTATACCTGTCGGCAAAGATTCTCTGAGTATGAAGACAATTTGGAAAAAAGATGGCCAAGATTTTTCTGTGACTTCCCCAGTTTCAATGATAGCCAGTGGTTTTGCACCAGTGCATGATGTGTCCAGCGTGATGACGCCACAGCTAAAATCAGGAGACACGAAGCTTATTTTGATTGACCTGGGATTTGGTAAAAACCGACTTGGCGGATCATCACTAAGCCAAGTTTATAAATTAACAGATAGCAATTGTCCAGATATTGAGCCAGAGAATCTAAAAAACTATTTTGAAATTATCAAGAGTTTAAATGCGGATGGCAAGATTTTGGCTTATCATGATCGGTCTGATGGTGGACTCATCGCAACACTGACAGAAATGATGTTTGCAGGCAGAAGAGGCGTTAATGCCAATTTGGAAAAACTACCAGGCCAGACGCTAAATAAGCTATTTACAGAGGAAATAGGTGCAGTTATTCAGGTCAAATCAAGCGAGACAGAAGGGGTCATTAGTCAAATCAAGTCAGCTGTAGGTGACTGCGTGTTTGAAATAGGCAAGGCAGTGGACACGCAAGTAATCACAATAGTTGACAGAGGATTTACATATAAAGCCAAGCGGAGTGACCTCGAAGCTCTTTGGGAGTCGGGGAGTGACGCAATCCGCAAACTCAGAGAAAATCCTGAGACGGTAGAGTCTGAGCAGAAGGTAGTCGCAGATGATAACAACGCAGGACTGCCGAGCAAAGTAAGCTTTGAAATTCCAAAGCCCCCTGCCCTGCCCGGTAAAAAACCAAAAGTAGCTATCTTGCGTGAGCAGGGAGTTAATGGGCAGGTAGAGATGGCAGCTGCATTTACCCATGCGGGCTTTGAAGCACACGATATCCACATGAGTGATTTAATTAGCGGCAAAAAAAGATTAGATGACTATAGCGTGTTGGCCGTCTGTGGAGGGTTCTCGTACGGAGATGTTTTGGGTGCCGGTGCTGGCTGGGCCAAGACAATTCTCAACAACAAAGATCTAAAAGAACAGTTCAAACAATTCTTTGAACGACCAGATACTTTGACGCTGGGTGTATGTAATGGCTGCCAGATGTTGTCTCACTTAAAATCAATTATCCCCGGAGCGGAGAGCTGGCCAAGTCTACAGCAAAATACCAGTGAACAATTTGAGGCCAGAGTTGCCAGCGTCAAGATTGAAGAGTCAAAATCCATATTGCTGGGTGGTATGGCTGGTTCTGTTTTGCCTGTACCAGTAGCTCACGGTGAGGGTAGAATGGTTTTCGTGGATAAAACAGATAATGTCAGTGCCAGATATGTTGACGACAAAGGTAAAGCCACAGAAGTCTATCCGTGGAACCCAAATGGCTCAAATAATGGTATCACTGCAGTCACTTCAACAGATGGCAGAGCCACAATCTTAATGCCTCACCCAGAGCGAGCATTCTTGAGCATTCAAAACTCACATAACCCATATGACTCAACATACAGCCCCTGGTTCAAACTCTTCACCAACGCCCACGATTGGGTAAAAAGAAACGTTAAATAAGTTTATCTGGGCGGTTGGTGACTATTGAGACTTCGGGGTAGAGGGTGTGGAATATTTTTGCTATAAATTTGTTATTGATAGTGTAGACATATTGATCAAGTCTGTTACGTTTTGCCAGCCAATATATGAGCGGATGATAAACCCAGAATTTTACACAAATACCGCTCGTTGAACTTTCACTGGCGAAATAGATTGTTTTAAGTGGATTGTGCCAATCAGATATAATCGTATCAGTCTTTGGGCAGAGGTTTTTGAATTTTGAAAGCTCTTTGAGATTAAATGATATAACTTTGGGCGGTTTTTTGAATTCAGTGTTTCGAATAATATCAGACAATATTTCTGCCCAGCCAGAGCCTTTGCCTTCTATGAGTAGGGTTATATTCCCAGCTTCTTTGATAGCTTCTTGAAGGGTTGGGATAGGTTCACCTGAAATCGTTTTCACCTTCTTAATTTCTGCAAGAGTAAGCTGGCTGATACGTTTATCTATTCCTGCAATACGCCGCAAGTCTTTGTCATGGCAAACCACCAGTTTTCTGTCTTTGGTTTTTCTTATATCAAGTTCAATTACATCAAGCCCCAAGTCTCGTGCGACTTGGATAGATTTGAGAGTGTTTTCTGGAGCGAGTCCGGCTGCTCCACGATGCCCAACGATATTCATACATTTGATTCTATCATGGCATAGACCATATAATGCATAACAATGAGTGGTAACGAAGAGTCAGCATCTCATGGCAAAATAGGCGAGGTTATTCATACCAAGCAACCAGATGGACGAATATTTGAAAGATATCGACGTCCGCCGGGTACAAGGTTGGTAATCATTTCTCCTGATAAAAAGATATTGATTACCCGTGAACACAGGCAAGAAAATGACAAAATTGATTTGAGACTGCCTGGCGGGAAAGTTGTCGACAGTCTGCCAGAATTCCATAAATTGTTAGATGAAAAAGCTGATATGGTTGAGGAAGCTATAAGAGGTGCCAAAAAAGAGGCGGTTGAAGAAACAGGACTGATCGTTAATGATCTAAAGTTGCTGACTATTGCAAGAGCTGGCGCAACGGTAGAGTGGGATTTGTATTATTTTGAGGTAAGGAATTTTGGAGAACATCCAGATGGTCAACAGCTGGAACATGGCGAAGATGTAGAAGTGACGTGGATGGGTGCGCAGGAGCTCAAAGATGCAATTGAGCGAGGCGAAATGCATGAATGGCGAAGTGTCGGGGTGCTTCTAGGGTTAGTTCTGCCTAAACTTTAAGCCAGTAGAATCGAACAACATCTCAAAAGAGAGCGTTTCGAGCCGAGAAGATATCTTCTCGGTCTGCGTTTGCGCTCTATACTCTCTTTTGAAATATTGATTCGATTCCATCAGGAGTTGCAGTTTTTACTCAGTGTAACTTTCAGTCCTGCAGGAGGGCTCACAAAAAAACTGATGAAATATCCACAGGGCAAAGGATTGTTTTGAGGACCAGGCTTTAGCCCGACCATAGGGAGTCACGCAAAAACATCTTTTGCTATGGGGGTATTTCAATCAAGTTCTTTTTGTAAGCCGAGTTTCTTTGCTTACTTTCTTAGTCGGTACAAGAAAGTAAGTACAATTGTGTTGAAGATCAAAATTTGACCAGCGAAAAAATAAACAAAAGTAAATAGAATTTATTGAGGAGGCTTCGTCGAGAGTGATATAATGTAATCTAGATAAAGAATAATACGAAAAGGATATATTTTGGACTACGACGCATTTCTAAAACCATACGCAGAAGGTAAAGTCATCAACACAGTTATTGAGATAACCAAAGGCTCAACTGCAAAGATAGAGTATGACCGCAAAAATTGTGCATTTTATTTGGACCGAGTTGAACCAAGTATCTTTGCCAAGCCAGGAAACTACGGATTTATCCCCAACACACTGGATGATGATGGTGATGCTCTGGATACTTTGGTACTTGCAGATGAATCAATCCCAATGGGCGTGTATTTAAAGGCAAAAGTTATCGGAGTGCTCAAATTCGAAGATGACGGCGAGATGGACCACAAAATTCTTTGTGTCCCTGAGGATGACCGCAATATTGCCAACGAGATTAATGATTTTGGAGACATATCACCAACCTTGATCAAAAAAATTGAGCATCATTTTACTCATTATAAGGACTTGAAAAAACCCGGCTCAACTATCTCCAAAGGTTGGGGAGACGCCACAGAAGCTCACAAAATCATTGAAGAATGCATAGAGGCCTGGAGCAAATAGTAACCGAATATTCATTTGTTGAATTCGGCTTAAGTCTCGACATTTGTGATATAATTCATATTAATTATGAGCGATAACGCAACAAAAAAGGATCTGGAGAATCTAGGCAAAAGTCTAGAGGCTTCTTTTGATAAAAAAATTGATAAAAAAATAGATAAAGCTGTGACAGACCTGTCTGAGATTATCGCTAATTTTGCCCAACAAGTAGATGTAAGGTTTAATAAGTTAGAATCAAGAGTTGATGAGTTAGATAAGAAATTTGACAGGCTTTTACAGACTATTGATGGTTTTGTCTCTCGCATTGATTCATATGAGACAGAAAATGCTATGCGTGATCGTCAGTTCGAACGATTGTTAAAATGGGCTCGTAAAGTTTCTAAAAAAACAGGCATTCCCCTAGAGAATTTGTAAGATGTCTGAAAACAAAATTCCTGACGAAGCTAAAAAGGTTTTTGTCGGTGAAATATTTGATGTTTATCAATGGGAGCAGGAGCTTTACGATGGTAGCATTACAACTTATGAAATGCTCAAGCGCGCTGACACCGTGCAGGTCTTGGCAATTGTCGAGGGCAAACTAGTCATATTAATAGACGAACAGCCTTTTCGGGGCAAAAAACTATGTTTTCCAGCTGGTAAAGTCGAGCCGGGTGAAGATTGGCTGACAGCCGCAAAACGAGAGACTAAGGAAGAGGCAGGTATGACATTTGCTGACTGGCGATTGATATATGTTGAGGACAATATTCCCCGCATGGAGTATGCAAGTGTATTTTTTGTAGCCCAAAATCTAGTTAGTCGTGGAGAGCAAACACCTGACCCGGGTGAAAAAATAGAGGTAACTTTGCGAGAATTTGCAGAGGTAAAAGACATTGTTATGAATAATGTGGACGAACATCTTAGATTTGCCAAGCCTATTTTTGAACAAATTGACTCATTGCAGCAGATTATTGACTTGCCAGAACATAAATAGTTGTCACTGGCGTCAAATATTGTTTATAATGATTATGAGAATCAAGTAATCTAACAAAAGGGTGTAAATAATGGGTAAAACAAAAGTTGCTATTAATGGTTTTGGTAGAATCGGGCGGAGTGCGTTCAAAATTGCTTTTGACCGACCTGATCTCGAAATAGTTGCAATTAATGATTTAACTGATAACAAGACTTTGGCTCATCTACTGAAATATGACAGTAATTATGGCACATACTCTCACGACGTATCTGCAGATGAAAGCGGCATCACAGTTGATGGCAAGAAGATTCAAGTGCTTGCCGAAAAAGATCCAAGCCTTTTGCCGTGGACGAATTTAGGCATAGATGTAGTTATCGAATGTACAGGGCGTTTTACCAAAAAAGAAGACGCAGAGCTTCATATCAAAGCAGGAGCCAAACGAGTGGTGTTGTCTAGCCCGACCAAAAGTGAGGGAATCGATACTATTGTCTATGGAGCCAATGAAGAAAAGCTCAAGACAGCTACTCCAGTAATCAGCAATGCAAGTTGTACCACTAATTCTTTGGGTGCAGTTATGGCGATACTTGACGAGGCGATTGGCATAGAAAAAGCCTTGCTGACGACGGTGCACAGCTATACTGCCAGCCAAGTCCTGCAGGACGCACCGTCAAAAGATCTCCGCGAAGGACGAAATGCCGCAGAGAATATCGTACCGACAACAACTGGTGCAGCTGTGGCCGTGGCGTTGACATTGCCCCAGTTAAAGGGCAAATTTGATGGTATGAGCGTGCGGGTTCCGACTCCTGTAGTATCACTAAGTGACGTGACTATTTTGTTCAAAAAAGACACTTCTGTTGATGAGATCAATGCTATTTTGAAAAAGGCAGCCAATGAGCCGTTTTATCAAGGCATACTTGCAGTTAGTGATGTGCCACTAGTGAGCAGTGATTATATTGGCAATAGTCACTCTGGAATTGTTGATCTGCTACTGACTAATGTCGTTGGAGGCAATTTGGCCAAGGTAGTCGTTTGGTATGACAACGAATGGGGCTATAGCAATCGTCTGGTTGAAGAAGTTGCAGACGTGGGCAAACTACTGCAAGAAGGTGGAGGACTTGGCTTACCCAAAACTCCCCAGCTCCCAGAGAGCGACCAAGCGACCAGAACCGATTTTTCTTCAGTCGACGTAGCTACGGCTATGCCTTCTTCAGATAAAATCAATTCTGAACCACCTGGATCACACTCTGATGAGCAGGCGATTTCGGGCAAGCCAAGTTCGGGGCTCGCTCAGTGAGGATAGCTCTCAGCACTGACCACGCAGGGTTTGGGGCAGTAAAACAGCTAGCATCTTTTTTAACAGGGCTGGGGCATGAAGTGATAGATTATGGACCAAAAGAATTTGTGGTCACGGACGATTATCCTGATTTTATCCGTCCATGCGCTGAGGCCGTAGCGAGTGGCGAATGCGAAGTGGGCATTATCTATGGCGGGAGTGGGCAAGGCGAGGCAATGGTTGCCAACAGAGTCAAAGGTGCTCGCTGCGGAGTGTTCTACTCTCCGGCAAAAGCGGTAGAACCGATAGATGCAGAGGGCAATATGTCAGAAGATGAATACGAAATTCTCAAGCTTAATCGTCAACATAATCACGCCAACATGCTAAGTCTGGCAGCAAGATTTTTGACTCAGCAACAGATTGAAAAAGCAGTCAAAACTTGGCTTGATACTCCATGGAGTGATGAAGAACGACACTCTCGCCGAGTAAAAAAGATCGACGAGGCTTAATCAATGTGCGAGGTTTGCCCAACAGTTACAGCTTTTGATATAGGTGAGTACAACAGGCAAATGAGAGTTAATACAAGCTTCGCAAAAAGAATACATGTAGATCTTATGGATGGTGTTTTCGCCCCTAGCAAATCGCCAAACTTGTGTGATATTTGGTTGCCTCAGATTGCTATCAGCGATATACATCTTATGTATCAGAAGCCACACGATTACCTAGAAGAGTTGATCAGGCTCAGGCCAAATATGGTGATTATCCATGCTGAGGCCGATGCTCATCATATGCATTTTGCTGCAGAGCTACATAAAGAAGGTATCAAGGCAGGACTGGCTGTTTTGGCTGACACGTCGATTGAGTCAGTCGAAAGAATTATGCATAGCTTTGACCAGATACTTGTTTTTAGTGGTAATTTGGGTTATCAAGGTGGAAGCGCAGTTGATCTTTCTCTACTGAGAAAGGCTGATTATGTCAAAGAGCATCATCCAGAAGCAGAACTTGCTTGGGACGGTGGAATCAGTGACCAAAACGCCAAACAACTGGCAGATGGCGGAATAGACGTGCTTAATACAGGTGGCTATATTCAAAAAGCCGACAATCCACAAGCAAATTACAACAAAATTATGGACTTAATCAGCGGATCACAGGTATAATCATAAATAATATGGGTGACAAAACAAAAACACTTACATTTAAAGAATTAAAAAAACAAGCTAACGACATCCGCGTCAGTATTATCAAGATGGTCGAAGCAGCTGGTTCTGGCCACCCCGGCGGGTCACTCGGATTGGCAGACATATTCACAGCTCTGTATTTTGACGTGATGAACTGCGACCCTAAAAATCCTGATTGGGGAGAACGAGATATATTGCTACTTAGTAACGGACATTGTGTACCGGTGCAATACGCGACTATGGCCCATGCTGGGTTTTTTGATACAAAGGAATTGATCACTTTGCGCAAGCACAAGTCCAGGCTGCAAGGACACCCTGAAAGACATGCACTTCCTGGTCTTGAAAACACCAGTGGTCCATTGGGTTGTGGGCTATCTCAGGCCTGCGGGATGGCTCTAGCTATGAGGATGAATAAGCAAACTAACAGGTATATTTATGTGGTTATGGGGGACGGAGAACTAGATGAGGGTAATGTTTGGGAAGCTGCTATGCTGGCACCAAAATACAATCTAAATAATATTATTGGGATCGTTGATCGTAACAATATCCAGATTGACGGACCAACAGAAAACATTATGCCTCTGGGAGATTTAAAACAAAAGTGGGAAGCTTTTGGTTGGAACGCAGTTGATATAGACGGCAATAACATTGAGGCAGTAATTAGTGCTATTGATATGGCAAAAGCTGTTAAAGAAAAACCGACAGTCTTGATAGCACGGACAACCCCGGGCAAGGGCGTGAGTTTTATGGAAAACGATTACCACTGGCACGGCGTAGCTCCAAACGCCGATCAAGCAAAAGTAGCGCTTGATGATTTACATGAATTGGGCGCAAAGATTGAGAGCGAACATGAGTGATTTGCATTTAGTGGACATGGGCAATGAACTTGCGAAGGAGCCAACCAGAAAAGGCTTTGGGCGGGGGCTACTAAAAGCTGGGCAGATTGACGAAAACGTCGTAGCGGCGTGTGCTGATTTGACTGGTTCTACCTGTATGGATAGTTTTGCAAAAGAATTTCCAGAGAGGTTTGTGCAGGTTGGAGTCGCCGAGCAGAATTTGGTAACAGTCGGCTCAGGACTGGCTGCGCAGGGAAAAACCCCTTTTGTCAGTAGCTATGCGGCCTTTAGTCCAGGGCGTAACTGGGAGCAGATAAGGACTACGATTTGCCTGAACAATCAGCCTGTCAATGTGGTTGGGTCACACGCTGGGATCTCTGTTGGACCGGACGGCGCAACTCACCAAATGTTAGAGGATATAGCTCTGATGAGAGTGCTACCAAATATGGTTGTAGTTGTCCCCTGTGATGGACCAGAGGCAGAGCGAGCTACTTTAGCACTTGCTAAGGACGATAGACCGTCATACCTGAGGCTCGCGCGTGAAGCCAGTCCGATTATTACAACTGACAAAACACCTTTTGAAATTGGCAAAGCCTACGTATTTTCTGAGGGCACGGATTTGACAATTATATCTACTGGCACTATGACGGCCCAGGCAATGATAGCTAGCGAGCAACTTTATAAACAAGGGGTTGAAGTTGAGGTAGTGCATGTACCGACTATCAAGCCACTAGACAAAGAAACAATTCTCAAAAGCGTACGAAAGACCAAAAAGGTGATAACGATCGAAGAAGGTCAAGTAGCCGGCGGGCTGGCTGGCGCAGTGGCAGAACTTTTGGCAGAAAATTATCCAGCGCCAATGAAAAGACTCGGTGTGCATGATCGATTTGGTGAGTCAGGCACACCAGCAGAACTACTAGAAGACTTTGGTCTAACCGCCCACCACATCAAATTAGCCGTCCACGAATTTATCTCTCAAAAATAACGCCTAGAAGACCTAGTTGGTCGGTTCTACTCTTCCAAATTTCTCCGTCTGGTTTTGTCAAAACTCCATCTGGACATGCGCCTGGGTGCCCTAGGTTATCATACGTTGCAGCATGCTCCCCAAGTTCATCAAGAGTACGCTCGCTTTTTATAACATCACCACCGGCTTTGCTACAATATAATTCTGCATGAACTCCAGGTTTATCGACACGATATATTCCACCAACAAAAGTTCCCCCGGCATATATGTTATCCGCGGATGATCTTAAAATCCTCTCACCACCAAAATTTATTGTGGCTGCTAGCAACCCCGCAACTGCAAAGTATGTAGCTAGTTGTCCGTCATTAAATCTTCTTTTCTTGGTACTTATAACTTCTGGCGTCTTCTTGGGTGGGTTTCGCCTTCCATTAGCGTCCTCTATACCAGTATTGGGCTTGCCCATAGTTTACTCCTTTACAATTAACTCAAATTATACACTTTATATATAATATTGTCAAAGGTAGTATTTTAATATTCATTCAGAGAGTTGCCTGTGGTATGATAACCATAAGCGTGAATTAAAATAAATGGAGAACGCGTAAGTGTCTTTGCCAATAGAAGAGATTAAGAATAACACTGCCAAAGCGAGAGAGCTGATGACTAGGGCTACAGCAGAGCATTTTGCCGTGGGCGCTTTTAATTTGGATAATCAAGACACGCTCAAAGCGGTTGCACGGGCTGCAGTTGCTAAGAATTCGCCAGTTTTGGTAGAGGTTAGCCAAGGCGAAGTTGATGCAATTGGTCTCGATAACATCAGGGATGTGGTTGACAACTACAAACAAGAACTGGGGCTAGAGGTATATATCAACCTGGACCACAGTCCTACTGTAGAAGCCTGCAAAGCTGCGATAGATGCAGGATTTGAATTTATCCATATTGATATTTCGCAGGCTAATAAAGGCGCCAGCGAGGATGAAATTATTGCCAAGACCAAAGAAGTAGTCGAATACGCCAAGACAACTGGTGCGCTGGTGGAAAGCGAACCGCATTATTTTGGAGGAAGTTCAAATGTCCATGAGGAAAAGATTGATTTTGAAGAGATCAAAAAGACCTTTTCAACCCCAGAGGGGGCAAAAGCATTTGTTGACGTGACTGGAATTGATACATTTGCGGTTGCCATAGGTAATTTACATGGATCTTATCCAGTTCCAAAAATACTTGATTTGGCATTGCTCAGTAGAGTTAGAGCAGCAATTAACTGCAATATTAGTTTGCACGGTGGCAGTGGTACGCCAGGGCATTATTTTAGAAACGCAGCAGTGATTGGCGTGACAAAGATAAATATCAACTCTGATATGAGAATTGCTTATCGCAAAACGCTAGAGAAGGTCTTAAAAGAAAATCCCAAAGAATTCGCGGTTGTGAAACTAATGGACGAAGTTATCGGGGCTGTTCAAGATGTTGTAGAGGATAAAATTGACATGTTTGGTTCTGCTGGAAAGGCAAGACCTTAGACAAACTACAGATTTGGCGTCTTTCAGCCAAAAACCTGTAGTTCGCACTCAGCGTACCTTTTAGTACGCTTCATTTACGAGCCTCGCTTTTTAACTGAAATACACTCAAACCTGAAGTTTGTTGGATTATTGAAGATTATTTGCGTAATACGTTGGCGTTGGTTTGTGTAGCTTTGAGAAATTCTTGTTGAGTTCCGGAGTGGTCACTAACACCAAATTTTTTCAAGGCTTCTGATTGGACCCCACGCCCATAACTGGCGCTTAATATAGGATCTTCAGCATTGGCAATTGCATTGACAGCTTTTAAGCATTCGGTTGACTGGGGTATACTTAAACCGCCTGATAGAAACACAACTGTGCCAAATTCTTTTGGCAATACGTCTCTTATGACTTTTAGGGTTCTGGTCGCAATGTCTCGGTAGTCAAGAGGAGTCGCATCGCTAACAGTTTCTTTGCCAGGTAACACAAAACCAATCTTTAGAATTATCGCTGATAAATCTACGCCTTCTTTTTGCATCGAACTAACCACGGTTGGCAATACATATCTAGCGGCTGCTTCACACTGGTCAATACTATGAGCTCCCCCCTCATGTTGGGGGTTCATTTTGGCGTAAGATATCTCAGGTTCCACAATGGGTATTAGCCCTTGGTCTTGGTTAGCTTTGGCGTAATGTGCTAATCCTTCTGCGTTGGTCTGGACATTTGTCTGATAATCAGCATTTGTGGGATCACCAACGGCAATAAAGCTTCTCCACTTTGTACCGACGGCTCCCAATGACTTAGACTCACCGAGGAGTGACTCTAGTGTTTCAAATCCTTTTGTCACGTTATACCCGTTTTGTTCGTCCGTATCTAGCCCTTGGTCGACTTTAACAAAAGTTCCAATCCCTTTGCTGCTAAGTAGGGCAACGGCGTTTTGCTCATTAACTGTTTGATTGGCTGTGGACGGGTGTAATATGACGCCTCCTACATAAGCTTCTACCCCCCCTGTTGTTAGTAGGTCATCTCGATATTTCTCTGCAAGCTCTACGCTGGGCGTGAGACCGACAGAAGAGAGTCTTTTACTAATTGTTCCTGGGCTTTCATCCAGCGCTGCAATTATTTTTGTATTTAACCCAACATTTTGAAGTTTTGTCGATAAATCGCTCACAGTTTCCTCCTAAATTTACTAATTTATAAGACTATTATAGCAAAACTTGGCTAAGTAAATTCTAAATACTTGATATCATGTGGCCAGTTATGTCACAATATACTGAACAATAGTAAGCTAGGAGGTGGGGCTTGAGTCAGATAGAAGTGCTATGTGTCGGAGACGTAGTTACAGATGCATTTATTAGGCTACTTGATGATCGAGCAGAAGTCATCGAAAATGCAAATGGCAATAAAAAACTTGCCATGGACTTTGGTACAAAGATCCCATTTGATCATGTAGAGGTTCTTGAAGCTGTTGGCAACGCTGCGAACGCAGCAGTAAATTTTGCTAGGCTAGGTTTTAACACAGGGCTTGTTTCAAATGCTGGTGAAGATCGCGATGGTAGAGGCATTATTTCTCATCTTAAAAAAGAAGGCGTTGATACGAGGTTTGTAACGCTTAACCCTGGCAAGAGCACAAATTACCACTATGTCCTTTGGTACAAGGATGAGCGAACAATACTTATCAAGCACGAAGAATATAATTATCACTGGCCACATCTCAGAAAAAACGAAATGCCGAAGTGGATTTACTTCAGTTCTATCTCACAGCACGCTATGGAATACCATGATGAGCTGGTAGAATCGCTTGAGCGCCATCCAGAGATAAAGCTTGCTTTTCAGCCTGGGACATTTCAAATGGAGGCAGGTGTTGAACGGATGAAACATGTCTATGCCAGAACAGAGCTTGTGGCTGTTAACAGAGAAGAAGCAGTCTATATAACTGGTGGTGAACACGATAATCTTGATGACCTGTTTAATCGTCTTCATGCGCTCGGACCTAAGATCGTCGTCATCAGCGATGGGCCAAAGGGTAGTTATGCCAGCGATGGCACAAATAGATACAGCATGCCTCTGTATCCTGATCCAGCCCCGCCTTTTGAGAGGACAGGAGCGGGCGATGCGTTCACTTCAACATTCGTAGCTTCAATCATTAGAGGAAATACAATAGATGGGGCCCTACAATGGGCACCAATTAGTTCTATGAATGTAGTCCAGCATGTTGGAGCACAAAAGGGTCTATTGACAGAGCATGAGTTAGCAGAATTGCTAAAAAAAGCCCCATCAACTTATCATCCAACAAAAATTTAGCACTAAACCTGCGAGGTATAACCAAGAATGACACAATTTCTCATACGGCTTTTTGAAGCTCCCGCGCTCGACTTTCATCGTCATATTGCTGCCATGGAAAGTAAATTTGGTGCGCGCTCTGTAGATATACAATTAACCAATCGTATCAATGTTGATTCAAAAACAATTCTTCCACATCTCTCTTTAGAAGCAGATACATTGCCAAAAGAGTTGTATCACTCTCTCAACCAATATCTCTCACAAGAAAACAATTTAATTGAGACAACTCTGGGCTTGACCCAAGAAAATTTACCTGAGCAGGTAGTCAAAACAATTGTTGATTTTGTTCATAGTAATAAAATGCTTCGTCCTAGTTTCTTTGCGAAACCAGCCAAGCTCAAAAGCTTTATCAAAAAACACCCTCCCAAAAAAGTCATGAAAATGCTTGGCTATAGATCAGTTGACTCTTTAATGAAGAGAGAAGCGAGCGGGTTTATTATCTCTTTGGCTAGAGACATAGAAGGCAGCGATTGGCAAAAAGAATATCTCAAATTTTGTTCGAATTTTATTGGTAGTGACTGCTCTATACAAGATATTCATGTATCTATCATCTCAGCCAGAACCAGGAAACATTTAGACGCCGACAAAGTTGATCTCAGTTACCTTGTACGAATGTCCCCTGAGTCGGGTAGCTTATCGCTTGTTCCTCCGGCAAATAGGTTTAAAAATGACACGATTACTTATGCTATGGCGATACTAGATGGTATTTATCAACTTCGTTTGCAAGGAAATTATTATAACTATATAAGTTTTGGCAAGGACTTTGGCAAAAAATATGCCAAAGCACTGTTTGGTGGTATACGTAGTGGCACCGGAGATGAAAACTCGATAATGTGGCCAGCGCTATACAAACAAGTTGCAAGGACGGAGTTGGATGAGCCACTGATTATTGATGATGTCATAGAGAAGCCAGCGCAGCTAATAATGAAACATTTTAAGCTAACATTGCCGTGGGATAGGTTTGACGACGTAGTATATGGGGATAAAGATTTAGTGTCATTGAACCTAATGGACGTTGTGACTAATTCGAGCAATAATTTTGACTTTGATCAACGGTATATTCACTCTGCACAGCAAGAAATTTGGGACAAATTATCTTACGAATTTTTAAAAAGTAGCGTATAATAAGCACAAGAATTATGAAATCAATATATCAGATATGTATATCTGGAGCCGCCAAAGGTTCCAGCGTAGAAGAAGGTAAGCGTTTGGCGCTACAGGCCGGTATTGCTATGGCAGGCGCCAATCAGACATTACTCACAGGTGCAACAATTGGTTTGCCAAATTTTGCGGCAGAAGCTTATAAGCAACACGGTGGCAGAATGAGCGTGGGGATTAGTCCTGCATCTAGCAAAGTTGAGCATGTCTTAAAATACAGATTACCAACTGCAAGTTACGACACAATATTGTACACAGGTTTGCATTACGTCGGGCGGGATGCTTTGTTGATCAACTCTAGTGACGCTGTAATAAGTATCGGGGGAAGACTAGGCACGCTTCATGAATTTACAATTGCCATGGAAACGGACACACCTATTGGTTTTTTGCAGGGCGCAGGCGGGATTAGTAACGAAATCATGGATTTACTAAGAATTGCCGGAGAAACAAAAGCAGACAACGTAGTTTTCAGCGAGGATCCAAAAGATTTGATTGAGCAGCTGATTTTGATACTTAACCAACGTAACCAAAAGTATCTCAAGATATACTCATAGTTTGATAAACTTAGATAGTGAATGTTTCAACCTACAT
The DNA here is from genome assembly GCA_001790445.1 of Candidatus Saccharibacteria bacterium RIFCSPHIGHO2_12_FULL_41_12. GTDB lineage: Bacteria > Patescibacteriota > Saccharimonadia > Saccharimonadales > 2-12-FULL-41-12 > 2-12-FULL-41-12. The sequence goes on from MGCQ01000002.1 coordinate 26,808, forward strand.
ACTTGAGTTAAAAACCACTTTTGTCTTTGAGAAACGGACTAAGCTGTACCAAAAGTACAGTGAAAAGAGTATCGCAAAAGAAAAAGTAGTTTTAAACCAAGAGCCTTTTCGGCGCAACCCCGAGTTGTTGGGGTTGACAGGGAAAGGCGGTATGTAGGTTGAATGGGTTTGTTTTAAAGAGTGATTTTAAGCCTGAGGGGGACCAACCGAAGGCTATTGCTGAATTGGTGGAAAATATAAAATCTGGGTTTTGCCAACAAACATTGCTTGGCGCAACTGGTACGGGCAAGACATTTACTATGGCAAATGTGGTGGCGCAGATTCAGAAACCAACGCTTGTTCTGGTTCATAATAAAACTTTGGCAGCACAGCTTTATAGTGAGTTCAAGAACTTTTTTCCTGATAATGCAGTACATTATTTTGTTAGTTATTTTGATTATTACCAGCCAGAAGCATATATAGCTAGAAGTGACACATTCATAGAAAAAGACAGTCAGATAAACGAAGAAATTGATCGTTTGCGTCACGCAGCTACTGCTTCGCTGTTGTCACGCAAGGATGTGTTGATTGTTGCCAGTGTCAGTTGTATCTATGGGATTGGGTCTGTCCAGGACTACGGCGACATGTCTGTTGATATCAAGGTGGGTGAGAAAAAACAAAGGGATAAGTTGCTCCGTCATTTGACGGATATTCAATACCAGAGAAATGATATTGATTTTCACAGGGGGACTTTCCGGGCACGTGGTGATGTTGTTGATATTTTTCCGGCGGGGGAGGAAATTGCTTTTCGGGTGGAATTTTTTGGTGACGTGGTAGATCGTATTACAAAAATCGACCCACTGACAGGCGAGATACTTGGTGATCAAAAAATAGTTAAAATATATCCCGGGAGTCACTACGTTACCCCTAAAGAAAAACTTCAAGTAGCAATTGCGAAAATTAGAGAAGAACTGGCAGGCAGAACTAAATATTTTAAGTCACGCCAGATGCTCATAGAAGCTCAGAGGATAGAGCAACGGACAAATTTTGATATTGAAATGATGGAGCAGACGGGATTTGTAAAGGGGATAGAGAATTATAGTAGGTACTTAACAGATCGCGAGGCGGGTGAGCAACCAGCGACATTACTTGATTATTATCCAGATGATTATTTAATGTTTGTTGATGAATCTCACATGAGTTTGCCCCAGGTGCGAGGCATGTATAATGGCGATAGAGCTCGCAAAGAAGTTTTGGTAGAGCATGGATTTCGTCTGCCGAGTGCATTGGATAATAGGCCGTTAACTTTTGCTGAATTTGAACGACATATCAATAATGTTGTTTATGTTAGCGCTACACCTGCTGAGTATGAACTTGAGCATTCACCAAAACCTGTCCAGCAAATAATTCGTCCGACGGGGTTGGTTGATCCAAAGATCGAAGTGCGGCCTGTTGGTAAACAAGTCGAGGATTTGATCGCAGAGATTAGAACTACGATTACTGGCGGTCATCGTGTTTTGGTCACTACTTTGACCAAGAGAATGTCAGAAGATCTAGCTGAGCATCTTCAAGAACTAGGTATTAAAGTGGCATATTTGCATAGTGATGTTGATACATTGGACAGGACTGATATATTGCGTGATCTGCGACTGGGCGTTTATGATGTTGTGGTTGGGATCAACCTATTGCGTGAGGGACTTGATCTGCCCGAGGTTAATTTGGTAGCAATACTTGATGCTGACAAAGAGGGATTCTTGCGGAGTGACACCGCGCTGATCCAGACAATTGGGCGTGCTGCTAGACACCAAGATGGTCGAGTGATTATGTATGCCGATAAAATCACCGGTAGCATGGGCAGAGCAATTAATGAGACCAATAGGCGCCGCGTGGTGCAAGAAGCCTACAACAAAAAACATGGCATTACCCCAGCAACTATCTCTAAACTTGTAGGCAAAGGCATGCGCCCAGATTATCCAGATGACCTAAAGCCAAAGCTTGATCTGAAAAAAATCCCTAAAGATGAGTATAAACATCTTATCCGTGATTTGTCTAGGCAAATGGACCTAGCTAGCGCAAATCTTCAGTTTGAGCAAGCCGCCGAACTCCGCGACACCATCGCCGAGATAAAAAACGCCATGTAATATTTACATAGTATTATTGCTGGAGCCGCTTTATTGTGAAATAATATCTAAAGTTTACTTAAGGATATAGGTTATATATGCCCACCCTAATTGACCCAGCTGAACTGGCGGAACTAAATTTACGATTTCTAGCTGGACTGGACGAAAAAGGTATAGTAGGCCCTGAAGATTTACTAGCAGTTGCAAATCTTATTGGTCCTTGGGCTGTTATGCAAGCTGCCGTGTGTATTGGGCAAAAAGACGGAAGAATTTCTTTTGATGAAGGTCAACCATTAGCTGTAGATGGAATATACGTGCGTACTGGAGAACCGGAGCAAGTTGCTGCTCAAACTGCGCCGGCATTAAACGGAGGTGAGGCAACGCAAACAAAAAAAGCGCACGCACAAGAACTGAACGGAGGTGAAACTGAAAAAACGAAATCTCAACAGGCTAGAGAACAGATAATAAGCTACATTGCTGGTAAAGGAAACACACTAAAAGTTGAAGATGATGTACTCCCTGTTGTAGCTATGATAAATGAGATAACCAGTTCTTCTGAGATTAGCGTGGGAGTAATTCGCGCCGCATTCAGTAAGCTCGAAAAAGAAGGTAAAATTATAGTTAATAGAAAACATAAGAAAAGAATTATAGAAGTGAGTTTGCCAGATATTGATGATGCCGATAACCCAGTAAAAAAAAATTAGAAAATGATGCTGGTGTTGACCCTCCAGATGTTACAGACCTAAACAAAGTTAGAGAGCTAAAAAAACGCATGAAGCGAGTGCCTGCCTCTGTGTCCAAGTTTATGATTAACCCCAGCGTACGTGGTGTTCATCAAGCTTCAGCCAAGTATGTCATACTTGATGAACTCATAAGGCAGGCAAAAGCAAATAGATTCGGCGCTATGCACGAAAACGTCAGTATGAGTTCTTTGCCAAAACACAATATTTCTTGCAAAAAGGGGTCAATAGAAGTTTTTGTCCAAAGCTATTTAATACTTTGTGGCACAGAATTTTTTGATGAGGATGTCCATTTTGAAGCATATCAAGATTTAGTTGCAGTGGCTGACAAATTTGGCTTGGATATTGACCAGGTTTTTGCCCAACAAGTAGAAGAAGGTGATTTTGAAGAAGACCAAAATTTTGAAGAAGAACCGATGGCAAAAGAATTTTGATTTATTGACACCGAGCTCCGTGACACAATAACAGAAATATAATCCATACTATAGTTTATATGCCGAGGCTGACATAGTTGTAGTCTATGGCGTCTAAGTTGCCACCGTGGGTTTTGTACTCTTCTGCTAGGCGCAGTTGTCTTTCCATGGCGCTGGACAAATCACTAGGGCTAACTACACGCAGATGCCCATTAAATATCCTGAGTAATTTGTTATTTGTGATTTCAACAGATACACCATCAAAGTTAGTGAAGTCTTTTTGCCATGTTTCGCCCATTCCCATGACATCATCATAGAAACCAAGGATATAACCTCTGGTTGCTCTAGGATCTTTTGACATATAATTTCTTGCTTTACCCGCATCGCCATTAACTAGCGAAACAGCTTCGGGGACTAAAAACCGTAGATCATAATCAATAGAATTGGGGTAGTGTGACAGTGCTTTGATTGGCATTTGCGCCAAGTGATACGTCAAAGAAGCTGCCTCATAAAGAGACATTTTTACTACGTCTTTTAGTTTAAGTTCTATTGGTCGGGGATAGCAGGGTGCAGTGGCGCTGAAATAGAAAGGATTTAATCCGTATTGCTCTGGCCTTTGTTGAGCCAGCGCGGTTGCCACTAAAGCATTCATACCTCCTCTAGATATTCCCCTAGGTTGAACATTTATTGGATCTAGCAAATCATTCCTGCTGACCATATACCTGCCGATTGTTAGTACGTTATGCGCGGTTCTGGCCTGGCTTAGTTCTCCTTCCCACTTCAACGGGCGGCTTACTGATACTGTTGATAGGCCCATCTCAAGTTTCTTGATAAGGCGGTGAAGATTAAATCCATCCATCCTTGTCGCATACGCTGTTGTTTCTAGCGAGGTTTGAGGTAACTTAAGGCTACGTAAAAACGGCTTGCCCTCTCGGGTCTCATATACAGATCCGTCTTCCATGGTTATGATTCGGCTATCTATTACTCCGCGGTGAGGGCTTCTGTGTATTTCTTTAACTTCAGAAACGGCAGCAATCCCATGGTTAAATAACCATTGTTTGGGCAAAAAAACACCCTCAGTTTCTTGAGGGCTTTTGACCCCGCCGAGGGCTTCGGCAGGAGGTATAACTAGGTTTGCGTCTCTATACATAGTTTGAATATTTCTATGAACTGCGGACCTAGTGCGTATATTAGCATAACTGGAACTAATTTTGTCAAACTTAATTTTATTTCAGTACCCAAACTGTTTTGATGTATAATATATCTCACATGAGCAAGATTTCTAAAGATGACGTACTTCGGTTGGCGAAGTTGTCGAACATATATATTGACGACAGCCAAATTGATGCTTTTGCCAAAGATTTAGCGGAAATTCTTGGATATGTGGAAATGCTTGGCGAGGTAGATGTGTCTGGACTTGCCCCAACAGAACAAGTAACTGGGCTCAAAAACGTTATGCGCCCCGATAAGGTGATTGATTACGGTCCCTCGCCCAAAGAATTACTGAAAAATGCTCCGGCACAGGAGAAAAACCAGATAAAGGTTAAAAGGGTTCTATAAAATGTCTATCTGGAAATCAATCGAAGAAGAAGCAAAAGATGTAGCTACAGGTAAAACCACTGCAGTTGCCAATGTCGAAAAATCCCTAAAGCTTATTGATGAAAAACAAGAGTATAAAGCAATCATTGCTACAACCAGAGATAGAGCACTTGCCAGAGCCAAAGAGGTCGATCAAAAGATTGCCAAGGGAGCCCCAGTCGGCAGATTAGCCGGCGTGCCATTTATAGCTAAAGATAATTTTTTAGTATTTGGGGCAGATACCACAGCCGCGAGTAATATTTTAAAGGGTTTTGACGCACCATATCAGGCAACAGCTATAGAAAAACTTGAATCAGAAGGCGCAATCTGTGTGGCCAAGGCCAATCTAGACGCATTTGCGCACGGATCGAGCACAGAAAACAGTGACTATTTCACTACCCTTAATCCATACGATAAATCACGAGTGCCTGGCGGTAGTTCTGGAGGTTCTGCAGCTGCTGTGGCGCTTGAATTGTCTCCTTTTGCCCTAGGTACTGATACAGGCGGTTCTATCCGTTTGCCAGCCAGTTTTTGTGGTGTTGTGGGATATAAACCGACCTATGGGTTAGTCTCAAGAAATGGCGTTATTGCTATGGGCAGTAGCCTCGACGTTATTGGACCGCTGACTAGGACGGTCGAAGATGCAGGATTTGTTACGGAACTTATTGCTGGCAAAGACGAGCTTGATAGCACAATGATAGATCGTGCAGAGAAAGATTACAGCCAACTCGACAAAGTTAGTCTGGGGAGTCTAAACATTGGTATAGTCAAAGAACACATGGGCGGAGGACTTGACCCAGGAGTAAAAACAAACGTCCAAAGGGTTATTTCTAGTCTAAAAAAAGCCGGGGCAAACGTAGAAGAAATTAGTCTACCTTCATCAAAATACGGTCTTGCAGTGTATTACATACTTTGTCCAGCGGAAGTCAGCAGCAATCTTAGCCGGTACGATGGACAGAGATATGGGTATAGTCAAGAGGGAGTAAACAATTTGGAAGAATCATACGCAAAGAGTCGTTCGCATGGTTTCGGTGATGAAGCCAAGCGACGTATTATGATTGGTACATATGTTTTGAGTAGCGGATATTATGATGCTTATTACCAAAAAGCCCAACTTGTCAGAACCAAAATAATCAATGAACTGAGCAGTGCATTCAAAAAATTTGACGTTTTGTTGGGTCCGACGGCACCGATGAATGCATTTAAAATTGGTGAGAACATTGACGATCCGTTAAAGATGTATTTGACAGATGTTATTACGGTGTCTGCCAATTTGGCTGGAAGTCCAGCGATATCTGTGCCAGCCGGTTTGGTAGAAGGATTACCCAGTGGAGTTCAGATAATGGCGCCGCAAAATAAAGATAAATTTTTGCTTTCTGTAGCAAAAAGAATTGAGGAGATAGTATGATACTTAATATGTCATTTGAGTTAATCGTTAGTTTGGCAATAGGCTGTTTAGTTGCGTCCGTAATCTTAGTGATTTTACTCAGAAAGTTTTTGTTCAGAAAAAAGACAAAGCCTTCAACGATCACGAGCAAATGGCGCGAAGTAGAAGTTATGGTCAAGGATAAATCCAAATGGAACGAAGCGATTATCATGGCGGACGAAGTATTGTCTTTGGCCTGCCAAAAATGTGGTTCTGCAGGTAAAAAAACAGGGGAAAACATGGTCGATTTACAGGCAAAATTCAGCGATAATGAATCTTTGTGGTTTGCCCATAAATTGTCAAAAAAAGTTCGTGAAGAATCAGATATAAAACTAAAACCAGAACAAGCGAAAAAAGCCATACTGTCCTTTAAGCGGGCACTCAAAGATCTTGGAGAACTCAGTTAGTGTCTGATTTTGAGCCAACTATTGGCATCGAATGTCATGTTCAGCTTAAAACAAAGACTAAGCTTTTTGCAGCGGTGGGTAATGATGCCAGGGAGGCTGAGCCAAATACGTTGATTAGTCACATCTGTTTGGGCATGCCAGGGGCTCTGCCATATTTAAATGAGCAGGCTGTGGACCTAGCGTGTAGAGCAGCGTTTGCTCTAGGGGTTGAGCCTCAGAAGTTTTCTAAATTTGATCGCAAACATTATTTTTATCCAGATTTGCCTAAGGGGTACCAGATAACTCAGCTCCATCATCCAATTGTTCTAGGTGGTAAAGTAAAAATCAAAATAGATGGCAAAGAGAAACCAATTGGTGTTACTCGTGCACATTTAGAAGAAGATGCTGGTAAAAATACACATCCAGAAGGCAAAGATTATAGTTTAGTCGATCTTAACAGAGCTGGTACGCCACTTCTTGAAATAGTTAGTGAACCAGACCTGCATTCCGCCCAAGAGGCCAAAGCCTACGCCACTGAGCTATATCTGTTGATGAAATATGCAGATGTTACAGAAGGCGATTTGTATCATGGCAATATGCGTTTTGACGTTAACGTCAGCGTCAGCAAAGATTCAAAGCTAGGGATACGCACAGAAACCAAGAATCTTAACAGTTTTAAATCTGTCGAAAAGGCAATAGAATACGAAATAAAAAGACAGACAGAGTTGATTCAAAAAGGTAAAGCCGTTACCCAAGAAACCCGAGGTTGGGACGATGCAAAGCAAAAGACGACAACCCAAAGATCAAAAGAGGAGGCTCACGATTATCGCTACATGCCAGACCCGGATATTCCACCTCTTGAGCTAACTGACAAATTTATCAACAAAGTTAAGTCAGAAATGCCCGTAATGATGCCTGATGACTGGCGATATAAGCTTAAAGGTCTTGGTCTTAACGATCAACAAATAGAGATACTAATCCAGTCTGAGCTTGAATTGCAGGATAAGATTTCTATATTGCCACTTATAGAACAACACTTGTCAGACAAAGCGTTGGCTAAATTCTTAGCAAATTGGAACGTAAATGTTTTTTTGCCATTAGTGCGCGAAGGAAAGCTAAAGCTTGGCAAAGATTACCATCTAGCACTAGAAAAAAGCATCTATGATCTGACTAACCAAAATAAATTAAGCTCTACAAACGCAAAAGCGCTGTTTGAGAAGTTAATTTCGCAAGAGAAATTACCAGAAAAAGTAGAAGATTACGCCAAGGCAAAAGGATATATACAGGTATCGGACGAAAGCGAGATTGCAAAGATTGTCAGCGATGTTTTGACTGCTAATCCGCAGGCTGTAGAGGACATTAAAAAAGGCGAAATGAAGGCTACCGGATTTTTGGTTGGGCAAGTAATGAAAGCCAGCAGGGGTCAAGCAAATCCAGCACTTGCCCAGAAACTGATTAAAAGTCAGATAGACAAACTATAAATACGCATCAGTGGTCTTGATATCTGTTAGCATTTATGCTTAAATAAGGCTATGGATAGCACATGGTTTGAAATAAACGTGATGATACTTTCGATAATGCTGGGTATTTTTCTAATCGTAGGAATTGCTACTGGCATACTGATTTATAAAATTGCTAAAGAAACAAGGGCTCTAATCCAGCAGACGATGAATGTAGCCGATCAAGCAGAGAAGTTAGCTACTAACTTTGCGAAGTCAGCAGCACCGCTTGCATTTGTAAAATTTTTATATAATCTTCGAAAGGACAAAAAAAATGAAAAAAGCTAAAGTAGGACTACTTGCTCTAGTCGCCACCGTAGCCGGGTTTGCTACGGGTATTTTAACAGCACCTAAATCTGGCAAAGAAACAAGAGCAGACATCAAGAACAAGGCGAAAGAAGTCAGAGCTGCAAAAGAAGAAGAACTAAAGAAATTGCGCCAAGATCTGGACGCACTTATAGAAAAGACAGAGGCAAAAGCAGGAGTTTTGGTCGCAAAGTCTGGGGTTGAAAAAGATAAAATACTAGCAAATGCTAAAAAGGCAAAGAGCAAGGCAGATGAAGTTATCAAATCAGTCAAAACCAAAGAAGTTAAAGACCCAGACTTGAGTAAAGCAATTACAGAACTTAAAAGCGCAAAAGATAACTTAGCAAAATTCATCAAAAACTAGTTCTTTTTCCAAAGAACCAAATTTTTGTTCCATTTTTGTGTCAAAAAATTCTTGATTAAGAGTCAGCTGCATTGCGCTAAAGCCTCCAAGGAGGCTTTTATCACCTTACTTTTTCTCTGTGTGCCAAGAAAAAGTAAGCAAAAAGTGCTACCCCAGTGATC
>MGCQ01000003.1:0-567 GCA_001790445.1 Candidatus Saccharibacteria bacterium RIFCSPHIGHO2_12_FULL_41_12
TCACCAACTGGCTTGTCGTCGTCAAGCATCCTCTCAAACCAATTCTGGACCAATGAACTGTCTTTATCAGCATTATCATCCTCGCCCTCTGATATCCTAGGTTTGAATTCTGCCATATTTGCTCACTTTATGGTTGCTTGCACTACTTTCACTGTGTAAAATTCTATCCTGTCTCCTTCTTGTACTTCAACTCGCGAGTCGGTGGCAAAACTAACACCACACATACTACCTTCCAGAACCTCTTTGACTTCTTGTGGTCCTTGTTGAAGCCGAGATACTTGCATATCCGCAATGTCCTTGCCATCTCTTGCCAAACGTGCTCGGGCATCCAAAATCAACTTGCCCTTTGTTACTTCACCACCACAAATAACCTCGTTCTTACCTATCTTGAAAATCCCTTTTACGAGTAATCTACCTATGTCTTCCTTGACAATTTCTGGCGGTATTATTTTGATCATTTCTTCTTTAACGTCATCAATTAACTCATATATGATTTTAAATAATCTGATTGGGACGTTATCTCTACTTGCTAGTTGTCGAATGCTTGCGGAGCTATTAATATTAAAC
>MGCQ01000003.1:589-10561 GCA_001790445.1 Candidatus Saccharibacteria bacterium RIFCSPHIGHO2_12_FULL_41_12
ATATTTCCAATGCCTGAACCAACAATTTTGACGGTTACATCCTTAGTCTCCATTGTCTTGATGCTATCGATTACCGCAGTCAGTGAGCCCTGCACGTCAGCTTTTAGGATAACATTTAGTTCATTTGCTTCATTCTTACGATCAATAATCCTAATAAGCTCTGAACTACTTATGTTCAAATTTTCACCGGTACTTTGTCTTTCTCTGGCAGTCGCTTCTGCCAAGGAACGTGCCTGCTTTTCTGATTTTACTACTTCAAATCTATCACCAAATTCTGGTAAACTCTTAAATCCGGTTATCAAAACTGGCGTAGAAGGCCCCGCCTGAGCAAGGTCACCGCCCAACGTATTTTCCAAATTTCGAATTTTTGCATATACCGCCCCTGTAACAATATAATTACCTTGCTTCAAACATCCTTCTTCTACTAAAGCTATCGCAACAGAACCCCGTCCCTTTTCCAAGTGTGCTTCGATTATAAGACCACTGGCTGGCACGTCCGTTTCTGCCTTGAGCTCTTCAACGTCTGAAACCAATAAAATCATATCAAGTAGGTCATCAATGCCTTTGCCTGTCTTTGCAGATACCTCAACAGCAACAGTATCACCCCCCCACTTTTCAACTAAAATCTCCTGGTCTGACAATTGTTGATAAATTAATTCAGAATTTGCGCCTTGCTTGTCAATTTTGTTAATGGCTATTAGCATCTTGACTCCGGCTTGTTTTGCAAATCTTATCGCCTCTAAAGTTTGAGGTTTTATACCATCATCTGCAGCAATCACAATTACTACCAAATCTGTTAATTTTGCGCCGTGTTCGCGGATAGCTGCAAAAGCTTCGTGCCCCGGGGTATCAAGAAATGTGATTAGCCGACCTTTTCTATCAACCTGATACGCAGAAATGTGCTGAGTAATCCCCCCAGCCTCGTGCTTTGCGGTGGTAGATTTACAAATATAGTCAAGTAACGATGTCTTGCCATGATCAACATGCCCCATCATGGCTACAACTGGGGGGCGACTTTCGCCCTTATCAGACTTTTTCTTTTTGGAAGTTTTTTCTTCTAGCGTATTGTTTGCCTCGCGCTTTACAAGTTCGACCCCAGCCTCAAGCTCATCAAGAACAATAGAGGCAGTATCAAAATCTATCCGTTCATTGACTGTGGCAAGTATCCCACTTTTGAATAAAGTTGAAACAATTTGACTTACAGGTATATCGACTAGCTCAGCGAGTTTGCCGACTGTTATTGTTTCATCTATCTCGATTGTTCTGCTCACAAGTCGACTCCTTTCCTGTTGAACTTTATTTACGCATCTTTAAGGCTCAGAGCGATCTTGCGTGACTGCTCATCAATATCAATTATCTTAAATTTCTTCTTCTCATTAAGACGGAAGATTTCTTCTGGGTTGACTGAATCTTCCTTGCTCATTTCTGAAACATGCACTAAAGCCTCGACAGCGGGACTGAGTTGGATAAAGGCTCCGAATGGAGTTATCCGTGTAACTTTACCTTCTGCCGATGTACCAACCTTGAATTTTTTAACCTCACTAAGCCATGGATCCTCTTGCATCTGTTTTAGCGACAGAGAAAGACGATCTTTGTCTATCGCAATTATCTTTGCCTGAACTTTTTGGCCAACTTTGAGGTGTTTTTTAGGGTCTTCTACCCGTTCCCAAGATATCTCAGAAATATGAATTAGTCCCTCGATACCATCTACATTGACGAATGCTCCAAAATCAATAACACCTGTAATCTCGCCAGATACAATATCCCCAACATTCAGCTTTGAGAAGCTCTCTTGCATGTTGTCTTTTACTGCTTCTTTTTCCGAAAAAATTAACTTATTTTCTTTGCGACTGAGGTCTAAAATACGGACTTTAATGGACTTATTTATCAGGGCATTCAATTTTGTTAAGATTTCATCCTTGTCAGCACCTGTCACCCTTGGGTAATGTCCTGCGGCAAGCTGTGAAACAGGCAAGAAACCTCTTATCCCTTCGCTTTCTACTAACAAGCCTCCCCTGTTAGCATCGTACGGCACCACCTCAACTATAGCTTTGTCTGCTAGAACTTTTTCGAGTTCATCCCAACCTTTATCCTTCGATACTCTTTTGAGAGAAAGCAGAGAATATCCTTCGTCTAATTCTGCTTCAATTACGCTAACAGACACTTCGTCCCCAACGTTAAATTTTTGGCCATAACCCATTTCTCTTTTTGAAACCAAACCCATGCCCTGAGGACCTAGGTCTACCCAAATCTCATTTTTTTTGACAGATGAAATCTTCCCATCTGTAATATCACCTGTTTTGACTCGCTCTAAGTCGCTATTCGCTTCTAGGAGCTCGTCCATTGTAACTGCTTTTGACATGCTTGACATGCCTCCTTAATAAAATATTTTCTTAGTGTAGAAGTAGCAAAAACCCCAAACTACAAAAGATTACTTCTTATTATATCTGTAAATTGGCTGTATGTAAATAGCGCTGAGCCGTGGTAGAATTAATTTATGATTTTAGCTATCGACGTTGGGGGCACAAAAACCCTGTTAGCTGTGTTTGATGACAATAAAAAACTTGTTGAGCAAGTTAAATTCCCCACCCCAAAAGATTATTCTGAATTTATCAAATCCATCAATGAAGCTAAAGAAAAACTGACCACTAAAAGATTTTTTGCAGGAGCTGTTGGCATAAGAGGTTTGGTCGACAGACGAAAAGGCATACTCATAACAGATAGCATTCTTGATTGGCGTAATGCGCCCCTGGCAAAGGATCTATCGGAGATATTTTCTTGTGGATTTTCGGTAGAAAATGACTCAAACCTTGCCGGTTTATCTGAAGCAACACTTCCAAACAACGCAAAGTACAAAAAGATTACCTACATAACTATAAGTACAGGAATAGGTTCTGTGTTTATTGTTGATAAAAAAATTGACACTAATTTAGTAAGTTCTGAAATTGGAAAATGGGTATTTGAACATGATAACAAATTTCAAACTTGGGAAAATTTTGCATCTGGTAAAGCTATTGTTGACAAATATAAGAAAAGGGCGAGCGAGTTGGAAGATGAGACTTCTTGGAAGTCGATATCAAAAAATATGGCTATTGGCATACTAAACGCATCTGCAGCCTACACGCCAGATTTAATCATTATAGGAGGTGGGGTTGGTGAACATTTCACAAAATTCGAGAAACCTCTACTACAAGCTTTGCAAGACTTCCCACATGAATCAATAATCATACCAAAGATAATTGGGGCCGAGAGAAGCGAGGAAGCGGTAATTTACGGATGTCTAGAACTAGCACTCCAAAAAATCTAAAATTTGATCAGCTTTTAGAGAAATTAATAGCAATTTACCCAAATATTAAATTTTCGTCGGCCAATAGTTTTTCCTGGAATTACAACAAAAAATGTGTTTCTTACAATAAAAATTCAGAATTTGCTGTGGCAGATTTGCTCCACGAGATTGGACATGCGCAGTGTGACCACGAAGGCTACACAAGCGACCTTTCACTTCTTTCAAAAGAGATAGAAGCGTGGTCTATAGCTGAGGATATCGGCAAAAGATTAAACATAAGCATACCAAAAAATTACATCGATAAATGCATCAATAGTTACCGAAATTGGGTCTACAAAAGAAGCCTTTGTCCGAAATGTTTACAAAATGGCATCGAAAAATTTGAAAGAGAATATGTGTGCACTAACTGCTACGAACGGTGGCAAGTAAGTTCGGCCCAGGAATCAAGAGTATATAAAAAGAGCCTGACAAAATAGTCAGGCTCCCTGCTTAGCTAAATTTCTTAAGCTACAACAGCTTTTTTGGTTCTTCGGCTGATTTTGCCACCTTTTTGGCCAGCTTTTCGAGCTAGCTCACGGTTTGCAAAAAATCCACCTGTTTTGCCCTTTTTGCCACCTTTTGCACCAATTATGGCATAAAAATTGGAGCCATACTTTTTTTTGTTTGTTGATGCGGCTGCTTCGCCACCTTTGACTGTTCCTGCCACTGTATTCTCCCTTTTGGATTAATATTTTCCACCTATTTAATTCAAAATAAAGAGAGAGCCCTAGCTGGAACCCTCTCTTTCACTTCGAAATTATATATATTTTATCACTTCATATTGCTAATGTCAATAGAAAATCTTTATGTTTGTATGGTCAATTGGAAGGTATATCGTTGCGAGTATAACCAGCCAATATTTCTTTGACCATGTCTGATATTTCTTTTGGATTGTGTTCACTCTTAATAATATACTTGACAGCCCCCTTGGATAATGCTGCTTCTGCATCTTGTTGACCTGCAAGATTTGTTAGCATAACTACAGGAATTGATTTGGTGGCTGGGTCTGATTTGAGCTGTTCTAAAGTTTTTAGCCCATTCATGACTGGCATCATCACATCAAGCAATATTAGTGATGGTGGATTTTGCCTCGCTTTATCCAAACACTCTTGGCCGTTAACAGCCATCTCTACAGTGTAGCCTTCGAACGTAAATATTTTTTGGTACATCCGCGACATTAGCGGATCGTCTTCAGTGATAAGTATTGTTGTCATTGTGTTTTCCTTTCTATCTTGATTACATTATACATAATTTAATCGTTAGCGTTAATATTTTGCCACCCTCGTATGTGTATTATGCTCTTCTCGACCAACTCTTGCAACAGGTATTGTAAAATAAAATGTACTCCCTACCCCCTGTTTGGTGTTTTCAATGCCTATATTGCCATCCATCTTGTCAAGAATGAGTTTTGATATATAAAGCCCTAGCCCTGTGCCCTTAGTCGCGTCTCTAGTTATTAAGCTGTCGCCAGCTTGTTGAAACTTGCGAAAGAGCAACTTCATCGTATCATCAGGAATGCCCCTACCAGTATCGGAGACTCTGACTTTAACTGTTGACTGTTCCACTTCAGATGATAGCGTTATCGTTCCATTTTTGGTAAATTTCAGAGCATTACCAACCAAATTATAGATTACTTGTTTGAGTTTATCTCTGTCAGCATTGACAATCGGTGATGACTGCTCCCTACTGTTAAAAATAATCTCATTGGCGCTTTCTTTGGCCATATTAGTAGTTTCTTTGATCACTTCCTCAATAACTTGATTAACAGGAATATCTGCCATATTAAAGACCATTTTGCCCTGCTCAAGTCTAGACATATCCAAGAAATCGTTGACAATTTCTATCAACCTCAGACTTGAAGCATATATATCATCTAACATTCCCTTGAGTTCTGGATCGTTCAGTTTATCTCCATAATAATTTAATATCATCGAAGTATTACCTCTAATAGCAGTCAGCGGTGTCCTAAGTTCATGTGAAGCAATAGAGAAAAACTCCTCTTTTGAACGTTCTAGAACCGTTCTCTCCGTCACGTCATCAAACAAAATTACCGCACCAACTGCTTTGTTGCTCATCACGATCGGCAATATATCAATGTCAAAGACCAATTTATTCATTTCAACTCCATCTATTTCTATGTATTGATTGCTGTCAATCACTGTTTTCAGCTTTTCATCCAGATTAAATCCGGATAGATACTTTTTCAATACAGAAATGGCATTACTATCGATCACATTACCGTCTTGTACTGCAGACATTTTGATTTCGGGGAACATCTCTTGGGCCCTCACGTTCATAAGAACGATTTTTTGATCGTTATCAGCAATTAAAAACCCTTGTCTCAAGCCGTTTACTGAAGAAAGAAGGCGGGCTCTTTCTTGGTTATATAGCTCAGTACGTATTTTTACCTCTTTTTCAATTATGCGCATAGTCAGGATCTGCTGAGTAATATTGGACAAACCAAAAATATAACCACCTCCATCTTGCATGCTAGAAATCTGCGCCTGAGCAATAACAACGCCTTCCTTGAGACCCAGTGGCATTCTTGGTATATTCACTATATCTTCTATCGATAAACTCTTTTCCAGAGATTCTTTAATAGTCTTCAGATTTTCTGTGCCAACCAAATTGTAAATATTTTTCCCTAAAAATGGGGCATGCTCTCTGAACATTAGCTCTGCATTTGCGTTCATAAATTGTATATCAAGCTCCTTGTTCGTTGCAATTACAGGTTGGGGCAATGTTTTCATAATTTCGCCACTCAAACTAACGGGGTTAATCTTGAAAAGTCCGTGTTTAGTAATGCCATACCCTACAATAATCCCTTGCATGCTTGTCAAAAAGGCAGCCATAGGAAGAATATGCATCCCAAATGCTGGCAAGACAATATCTGTCACTAACCCTCCGACAACTGGTATTAAAATACCTATAACAAAAATCTTTATTTGTTTGCGTTTTCTAATACTTAATGTATTCTTGTGCTCTTGCACCAACAGATAGATCGCGAAGAATAACAAAGCAGCCAACCATATCCCGAACATACTAAGAAATGGACCATTTGGCGAATCATAACCCCAAGCTTCTAGCGCATATTGGTCAGAAAGCACAAGGTTCGTGCTAAATTGACCATATATAATCGCTGTGAGCACCAAGAAAATCCCAGCCAAAAAATGTAGTCTTCTGGTATCTTCCTGCCTATCAACATAACTCAAGGCAAAATATAAATAGACCACTGGCATCGCAGCCCAAGAAAAACCTGCTAATAAGCGCCAGTCTATCGCTAACTCTACATTTCCACTACTTCTCTGCATAACTTCTGAGAAAGACCACATAGCGAGAGTAGCTAAAAAGACTAGAAACCAAATGCCGGTTTCCGAACTCTGAATCCTTCTATAAAGAAAAGCAATCAGCCCTAAATTTAACACCATTGAAAACAAGGGTAATAATGCTAGAGGTCTAAAAACATAGTCAGTTGAATCAAAATGAGCAATAATATAGAGCCAAAGTATAGCCCCCAGCACAATTGAAACCCACCCAATTATCTTTACAGCTCGACTCATTCCTTTTTTGGATGTCTCTTCTTTATTTTTAAGCATTTTTCCCTTTAGAGTTGTTTGGTTATATGTCTGGATACAAAATACGCAGGTATAACCGAAATAACCAATAGTAGCACCGCCAATATAAATGTTCTCTGGATAGACTCATTAACCGTCTGGAGAAGAGCTGTTTGTGGCTGTCCTACCAAAATCATGCCCAAAGTAACATTATCCACATCTTTGAGCGGTCGATAAACTGCCAAGTATGGTCTATTGAGAATAGCCAACGTGCCGCTGTAAGTTTGACCTTTTTTGAGAACTGTCTCGTTCACACCTTTGTTTTGCTCTTTTACACCAACCCAACGAGATTTTCCATCAGCAGCCACAGTTGTTGTTGCTGAGCGAACATTGCCACTATAGATAGAAGCATCAAGCCCTGTGGAGCGTTTTATACCGTCCACAAAGCTATCGTCAATTGCTACCCCCGTTGTTATCGTGCCCACTATGAGTTTATTACTATCCCTGATTGGAGCAGTCGATTTGATAAACATTGTTGGTGCCAACACACCTGATATAGAAGAAAAGCTTGAATCACTCCTGCCCAATAAACCTCGCCTAATTAAGGGGTCTGACGACAAAGAATCCCCCCAACGATCTGCATCTTCTGCGCGCAGCAATACCTGTCCTGTATCGTTTGTAATTATTAGGCTAGATTGTTTTTTTGTGGCGAGGTAATTAGAAGATAATTCAACGAGCCGTTTATGGTCTTTTTTGACAACCGCTGATGCGTATTCTGGGTTATAACTTAGAGCCTCCGCACTAGATGCTGTCTCAGATCTTTTACTATCCAAAGCATAATTGAGAACATTTGCAGTTGTGGTCAGACTACCAAGAGTAGTTTTTTCTATACTACGAAGCAACAAGAAAGTAAAAGTCAACGTTGTAGCTAAAAACACTGCGATAATGCTACTCACAAAAATCATAAATAATTGGCTCATAAATCGTTTGGTTAAATATCGCCACACCCACCTACCCAGTAATAACCCTGCTACCAGCAGAACTATGTTCTCAAGAAGCCATATTGGGCCATATGTCGCCGTTAGTTGACTGACAACCACGTTGCTACTAGCTCTTAATAAGTAGGCCTGTGACAATAACTCAAATAAAGCCAAGACACCAAAGGCCACAGCAAGCGGTCTTAAATGGCGCTCTAAGCCCTTAGTTGCCCTTCTCAAATACATTAACCCCACAGTAGCTGCCCCCACTGTTGGCAAAACCTTGACTACACTTAGTACCGGCATAGGCAGAGTTACGATACCTGCTACTTTTATGGATTTAGGTTTTTTTGGTCCTGCGTCTTCTTCTGTAGACTTATCCTTAGGTTCTTCATCGGATGACTCATGAGTAGGAACTTGCTGGAGAGGATCCATAATTTCAGCCAAAAAGACAAATATATATCCTGCAATTCTTAAACACTCAGACAATAGCCGAAAGACTGTTGTATCTTGATCAGCCACAGATGAGCCAATCCACGGAACGTCAATTGCATATATCAGAAACGACACACTGAGCAAGAAAAACCCACACCACTTAAAAAAACCTTTTACGGTTTCTTTATTTGTCCAAGCATCAAAATATAGCCAAGCCACAGCAAAAAATGATAGCGAAACCACCAGCCCAATAGAGAAGTGCAAATTTTGTCCTAAAAATTGGCTATTTAACATTTTTTATCCCACCCTTCATACTAACTTATTAATCTCCCAGAGCATTAATAATTTTCTCCTTAGATAATACACCAACCATAACCTTTTTGACTAGTCCATGTTTATCAATAATGTAACTTACAGGAAGAGACTGAACTCCAAATAAATCAACTGCGGTCCCGTCAGGGTCTGTCAAAACATCTAAGGGAATGCCTGAGATGCTTATAATGGGCTTAATTCTGCCGGAACCCTCCTGCCCAACAATAGGTATAATATTGTATTTTTTGTCAGCCTGTAACTTCGACAATACTGCCAGTTGTTCCTTGGCAGAGGGCGACCAGCTAGATATAAAGGTTATGACTGTTGGTTTGCCACTGAAGTCTATTGAACGAACTGCTTGACCGTTGAGATCTTGAAGGGTGAAATCGCTTATTTGTTTGTTTACTATAGGACTGGGTTTTATAAAATGCAACAGAGGTAATCTTGGTGGTTTCAGCTCGGCAGTATCACTTAGTAGTGACGGAATATGAAACGTTTTATTGGCAACCTTAAAGCTTCTGGATTCTTTCATGCTTAGGCTAGATAGAATAGGCATGGTTTCTTTTGTTTCAAAGATGTTACTAATCAGTGTTCTGTGGTTTTTGGCATCAGCTTTTAAGTAATACTTTCCGGGAGGGACAAAGAGGTTGAATTGACCCTGAGCATCGGTTTTTTGAGGATTTGTCTGTCCGTAAGATGCACCATCCCAGACAGTCCAGGTGTTAGTTGTTGGCTCTTGGTAATAAAGGACTACCTCTGCGTCTTTAAGTGGTTGGTTTTTAGATATAATTCGACCAGGTTGCAAAGCCTGAACTGTAGAGACAACCTTGGCAGTTTTGTTGCCGGCTCCATCAACAGAGTTAGCTGTCAGAATATACTCCCCTGCTTTGTCAAAACTAATAATGCCTGACCATAGTCCGGTGTCTGGTGATTTTGTTAGGTTGAAAGTTTTGCTAGGGTCTTTTGCGAAGACACCTTTGGCGTCAATAATGATCTGTGTGGCTCCTCCGACAGCACTAAAGGTTATCTTTTGATCTACGCCAACTAAAGAGTACGTTACTCCATCTTCATTAGGCTGAAAGATCTGTGGGCCAGCAGAGATATTGCTCCCACCCACTTGAGGAGGCAGACGATCGATAACTAGTATCTTTTTGTCACTTAGACCGATGTTCCTTGAAGTATCTATGGCTCGAACGATGATTGGGTAGTTACCATCCTCAAGATTAAGGGGTTTAAAAGAAAATGTGGCGTTTTTAGTACCTAGGCCTTTGTCATTATCTACTTGGAGCCAGTTGACTCCTCCGTCAACAGAATATTCAATACCAGCAAGGGCTTCATTGTCGGTGGCTGTGCCGTTGATGACAGGGAC
>MGCQ01000004.1 GCA_001790445.1 Candidatus Saccharibacteria bacterium RIFCSPHIGHO2_12_FULL_41_12
TTGGCACCGACGGCCTGCCAGTAATTAGCTACTATGACAGCACCAACAGCGCCCTGAGGGTAACCAAATGCGGCAACGCGGCTTGTTCCAGTGGCAACACTCCCACTGAGGTGGATAACTCCGCTAGTGTAGGACAATATAGCTCCATCGCCATTGGCACCGACGGCCTGCCAGTAATTAGCTACTATGACGGTACCAACACTGCCCTAAGAGTAACCAAGTGCGTTGATGCTGCCTGTGCTGGTGCTTCTGGCTCGACCTATGGCGGCGGTATTTCTCTGGGCACGATCAGTTCTTCATTCCAAGGAGTTTACTTCGATACCTTCAACCTGGGTAAAGAAAACGCCCGTGTCAGCCTAGACCAGAACGGCACCTTTATAGCCAATGGCTTGACCACTAAGTCTGATGGCACGGCCTCATTGCAACTAGGTAACTCCACGACGGCCTTTCAGATTCAGAATGCCGGTGGCGATCAACTCTTCAACGTCGACACATTAACCACTAACAACCTAGTTACTAATAGCAACTTTGAAGCTAACTACGACGGTTGGGACGCCAAAGGAACCTCTTGTCCGGGGACATGCCCTACTATTTCCCAAACAGCTTCCCAACATTTCTTGGGTAACGGTAGTATGCAAGTTGCCACTACGGCAACCGCTAACGACGGGGCTAAGTACGACTATGCTCTTGCTTCTCAAACAACCTACACCCTAACTTTCTACGCTAAGTCCTCCTCTCTTGTCGCTGCTGTTACTACCATCAACGTTGGCCGCACCGAGGATGGTTCCACAGACTCCAACTGTGCCACTGGACAGACCATCAACGCCGCTGGCTGGACCAAGGTCAGCTGTGTATTTACCACTGGTAATGTCACTGGCGCCACCAATCACATCTACATCAAACAATCTGACGCCACTGCCCGAACCATCTACATTGACTCAGTCGAACTGCAAACTTCTGGCAACCTAATTAGTAACCCAGACTTTGAGACGGATACCAGTGGCTGGATTCCGTACAGTATGGCTACGCTCTCCCAAACTGCTTCGCAGGCCTACACTGGCAGCAACTCTATGCAAGTAACCACCTCATCAACCTCAGGAGGCAACGAAGGCGCTAGTGCTGACGTTACCATTGCGCCCAGCACCACTTACCATGTCAGCTTCTGGGTGCAGTTGGACAGCGGAGCGGCCGGTGCCAAAACTTTTTGGTTATACAAAAAGTTTAACTCCACAGACGGAGTCGGTGTGGTCTATACTTCGACGAGTCTGTCCCCCGGAGTCTGGACCAACATAACTGCTACCATAACTACCTCCTCTGTCCTGACAGCCGCCCCGACTATATCTATTGTTACTACCGACTCCGGCGACTTCTTCACCCAAGATATCTTCTACATTGACAACGTCAGCGTCTCGGCTATTAAGTACGACACTAACGACATCGGCCGGATTAGTCTCAACGGCATTATTGACTCGCCGGTGATCATACAAGGCCAGACATCCACTAACGCCCTGCAGGTGCAATCTGCCGCTGGCTCCATCGCCCTAAAAGTCGATACTCTAAATGGTTACGTTGGTATTGGTACTAATGCTCCGACCAAACCGTTGCACGTCCAAGGTCAGGTGTACATACAAGACACGGCTGCAAACACTGATACTCTCTTCATCGAGGGCTCCACTGGACTAGATGCCCTTAAAGTAGGAGCTAATTCTAGAATAGTAACTGTAGGGGATTCTACCTTTTCTGGCAATAATGGTCAGTTAATTGTTAATGGTACCGGTTTAGTCAAGACTGTGGCTACCGCCAACTCTGCCATTGCTTTTAGAGTTCAAAATAATAGCAGTGTTAACATCTTCGGAGTAGACACTGCCAACAACCGTCTATTCTCTGGCATTGCAGACGGTGCCTCGGCTACTGGATTTGCTCTCAACACTTCTAATACTTACTCTACTTCTGGCGCAAAACTTCTATCTGTTCAAAATAATACTTCAGAAAAGTTCAGCATAGACAAAGATGGCAATGTAACTTTAGCTAGCGGCGCCGTTTTTAAGATAGATTCTACTAGTGGTCTGAGCAGTTCATGTAGTAGCGGTCAGTTCTTGCGGGGGCAAGTTGCCTTGGGAGGTCTTACTACATCTGGTACATGTTCTGAAATCACTGGTACTGAAATTACTGACGGTAGTGTAGCTAATGGAGATCTGGCAAACTCCTCAATAAATCTTGCTCTGGGCACCTCCGGCTCTGACGTCAACTGGGGTGCTTCATCCGTTTCACTCGGCGGCACAGCAACGTTGAATCTACCCGACGCTACTGCAACTGCCCGAGGATTAGTAACAGCTAGCACCCAAACCTTTGGTGGAGATAAGGTCTTCCAGGGATCAGTAGACATCAGGGGCAGTGCAATTGATCTTGGTAACAATTCGGCCGATCTTGTTACTGTTCAAGCCAATATGAAAGCCTCAAATATTGCTCAAGGAGTAACAGGAACGACTACAGGCACAGGAACTAACACAGCTACTCTAACTCTTATTTCAGACGCATTTAGTGTCGGGGATGTTGTGATGATAGATAATGTCGGACAAGACTACTTCACAAGAGTAACTGTTGATCCTGGAACTGGTAGTTACACGGTGTCACCGGCAGTAACTTTTGAAACCGGTAGAACAGTAGAAAAATATAGTATTCAAAATATTGGTGCTACTCAATCTGATTATTCAACACTCGGTAATCGCTTCTTCCAGGGCTATTTCCTGGGCGGAGTAGTCACGGGAGAGGGGAGTACTACGCTGAGTGATGGCCGATTAACTTCTTCTACCGCTGCCCTGAACTTCAATTCTCCAGCTTACGTTTTCCAGCCAACGGCTGATTCCACTACGGCCTTTCAGCTGAAAGACAGCGGAGCCAACAATACGCTAGTAGTCGGCAATACTACCAATAACAGGGTAGTGATAGGCGATGCTGACAATACTTCAGCGGCTAACACCACACTATTAGTGGTTGACTCGGCCGACACAACTAATTTGCCAACCGGAGTCAATGGAGGCTTGATCTACGACTCTACAACCAACAAACTAAAGATTTATGAAAACGGCGCCTACAAGACGCTTTGTAATACAACAGATCTTGGGTGTAGCACTGGCGGTAGTGGTGTTACAGCTATCGGTACCATTGACTCTCAGACCAAATCTGCTGACGGCGCAGTTATATCTGGCTCGAACCTAGTGCTACAAACTGCTGATGCCTCATTTCCAGGACTTGTTAGCATAGGTACGCAGACATTCGCAGGCGACAAAACCTTCAGCGGCAACTTTATTGCAAATGGCGACACTACTCTCGGTAATGCAGCAACGGATGGACTGACCTTTGCCGGGGAAATACGTGGTGCTTCACCATTCTCGTTTGAAGGCTTAACCAACGATGATATTCGCACTACCTTTGCCATTACAGATCCTACTTCAACCAGCAAAACCATTACATTTCCAGATGCGACCGGTTATGTTATTTTAGACACTCAATTCAGTAGTGATATTACTGTAACTAGTGCTGGTGTAGTAACTATCCAGGCTGATGCCATTGGCGCCAGCGAAGTTACTGATGGCACGCTAACCACTTTAGATCTGTCTGGTTCTGCTGGTATCACTAACGCTCAACTGGCTAATTCGTCAATAACCGTCACGGCTGGCAGTGGTCTTGCTACAGGCGGCTCGGTTTCTTTGGGCGGCAGTGTAACGCTAGATGTTGGCGCGGGCAACGGCATAACGGTGAATGCCAACGATATTGCTGTTGATCTGACAACCGCAACTGATGCACTTTCCTCGACGACTTCTAGTGGTTCGGGGCTAGAGGTGCTATCAACGGGCGTGACATTACTACAGGGCTGTGCAGATGGGCAAACACTTAAATGGGATGAGACGAATGATCTTTGGCAGTGTGGCTCAGATAGAGCTACGTATAGTACTGTTCTGTCTGGTAACTATACTAACGCTACGACTACGTTTACCGACGTTGATGATAATGCAACAGGCAATTCTAACATGGCTTTTGCTGCGGGTGCTAACGAAGAGTGGATATTCCAGATGAATATTCAAAACTCGTTTAATACACAAGCAGATACAAAGTGGCAGATGAATGCACCTGCTGGTTCCACATGTGATATTACCCTTAATGATTTAGAATCTGCCAACGCTCTGTACTTGACCGCCTGTAATGCAAGTTCTGGAGCATATGCTATAGCATCCACAGATACAACAGGGTCTTTCCAAATAACAGGATACGTTACTACCAGTGGTACAGCTGGTACGTTCCAGCTACAGCATGGTCAAAATAGTGCTTCTGGTACAAATACAATATTTGCAGGAAGTATACTAAAGGCTTACAAAATATCTGGGGCAGACCTAGCCGAATATTACTATAGCTCCAGTGGTCCAATAGAACCAGGAACTTTAGTTGTAGCAGATAGTGATGGTGGCTTAGCAGGTGTCAAGAAATCAACGAAAGCTTATGAAGGATCAATAGTTGGAGTTGTGTCGACTCAACCTGGAATGGTTCTAGGCAATAATAAAGAAAGTATAGGTGGCACTCCCGTGCCATTAGCTTTATCAGGTAGAGTGCCTGTCAAAGTTAACACGGAAAATGGGCCTATAAAACCTGGAGACCAGCTTACAAGCTCGTCAACACCAGGGGTAGCGATGAAGGCAACAAAAGCCGGCACAATCGTAGGACAGGCTCTTACTGGCTATTCTGATAATTCTAGCACTGGGTTGATTAATATGTTTATTAAAACTTCGTACAGCAACGGCGATATTAGTAGTCTATCAGATTATTATGGGACGAATTATGTTGATTTCGGCAAGGTGGTCTTGGGTAAATTGATTAATGACAGTCAGAGTTTAATCCAAGCAACAGATTTTTCAGCTATAGTAACCGATAGGGTTGTAGCAGGGCTGGAAATCATTACACCAAAGATAACTACCGATGAAGTATCTCTAAATTCTATAAAACCGACAGATGCCAAAAGTATAGATATCAACGGCGACGTAGTGGTTCACGGGACGTTGACAGCCGATAAAATCAAAGCTAATCAGATCGAGGGTCTTGAAATATGGACAGACAAGATATCTAGTTTGAGTAGCCAAGTTGCTGATTCGAACAATTCTAGTACTCAAAACACTGCTATAGACGGGGCTTCAGCCTCTGTCGCTACGCCTACAACTACTCCACAGACAACTGTTACACAGATAGGAAATGTTACTATATCTACGGCAACAATAACTCTTGATCTGGGAATAGGTGGAGGTTTGTCTGTTGGTGGTCCAGCACAGTTCCATGGAGATACAATATTTTATAAATTAGTTACCTTTGTAGAGAAGACTATATTTAAAAATGACGTTAGTTTTGAGGGTCGAGTGGTCTTCAACAGTGACACCGCTGGCTATGCGATCATCAAACCAGGTCAGAGCCAAATACACGTAGTGTTTGATAAGCCTTACGAGCAGCCACCAGTCGTCACAGTGTCTATTAAAAGCGGTCAGTTTGTCCAGTATGCTTACAAGGATCTTACCCCCCAGGGCTTTACAATTGTCACTAGTGTCCCAGCCACTGATCAAATTGAGTTCTCTTGGATTGCGCTGACCGCCAACGGCATTAAAACTGCCGAAGCTCCTTAGAAAAACATTGCTCTAGTGCTTAAACCCTGCTAGAATAACCTTGAATTTAACTAGAAGAAGAGGGAAGACTAGAGAGATGGCTAATAAAAATTCTAAGAAGATTGTTAGAATGTCAAGGACACAAAAAAAAGCTGCTCCGTTAAAAGAAGAACCAGTAGTGCAAGAACAAGTAAAAAAGAAGTCCTTATTGTCCAGGATGTTTCGAGCAACAGGTAAGCAAATTAAGCGTTTTATTAAGTTTATCCGCAAGAATCCATTCAAGACACTCCTAGTTATAGCTGTGTTAGTCGGACTTGGGTGGTTTGGTAACGAGTATATGAATACAAAAGATCAAATTAAACAACTTACTAATCCAAAAACTGCCGGGCAGACCGAAGTACAGATAATCACAAACGATGTAAAGCAAGTCCTAGATCTGCCAAAGAACGAAGAGCCTACACTGGCAACAGTTAGCGATATTACAAAGCTAAAGAATCAAACATTTTTCAAAAACGCACAGAATGGTGATAAGGTATTGATTTACGTTAAATCAGGTCGAGCACTTTTGTATCGCCCAGTAGAAAATAAGGTGATTGAATATTCCGCTGTCAACCTTCAGTCAACCAAAGAGCCAAGTTCTCAGCCAGCAAGCGTGCAACCTCAGCCTCAGACAACACCAGCCCAGCCGTAAGTGCTGCCATAGTGTGTGGCTCAGTTTACTTGACTAACGTAACCGTATACCATTTTTGAAAGAGTCTGGATATGCTTACGAGCGGTTTCTTCATTCATGTTTTTAGTCACGATACATAATGAGTAAGGTCGATAAGGAACATAGACTATCCCACAATCGCTGTAAATTGGCGAAGACCCATCATTTAGATCATACACGCCGATTTTATGCGACACTTTAACATTGCTGGGAGCACCAGCCTGTAATTTATCGGTAAATGCTGTTTTGCTTAGAATATCTAAGACCTGGTTTGAATTTTCTTTCTTAAGATAAGAAGAAAGATATAGGCTTCGAAGAATAGAAGTATAGCCTTTAGGAGATATGACAAAAAATTGACCTTCCTTATTTTTAGGTATATCTAGATGATCAAAAACTTGACCAATTGCTCCTTGCTTAAGATTGTGCCCGAGTACTTTATTTGCGGTATTGTCGGATTTTGTGAGGGCTAGTTCGATGGCTTGTTGAGTAGTAATCTTGAAACCAGAACCCTTTTTCCATAGGTCTCCATAACTAGAGTCTATGTCATTTTGAGAAATTGTTAGTTCTTGATTTAGATCTAGATTTCCATCTTCAACAGCTTTGTATGTGGCCATGACGGTCGGAACCTTGATCAAACTGGCCAGTTTTACTTCCATTTGGTCATTGACGCCGATCGATGTGCCAGAAGGAAGATACTCAAAGTAAATTCCTATCTCTTGGTTTGGATTTTTTGCTAGATACTCACGGACTGTCTGACGTAGGGGGGTGAAATTTATAATCTGATTATTTTGGTTTTCATTTAATATTCTTTTTGAAAGATATGGGAATTGAACCACTTCGTTGGCAGTTTTTTGGTTTTTGTCTTGAGCAGATAGATTTGGCAAGAACAAGACAATATTTAAAAGAAGAACTAGGACATTTAAGAGAGTTAATATCTTAAAGACCGATTTTCTACTCAACATAATAGACTAAATTATAGCATGTATATTTTCAAAAGTTGTGTTTGTTGGTTACAATAATACTTATGGTTAACTGGCGAAATTTATCGGTTGTATTAACAGTGACTGCATTGATTATCATGATCTTGCCACCGAATGTTGCTTATGGAGTTTTAACGTGTGGCGCTGATGTTACACAGCATCAAGTCGCTCCTAATTCTCTGACTAATTTTCAATTTAATATTAATAACACTGGTGATGAAGATGTGGTGTGGATAAAAGTGACTAGGCCATCTGCTAACTTTGATATCAATAACAGTGATATTTCAGGATGGAATGGCAGTACACCAGGCGATGATTACACTATCCAACAAGACGGAAGTTTGTTGACAGATGATAGTTTGTCCATGATAGTAACTGCAAACACCGCAGATGTCCAAGCATCTTCAGCTCCATGGAGGGTTGAAGTTTCCAGTTCGATTGACGGTAGTAATCCAACTGACTGCACGGGTTCTTTAGGTACAGAGATATCAGGTTCTGCTCCTGATACAATGCCACCTAATGTCTATAACATCTCGGTGTCTAATCTGAGAACTTCGAGCGTTACTATTACATGGACCACGGACGAGCCAGCCACCTCCTTAGTAAATTATGGCTTCGATGAATTATATGGTGATTCAACTAACGAGGATGCTAGCTTGAAAACGAGTCACAATGCTACTCTTATGGGACTTACGGCTAATCAAGCCTATCATTTTCAAGTTATTAGTAGAGATGGGAGCGGTAATGAAGCTAGTTCTGGGGATAATACTTTTCTGACACCACTTGTAGATCCAAGTTCTGATCCAAGTACAGATAATACTACGACAAGTGGCAGTGGATTTTTAAAGACTAAAATTCCCCTCAAAGATGTTCCCACAGAGAAAATACCCCCCGTTATTACTCTGACTACAAACCTGGATAAACCCTTCAAGCAGGTCCCTGTCATCAACGGCACAGCCACCG
>MGCQ01000005.1 GCA_001790445.1 Candidatus Saccharibacteria bacterium RIFCSPHIGHO2_12_FULL_41_12
CAGGTTGTGGGAGGAAGAGGAACGAACACACAGAGAAAACAATCAAGAGGGCTGGGAGTAGTTGTAGTGTTTGTCTGTTAAATCTTTTCATAATCATTAAAATGTTGCTGTTGCTATGTAGGTCATTGTGGCGGTGTAAGTGCCTACCTCGGTGGCAGTATCAATATTAGCAATATAAGATGCAGTAAAACGGCGGAATTGATCAGAGCTGCCTTTACTGGCAATAATATCTCCAGTAACAAATCTGTACTGATTGGTTGTGTTGTATTCGGTCGTCGGAGTAGCAGTACCCGAACCATCAGGATCAGTACCCACATCAGGATCCGTTGCCAGTGGTCCATTATCGCGTAAATTAAGTCCAAACTGTTCTGTGCCCGCGGATGATAAAGCTTGGGATCCGAGCGCGGTAATGGTATTGCCGCCAGAGGTAAGCGTTACACCATTAACGGTGATAGCATAACCAGTCAGGCCATTGGTACCAACTCCCATCTGAGAAGTACCAGATTTAACAGAGCTAGGACTTAGTGTACCGAAATTGACGGATGAGCCGGTTGCTCCGGCACAACTACTCGTTGTAATACCAGAGGTACCTGTGCAAAATGTTAGGGTTTCATCAACTGTAGCTGTTAGATCAATCGCTGTCGCCGTACTAGCAGCTACTACGCCAGTGTCGACTCCTGTTGCCCAAGCATCATCCGAGTATGTTGCGATACGAGCATAGAAGGTTGTGTTGGTGGTTGTTGGGTTTTGGACGTTGCCAAAGGCTACTGTCTGAGCACCAGTTGGAGCAGCTGCGTTACCTGTTTTCTTTAAGCGTAGTTTGCCAGCTGTGACAGTGCTGACTGTCCAGCCTGTGGCATCACCCAGGTTGGTTGGCTGTGATGACAAGGTTGATGAGGAGTTACTAAATCCAGTGGGTGTAGTACAGCTCCCTGAAGCAGTGGTACATACTTCAGCTTCAGCAGATTGTAGGACTGTGCCTGATGGCACTGTAAAGTTAAAAGTATACGTCGTGGTGGCAGCAGCGGCGGCTGGACTGGAAGTAGACAGAGTTAGTTTACGGGAGGTTATCTGGGCGGCTGAGGCTCGGGATGGAAGAAAAACAAATTGCAAACTCATAGCAATAAGCACGGCAATTAAAGAAAATATAAAGACCTTGTTGTGTAAGTTTTTCATTGTCTGAACTTGGACTTGATTGCGCATTTTTGTTTCTGCCTTAATACTTAATTAATAATATAGCATTAGAACTTTAATGGATATTATCATATTAGACCATTAAAATGCAAGCTTTTTTGTATTATTAGTATGTACCAGTGCAAAGAATTGTCTGATTACCACTATACTGTCCGCCTGGCGTGATAGTAGAGGCGTTAATTATGTATGAAATAGTGTAGTCTGTTTGCCCAGAACTTTTAGGACCAGAAGCAATTGTCTCGCCAGCCACGTAGCGATATTGGTTAACGGTGTTGTAACCACCGGCAGCAACACCATACGAAAAAGACCCCGAAGGAACTTGCAGTGGATCTGCACCGACGTCAGGATCAGTTAGCAGAGGACCATTATCACGCAGATTTATGCCAAATTGCTCTGTTCCCGCAACAGAAGGTCCGGTTGAACTCATCGCGTCTAAATTATGACTGCCATTGCTTGGGGTGCTCCCAAGGATAGTGGCGACATAACCGTAGGACGTATAGTTGAGAACACTAAAACTAGCTACAGAACTAACCACCAGGCTAGTTGACAATGCGCCAAAATTGAGAGAGCCAGAATTGACCACGCAGACAAGGCGGGGGTCAGACGTTGTTGTATTGCCACTCTGAGCAGTGTAATTAGTTGAGCTACTGTCGCCTACCCCACCTGGATTACCAGTAGTCTGCTGCCCAGGCTCCAGTTTATAACCAGTAGACCCACTCTCTAGACTACCCCCCGGGCCGATATAACTTTCGTCTATTCTATATCCTGATGAAGTCCCCTGAGCCAGAGCTTGAGGATGTCTGATAAGGACTCCTATTATAAGTACCCCAAAAATAACCAATCCAACCCTTAATTTCATATCCATATAATACCATTTCAGATAAATTTATACGCGCTATCTATTCTCACCACCTTATCTTTGCCTCTACTACACCCGTGTTAGTATATGCGTCAGGGTCGTACCCTGACGCATCCAATAACAATATTTGTTATTGGATCATTCTCCACATTGCCACTTTATTCCTGGCAAATTCGTTATTCGTATGACTACTCAGCTCTACCAAAAGTGCTGTTATACCGACTTTTTCATATAACCAAGTCTCAAATGCACCCGTAGTGTCATATTGAAAAACCGCACTAGAATCAGCCTCAGACAGATTGCGGTAACCGCTCAGTTGAGAATAAAGAGCTGCTAGAGCGCCCGAGTTACCTGCTCCGTTCGCTGATACAACCGAAGCAACACTGTGATAGCTAAGTATTAAATCGGGTCTCTGTGCCAGCACAAAATTACTAAGAACTTGAGATTCTGGCTCAGAAAGTGCTGTAGCCCCACCACCGCCGATAGCAAACTCACCATTTGGCATTTTCACATCTGCTTTCCAATCGTTAGCCGGAAAATTCCTGTTGAGATCTACGCCCCGACTATTTTTTCTGCTACTGACGGCAAATCCGTCTGGATTAAGGCTAGGTACGACAATTACTGTCTTTCCGACCGGAATTCTCTCTGCATTATAATCTAGTTCTTGCACCCAGGAATCTAACGTATATTTTGAGCTTTTCTCATCGCCGTGCAGATTCCCAACATATAGAGCTTTACTCGCCCCGGACCCAAATTTCCATGCATAAATTGGCCTGCCCCCAGCAGAGTAACCAATAACTGAGACAGTGTAGCACCTGAGTCGTGAGGATATTGACCAAGCAGAATCTCCAGTTATATTGTAGTTGCTCGTTATATTACTAGCCGTGGTAATTGAAAAAACACTGCAAACTGGCAACGGGGTTTTAGGATACAAGAAAAGTTGGCTACCGGATATTGATGCTGTGTAACTTATCGGGGTATTACCGCTTTTGAAGCTTATTTGTTTGGCAATATCCTGACCAGGGGCCAGAGGCTGGTCAAAAGTCACAACGATCGTACGTCCAGGATCCACCGATGCTCTACCGATGTTGACAGACATAACTTTTGGTCCTCCGGAAGTTGTGAATGGTATTGTATGTGACTGAGGCAATACCCCTTTGTCCTGGGCAATTGCGTCTTTTAGAACTAGGCTATGTTTTGTCTTTCTTGGCATTGGCTTTGCTAGCTTTAACGTAATAATATTGTCTTTGATAATTGTAGTGTGCTCGACCTTTTGAGTATCCTGCATGAGCTCAACTGTAGCAGACACTAAGGGCTTATTCGCCGTGAGAACTATCTCTGTTGGCGAATCATAAACTATACCACCCTGTGCCACAGAACTCCTGCTTATAGCGACAGGCTCGACGGTAACAATAGAGCTCTCTTTGACTTTCTCAACCTTTGAATCGCCAAAGAACCTTTCAATACGCATAGAATATTCCTTGCCTTGAGCAAGACCGAGTTTGCTAACATCGCAGATAACGTCTTGATTCTCTTGATCACAAGTTACTGATCGATCCGCTACAGCCAAACGATAGCTAAACACCTTATCTACTTGATCGATTTTGAATTTGAGTGGTTCACGAATTGATATTTTGCCTTCGAGGTTAGTGGTATCCAGACGTGGTAAAACTCCGGTCGATACAGCGTATCTTTTCTGAATGATTGGAACTTTTTTGATTGTTAGAGCAACCTTGTTTTTACTATTAGCTAGCGGCGGTTTTGTGGGCTCAACGCATGTTCTGGCTGAATAGATCGGGTAGCCTTTTATACTGATAGATTTTGCGACATGCAACTTGTAACCAGATTCTGACCCTGACTCATACATGCTAGGTAAAAAGGTTGGATCACGAAAGCAATTACCCCCACCATAACTAAATACTGTTGATCGGTTGTAAAAAAAGAAGAAAAACAGAGCAACCAGCCAGAAGACTCCCGCCAAAGTAATAATCACCAAAAGTCGGTGTTTCTTTATTGGAACAAGTAATTGTTCAAGCTTGTCGCTCATATTTTTGTTTTGATATGTTTTTGTTTGATCTTGATGATCTTAGCCATTGTATCACGACTATAATTAATACTCAGTTTAAAAAAGCATACGATTCAAATTATGGAGATGAGAGATTATTGAAAATATTGATAGAAAAAATAACCCCTATCTTTTGACAATTTACTAACCGATCCTGAAATAAATATGAAACCCCCTCAACTTAAAGCCATTATATGTAATTACCTTATTATCGACAACAATAAACTATGCAAAATATCAACCTACATGACTATTTTTGCTCCAAACTGTCGTATACTTTTAATATGTCAGTGATTAGATATAAAAACCCAACTGAATATTCTTTTTTAGTCTGGATAAATAATTTTCCAGAGTCTTTTCATCCCATGGATATGTCTCGTTTTTACACTTTTGCGAAAAGTGTTTCTAGATATAACAGTAAGAATTGGTTAAAGTTTCAATACTTTGAAACCAAAGTTTTAGAACATACATCAAATTTTGAAGCTGATAATATAGAGCTTTTTCATAATAAATTATGCGAACTATTTGATTTTTATAAATCGAACCCAACTCCTCTTATCACTATAAATAACGACAATCGCTCTGGTGCATATCAACGAGGGGTTATCAATGGTAGAAAATACGAAGTACCTATAAGTAATTTGGAATACTACGGTAAAGGGGCTTCAAAAGAAACCTTGAAAAAAGCAGAATTTTTCTAACATGCTTTTACTTCAGGCTATGAATTAACCTGAGAAATTACGTCGAAGCTACAACTATCAGGCGAGGACTTCTGACTGAATGAAATGAAGGAATCCGCAGGCTGTTGTAGTCTTTGACAAGAAGTTATATCAAGCTTTTGGCCAGCCCAGTGGTTTTGCACCACTTTTGCCACCAAAAGTGGTAAGAAATTGGTTCTTGGAAAGAACAAATAAAAAGGAGCCCCACATGAGGACTCCTTTTTTCTAAAACGGCACCGTGCTATTTTCCCAGGGGTGAACCCCAAGTATTTTAACCGATGAGATGCTTAACTTCTGTGTTCGGTATGGGAACAGGTGTAACTATCTCTCTATGGGCACCGACCAAAACAGTAGACAGTAGACAGTGAACAGTAGACAGTTTTCCTGGCGAAGCCATAACTGTAAGCTGTTGTCTGTAAGCTGTAAACTACTTTGGACAATGTCCAAATGGTGTGTTTTATCAAGTAAACGTGCAGACGATTATTCTATAATAATCATCAATAACTAGTCAAATGCAAAACTCACAACTATGAGATTAACCACCGAAGTGGTGCATCTCATAGTCAATAAGAAGTCAATGGGGCTATTAGTATGCTTTGGCTGAACACATTACTGTGCGTACACCTTGCACCTATCAACCTGATAGTCTATCAGGGCCCTCATAGGGAAACCTAATCTCGAGACTAGCTTCGCGCTTAATATGCTTTCAGCGCTTATCTATTCCGCACATAGCTACCCAACAATGCCATTGGTATGACAATTGGTACACCAGCGGTGCGTCCATTCGGGTCCTCTCGTACTACGAACAGCTTCTCTCAAGTTTCCTTGCGTCCACATCGGATATAAACCGAACTGTCTCACGCGTGAAGTTCTGAGGTGTTCAAATCTCAAAACTTTTTCCACCATTACTGATGGCACGGACTATATCTTCTTCCTTCCCGAAACAGACTCGGGTTAGGAGCTGACGTTTTATAGCTGTCATATATTTATCCCGATAAATCGAGATAGGATCAGCTATCCCAATCCGCCGGCTGGCGGATTGAAGTCTCTACAGGGAAGAGATTTTTGCTTTTCAAGAATTCAATCACTACTTCTGATGTATTGGTGCGTTTTTTGGAATAATTAAACTCTGCAGTTTTATCGACCAATTTCGCAAGTTTTAACAACTTCTCTGGTGTCATCTTTTTAGGATGCACCTTGATCAGTTGTAATACATCTTGAGCGAGAGATTTCTTTAGACGAAGTTTGTCATGAAGTAGTTGTAATGTCTGTTCTACTTCACTTAAACCTACAATGGTATATTCGGTCATACCGTCATTTCGGTTACGAATATAGCCAAATTTCAGTTGCTCTTTTAGCCAAAAGAGGATTTCATTGTGACTTTGCTTTTGATAAAAAACAATACTAACTCTTATCTGATAGCCCAACTTGTAATCTTTACGACGAACAAGTTGTGCCATGATAGAGCCGTCACCATCTAGAAAACCAGCAATATATGCTGCGACTTCGTCAGACATTTTTCTCTTCTTCCCTCGGTATTGCCCTTAGAACCGTTCGATAATGTTCTAGTCGGGTTTCACCGATTTCAGTCAGATTTAATACTATTAATGCGATGTACACTAGTATTTTACCACTTCTCAGTGGTAGAACGCAATGTAATTTACGTTCTGAACCCAGCTCACGTACCTCTTTAACGGGCGAACAGCCCGACCCTTGGAAGGTGCTTCCCCTCCAGGATGAGATGAGCCGACATCGAGGTGCCAAACAGCGCCGTCTATGTGAACTATTGGGCGCTATAAGCCTGTTATCCCTGGCGTAACTTTTATCCGTTTGCGCTGCCGATCCCACGTTCATTTACATAAAAATGTAAGGACAGCGGGTCACTTGCTCCTACTTTCGTACCTGCTTGGATTGTATTCCTCACAGTCAAGCTGGCTTATGCGCATGCACTACCACTACGATTTCCATCCGTAGTTAGCCAACCTTTGAACGCCTCCGCTACTCTTTAGGAGGCAACCGCCCCAGTTAAACTACCCACCAGACACGGTCCTCAAACCGGATAACGGTTTGAGTAAGAATAAAATCACAACAAGGGTGGTATTTCACGGATGACTCCACCTAGACTAGCGTCTAAGCTTCAAAGTCTCCCACCTATCCTACACATGTTGTAACTCGATTCAATGTCAAGCTGTAGTAAAGCTGCACAGGGTCTTTTCGTCCTGATGCGGACAGACGGCATCTTTACCGCCAATGCACTTTCACCGAGCTCTTCGTCGAGACAGTACCCATATCATTACTCCATTCGTGCGGGTCAGAACTTACCTGACAAGGAATTTCGCTCGCTCTGTTACTTTAATAACCATTTAAATATTAAATGGCGTCCACCGATTTCTCGTATGGATCTTTATGTCGCCATAAAGGTCGGACTATATCTTCACCCTTTTTTTTATAAGGGGTCTGGCGTGTAGTCTCTGAGGATTCTCTTGATTGCTCAAGAGTCTTTCCTGCTGATTGTCTGCACGAAACTGATTTTCACTTGAAATATAATCTTCCATATAAGGAATAATTATACCATAGTACAGTTCGATACTCAGATGTTCCAGCATATGGCCAGATTTTACTAAGGCAACGATTTCACCTTAGGACGGTTATAGTTACCGCCGCCGTTCACTGGGGCTTCAGTTCGCACCGTGAAGCACTCGCCTTAACCTTCCAGCACCGGGCAGGAGTCAGCCCCTATACATCCACTTTCGTGTTAGCAGAGACCTGTGTTTTTGGTAAACAGTTGCATGGGTTCCTTAGCTGCGGCCCCGTCACAATATCTACCACGATATGTGATTACTTGGGGTCAGCTTTCTTTGATACTTTGCTCGTTGCTTACAATAAAAGTAATAAATTGTAAGACTTTTTTACTCGTTTTCTAAAGAAAACTGGCTAGTCACTATTCATAGACATTGTGACGGGGCAGACCTTATCCCGAAGTTACGGTCGCTTGTTTGCCGAGTTCCTTGACGAAGAATCACTCGTACACCTTGGTCTACTCGACCTGAGCACCTGTGTCGGTTTGCGGTACGGGCGACTATATACATAAGTTTATAAGCTTTTCTAGTCAGTACTTTTACAGAAATTCAGTCAATAAAGACCGTTTCATTCCTACCTATTTCTAGTAGTTAGACGGATATAACCATGAATCCGCTTCTGCTAATATACCGCGCACTATAAACAATATATAGCCGGTACGGGAATATTAACCCGTTGTCCATCGCCTACGCTACTCGCCTCGGCTTAGGCCCGACTAACCCTGGGATGATTATCATGGCCCAGGAAACCTTGCTCTTTCGGTGGACAGGATTCTCACCTGTCTTAAAGTTACTTATTCCAACATTCTCACTTCCTCACGCTCCACAGAGCCTCGCGACTCTACTTCGTTGCTGAGAGGAACGCTCCTCTACCACGCACAATAAATTGTGCATCCATATCTTCGGTAATATACTTTAGCCCCGTTACATTTTCCGCGCAAGATCTCTTGACGAGTGAGCTGTTACGCACTCTTTAAATGAATGGCTGCTTCTAAGCCAACAT
>MGCQ01000006.1 GCA_001790445.1 Candidatus Saccharibacteria bacterium RIFCSPHIGHO2_12_FULL_41_12
GTAGCACTTTTTGCTTACTTTTTCTTGGCACACAGAGAAAAAGTAAGGTGATAAAAGCCTCCTTGGAGGCTTTAGCGCAATAGTTGTTAAATAATTATGTATTTGTTGTTTAGCCGACGACGCGAAAGACTTCTTCTAAGGTAGTTTGTCCTGCTATAACTTTGAGAATTCCATCATGCATCATGGTCCTCATACCCTCAGCCACGGCTTGATCTTCAAGCATTGCAGAAGTCAAAGTATTGGGTGGTTGGCGAAGGAGTTTCTGGATGCCGGGTGTCATCTGCAGTTGTTCACGAATAGCTATCTGACCAGTATATCCGAACGGAACCTCAGCGGACTTACCAGGTTTGTAAAGTTTTAATTGGCTAAGATCGGGTTTTGCCAGACCAGGAGGAAAACTGTCAATAATGCCTTGGAGTTGATTCACCAACGCTTCATCAGGTACATATTCTATCTTGGTGCTGTCGTCAAGGCGCCTAACCAAACGCTGAGCCATTATCAAATGCATGGCACTCGCAAACAGTGGATTTATGCCGATAGCATCGAGCATTCTCATCAGTGCTGCGGCGGTTGATGACGCGTGAAAGGTACTGAGTACTAGATGCCCAGTCAGGGCTGCCTGTAACGATGTACGAGCCGTATCTTGATCACGGATCTCTCCGATCATCACTACATCAGGGTCAAGACGAAGCACGGCACGTAACTTATCTGCAAAGCCTTCTTTGTTGACGTCTCCTTTTACGGGTACCTGGACGACCCCTGGCAAAAAATACTCAACAGGGTCCTCAAGAGTAATAATTTTACGTTCTGGCGAATTTAGTGTATTGACCAACGAATAAAGCGTGGTGGTTTTACCTGAGCCTGTCGGCCCAACTACCATGACCATGCCGGAAGGATGGGCTATTACATCGTCAACTGCTTTTCGTTCAATATCGCTCAACCCAAGTTTGTCCAAGGTTAAAAACTCTAGATTTGTATCAAAAAGCCTCATTACTACATCTTGGCCATATACAGTAGGAACTGTTTCTACACGGAGGTTAACTGTGACTTCTTCGCCCGTGGCTAGCTTGTATGTCTGGTTGATATGCCCCGTCTGAGAGTCACCGCTAGCTGTACTGACATTAGCAGCGATAGCGACAGATGACAAAACTTGACGATATTTCTCATGAGACAGCTCAGCTACAGGATGAAGTACGCCATCAACGCGCAACCTAACTCTTACTGCATTTTTCTGATTTTCAAGATGTATGTCTGAGCTCTTTAGATTGTGCGCTTGTTTGACCAAGTAGGCTACAACATCGTCCGCCAAAACTTGCGATAGTGTCGCAGTAACTTGTGCGAACAGATCATCCTGGGCAACTCCAGATAGTTTGACGTCTTGATAAACAACTTTTTTAGGAGGATCATAAAGCAAAATATACTCTGCAAAACCAGTATCTGATATCAGAGAGAAACTAACTCTGTGGTCAAGAAACCTATTCTTAAGCTGGTTCATCGTTTGGTGCGACGTTGTATTGGTAACCCCAAACAATATATGATGCGAATCAACATTAATCGGGATTGCTCTATATTGTTTTAATTCTGGCACACTTAGTAATTCTGCAAAGAGAGGTTTATCTACCTGAAAAGTGTTAAGATATGACATACCAAGAATCTGTGCCCTTCTTTGGACTGCTTGTTCTTCAATAGATCTTCCGTCTTGGCTCATTTCCCACCTTTTTTAAGCGTTTAATTTTGGTTATTTACTGTGTATATTTAACCATAACCGAGGCGTTTTTCCAAGATAGATTATACTAAGAACATAGATGAAAGATATTGTATTAATTGCTCACAATATTAGGAGCACCCACAACGTCGGTTCACTCCTGCGTACCGCTGAGTGTCTCGGGGTAAATGATGTATATTTGACCGGCTATACGCCCTACCCTAAAATAGCTGATGATCCGCGTCTACCCCACTTAGCCAATAAAATACATAATCAAATAGCTAAAACTTCTTTGGGCGCTGAACAATATTTACAAATTATAGCCAACCAATCATTGAGCGGTTGCATTAATGTCCTTAAGCGCAGGGGCTACGAGATTGTTGGGCTAGAACAAACCAACGATTCGATCGATATATTGGACTTTAAACCCCCAAAAGCGTTGGCTCTGATTGTTGGCAATGAAAGATACGGGATAGATAATGACACCTTAAAACTCTGCGACAAAGTCATACAAATCCCAATGAAAGGGCGCAAAGAATCCCTCAACGTAGTCCAAGCCACCGCTGTAGCGCTTTACGGTATAAGCTATTTGAAAACTACGTTTTCGATACCAAATAAGGCCTGAGACTCAGATATAAGACCATCCGTCGGCTCAACTTTTCCTGGAAGTTTAATGATTTGCCGACTACCGCCATCACCTACGACTAGCACTACTTCAATCTGCCCAGGCGATTTATCAATATTTTTTTTCAGTTGCGCTAGTGCTTCTATGTCATTTGTGTCTTTGATCTTAATATAGATTCTTTGGTCAGCCAATTTGTCGTTGGGTGCTTTGCTAGAAACGCCTGACTTGCTTTTGCGAACGCTCACTTTTGGCGTCTTCAGTGCTTTGCCTGTTTTTTGGTAGTTTATCGCTTGCTCATGGGTAATCTCTCTCACATCATCAACGAGGATTTTTATATCTGACTTTTGATCATTTTGGTCAAAGCCACTTACTTTGCCGTCTACCAATACAACCTTATCCTTTTCCCAAATTCCTAATGTTTTTTGGTATGCTCCAGGGAATACAATTAGCTCAACGTTCGAGGTTTTATCACCAAGTTCAACAAAAACCATTTTTTGTCCCTTTTTTGTGATTACTTCTTTAAAACTATCAATATTCCCACCAACTCGTACAGATTTGTTATGATGATCATGTTTGATATTTTCCAGTGGTACAGCTTGTTCTAGCAAAAATTCCCGGTAGTCATCAAGAGGATGGCTGCTCAGAAAAATACCGAGTAACTCTCTCTCCCAAATTAACTGTTGCCTGGTGCTGTGTTTTGTGACTGGATCATTCAGAGTTATAGCATGTACGCTTGCAATGTCTTGACTGCCTGTTGTTCCAAAAAGTCCAATTTGACCAGAGTCAAGATCTCTTTGGGCTTTTTGACTAAAGACTACTAGGGTGTCAATATTGCCTGATAAAACCCCACGATCACCAAAACTGTCGAAAGCTCCTGATTTAACTAAACTTTCTATGGCTTTTTTATTAACTGATTTAGAGTTGACTCTTGTCAGAAAATCTTCCAAGCTTGAAAATTTGGCTTCTGAACGTGCTCGAACAATTTCCTCAGATGCCGATTGTCCCACATTTTTTATAGCGTTCATACCAAAACGTATCGCCTCTTTGTCGTCCTTTTTAACTACTCCAAATTCTGCAAATGACTCGTTAACATCTGGAGGCAACACTTCGATTCCGTGTTCTTTACTGTCGGAAATATAACCAGCAAGCTTATCTGTATCATCGTAGCTGCTTGTCATGAGAGAAGCCATAAAGGCTGCTGGGTAGTGCGCTTTTAGATAAGCTGTCCAATATGATATCATCCCATAACTTGCAGCGTGAGATTTGTTAAAACAATAATCGGCAAACCCCAGTAAATCAACCCAAAACTTTTCAATAACGCCTTTTCCAATATCTGAATTGCTAAGAGCCCCCTCTATGAATTCCTTTTCCATTTTGACCATGACGCTTTTGATTTTTTTGCCGATAGCTTTCCTAAGCGTGTCAGCTTGTCCACCACTAAACCCACATAAGTCTTTGGATATTTGCATCACTTGTTCTTGATAAACCAACACGCCGTACGTCGATTTTAATGATTCACGGGTTTTCTCATGGATAAAGCTTGTTTTTTCTATTCCGTTTTTTCTTTTTATGTAACTATCTGTTAGACCTGCGCCAAGAGGACCCGGACGATAAAGTGCAACCATGGCAATGATGTCATCAAAAACTGTAGGTTTTAAGTCCTTTAAATACCTCCTCATCCCTGCGGACTCAAGCTGGAAAACTCCTGCTGTGTCTCCACGCTTGAGCAACTCGTAAGTTTTTTTGTCGTCCATCTCGATCTTGTTGATATCAATACTTTTGCCGTAGACTTTCTTGATAATACGCAAAGCATTATTAATGATTGTCAGGTTGGATAAACCCAAAAAGTCCATTTTGAGCAGTCCGATTTCTTCTATTGGCCCCATCGAATATTGAGTTGCAACAACGCCTTTTTGAGCCATTTCAAGTGGGGTGTACTCCACAATATCCTCTGGCGCAATAACTACACCAGCGGCATGCACACCGTGAGAACGAATAGTCCCTTCCAGTTTAATCGCTAGATCAAATACTTCCTTTGTCCTCTCGCTTGACTCATACTCGTGCCTTAACTCTATATCGTCTACAATAGATTTTTCTAAAAGAATATGTCGCCCCTGGACTGGTGGGGGGATCATCTTCGCTAGCCGATCTGATTCGGCATAAGGCACCTCTAAAACCCTCGCTACATCCCGAACGGCGTTTCTTGCTGCCATCCTACCAAAAGTTACAATATTGGCGACCCTGTCTTTGCCGTATTTGTCCACGCAGTATTGAATAACTTCGTCACGTCGGCTATCTTGAATATCAATATCGATATCAGGCATACTGATCCGATCTGGGTTAAGAAACCTCTCAAAAAGCAGACCATACTGCAAAGGATTAATGTCCGTGATACCAAGAGCATA
Source organism: Candidatus Saccharibacteria bacterium RIFCSPHIGHO2_12_FULL_41_12 (assembly GCA_001790445.1). Classification (GTDB taxonomy): domain Bacteria; phylum Patescibacteriota; class Saccharimonadia; order Saccharimonadales; family 2-12-FULL-41-12; genus 2-12-FULL-41-12. The sequence goes on from MGCQ01000006.1 coordinate 4,736, forward strand.
CGAGATAATTGAACCTGCGGCGCTACCCCGTCCTGGACCAAAGATAATCCCGCGACCTTTACCCCAGCTGACAAAATCGTGGATAATTAACATATAACCAGAAAAGCCCATCTTTTCTATTACGCTCAGTTCAAATTCTGCACGTTCAAGCACTTCGCCACTTAATAGTTTTTTGGCTTGCTGTTTATTGAGCTGGGTTGCTTTTTCTTTTGATAATGCTGCAAAACGCCAGGCCAAACCACTATAAACTAACTTTTCTAAGTATGATTTCTCTGTTTGACCAGCTGGCAAAGGAAACTTTGGGATTAATATTTTGCCTAGTTCTATGGTAACGTCACATCTGTCAGCGATTTCTTTGGAACACAATATGGACTCTGCATGATCTTTACCCCATCTGCTAATTATTTCTTCGGGTTCTGCAACATGCAAATGAAAATCTTTTAGACTCATTCTATCTGTGTCGGAGAGGAAACTTCCTGTCTGAACGCATAACAAAATTTCGTGTGCTTCTTGATCTTCGATGTTCAGATAATGTGCGTCACCAGTAATAACAGTTTTAATTTTTAGTTGCTCGGCAATTTCAAAAGCTTTATCATTGACATCTGTTTGTTCTTTCCATACGCTCGGGTGCTGAAAATGTCCATGATCCTGGATCTCTATATAGTATCTGTCTCCAAAAACCTTTTGGTACCACTTGGCGATGTCACGAGCTTGATCAATACTCCCATTCCTTAGTGAACTGGCAAACTCACCACTGATACAACCAGAAAGGACGATTAACCCCTCATTATATTTTTCGAGGAGCTGTCTATCAATCCTTGGTTTATAATAATATCCTTCAAGATTGGCTATTGTAGAAAGTCGCATGAGATTCTTGTAACCTTGATTGTTCATGGCCAAGATAATGATGTGGAAATATTCTTTGTCATACGTGACTTCTTTGTCTTTGTGAGTACGTGGCGCCATATACGCCTCTATACCGATGATAGGTTTAATACCTTCGGCTCTAGCTTCTTTATAGAACTCGATCACACCTGATAATGTTCCATGATCTGTTATGGCAACTGCGTCCATGCCAGAACTTTTGATCTTTTGAATTAGTGCCGGAACTTTAGTCAGACCATCAAGTAGACTGTACTGTGTATGATTGTGCAAATGCACAAAGTCCGAATTTTTTAACTTAGTTTTGGACAATTTTATACCTCAAATTTACTATTTACAGTATATATCAAAAATACTGCAAGTGTCTGTAGTAAAAAATGTTGGATAGTTATAAGAACATCCGTTGCGATTAAAGCCTTGCAGACTTTTGATCACCATACTTTCTTGTACTAACAAGAAAGTATGCAAAGAAGTAGCAGGCTATTGAAGTAACATGATTGAAA
>MGCQ01000007.1:0-16980 GCA_001790445.1 Candidatus Saccharibacteria bacterium RIFCSPHIGHO2_12_FULL_41_12
GTTACTTCAATAGCCTGCTATTTCTTTGCATACTTTCTTGTTAGCACAAGAAAGTATGGTGATTAAAAAGCCTGCAAGGCTTTAATCGCAACTTTTTAGTTAAAATATGGTGTTTTGGAAAAGAATAGTTAATCTGGGAGTTTAGCAATTCTATAGTGTTACTTAAGGGTACTTGCATTAATGCTTATGAATTTGGTAAAATATAGGCTTCTTAGACATTTTCTAAGGTATTCATGAGAAGTAAATAACAATACCAGAAAAGCTAAGACAATGAAAAGAGAAAACTAACAGCAAGCAAATAATCATCAACTAGGGCCACTTATGGCCGTCAAGGAGATAGGTATTCGTATATCGGAACAAGTCGTTGTAGCTGGACCGAGCAAAACGACTAAACAAAGAAAATCATGGAAATTATTCCATTTTAGAAGATTAAGAAAGAAGCAAATACGTAGATTGCTGATAGCATCAAATATTGGCTTTGTTTTGGTATTGGGAGCAAGTCTGTATTTATTTTCAAATAACGGCCCTACTGCCTCTATAAGTGCTTCTGTGCCTACTCTTGGTGAAACAGCCAAGGAAAATCCGCTCGATGCAGTCTCTTCGGCTGATGTAGCAGTAAACATTGCCCGTGTTTCACATCTGGACGAAGGTGTTGCTGTAGCAAACGCTGCTGATACACTTAACTACCAAGCAGCCGTCAGTAGCAATGACAATGTTGTGATTAGTAAGCCCCAAGTTGTTTCGGGGTCATTAAAATCAAAAAAAGATATTCAGCATTATGTAACTACATCAGGTGAGACTGTTTCTATGGTCGCTACTAAATTTGGCGTCACAAGCGACACTATCAGATTGTCCAATGGTCTAACTGCAGAAATCATTCCTGCAGGAAAAGACATAGTGATTAGTCCAATTAATGGCATGATCTACTCGGTCAAGGCAGGTGATACGCCCGAAAGCCTTGCCACGAGGTACAGGGTTAGCAGAGATCAGCTTGTAGCATTTAATGATGCAGAATTAACCAATTCGTTTAAAGTGGGGGAGACAATTGTTATTCCTGACGCTACAGGAGAAGTCCAAGCCCCAACCGGCGGTGGTCGAAATATCGGTTTGGCGACCGCTAATGCTGGTTTTGCTTTTGGTGATGGTCCTGTTTTTGGCGCAGGAGGTAACGGTTATGCGTTCGGCTATTGCACATATTGGGTAGCACTTCGTCGAGCTCAAGTTGGTATGCCTATCCCAAGCAATTTAGGTAACGCTAGTAGCTGGAAAGCTTTGGCAGCTAGAGCTGGGTTTGGCACTGGCGATGTCCCAAGGCAAAACGCAGTGATTTGGTTCCCAGTTGGTGGAGCGGGTCATGTTGGTTTTGTTGAAAGTGTTAACCCTGATGGAAGTGCTAATATCTCAGAAATGAACAGAGCTGGCTGGAACCGAGTCAGTCACCAAACAATCCCTGCTAGCGAAGTCGGTAAATACGGCTACATCTACTAAACAAGTAGAAAGTAGTAAGTAGAATGGGAAGTTTTGGCTTCGATGGTTCTCCTTTGGTGGTACAATAGTTATAGATGTTTGTAGATAAAGTAAGTGTAGAACTTAGGGCTGGAGATGGCGGTAATGGTGCGGTTAGTTTCCGTCATGAAAAATTTATTGATCGCGGAGGCCCAGATGGCGGTAATGGCGGACGAGGCGGTGATATTATCGTAGTCGCTTCAAATAGACAAAATACTCTGGCAAAATTTAGATTTCAAAAAGAAATAGTCGCTCCAAGCGGTAAAGCCGGCGCAAAACGGCAAAAAGCCGGCAGATCAGGCCAGGCTAACGAAGTATTTTTGCCAGTCGGGACTATGATCACCGATTTAAAAGGTAATACTTTGGCTGATTTAGTCCAAGAAGACCAAAAGGTACTTATCGCCAAAGGCGGACGAGGCGGATTTGGTAACGCTCATTTTAAAAGTAGCGTTAGACAAACGCCGAGGTTCGCAGAAAAAGGAGACCCAGGACAGCAAATCAAGGCTGTGTTCGAACTCAAAATGATAGCGGATGTTGGGCTTGTTGGTTTGCCAAATGCCGGTAAATCTACCTTAATTACCTCTGTTAGTAATGCGCGTCCAGAAATAGCAAATTATCCCTTTACTACGCTGATTCCTAATCTTGGGGTGGTAGACATTCATGATTCATCTTTGTTGTTTGCAGATATCCCGGGACTTATCAGGGGTGCAAGTTTGGGCAAGGGGCTTGGCGATGAATTTCTCCGTCACATTGAAAGAACTAAGGTTTTAGTGCATCTGATTGACGCAAATAGCGAGCAAATTGAGACAGATTACAAGGTTATAAGAGAAGAGCTGTCTGCCTATAAAATTGATTTAAGTCAAAAACCATTTGTTGTGGCACTTAATAAAATTGACAGTTTGTCAGATGAACAAATTGAGAAACAACTAAAGATATTAAAAAAAGCTGTCGGCAAGAATGCAAAAGTTATTAAGATATCGGCTCTTAGTCGGCTGAATATCAAGCCACTACTTGAAGAAATCTACAAAAATGTTGAGCAGTACACGTCTCAGCAAGAAGAAGTAGCGATAGACGAAGAAGCTTTGGTTAGAATTACCCTTGATGAATCAGAAAAGTCATGGGAAATTAAACAAACGGGCAAAAATTATCAAGTTACGGGTGAAAAGATTGAAGGCTTTGCTCGCAGAACGGATTTTGAAAATTATGAAGCTGTCGCCCGGCTCAAAAACATTATGCGAAAAATGGGTATAATGCATGAACTTGGCCGTAAAAATGCAGAACTTGGTAGCAAGATATATTTTGGTGATAAAAGTAGTGGCTACATAGAATATTAAATAATATGCCTGTTGACAATCACATGAACTGCATTTTGTACGAAATAGACCTTGGTCAAAGCATTTTGGACAACCAAGCACTAGCGGTAGCACAAAATGATGCCACAAAGCGAAATCTGCCATTTGCTGTGATATATTTTCATAACAACAATAGACAAACACAAAACAATCAGGAAATTTTTAATCAACTAGAACAGTTTGAAAACCGATTAGCAAAGTTCAATATTCCACTGATGGTTTTCATAGGCGAAAAATCAGACAGGCTGGAGGGAATGCAAAAACATCTGTCGCCAGTTGCTATATACGACCGCTCAGCAACTTCTTTAAACGCATGTCAATTAACCAGACATGATATTGACTGGCCTGGCATAGTGCTAAGTACAAAAATGCTAAAAGATAGAATATTGGGTAGTAGCTAACACCTGTTTTATAATTGATATATATGGATAAAACACTATTTTTTTATGACTTGGAAACAAGTGGTTTTAACCCCAGAGAAGACAGAATTATGCAATTTGCTGGTCAGCGAACTGACATGGACCTCCAATTGATAGGAGATCCTATAAACTATTACATCAAAATGTCAGATGATCGCGTGCCAAGTGTCGATGCTGTTTTAGTCACTGGTATTACTCCGCAAAAAACAATCAGCGAAGGAATCACTGAAGCCGAATTTGCAAAAGTTTTTGATAATGAGATATCAAAAGCTGGGACAATATTTGTCGGTTTTAACAGTGTTCGTTTTGATGACGAATTTATGAGGTTCTTTTTTTATCGAAATTTTCATGATGCTTATCAGTGGCAATGGAAAAATAATCAAAGCCGATGGGATTTGCTTGATCTGGTGCGGATGACTCGAGCTCTTCGGCCTCAAGGTATCAAGTGGTCTGTCGACGAAGAAGGCAATTCTGTTAATAGATTAGAGCTGCTTACTTCGGCCAACGGCTTAGATCACGAACTGGCTCACGATGCTCTTAGCGACGTTATGGCAACAATCATGCTAGCCAAGTTAATAAAAAACAAGCAAAATAAGTTGTTTGAATACTCTCTTGGCATGAGGAGCAAGAAGGAAGTGCAAACTTTTGTGTCCAGCAATCAAGTATTTATATATACTAGTGGCAAATATCCCAGCGAATTTGAAAAAACAGCCATTGTACTCAATCTGGGGCCACATCCTGATCGGCAGGGTGTACTTGTTTATGATCTTCACCGCGATCCGGCCGAATTTTTGGACTTGTCTGTTGAAGAAATAGTCAGTCGCTGGAAATATGAGAAAGATCCTGCCACCGCTCGTCTGCCGGTTAAAAGTATGCAGTTTAATCGTTGCCCCGCCGTAGCTCCCATGAGTGTTCTAGATCAACAAACCAATAAGAGATTGAAATTTGATCTGAAAAAAGTCGAGATCAACAAACAAAAGTTGCTGAGCAATAAAGATTTTTATGACAAAATTGTCAAAGCGCTGGATATACTTAACAAAGATCGCGACGTGGCCTATAAAACTGGCAAAAAACAATTTGTAGACGGGCGACTTTATGATGGGTTTATACCTGAGGGCGATAAGATTATAATGTCGAAAATCCAAGCAGCGCAACCCCAAAACATATCCGAATTTGTCGACAAACTTACTGATAGTCGACTTAAGGAACTGCTTCCGCTGTACAAAGCCAGAAATTTCCCTAAATTTTTGTCTGAAGAAGAGCGAAATGCTTGGGAAAAATATCGTTATGCATATTTGTTTGAAGGTGGTAGCAGTAGTAAGTTAGCGAAATATATGGAGCAAATTCAGACAAAGAAAAAGGACCAGTCATCTAAAGAGCAGGAATTTCTTTTGGATGAGTTAACCCTTTGGGGCGAAAGTATAATGCCCGACGTTTTATAACCAAAGCCGGTATATGATTTGGCGGGTTGGTTGTTGCCTTAGTGCTTTAATTTCACGGAGAGTCATTTGGTAACAGATAAACCCACAGACTAGTAAAGTAATAAATAGATAGGTAGTGAAGGTAATTGTGTAGTGGAGTCCTGGTATTTGCCCCAGAACGATAAATTTCAGCATAACCTACTCCCATTAGTTACCCAGACTATACACTACAATAGATTAATAGTCAACTATATATGATTATTTTATATAGAGATAGTAGATTGCTGCTACGATCAAAGAAGACACTATAAAAAAGACTATAGTTATAGGTACAATATATTTTGAGATAGATGGTGGAAGCAGTTTACCTCCTTTTTCGTTCAACCATGTGAATACTCGTCTCGCCCAGTGATGATTTTTTCCCAACAAACTCAGGCCAAGTATATAGAGAGGAATTGTCCATGGGCCAGGGAAAGGTGATAAGAACAACCCAGCAAGGATTGATAAGACTCCAAGAACATCAAAGATTATAATTTCTACTGATTTTTTAACCATATTGACATTATAGCGTATCGACTTTAGCCGTTATTTTTGCTATAATGGTACGCTATATGAGTTCCACAATAAAAGTTACCGGTGCGCGTGAGCACAACTTAAAAAACATTGACGTAGAAATTCCTAGAGATAAGTTAGTTGTTATTACCGGGCTGAGTGGTTCGGGTAAATCCTCTCTTGCTTTTGACACTATTTATGCAGAGGGGCAACGTCGATATGTTGAGTCGCTCAGTGCTTATGCTCGGCAGTTTCTCGGGGTGATGGAAAAGCCAGATGTTGATCAGATAGATGGGTTGAGTCCAGCGATTTCTATTGACCAAAAATCCACCAGCCGTAATCCGCGCAGTACAGTGGCTACAGTCACAGAAATTTATGATTATTTACGTTTGCTTTATGCCCGCGTCGGCAAGCCACACTGTCCAGTGTGTGGTAAGTCAGTCAAAAAACAGACAGTTCAAGCAATTGTTGACCAAGTTTATACTGCAAACAAAAAAGCGAAACTTCTTGTGCTTGCACCTATTGCGACAAGTAAAAAAGGGCAGTTTGAGCATATTCCGGAGCAATATCAAAAAGCTGGGTTTGCACGGGCACGGGCAGATGGTGTGGTGTATAACTTCGATGAATGGCCAGCTTTAGACAAAAATATTAGGCACGATATAGAAGTTGTAGTCGATCGTTTGATCGCTGATACAGATAATCTTGGTCGTCTGACTCAGAGTATTGAGCAAGCTTTGGAAATTTCCGATAACAAACTCATGATCAGCAACCTTGATACTAAGATTGACCATGTTTTTAGTTTGAAATACGCCTGCGTTGACCACCCTGAGGTCACTATTCCAGAGCTTGAACCTCGGACTTTTAGTTTTAATAACCCTAGTGGTGCATGCAGTATCTGTACAGGGCTGGGCAGTCGGCTAGAAGTTGACCCAGAACTTGTTATACCAAACGGCAAATTGACAATATCCGAAGGCGCAATTCGGCCATATAATCGAGTAAGTAGTGATGCCTGGTATATGAAAAAATTACAGGCGGTTGCTGATAGACATGGCTTTTCAGTTCAAGTGCCGACGTCAGAGCTAAGTAAAGACCACTTAGAAAAAATTTTGTACGGCACAGGAGACGAGAAATATACGATCGCGCTGTCTGGTGGTCGTGCGTTTGATACGACATATGAAGGCGTTATTCTGAATTTGGAACGACGCTGGAAAGAAACAGATAGCGAATTCATGCGCCGTGACATAGAAAGATTTATGCGGGAACGACCTTGCCATGGATGTAGAGGTCTAAGGCTTAAGCCAGAAGTACTTGCAGTCACAATAGATAAGTTTTCTATTATGGACATTTGCCAACTTTCGATATCGGATGCACTGAATCATTTTGGGGCATTAAAATTTTCCTCTGAAGAACAGATAATTTCAGCCCAAATTATGAAAGAAATTCTAGCACGACTGACATTCCTCCAATCTGTAGGACTACATTATTTGAACTTGCTAAGGAGTGCCAGAAGTCTCAGCGGTGGTGAAGCCCAGCGGATTCGCTTAGCCACGCAGATTGGCAGTGGTCTGCAAGGCGTACTCTACGTTTTGGACGAACCAAGTATTGGTCTACATCAAAGAGACAACGAAAAACTTATTAACACGTTAAAACACCTGCGCGATCTGGGGAATAGCGTAATTGTAGTTGAGCATGATGAGGAAACTATTCGATCGGCTGACTTTGTTCTGGATATCGGACCAGGTGCGGGTATTCACGGCGGAGAAGTTATTGCATCGGGAACACCTGTAGAGATAGAAAAAGTTGCAGATAGTCTGACCGGGCAGTATCTCACTGGCAAACAGTCCATAGCGGTACCAAAGAGAAGGCGCCGGGGTAACGGCAAAGCAGTCGAAGTAATTGGCGCAAAAGAAAACAATCTAAAAGAGTTAAACGCGCAGTTCCCACTTGGCAAGTTAATCGTAGTTTCTGGTGTCTCTGGCTCCGGTAAATCCAGCCTGGTCAACGATATTTTGGCCAAAGAATTATCTGCACGTTTAATGCGAGCACACACTACACCCGGTTTACATCAAGAAGTCACCGGTATAGAAAATCTAGATAAAGTAATTATTATTGACCAATCACCAATAGGTCGGACCCCTAGGAGCAATCCTGCGACGTATACAGGCTTATTTACGCCGATTCGTGAGTTATTTGCTGCTTTGCCCGAGGCGAAGCTTCGTGGCTATTCCTCGGGGCGGTTTAGTTTTAACGTTAAGGGCGGTCGCTGTGAAAACTGTGCTGGCGATGGAATTATCAAAATAGAAATGCACTTTTTGCCTGATGTTTATGTCCCATGTGAAATTTGCGGGGGCAAACGTTATAACCGAGAAGCTTTAGAAATTGCTTACAAAGGCAAAAATATTAGCGATATACTGGGCATGACATGCGAAGAGGCTCTGTCATTTTTTGAAAATATCCCAAACATTGCTCGTAAATTGCAGACACTGGTAGATGTTGGGCTTGGCTACATATCTCTTGGTCAGTCTGCAACTACACTCAGTGGTGGCGAAGCCCAGCGGATTAAACTTGCCAGCGAGCTGTCTCGTCGGGCAAGCGGGAAGACATTGTATATTTTGGACGAACCGACAACAGGACTCCATATAGCAGATGTTAAAAAACTACTAAGTATTTTGCAGAAGTTAGTTGACAGCGGTAACAGCATGATTGTAATTGAACATAATCTGGACGTTATCAAGTCCGCGGATCATATTATAGACATGGGTCCAGAAGGTGGCGATGGGGGAGGCCAAATAGTTGCCGAAGGCACCCCAGAACAAGTTGCCAAAAACAAAGCCAGCTACACCGGTCAATACCTGCGGAGCATGTTAAAATAGAATCTTATGAATGAATTTGAAGGGGGTAATGTATTGCCTTTTCGACCAAATAAAGCGTCCGATGGAAACTCTACCGATAAAGACGAAGAAAAAAAGAATTTGATAAATAAATTGTCAGAATTGTTCAATAATCCTGAAGCAATACATGAATTAGACACTCAAAAGTATAGTGATTTAACTAAAAATTCAGAAGAAAGAGAAGGCGAAAGTAGTAAAATATTATTTCGAAAATTTGCAGAACAAGGTAGATATGCACTAGCCATTAATCATAAATATGTATATGAAGAAGATGTATATCAGACATGGACTTGTTTGTTGGTGGATATGCACTTAGATAAAGATATCGAGATATCGATGGTCTATGAGGAAGATAAACAAGAGGCATCGTTTCCCATAACGCTGGGCAACGTGACGGAGATGCCAACGCCGACGCTAAGACTCTTACCTCCTATAGATGATAGGGAACCGCCGGAAATACCTGTGGATGCAACGGAGTTAGTACTTGACTCAGAGCCCGAAGATTTAGAACATTTTTTAGTTAGATCTATTGAGAGTGAAATGGAAAACTTAACTTCCAGTGAAGTCTATTACAGAAATGCTTTGGTCGATTTTCAGGCTACACTGTCAGTTTTTTAAGTAGAAAGCATAAAACATGAACCCGGAATTAACGTAGCTATCTTTAGCTAGACAAAAGCTTAAGAAAATGCTATAATTAGCGATGTTTACTAAACAAAGTAACATAAATTATGTCAAAAGAAACACTATCTCCAAGCGAAAGAGATCTCTCCTCCTTAGAGCCGGAGTTAGTCAAAGCGTATTCGGAATCTTTCGATCATTTACATCAAGCAACCGACAAAAAAGACCTTCAGGACAAAGAAGAAACGTTGAAATGGTTATATTCACTTGCAGTCGCAGAAAGAGCTTGCCAGCCTAAGGGAGACGAACTTTCAGAACACACAGAATATTCATGGCCAGAAGTTCTGCAATCTAGGTATGATCAATATTTACAAGAACTAGATATTCGTCCGGGCAATGTCCTAGACATTTGCAATGGACTTGAGTCAGATATATCAATTGCGGACGATTCGCGTCAAGCAAAACATAGAGAAGTATACGCAAGGTTCAAGCCAGGTGGCACATTTAGTGACCTTGAGACTCTTGCTGGTTTGTTGGACGGTACGGCGAGTGCTTGGGGCAAAAGACCTACTCAGCAAGGTCCTGGGATTACAACACAAGCGGCTTAATTCTTTTTGAAGCTGTGGATTAAGGGGGAGAGGAAGCTGAGTAGGACTACTGTTAGGATTACTGGCAGTATGTAATTTTCTAGATTTGGGATGCGTTGACCAAAGAAGTAACCAATTAATGTGACACCGACGCCCCAGATGACCCCACCAACAACATTATAAAAATTAAAAAGCTTTTTATTCATTTTGCCAATGCCGGCAACTATTGGCGCGAAGGTCCGGATAATCGGTAAAAATCTGGCAAATAATATGGTTTTGCCTCCGTGTTTTTCATAAAAATCTTCTGCGCGGGTTAAGTATTCTTGTCTGAATATTTTGCCGTCTTTTTTCTTGAACAATTTTGGACCTGCACGGTGGCCTATTTCGTAGCCAACAATATTGCCAGCAACTGTGCTAACAACAACAACAGGCAACAGTACCCCAAGAGAGAAATTACCACTGGCTGCTAATATTCCAGAGGCAAGTAGCAATGTATCTCCTGGCAGAAAAAACCCAAGTAGTAGGCCAGTTTCTGCAAAAAGCATAAAGGCCACCAAAAGCAGACCACCATTTCTTATAATTTCTGTAATATCTATCCCGAACATCTAGGTATCCATTATAACCTAAAGAGTGGTATAATAGATGAATAAAAGGGAGATAAGTAAGACATATGGCAGAAGTTATTGAATTAACTGCAGGGGTTAGAACTTTGTTTGGTAAAAAGGTAAAGAGTCTGAGAAGAGAAGGATTGACTCCAGCTGTTATCCAAAACCATGGGAAAGAATCCATTCATATTAGTGTAGTGACCAAAGATTTCCTAAAAGCTTATGGGGTAGCAGGTAAACATCATCCAGTAAAGTTAAACATGGACAAAGGTTCTGGCTATAATACTTTGATACGTGAGGTTGTCAGACCACCAGTCGGAACAGTTCCGACCCACGTTGTATTTCAAGCAGTTGACGCCAAAGAAAAGGTTACTGCTCAAGTCCCAATACATCTAACAGAAGATATTCCAGCCGAAAGAGCTAGTTTGCAAGTGATCAAGAGCCTGGACCACATTGACGTAGAGGCGATCCCGTCTGAGTTGATTGACGAAATCATTGTTGACGCCAGCGTATTGGTAGAAGTCGGCGACAAGATTCGTGTAGGAGACCTCAAAGTCACCGGAAACGTGATTATCAAGACAGACCCAGATCAGCTAATTGCCATCGTAGAAATGCCTAAAGACCAAATTGCCGATGCCGATGCAGCCGCAGCCCAGCAAGCAGAAGCCGATGGAGTCGTTGCAGAGGAAGAACCTGAAGAAGGTGAATCAACAGACGAAGAAGCTGGTGAAAATTCAAAAACCGAGGAAGCAGACAAGGCTAAAACAGAGACTTCAGAAGAAAAATAGAAGCCCCTTTAGTCTTCTAAAAATCCACCAGATTGGTGTTGCCAAAGTCCAGCGTATACCCCACCCTTTTTAAGTAATTCTTTGTGTGAACCTTCTTCCGCTATCTTGCCATCTTCGAGTACTAGTATTCTGTCCATTTTTTGAATAGTGCTAAGTCGGTGGGCGATGACTATCGTTGTTCGTCCTTCCATTAATTTCCAAAGGGCGTCTTGGATTAACTTTTCTGATTCACTGTCGAGTGCACTTGTAGCTTCATCGAGGAGCAATATAGGAGCGTTTTTGATCATAGCTCGAGCCACGGCGATTCTTTGACGCTGACCGCCAGACAATTTGACTCCACGTTCACCGATCAGTGTGTCGTAAGTATCAGGCAAATGTTTGACAAATTCTTCACTGTGGCTGAGCTTGGCGGCCTTTTTTATGTCACTACGGTCTGCGTCAAGTTTGCCATAGCGGATATTGTCTGTAATACTTCGGTGGAACATGTATGGGTCTTGGGGCACGTAGGCTATAAACTTTCGTAAATCTTCTTGGCGTGCTTTAGAAATATCTTGTCCATCTATCAAGATCTGCCCACTGTCAATATCCATAAACCGTAATATCAACTTAGTCAAAGTCGTCTTTCCTCCACCAGAATGCCCAACTAATCCAATTTTCTCACCCGGTTTTATTGACAAATTGAAATCTTCAAAAAGTTCTTGGTGCTCATTGTCTTGATAATGAAAATCGACTTTTTGAAAGTCAATGGCCCCTTGGGTAACTTTAAAATCCAGTGGCGATTTAACATCAGTGATTTGCGGTTGTACAAGCAACAGTTCGGTAAATTGAGCGGCATCGCTAAAAGCAGTCTCAAGTCTTCGGTAAATCCCATTAAATTCCCACATAAATCTAGTAAATCCTACATAGTAGGCAAAAGTGACAAAGACAGTTGCGATATTAGCCCCTGTAGTCCTAGCTATGTGAACCGACATTACCAGGCCGAGTATATTGGTAATGGCAAAAAGTGGAGCAATAACAATATCAACCCTCAGGTTTTGATAGTTCCAAGATCGTTTAATTTTATACACTAGATCTTCCACAAGGTTTCTATGGTTTTTTTGCTCAAATTCCTCATGCGAAAAGGCTCGCACAGCGTCGATATTGGAATAAATATCTGCGACATGCCCGGTCACTTTATTGCTAGATATTTCTCTTACGTTAACTAATTTTCTACGACGTCTGAGTAGTGGGAGTATCAGGATAACTGTTAGGACCACCATACTGATTAATATCACAACCAGCCAAGGCGAAAAATGCCAAAGTACGTAGCTGATAAAAATCATCGGTATAATGCTCGGGGAAATATTATAAAGAAGCGTGTCTGATGCATCTATGTATCGAGTGGCATAACCCGTAGTTTTTTTAGTGAGAGATCCAGCAAAGTTGTTATGGAAAAATGCCAAATCTTTTTCTAGTAGATAGCGTAGCGCCTGGTTGTGAAGTTGTCTAACTCCACGGGTGGAGCCGATAATATCAAAATGTATCCCAATACGCCAGAATACTTCACCCAGCATCCAGGCACCGCCAAAAGCTAGTAAGTATGGCGCTAGTTCTGCCAGAGCAGGCAGTTGTTTGCCTTGGTAATTAGACAGCAGACGAGCAATAATTAACGGTGGTACGTAAAAAATTAATATCGTTCCAACACCTGGAAATAGTAAAGTTGGTATGTTGGTTCTCCAGTTTTTAAGCCAGACCTGTGAGTAGTGTTTTATTGCAAGTCGATAGGCTTGCTTACTTCTTTGTTCTGTCATGGCTTGGTCATCCATATCGATTAATTATACCCTTCGGCTTGTTTGTTGAATAATTCAGCGTATAATTTTGCATTATTGATCAGCTCTTGGTGGTTTCCTTCTTCAACAATTTTACCTTTGTCGAGGACAATTATTCGGTCGGCTCTTCTAACCGTGCTGAATCTATGGCTAACAATTAGCGTAGTTCTACCTCTGTAATTTTTAAATATGTTATTGAAGATATCGTATTCTGCTTTGGCGTCAATGGCAGAAGTCGGCTCATCGAGTATCAACATTTTGGCATTTCTGTAGAATGTTCTAGCTATAGCGACTCGTTGCCATTGTCCGCCACTGGGCTCGACACCTTTTTTGAAACTACTGTCCAGCACTGTGTTCCAGCCATGCTCATATTCGCTTATCATTTTGTCAATTTCCGCAAATCTGGCTGATCTATTTAGTTGCTCTTCATTGAGTTTTTGGTCACTGCGTCCAATTTCTACATTTTCTTTAATAGATAGTGGGTAGGAATTAAACTCTTGGAAAAGTGTAGCAATACGTTCATACCAAGTTTCGATAGAGATATCTTGCAGGTCGATGCCGTCTATAAGAATTTGTCCGTTAGTTGGTTTATAAAACCTAAGTAGAAGTTTTATTAGAGTACTTTTTCCTGAGCCGTTTTCGCCAACTAGGGCTATGTGTTCACCAGATTTGATATGCAAATTTAGGTCAGTAAACACATTAGTCTTTTGATCCGGGTAGGCAAAGCTAACGTTTTTAAAAACTATATCAGGAGAAGATTCGCCAGTCAGTGGTTTTGAATTCGCTGTATTAATAATTTTTGGCTTTGAGTCTATAAGCTGGAAATAACTTTCGGCAAAAATTAGACTTTCTTGCATGCGCGACAGTGTGCCAAAGATATTATTGAGCGACCCACCGACACGTATCAAAGCTGTAGATAAGAAAAAATATTTATCCAAATTGATTGCGTGAGCTAGCAGTTGTTTGATCAAAAATATTGAGCCAGCTAAAGTACCAAAGACCTCAAGGGCTTTAGTTAGAGCCACCATCTGGCTGGCCTTCTTGTATTTATCTTTTTGCTCACCATAAAATTCACGGGTCATGTGATCTACTTTGTTTAGCACGTACTGGCTAGCTTGCGAGGCGCGTAGTTCCATTTGGTTTTTCGGGCGTTGCAGGATCCATTTCAGCCCCCAGAAAATATGTCGCTCATCGCCCTTTTGATCCCAGACAAACCACATCATTTTTGCTAATTTTGCTTCCGCGAACAGAGTTGGAATGAGGAATAACGCTATAACGGGCACCATCCACCAAGCAATTTGTGACACCACCGTAGCAATCGCGACAAATCTAAGCAATGCGTATAAGAGGTCTAGATTTGCATAAGCTAAATCGGCTAATTTCCAAGTGAAAGCATCAACGACTTTGTTTATTTGATTACGACGATTTTTTTCGTAAAAATCTGCTATATCAAATTCGCACAGAGCTAACATAAATTTTGACGTAGACCATTGTACGAATTCAAAATATATAATTCGTTTAGCATATTCCATTGCTTGGAACCCCAGTGCTATCAGTAGGGCCGAAAACACATCTACAGCCAACCAAAACCAGACCCCGTTACTATTGCCACTGGTAATGTAGCTGGCCAAAATAGAGACGATCTTAGCAGAAGCAAATATCGAAGTTATAAAGCCACCAATTTCAAATACTGCACCAATAAAGAAGACAACCATTGCCATTGGCTTGATGGAGTAGGATATTTTTAGCATTCGAAGTGCCAATTTGACACGTCGCATTAATGGTATTGACGATGGTTCGTCGCGTTTATTCATGTGGGGTAACCTTATTGAATTTTATTTGGTAAATATTTTATAAAGAGAATAGGGAAGAGCCTACTGTCTTTGGTTGACTGATTATTGTGACTATCATTTTTCGCTGGCCCTTTCCTTTAAATATTATTAAGATATCATTATAACCTCTTGGTCACTTCTTTGCAAATTTGATATAATGATGGAATATGCAGAAGGTGATTTTATACTATCGATTTACCCCGCCAAGTGACGCGGAAGCACTAAAACATTCGAAAACGCGTCTAGCCAAAAAATGAAGACTATTGAGGAAAAGTTAAAACAGTTGCCAGCCACACCGGGGGTTTATTTTCATAAAGATAAATCAGCCAAAATAATTTATGTTGGTAAGGCGGCAAATTTACGCAATCGTGTGCGTCAATATTTTCAGGTCAGTCGGCTGCGAGATACTAAAACAGACGCACTAGTTGCAGATATTAAAGATATTGATTGGCTAGAAGTTACCACAGAAATGGACGCCCTGTTTATAGAAGCAGAGATGATTCGCAGATATCGCCCAAAGTACAATATTCTGCTCCGTGATGACAAAAGTTTTATATATGTACGAATAGACAAAAAATCTGATCACCCGACAGTGCGACTTGTTCGCAGGCCACAAGATGATGGAGCAGAATATATTGGGCCATTTCAGTCTAAATACATAGTTGACAAAGCGCTTCGCTATCTAAGGCGGGCTTTTCCGTACTCTACTCATTTTCCGACTGTGCCTTCGCGGGCTTGTTTGCAAGCACAGCTGGGGCTTTGTCCAGGGCTTGAAGCAAACATGACCCCACTAAGTCAGTACAGACATAATCTAACCAGTTTGACTTCTTATCTTAAAGGCAGCCGAGTTACAGTGATTAAATCTATGGAAAAATCGATGAATGCACTGGCTAATAATCACGAGTTCGAACAAGCAGCCAAAATTCGCAACCAGCTGACGACACTCAAATATCTGGATAATAAAACAATATTTAGTGATATTGAACGACTTGATCTTGCCCGCGACCATGCTTTAAATGGTCTGAAGGATTTGCTTAATCTTCCAAAGCCACCTCTGCGGATCGAAGGATTTGATATTAGTCATATGAGTGGCACAGACAATGTTGCTAGTAATGTGGTTTTTGTGGCGGGGTTGCCGGACAAGTCGAGTTACCGCAAATTTAAAATGAAGCTTCTCGGCAATGATGATTTTGCCCACATGAAAGAAGTTATGACTCGCCGATTTAGTGAGAAAAATATTAAAAGTTGGGGCAAACCAGACTTGATTTTGATCGATGGGGGCAAGGGGCAGGTGTCAAGTGCTCTCGGAGTTCTTGACTCTCTGGATATTAACATCCCGCTACTAGGTCTAGCCAAACAATTTGAAGAGATTATAGTTCCAAAGCGCACAGGTAGTGGTTATAAATATCAGGTTTTGTCACTTGGTTTACATAGCGAAGTGGTCAAATTGCTCCAACGCATTCGAGATGAATCTCATCGATTTGCTCTGAGTTACCACACGACATTAAAACGCAAGCGACAATCTATCAATAGTCTTGATTTAGTCCCAGGGATAGGTCCATCAACACGCAAATTACTTCTTAGAAAATTTGGTAGCTACAGGGGGATCGTTGTTGCAAGTCAGGCAGATATTCAAGCAGCAATAGGTCCACACAAAGCCAAGGTGTTACAAGAGAACCTACAAAATTATTAATTAAGAATTTAACCCCATTGTGCTAAGCCCTTGGCAGGGCTTTTATCACCTTACTTTTTCTCTGTAGCAAGAAAAAGTAAGCAAAAAGTGCCACCCCAGTGATCAAAAACTTCCCTAAGATTAAATAACTACAAACATACTATTCCTTGCGGGACTCCTTTCAGTCGCCCCACCTGAAGGCGGGGTAGTCCTCAGAATAATCTGTTTGTAGCCATTTAATATAAAGGTGTTTTAATCAGGGGGGCAAAAAGCAGTCTAAAGTATTTAATAATATTTTCTACGAAAATATACACTCTGCATCTGTTCAGGCCCTTGAATAACTGATGAAATATCTCTTCAAGCAACGCCATGTTTTGAGGACCAGGCTTTAGCCCGACCAAAGGGAGTCCCGCAGAAACTGGGTTGATTGAAGAGATATTTCAATAATGTTACTTCAATAGCCTGCTACTTCTTTGCATACTTTCTTGTTAGTACAAGAAAGTATGTTGCATCAGGCACTTTAGTGCCGGCGAAAGGTCGCTTAAATAATAAAGTGATATAATTAGATCTTATCTATGAGTGATACGGGTATATTTTCTAAAGAATTTTTTATAAATAATCGTCAAAAGTTGCGTGAGAGTTTTGTTGGTGAGGCAATGATTATTTTGACTGCTAACGGCAAACTGGAAAAAACCGGTGGAATGACCTACCCATTTAGGCAAGAGCGTAATTTTTTGTATCTGACCGGGCTTGAAATCGAAGATCTCGTCTTGGTGATAGATGGGGATAAAGAATTCATAATTTTGCCAGAGCGCAGTGTGGTCAACCAAACATTTGACGGTACCATAGATACAGAAGAGATCAAAAAGACTAGCGGTATCAAGAAAATCTATGATTATGATTCGGGCTGGCAACTACTCAACCGCAAA
>MGCQ01000007.1:17029-58805 GCA_001790445.1 Candidatus Saccharibacteria bacterium RIFCSPHIGHO2_12_FULL_41_12
ACACAAAAAGTAATGCTTTTACAAACCCTGCCAAAAGACAGCTGACAAGCGATATTTTAGGCGTTAATCAAAATATTCAATTTATAGATGTGTCAGCAAACTTTAGCAAACTCAGGCAAATCAAACAGCCTGAGGAAATAGCAATGATGAAAACTGCCGCAAAACAAACAGTCAAAATATTTAAAAATATTGCCACAAAATTACCAAAATTCACCAGCGAACACGATCTATCCATAGAACTCGGCGTAGCCTTAGTCAAAGGTGACATTGCTGTGGCTTATGACCCGATTATCGCGGGTGGTGCAAATGCCAATACTCTACATTACCACGGAGCCAGCGCGCAATCAGTTGCCGAAGTAGTTCTTCTTGATATTGGCGTAGAGCACGGTGGTTATGCATCTGACGTCACGAGGACTTATTTTGATCCGACAAATCAACGGTACGGCGATGTGCACAAGGCGCTTCTAGAAGTCTATGACTATGCTTGTTCTCTCGTAATGCCAGGGATGACCATGACACTGATAGAACAACGGGTCCGACAATTTATGGGTGAAAAACTGCGTGAGCTTGGTCTTGTTGACGTGATCACCCCCCAGCTAATTGGTCAATTTTTCCCACACGGTCTAGGACATTTCGTAGGACTTGATGTACATGATGTTGGAGATAAAGATAAACCACTCGTTGCGGGTATGGTAGTGACGATGGAGCCTGGCATTTACATCGAAAATGAGGGTTTTGGTATGCGTCACGAAGATACTCTTCTCATTACCGAGTCAGGATATGAAAATTTAACTCAGCAGGCACCAATCACTGGAGAGAGCAGTTCCTCGAAATTATGAGACGTAGACACAGCTTATTATCATTGTTTTTGTTGCGTTGGTTTGTCGGCTCTCTTGGCATTTGGATCGCTGCGGGACTTTTGGGTGGGTCTATAGACTACCAAAATAGTCCAAAAGTAATTATTTTTTCGGGCCTGATTCTTGCAATTGTTAATACTCTTATCAAGCCAATCTTAGTATTTTTAGCATTTCCGTTTATATTGCTGAGTCTCGGTCTGTTTATGATTGTAGTTAATGGGCTTATTCTTGCAGTTGTGAGCAATTTGTATGGTCCGCTTCATATCGACGGTTTTGGCTCAGCTATGCTTGCAGGAATGATCATCGGGCTGGTAAACTATCTAGTAGTAACTATTATTGAACAACCAAGGGGAAAAGAATGAACATTTTTGGGTATATAGCAATCGTGTCTATGGTTCTGATGACTATACTTATTTTGATGCAGACTAGGGGCGCAGGACTTGGTGCAGGACTTGGTGGTGGTGGCGAAGTTAATACGGTCAGGCGGGGGAGCGATAAAAGCATTCACCAAATTACTATTATATTGGTGATTATTTTTTGCGTGTCTTTGCTCCTTGGCATCTTAGTTTAGAGCGTTTTGGGTACTCATTTGGATAATCAAAAAACCACAAGATTCAAACGTTTGCTAAGAAAGCAGCGAAGAAAAGCAGAAAAGAGCGCTTTGTCAGCTGATTCACGGATTGACCAGCATCTTGGAAACAAAGTCTATCGGTTTGAGTCAGTTCGGAGATTTATGTTCGGCTGGATAGCGATTGTTTTGTTGATAGCTGGGGTTACTCTTTATCAGTTTAATGTTTTTTATGATGCAACAAGACAAGTTGTTCCCGCAAAGGGGGGTGTTTTTCGTGAAGGCATTATTGGTAGATTTACAAATGCTAATCCTGTTTTTGCTGTCGGAGCAGTAGATACATCCGTATCAAAATTATTATATTCTGGGTTACTCAAATACGATGGAAATGGCACATTAGTTGGTGATTTGGCAGAGAGTTGGACTATTGATCCTGGTGGCAAAATCTATACTGTAAAACTCAAAAAAGACGTACAGTGGCATGACAAAAAACCTCTTACTGCTGAGGACGTAGAATATACATACAAAATAATCCAAAACCCAGACATCAAATCACCATTTAGGAGTAGTTGGGAGGGGGTTGAAGTCAAAAAGACTGATGATCGAACTATTATCTTCACCCTGAAAGGATCAATTAGCTCGTTCCCTCATTATTTGACTAATGGCATAATTCCTAAACATATTTTTAGCAAAATTGATACTCAGCAAATTCGCTCATCAAGCCATAACAACCAGGACGTAATTGGCTCGGGACCGTTTAAGCTGACCAAAGTAGAAGTTAAGAAATCCGATGACGGACGAACGGCAGAAAGGATATCACTAGCTACTAATACAAATTATCACCTGGGCCGACCAAAAATCAATCAGTATTTTATTCAGACCTATAAAGGAGAAGATTCTTTGATCCGTGATTTAAACCAGAGTAGACTCGATGCGATAAATGGTGTTTCAAATCCAGAGAAAATAATTGCCCAAAACGATAAAATAGTTGACATGTCCAGAATTCTCACAAGCCAGGTCAACGTGTTTTTCAAGGTTAGCGAGCCACCTTTTAACGATGTCAATCTCAGAAAAGCGCTGACGCTGGCGGTGGATCGCAAAGAAGCCACAAAGGGGCTTGGCTATCCGGTGAAAATATCTGACAGTCCGTTTCTTGACACTACATTTGCTTACGACAAAAAACAGATTCAAAAGACAGATGATATTAATAAAGCTAACGCCTTGCTTGAATCTTCTGGCTGGGTTATGAACAAATCTACTGGGGTCAGAGAAAAAGCTGGGCAGAAGTTAGAGTTTAGTTTGACAGCGAGATCTTTGGATGATTACAAAAAAGTTTCAGAATCTTTGGTCCAACAATGGAAGGCAATCGGCGCCAACGTAAGGGTAATTTTATTAGACGAAGAAGAAATGCAAAGTGCAATCGCCACTCATAATTATTCTGTCGTATTGTCAGCGATTAGTCTGGGATATGATCCTGATGTCTTTGCTTTTTGGCATAGTTCACAGAAAAATATTGGCTCTTCAACGAAGCTAAATCTCAGTGAATATTCCTCAAAACCAGCAGATATTGCGCTGGAAGGTGGTCGTTCTAGAAGTGATCCAAGTGTTCGAGCTGTTAAGTATGCTCCATTTACCACAAATTGGTTAAACGATAATCCTGCGCTGACTTTGTACCAGCCACGGTATGTATTTTTGGTCAGAGAACCTTTTTATAATTTCAATACGACCACCATGAGCGCAAGTACGGATCGTTACAATAATGTACATAATTGGACAGTCAAAGATAAAAAAGTTCGCAAGTAGCCCTCGCGGGGCAGAATTAATATAAATGCCAATTGCCTAAGACTCCTTGCTTATGCTACTCTGGTATGTAGATTATGAGGGTAAATAGAGCAAGAAAGGTGGCATCAGGTTGTGAATAAGTTGGCCCATTATTTGCAAGAGCATCTTCGTGGTGAAGTTATCGTATCTGACAGCGTTAGACAAAGATACGCTCGTGACGCTAGTATTTTTGAACAAATGCCTAGTCTCGTGGCATATCCGATGGACGAAAGTGACATCCGCAAGGCAGCACGGTTTGCCTGGCAACTTGCTGAAAGAGGCCGGATTATATCTATTACCACACGCGGAGGCGGTAGTGATTTTTCTGGTGGTGCGATAGGTCAGGGGATTATGCTGGTGACGCCAGTGCACATGAACAAGATTTTAGAATTTGATTCAAAGAGTGGCTTTGTGGTGGTTGAACCAGGTATTAATTATGCCAAATTGCAACAGATGCTACATACACACGGACGATTTTTGCCTGCTTACCCTGCGTCCTTAGAATATTCAACAATCGGCGGAGCAGTTGCCAATAATTCTAGTGGGGAACTGTCTGTAAAATACGGCGACACCAAAAATTTTGTCAATAGTCTACGGATAGTTTTGGCAAACGGCGAAGTCATAGATACAGGGCGACTGTCAAAGAGAGAACTAAGCAAAAAAATGGGCTTGTCATCGTTCGAGGGTGAACTATATCGCAATCTAGATACTTTGATCGAAGAAAACCATGATCTTATCACCAAATTTGAGCCAACTTGGACCAAGAATGTTTGCGGTTATGATATCTTTTCGGTTAAGAAAAAAGACGGTTCTTTTGATCTAACCCCTCTGATAGTTGGGTCGCAGGGCACACTTGCGATTGTCAGTGAGGTGACTATGACCAGTGCAGATTATAATCCAGAGACAACGGTTATTGCCGCATATTTGCATGATTTTGGAAATATAGAAAAGATCATTCAGCAGGTGTTAAAGATTAAGCCAAGTGCGTTTGAAGTTGTGGATAAATACTCACTAGAACAAGTCGTCAAAACCAGCCCAAATTTTCTTAAGGGAAGCCTGCCAAGCCGAATGCCAGAACTTATTTTGTTAATAGAGTTTGATGATCCGACCAAACAACAGACCAAAAATGTCAAAAAGACCCTTAAAATTCTCGAAGGTTTGCAGATAGATTACAGAGTCGAAACAGAAGAATCAGAACGACAAAACCTCTGGAAATTGCGTCATAGTGTCGGTTCAATTCATCTGCATAATGATTCACAGACGGCACCTTTGCCAATCGTTGATGATGGCGTGGTGGCAATAGATAAATTAGAGCAATATTTTACAGGAGTTTATCAGATTTTAGAGAAGTATAATCTCAAAATTGCTGTTTGGGGCCATATTGGGCAGGGCAACTTGCACATGCAGCCCTTGCTGGACATTGGGCAGCTAGGTGATAGACAAAAGGTCTTTCGGCTAATGCGTGAATATCATGATTTGGTGCTGTCCCTGGGTGGTTCTATCTCTGGTGAATACAATGACGGCAGACTGCGCGGTCCATATATCAAGCAACAATTTGGTGACGAAATTTACGAGCTATTTATGAAGGTCAAAGCAGTCTTTGATCCATATTTTATTCTTAATCCAAAGGTAAAGATCGACGTTACTGGTGATGATGTCTTGCCACTGCTACGAAGTGAATATTCCCTAGATCAACATATCCCAAGAAGCTAAATTTTTATTAACACGGCAGCGACTATCACTAGTATGGCCGAAATAAATTTTCTGAAAAGGTGATTTTTCTCTTTGAGCAAAAAGTAGCTTAATAAAACAGTCGGTATGATCTGTGCAGGCAAAATTATTGCGACTTTTGCAGGTTCTGGCGCCGACCGATAAGCCCAGTACGTGAATACAAAATAGCTCACGCTAGGTATGGCGGAAATAAACAGAATGTGCAGGGTGTTGATCAACTTTTCTTTATGTTCTGATATGTCTGCAACAATTGCTCGCCATTTTACTGCGAACACAACAGAAGTTGAGCTAACGTAGGCAATAACGAGGTACGAAGCAGCACTGACTTGTTGTGATAATTCTGAGCTAGCCAGTAAAAATGCTGAGAAAGAAAGCCCAGAAAGGATCATCAGTGTTACCCCGCGTTTGTGGAACTCGACCTTGCCATTAACTACGTTCAAAATGGCTAGAGCCAAGATGATAATTCCGACGAAATTAATCGGGCTAAGTTTTAGATCAAGAAAAACGAGTGACATCAAAGTCGTGAACACCAATGTGGAAGAAAAAGCTATTTGTGCTGTGCCGTTTGTCAGGTTTTTGATTGCAGCAAAATATAGGATATTCCCGACTCCTTGGCCAATTGCTACCAGCGCTACGGCAGTCAGGCTAACCTTGGCAAGATCGATGTCGATACCACCCAAAAAAGGTGACACAAGGACCGAAACGATAAGTCCAGCGATTAGAAATAAAACAGTTTGGGTTTCACTGGATACTTTGATTTTATTTGATACAACTTTTGTAGAAATGCCCATAAAGGCACGAAAAATAACAGCAAATAATGTCAACACTAACCAATTCATTGACGGTATTATAACAGGCGTCTATCAATTTGGAGGAGTTATAAAACTGCACCATGACAAGTGTCATTTACTGGTAGTTTTTTCGTGGTCTGATGGTTCTAAATCTCGGCCTCATCGAAGATTAGAAAATAACGCTATGTAGGTGTTAGAAGAGAATTAAGACACATTTTGTTAATTAGGAGGAACGTCCTCAGATACCTCAGATACTTGTTAATTAGGAGGAGCGTTCTCAGATACGTACTCTACTAGGGGGTTTTTGCAATAATAAAGTCGAATAATATTACTGTTAAAAATCATCCGCTCACAACGCACCTTACATAAATGGAGGCGGATTTCCCAAGATTGGGTTCTATAGAGCCATCGGAGAAATATACGGCCCACGCGGAATTGTATTCACCAAATTCTGGATCATAACCGACGGTCTCCGTAGCCGACCAATAGTAACTCGCCTGGAAGTTAT
Organism: Candidatus Saccharibacteria bacterium RIFCSPHIGHO2_12_FULL_41_12; assembly: GCA_001790445.1. Taxonomy (GTDB): domain Bacteria; phylum Patescibacteriota; class Saccharimonadia; order Saccharimonadales; family 2-12-FULL-41-12; genus 2-12-FULL-41-12. Next base: position 23,306 of record MGCQ01000007.1, read on the forward strand.
TTCCATAGGAAACCTTCCCGGCATAGATAGCTAGCAGTTCTTGCATGTTAGGCAGACGACCTCCAATCGCCTTACAGGCGTTTTGAGCTGGGTAGCCAGAGAAGTCTACCCCAGGGTTTACCTGTGGACTGACAAAACTGTACTCTGAGGGATAATTCGGATCAAGGCCGGTGGCACACTGGGGACTGCGACAAATAGAATCAGTTGGGTCCCAAGTGTAGGTGGAGCCAAGATCGGCACTACGAACATACTTGCCAGACAAGGTACCGGTTCCTGCTATCCAGTTTGGATCTGTTACTACTGTCGTAGCAGCGCTCGTTTGTGTACCAGTGTAGTTGCTTGTGCCGGTTGCCACAACCTTTATAAATTTAGTCCAATCACCCGTGACTAGGGTATATGTACTTGAGGTTGCTCCGGGTATATCTGTGTATGTCCCTTCAGAAGTAGCTGCATTTTGCCATTGATAAGTTACGGTCGCACCCAGCGGTGTTAAGGCACCAGCTGTTAAGACCTGACCTACTGTAGGCGTTCCGGTTATGGCTCCAATAGCGGTGAGTGGGGCTGTCGTAATCACACCAGTCGCTACCACATAATCTACCGGTTTTACATACTTAGCGGCGTCAGCTCCACCCAGCGTGTAGACGACAGTGATGGTTTTACCGGTACCGACGGCCGAGGTATCGTAAGTTGCTACGGCACTGACAGTGACAACGTCAGGTGCAACTACGCCACTGAGAGATCCAGCAGTCACAGCGGCTGTTGTGTCACCATCATATGGTTTTGATAGTGTAAGGCTTGGCGCAGATATGGTTAGTTGATTGATAGCAAAGGTTACTGAGATAGTATGGTTGGCAGAAACATTCGAAAAAGTGTATGTACTAACTGCACCGGCCGAAACACCATCAACTAGAACATCATCAATATGATAAGTGGCACCTGGAGTAATAGTGTAGGTTTGACTTGATCCATCATTTTTAGTTGTAACACCATTAGGAGTAATTGAACCGTTTGCTCCTGCTGTAGAAGTTAAAGTAAAGGTAGGGATACTTTGAACAGTCGAGACAGTCGTTGCCCCTGTATTGCCTGAACCATAATAGCTTCTTTGAGATGGAGCACTGGGGGTAGTGTCGTTTGATTCGGCGGTCGGGGTTAAAGTATCAGTGGTTAGTGGATCGGCTTTAAAAATGGCTGTTGCATTAATATCACCTTGAACATTTGTATCAATCCTTGAAGCTTCGGTACTGCCATTGTCGCTCCATTTTACAAAGTGATATTTAGAATTAGAAACAGCAGTAACTTTTGTGCCGGTTCTACCCTTGTCAACAGTTTGAGGAGTAGTGCCTTCAATCGAGCCGTTTGTTCCTGCTGTGTAGGTCAAAGTAAATTGAGGAATTGGTTTGTTTATGAAAAACTGGTTGATTATAAAGACAAGAGTAAGTATAGAAAGAAAGCCAACACAAATGCTAATAAATATAGCCCTGTAGGATTTACCGCCTATCATCAATAACCTCTTTCCTACTGCGCGAAAAGAATTGTGACTCGAGTATGATAAAACCGTTAATTTTTCCCCTCTTTTATCTAAGCCTTTTTAGTAATTTAGGAATAGCCTTGACCATTAATTTTCTATAGACTTTCCCAATGGTAGTATATCAATAAAAAACTTATACTTATATACCATAAGCACGAAAAATAACGGCAAAAAATGTCAACACTAACCAATTCATTGACGCTATTATAACAGGCGTCTATCGAATTGGTGGAGCTTTGCAACTTCGCTTGAACCTATTTCCAGCAAAATGTCTAAGCCCAGCCGCCATAAACGGCAGAGGCGGATGGGGCTCGCCAAACAGAGGAATAACAGGCTAGAAACCTGCTATAATTTTGTTATGAGTGAAAGCAATTTAATTACATACAACAACCAACTTCGCCTAGCTTTCTCTGACGTAGACGAAACGATAGCAGATGTTTATACACCTGCCGAGCCAGAGATGATTACTGAGCTTTCGTCATATTTACAAGACGGTGGCAAACTATTTATGGTAACTGGCGGAGTATAGCACGCATACAAAGGGATATAACTGACCATATAGATCCCTCATTACGCCATGATATTCTTGTTAGCCATTGTAGTGGTGTTGAAGTATGGGGTTTCACGGATACAGGCAGCTTGAGAGATGAGCCTTTTTATAGTATCTATGAAGCAACATTTACGCCAGAAATGAAAGAAGCGTGGCGGGAAGTCATTGAGCAGCTCGTAAGAGAGTTTGTGCTTCGCGCTCACCCCGCCCAGCCAAAAATAGATTTTTGGGATACCATTGGTCGTGACCCACTAGATATTATGCTTGATGACCGTGGCCCGCAGATAACAATGGAGGTTGTAAACGGTACAGATTTAACTGATGAGCAACTATCCAAGTTAAGTTATCCTGTACCTATCACGCATGGAAAGCGAGATTTGCGTACAGCAATTAAAGAGCGTTCTATAAAGCTTTTGAAAGAAGCAGGCGTTCCCATTACCCCACGATTCGGCGGTAATTTTGCGTTGGATTTTGCAGTTGAGGGTGTGTCAAAGACTACTTCAATCAAGTCTGTACTCATGAAGCCAGAAGTTCTGTCCACAATAGGCTTAAAATTAGAAGATGTCCAAAACCCAGCAGAGCTAGAAGTTTGGGGTGATAAATACTCTGTTTTGCATGGTGGTACAGATAGGCACATGAGTGAAGCTTTACCTCCAGAAGTCCGTTCTATTGATTTTCGAGAAGAGGATCCGTCTGAGTTCCCCGAAGGCTACAATATTGTGGTTTGGGGTGGCGAAAAGCATCTTCACTATGGATTACTTGAATATTTGCGGTCAAGACACGAGCAATAATTCTCTACCGTTCTTGGTGCGCGAGAGAGGACTTGAACCTCCACGCCTTTGCAGGCACTTGCCCCTCAGACAAGCGTGTCTACCATTCCACCACTCGCGCGCATTGATCCAATTATAGCATTTATATCTTTCATAATCTAAGAGGTTAATGTATAATTATTTGATATGGGTGATTAGCTCAGTTGGCTAGAGCACCTCGTTTACACCGAGGGGGTCGGGGGTTCGAATCCCTCATCACCCACCATTGAATATGAATAGCCTACGTGGCTCTGTAGCTCAGTTGGTAGAGCAGAGGCTTGAAGAGCCTTGTGTCCACAGTTCGAGTCTGTGCGGAGCCACCATTCGACCTTTTATAAAAGGGAAAAGAGTAGCCCGAGTGTCGAATTTATTTCGCACCCGGAGCGTTGAGAAAAACCGTAGGTTTGTCTCAAGGATGTAGGCGGGTATAGCTCAGTTGATAGAGCGCATCCTTGCCAAGGATGAGGCCAGGAGTTTGAGTCTCCTTACCCGCACCAAAGAAAGAAGGTCTTGAAAAAGGCCTTTTTTCTTTGGTCTGAGCGAGCTCTCAAACTCCTGGCCTCATCAAAAATCAAAAATAGGCCATTCTCCCGACCTGCCTACGGTCGGGAAGTTTGAGTCTCCTTACCCGCACCAACGCGTCTCTTATTATTAGTATTTGATTATGATGTTATGACTAGGGAGGGGAACGTATAGCTGTTTGACATAAAACGTTCAATTGACTGGTTTGCTAAATACGTATCATAAGAATAGTATTAGCTTATGGGGAACGTATAAATAATATGCAGAGATTCGCTAAATGTCAGGAATGAATCACGGCTCAACCAACGTAAAAGGCTTGAAAATAAGTGCCGTACTATTATTCACGTACTTTATTGCGGAAATAACAGTAGCTTTGATAACCGGAAGCTTATCGTTATTGGCTGACGCTGCTCATGAACTATCTACTGTCGTAGCTATAAGCGTATCTTTAATAGCAATTAAACTTACACACACTAAGCCTACATCTAAACGCACATTTGGATTTCACAGAGCCGAGACCGTAGCCGCACTAACTAACGGTCTTTTATTGTTAGGTATGGCTGCATTCATTATCATACGAGGCATTGATCGCCTGTCCAATCCAGTTGAAATGAATGCAGCCCCGATGTTTGCTATGGCAATTGGCGGTATAGGACTTGAAATAGCCGCTTTGATAATTATGTATAAAGGCCAAAAAGAAAGCCTCAATATACGAGGCTCATTCTGGCATGTCATAAATGCCTTTCTAGGCAGTATTGCAGTTATCATCGCGGCTATATTTATTCAAGTAGGTCAAATATACGAAGCAGACACTTGGGCGGGGCTGGTCTTTGCCGTCATTTTGACATACGCCGCATATGGAATTATAAGGGATGCTTTACGGATATTAATTGATGCCACACCTGCAAGAATTGATATAACCCTGATTGAAAAAGATCTCAAAGCAATAAAAGGCGTAAAAACAACCCATCATTTGCATGCTCGTACAGTCGGCGGTGGTATAGAAACTTTCTCAGGTCACCTAGTAGTAAGTAATAGTAAAAATACTATAGTCGTCCTTACCCAAGCTAAATCAATACTAGAAAAGAAATATGGTTTCAGCCTTTCAACTATTCAAATAGAAGATGACAGCATATTTGAAAGCGACCCCAAAGAGATTGAATATCAATCTAACGTGAAGCACTAAACAAAAACGAACACCACATATACGCAATGAAGTATATAATTGGGAGGACCGTCCTCCGCTACCTCAGCTACAAAATTACACCAAGGAGCTCGGCATAGATTCGCTGGTTGAAATGCATGGGCACCAAAGAAAGAGTCTGGTGTTTTGGCTCAAACTCCTGGCCTCATCAAAAATCAAAAATAGGTCATTCCCCCGTCCGTCTACGGCCAATGAAGTTTGAGTCTCCTTACCAGCACCACAAAAGACTTTTCAGGTTTTGAAAGGTCTTTTTTTGCCCACCAATCTGTAGATTATCTGATTTTTGGGTGTAAATATTGTTTGAAAGGTTCGGTTTTTAGTTGTTAGTAAAATTGAAACTTCATAGAGTTTGTGATAACATTATAAAGTTATGAACTACTCAACACAGTTAAAATCTATCCTCAACGCCTCTGGTTGGTCTCAAGAACAGTTGGCGCATAACCTCAACGTATCTTTTGCGACGCTTAACTCTTGGATCAATGACCGCTCACAACCGAGAGCTAAAGCATTACTGAGCATTGAAAAACTGTATCTTGATACGGTCGGCGTAGATAGTGTAGACGATGCAGCACTCATGCCAGCCAAACTGGCCGCATTGAAGCTATTGGCTAGCCCCAAATCAATCTCTGGTAGTAAAGAAGTTCTAGATAAATTAACTCTTTACCTGACTTATCACACCAACACTATTGAAGGTAGCACGATGACCCTCAGTGATGTTGAAGATGTTATCTTTGACCATAAAGTATTATCCAATCGTACCGCCATAGAACAGACCGAGGCGCGCAACCACCAAGCAACGCTCCACTGGTTGCTACAGGAACTTGTAGATAAGGGTAATGGCTTTGTTATTGATGAGAAGCTAATACTTGGTATTCACTTACGCCTCATGAATGGGATTATCAGCGATGCAGGCCAGTATCGAAAACATGCTGTGCGGATTATAGGTTCGCATGTGGCCTTGGCTAACTGGGCAAAAGTACCCGAACTTGTAGCCAGCCTTATCGATGACTTAAAAAGCCCATCTACGGATATCATCAAAGTGTTAGCTGCTACTCATGCCCGATTTGAGAAAATACATCCGTTTAGTGATGGCAATGGACGTGCTGGTCGTTTAATTTTGCTCGCTCAAGCCCTCAAAGCTGGACTTATCCCACCACTAGTAGTTAAAGAGCGCAAGCATGCTTACTACAAATATCTTGAACTTGCCCAAACTAAGGATGACTACATGCCACTCGAGCTGTTTATCTCTGAATCTATGCACTTCACGCAGGAGCTGCTCAATAGTAAGTAGATAGCCCTATAAACATCTAGTATCATATCTTCTGAGGAATAGAGTTATACTTTCAGCAATAATGCTGCACCAAAGAAAGAGTCTGTTGTTCAGGCTCAAACCCTGGCCTACATACCTCTAGATTTTCTCTGTTAATAGGAGTAAAATTATAGAGAAAAAGAGAGGTAAAATGTCCGAAGACCAGAAAAAACAGCTACAAACCCAACTATGGAAAATCGCTAACGAACTACGTGGCAAGATGGATGCTGATGAATTTCGCGATTATATCCTTGGCTTCATCTTTTACAAATATCTTTCAGAAAAAATTGAGCTCTACGCCAACAAAGAGCTTTTAGCCAATGACGGCATCAAGTACGCCGATATTGATGAATCTACGGATCAGGGAGCAGAAATTTTAGGGGCTGTGAAAATCGCGGCCATCGACAAACTTGGCTATTTCCTCAAACCCAGCGAGCTGTTCCATCACGTTGCTGCGCACGGCAATCTGAACGACAACCTGATCGAACAGCTAGAAAAGACTCTGGGCGATATCGAATCTAGCACTATGGGCCAAGATAGCGAAGACGACTTTGACAAACTTTTTTCAGAGCTTGACCTCAACGCTAGTCGTTTGGGCAAAACTGTTAGCCAACGCAACGATCTCATCGCCAAAGTACTGGTACATCTGGATAAAATTGATTTTCAGCTAGAAAATTCTCAGATCGATATTCTGGGCGATGCCTACGAATATCTGATCAGCCAATTTGCCAGTGGCGCCGGTAAAAAAGCTGGTGAATTCTACACTCCCCAAGAAGTAAGCACTATACTGGCCCGGGTCGTCACGAACGGCAAAAAACAGCTCAAAAGTGTCTACGATCCAACCTGTGGCTCTGGCTCATTATTGCTGCGAGTAGCCAAATATGTGCAAGATGTTGATCATTTTTATGGTCAAGAACTAAATAACACCACCTACAACCTAGCGCGCATGAATATGATTTTGCATGACGTACATTTTGCCAATTTTGACATCAAGCAAGAGGACACGCTCGAGAACCCACAACATGCCGAGCTACGTTTTGAGGCAATTGTTGCCAATCCGCCCTTTAGCGCCAACTGGTCAGCAAATCCGATCCACCTCAGTGATGATCGTTTTAGCCAATACGGCAAACTGGCACCCAGCAGCAAAGCAGATTATGCGTTTATTCAGCATATGGTTTACCAGCTCGACGACAACGGCACTATGGCGGTGGTTATGCCACATGGCGTGCTATTTCGCGGGGCGGCTGAAGGCCATATCCGCCAATATTTGATCAAAGAAAAGAACTATCTCGATGCCGTGATTGGTTTGCCTGCAAATTTGTTCTTTGGTACTAGCATTCCAGCCTGTATTTTAGTGTTCAAAAAATGCCGCACCAACCCAAATGATATTTTGTTTATTGATTCCAGCCAACACTTTGAAAAGGGCAAGAACCAAAACCGACTGCGTCCGAGCGATATCGATAAAATCATCGAAACATACAGCCGACGCAAAAGCGAAGATAAATACAGCTACGTCGCTCCGCTTAGCGAGGTAAAAGAAAACGACTACAACCTCAACATCCCCCGCTACGTCGACACATTTGAGGAAGAGGAAGAGATCGACCTCGACAAAGTCGTGGCAGAAATCCGCAAAATAGACAAAGAGTCAGTAGGAATTGACCAAAAAATCGCAAAATACACCAAGGAACTCGGCATAAACTCGCCATTCGGAGAAATAAAATGAGTAGTTACATATTTATGGACGAAAGCGGTGATTTGGGCTTCGATTTTACCAAAAAGAAAACCTCTCACTATTTTGTGGTAACCTTTTTATTTGCGAAAGACAAGAAAAAGCTTAACAAGTTGGTTCGGAAGATTTTTAGAAACTTTAGCAAAACAGAAATAAAAAATCACCACGGCACGCTACACGCATTCAAGGAAAAACCCGTAACTCGCATGCGGTTATTGAATCTACTCTCAGAGCAAGACGTGTATATTCTGACCGTTAGAATGAATAAAAAGAACGTCTATACAAAATTGCAAGATGAAAAACACGTACTCTATAACTATGTGGTGAATATATTGCTAGATAGAATGATCAGAAAAAAGCTAGTCCCACAGAACAAGCCCGTACACTTTGTTGCATCAAAAAGAGAAACGAACAAGTTTTTGAACGAAAACTTTGCGACATATCTTAAAGAACAGTCTAAAACTAATCACAAACTAGATATTAATATTGAGATCAAAACCCCTAGTGAAGAAAAAGGGTTGCAAATTGTAGATAGTTTGGCGTGGAGCTTCTTTAGAAAATACGAGCACGAAGATGAATCGTATGCAGACATAGTCAAAGGTAAAGTGGTTGAAGAAAATGGCTTATTCACATAACCATCACCCAGAAAAGGAAAATCCTCTGTCGTTATTTACGAGGAACCATACGGAGCCCCACGACAGAGGAATTACTTACCATCTGCATTGTAGCATAAGCATTCCGCTTATGTCAATCTCACAACAAAAAAGGAGCTCGGCGTAGCTTCGCCGGTTTAGATTATGTCCACAATCCCTTTATCAAAAAAGAATAGGCGATTAATCCTCGAGTCATTGAGTAAAAGACAGAATCAACTTTGGGTAAAGCGCAATGAGCTATTAGAAGATGCAGGGATGAGTGAGGAAGGTATGCACTCAGATTTTATGTATTTGCTCGGCAAGGGGTACATTAGTGTTCCAGGTCCAGGTCCTATCGATCAGCTACAGTATATTCCTTACGCACACATGAAAATTACAGCTGCGGGTAATGATTATCTAGAGGAGCTTGCTCAAGAGCCAAAGCAAGCAGAAGCGCAAAAAACATTACTAAGTGTTCCAGGCAATCACAATAAGTTTCATAATGTATCGGTCGGTGGAGGAGTGGACGTGCCTGGCGAGAATAATGCATTCACAAAAACAAGTATAGGTCATATACCGAGATCCAATGAACATAAATTGCTTTGGTGGTTTATGAGCATTGTAGCGGGTGTAATTGTTTTGCTAATAGGTGTGTATGTCCTCGGGGTAGGAAAATGAACACTACAACAACCAAAAAAGTGCCGGAGCTTCGCTTTCCTGAGTTTAGTGGTGAGTGGCAGACTATAAAGCTTGGTGATTTTATCGATAGTCTTGATGCAGGAGTTAGCGTAAATTCCGAGGACAGAGTGGCCAAGGATGATGAAAAAGCAATATTAAAAACTAGTTGTGTAACCAAAGGCACTTTTGACTGCAAGGAGAATAAGGTCGTTACCGACAGCGCAGAGACTCGAAGGCTAAAAGAATCAATCGAGGTAGATACAATCATTATCAGCCGGATGAATACACCACAGTTAGTTGGCGCAAATGCACTTGTACATGAGTCGAACGAGAACATTTTTTTACCTGACAGACTTTGGGCTGCAAAAATCAAAACCAATGCATCACCAAGATGGATTGCTCTAAAACTTGGTAGTAAAAGTATGCGTGCTCATCTGAGCGTACTAGCAACAGGAACAAGCAATTCTATGAAAAACGTCACAAAAGGCGATGTACTTAACGCGAAAATACTTGCTCCGTCGCGCGAGGAGCAGAAGAAGATTGCGGGGTTTTTGGGAGTGGTGGATGAGAGGGTTGCGGTGATTGATAAAAAAGTCGAGCTGCTGAAAAAATACAGAAAAGGCGTCATGCAAAAAATCTTTCCACCAGCAAACGGACAGACTCCCAAAATCCGCTTTTCTGATGAAAATGGCAAAAACTACCCTGACTGGCAAGGGAAAAAGCTTGGCGATATATTAGCCTATGAACAACCTACAAAATATATTGTTAAATCGACGGAATACGATGATAAATATAAGACACCTGTATTAACAGCCGGCAAGACGTTTATCTTAGGGTATACAGACGAAGAAGACGGAATTAACAATGATATTCCGGTCATCATTTTTGACGACTTTACGACCGCTAGTCACTTTGTTGATTTCCCGTTTAAAGTTAAGTCGTCCGCGATGAAAATTCTGAGAACAAAAACAGACGTAAATATAAAAGTAGCATACGAGTTACTAAGCAAGATAAAGTTTGTGGTCGGTGATCATAAGCGACACTGGATTGGTGAATTTCAAGACTTTGCTATTAACCTACCCAGCGAAAAAGAACAGCAGAAAATCGCAGATTTTCTGACAAACCTAGATGATAAAATTAATGTAGTAGAAAGGCAGCTGGAGCAGGCCAAAAACTTCAAAAAATCCCTCCTCCAACAAATGTTTGTATGAAATTGTGCTTAATTAAAACTATAGAAAACTACAAGTCATTTCAAAATTTTCGATGGCAGAATTTTTTTAATTCTCAAGAATTTCATGACACAATAAATATACTCTATGGTGAAAACGGAACTGGGAAAAGCTCAGTTTGTAATATCCTAAAAAGTGTTTGTGGTGATAAAAAGCCTTTCGTAACAAATCAGATACCTAACGGAATTTGTTTGAAGTTTGACAATGGAGAGTATAAATTTTCAAACAAATCAAATGCTTGGGACAAAACTAAAAGTACTGACGATTTTTTGTTTTTCGATCGTGAATTTGTACATGACAACATACATCTAGGGAATATGAGAGATACACAAGCAAACGGACAGGAACAAAAGTCCGGTAAAATGATTGTTCAATTTGATAGCGAAGCGATAAAGCTCCGTGAAGCTCGTCAAAAAACGAAAAAGGCTAAAGACGATAAAGATGGTGAAATCAAAAAATACAATGAAGACCATAAAGATACTTTGAAATTTCTACTTTCAGAAGACGAAAGTCCCTTATTTGATACTTATAAAGATAAAACAAAAGAAGAAATTACAGGGCTAAAAAAAGAACTCACAAAAGACAAAAAGGGAACGGAGAAGAAACTTGAAACCGATGGAGCAACTCAAAAACAAGTTAATGATATTCAAAATTCAATCACCGAAATCAGCAACGAAAAAATTGAATTATCATTATCAGAACAATCGATTTATCAAGCATTTTTCAATTTTGATCTAAAAGAACAAGTACAAATACAAGCAGAGCAAGATTTAATTGTCAAAATAAGAAAGCATGAAGATTTTTTTCAAACTGGTATTGAAATCAGAGAAGAAAACAAAAGCAAATGCCCGTTTTGCCAGTCAGAGAATGAAGAAGAAAATATTGGAAAAATCATCAAAGCTTACAATGATATTTTTGACGATACTTATAAAAAACAGCTTCAATCCTTTGAAGACAATAAAAAAGCACTGATTGAAGAACTGGAAGATCTTGTCAATGCAGTTAAAAACTATGATATCGATTCTGTTTTTGTTTCCATGAGTGAACTAAATCAAAAATACAAAATCAAAGATATTTATTCAGTAGAAGAACAAAAGAAGCACAAAAAACCGACAACAAACAAGATTGCGGATTTGAAGAAAAAAATCGAAAATCTAAAAAAGCCAAGAAGTGAAGATATTGTAGAAGTTTACAATAAGGCAAAAACCGAATTTGAAACTTTAGAAACCTTTTTTGACGATATTTACACATTTATTGAGAAGAAAAACAAACTTATTCGTAAATTTAAAACAGATAATACAGACGAGAAAATACAACAAAGAATCACAGTAAATAATCAAAAAATTGGAGAAATTGATTTAAGGATAACTTTTTTTACCGAGGGAAAGATTGACAAACAAAAACAAAAAGAAGCTAAAGAAAAAGGACTTGCGACTACTCAAAAGGAATTTGAAGATTTAAGGACAAAACACGATAAAGCGAAAGAAGATTATGAAAAATATTGCTCCGAAGAAGTATTTGAAAAGACTTTGAAAAAAATCGAAGAATATTTTGATAAATTTAAATTCAGTTTCAAATTAAAATTAAAGACAGAAAAAACAAGAAACAAAACTGAATTTCCTTTTGCTTTCAAGGTTTTGGATAATGAAGGAGATGAAAGAGATTTTAAGGAAGGATTATCAGAGGGAGAATTGCAAGTTTTATCATTATGCTTTTTCTTTGCTTTTCTTGATATACAGACGAATCCTGAAAATAAAGTCTTGGTATTTGATGATCCGATTACGAGCCTTGATAACAACAACTTAAGCCATTTAGTAGATCTAATCGCAGAAGAACACGCCAAATTTTCTCAAACTTTTATTTTCACTCATCACAGAACGTTTTTTAAGTTTTTGAGAAAGAGTTTTAAAACTGGAAAAAATAATGGCAATCTAGGAAATGAATACAACATAATTCGTAACAAAAAAGAACTCGGGGGCAGTTTTATTTGTAAAAGTTGTTCAACAGACTTTAAGAATAAACTGGAAGGTTTTGAAAATAATATTTATAATAAGGCACAACAAGGAACACCAATAAATATTGAGATGAAAATTGTTGAGTATGGTCAATATTTGAGATATGAAGTAGAAAAATTTATCAAAAACGATTTACTGTTTTGGGATGCTGATAGTCAATTTTCAAAAGCTATCGATGGTATAAAAAATAGCAGGAATGACATTTCTGATCAGGATTTAGATAAAATAAATAAAGTTTATGAATTTTGTAATTGGACAACCTCTCATGTAGATGTTGGAGATGACCACGGTCTAGAAACATTGAAAACGAATATAAATACCTTTATGGGGATTGTTAAATGACTACGCAATCCGAACAAACACTAGAAAATAACCTTATCGCTCAGCTGCATGAGATGAAGTACGAGCGGGTTGCTATTGCTGATGAAGTGGCGTTGGTAGCAAATCTTAAAACACAACTAGAAAAACACAATGGTGTCACGCTGAGCGACAAGGAATTTAGCAAAGTACTGAGTTATCTGAGCAAAGGCAATGTGTTTGATCGCGCCAAAACGCTACGGGACAAAATGCATTTGGTACGAGATGACGGCACCAGCGCATACATAGAATTTATAAACCAAAAAAAGTGGTGCCAAAACCAGTTTCAGGTAACGAATCAAGTCACCATAGACGGCGCGTACAAAAACCGCTACGACGTCACGATCCTTGTAAACGGCTTGCCACTGGTGCAAATAGAGCTAAAACGCCGAGGCCTAGAGCTCAAAGAAGCCTTTAACCAAGTGAACCGCTACCGCAAACATTCGTATGCCGCAGGCTATGGGCTATACCAGTATGTGCAGATTTTTGTGATTAGCAACGGTGTAAATACAAAATATTATTCCAACACCGTGGGGTACGACAACGACAAAAAAGCATCGTTCAAATTCACCTCGTACTGGGCAGATAAAGACAACCTAAAAATCACAAAGCTAGAAGATTTTGCCAAAGTTTTCCTAGAAAAATGCCACATCGCCAAGATGATTGCCAAATATACGGTGTTACAAACCAACAAAACATTGGTAGTGCTGCGACCGTATCAATATTATGCGGTAGAAGAAATTGTCGACCGCGTAAGTAGTGGCAACAAAAACGGCTATATTTGGCACACCACAGGCAGCGGCAAAACTCTAACATCGTTTAAAGCCAGTCAACTACTGGTAGATAACCCAGACGTCTACAAGGTTGTGTTTGTGGTGGACCGTAACGACCTAGACAACCAAACGATTCGTGAATTTAACAATTTTAAAAAAGACAGCGTGGACGCCACTGACAACACTCATAGTTTGGTAAAGCAATTTGGCGAGCCCGATACCAAGCTAATCGTCACAACTATTCAAAAGCTCAATAACGCCGTCACGCACGAGCGTCATGCCCTAAAAATGGTCACGCATCGCGATAAAAAGATTGTCTTTATCTTTGACGAATGCCATCGCAGCCAGTTTGGCGAAACACACAAGAAAATTACCGAATATTTCACCAATCGCCAGTTGTTTGGCTTTACTGGCACACCGATTTTTGCCGAAAACGCCAGCGGCAATGCTATGGGCAAGCGCACTACAAAAGAACTGTTTGGCGAGTGCCTGCACAAATATGTGATTACCGATGCAATAAGTGATGAAAATGTGCTGAAATTTGCGGTAGAGTATGTCGGTAAATATAGGCGCAAAGACAGCGCCAACGAGATAGATGTTGATGTAGAAGCCATCGACACCAAAGAGTTGATGGAATCGCCGCAACGGATTGAGAAAATCACTGATTATATTATCGCCAATCACGACCGCAAGACGCACAGCCGCGATTTTACCGCGATTTTTGCCCTCAGCAGCATAGATGTACTGACAAAATACTATGATATATTTCGAGCCAAGAAACAGTCTGGCGATCACAACTTGAAAATCGCGACGATATTTAGCTATGGCACCAACGAAGAAGACAAAAATGCCGATAGTATGTTGGATGATGACCCGCAGTTGGATCTATTTAGTCAGATCAATCAACATTCGCGCGACAAGCTGGAAAGCTATATTGCGGATTATAACGAGATGTTCGGCACGAGCTATTCTACCAAAGATAGCCAGAGCTTTTACAACTACTATCGCAACATTGCTGACCGCTTGAAAGCCCGCGAGATCGATATTTTGCTGGTGGTGAATATGTTTTTGACTGGGTTTGATAGCCCGACCCTAAACACTATGTACGTAGATAAAAACTTGCGATATCACGGTTTGTTGCAAGCTTACTCTCGAACTAATCGCATATTAAACGAAACGAAATCACAGGGGAACATTGTGGTGTTTCGTAACCTCAAAAAGGCAACCGATGACGCGCTGCGACTTTTTGCTGATAAAAACGCCCAAGAGGTTATCTTTATGGAGCCGTACGAAGATTACGCGGCGAAGTTTGACGAGATGGTGGCGCAACTATACGCACAGACGCCAACCCCCGAAAGTGTTGATAACTTAGTGGGCGAAGAAGCGCAGTTGGAATTTGTAAAGACGTTTCGTGAGTTAATGCGACTCAAAAACATCCTTGTTTCGTTTGCTGACTTTGATTTTAGCCATGTGTCTATAGGCGAGCAAACATTCAATGACTTTAAGAGCAAATATTTGGACATTTACGACAAAGTCAGGGGTGATCACGAGAAAGAAAAGGTGTCAATATTGGAAGACGTCGACTTTGAACTGGAGCTGATCCGAAGAGATGAGGTTAACGTGGATTACATTATCCGTCTGCTGGCGCAACTGGTTGGCGCGGATGAGGCCAAGACAGCAAAATTGATGCAGAACATTATGGACACGATGTCGACTGACGCAACGTTGCGCAGTAAGCGTGAGTTGATAGAGAAGTTTATCAATAGTACGATACCAAATATCTCTAATGCCGAGGATGTTGAAACGGAGTTTAATAACTTTTGGGACCAAGAAAAGCTCGAAGCTTTTCAGGAAATGTGCAGTGAGGAGGGGCTGATGAATGATAAGCTGCAGGCACTGATTGATCGCTATTTGTATAGTGGACGCAAGCCACGCAAGGAAGATTTTGCCAAAGCACTCGAAAAACAACCAGGAATTTTGCAAAGAGAATCGATTATCAAACGTGTGACCAGCAAGTTTAATGGTTTTATTGAGACCTTTATCGAAGGAGTTTGAGGGTTTAATAATCGCAAAAGTACGTCAACAACTCACAAAAAGGGGCTTTTTGGTATGATGTATCTATGAAAAAACTATTTCTTGCATCAAGTGGGCTTGAATACATCAAGCAATTCGTTGGTTTTGGTCCATCTGAAGTTAAGATGCTCTTTATCCCAACTGCCGGAAATCTTGATAAAGATGCCTGGTGGATCGACAAAGATCGAGATGTTCTAGGCAAAATGGGTTTTCAGATTACCGAGCTTGATATATCCAAAGCCAGTGTCGATGAGATGCAAAAGCAATTAGATGCTACCGATATTGTTTATATCGCAGGAGGGAACACATTCTATTTGCTAAAACAACTCCAGGACTCGGGGTTTGACAAGTTGCTCAAAAACTTCGTAGAAGGTGGCGGTCTGTATGCAGGTGTTAGTGCGGGGGCTATCGTAGCTGGTGTAGATATTGAGCCAGTTTTGACACTTGATGAACCTGAGAAAGTGCATGGGCTTGAGTCAACCAAAGGCTTGGGATTTGTGAATATTGTACCTATTCCTCATTACGATATGGCTTCTAGGTCAGCAGCGATAGACGAAATCAAGGAGAAATACGCAGGGAAGTACGACATAGTATTATTAACGGATGAGGATGCCATATATGTTGAGGGTGATACATGGAAGGTAGTGAAATCAGCAAAAACCGCTCTTGAGCACGAGTGGTTCAACAATAACCACGACGGCGTGTAACCCCAGATTTATTTGGTCTATATTTTACTCGACCTTTTGAGGTGGGCTACTAGATTCTGGCTTGCTCGGGGCGGTGGCTTGCTCCGCGTTTTTCTTTTCTGCAAAGAAGTACGCTATAGCGCCAATAAAGCTAAGTCCTACAACAAACGAAACAACGAGGACGAGTATCCATGTACTTCTATCAGGGCTGTTGTGCTTGATCGCATGTATGAGCATTAATAGCCAAAAGATAAATGCAATAATTGAAATAACAAGGATAAAAACGAATATCCCAACGCCTAGACCGATAAATGGCTTTGCTTTTTCCGCAAGCTCGGCACAGTCTATTGGCTGACCATTTAATGTGCATTGTGATTGTGCCGTTTGTGCTATTAGCAAAAAATTCATAACTATCTCCCTAAATTACTACCACCATTTAAGCATTAAAATGTCTCAAATTGCAACAAATCTCCCTTTAGGCTTTTTTGGTAAAAATGATGAAAGAAATTGACACTATGTATTACATCGTGTAAAATGTATTACATGACATACAACACAACAGTTACAAGCAAAGGGACTATTACTATCGCTGCACCACTACGTAAAGCTTTAGGGTTAAAGACTGGTCAAAAGCTAACGGTTACGCTTAATTCAAACAATCAAGTAGTGCTTGATGCAGGCACTGACTTGAAAACCTTTGAAGCAACAAGAGCAAAAATAACCAAGAAAATTCCCAGTCATCTTAAAGGACTTGCAGGCGATTCCTTGCGTGAAGCTGCCGCCAAAGCTTGGGTTGCCGGAAATAATGATTAGTTTAGACACAAATGTAGTCCTGCGTTTTCTGCTTGATGATGTACCCGAGCAGACAAAAAAAGCGACAAATGTAATCGGAAAAAATAAGGTCTATGTCACAGACGTTGTAGTTGTCGAAGTAGTTTACGTCCTAGAAAAAGTTATCCTGCTACCGCGTCAGGACATAACTCGGCTAGTGACTGATTTTTTGGGGTTTGCAAACGTGGTGCATAATCCATACTTTCTATTGGAAGTTATTCAACTGTATGAACACCACCCCTCACTTTCGGTTGTAGATTGTTATGCGACTGCAGAGGCAAAAGCCTACAATAATCAGTTGATAACATTTGATAAGCGATTAATTAGTCAAGGCGGTAGGCACGTCACTAGTTTGTAGTATCAAACTAGGTTGTTGTTATAGTACGCGAACGTACGTTTGTAATACGCTTTACTTTAGGGTATACATAGAAACATGAGTAAATTAGAAATTGTTCGCCTTGGGCACCCGGCTTTACGTAGCAAATCAAAGCCCGTAACTAAACGAGAAATAGCAACAAAAGATTTTCAAAAATTTGTAGACGAGTTAGCTGCTATATGCGATAAAAATAACGGGGCCGGTATTGCCGCCCCACAAGTTGGCGTGAATAAACGAGTAATTGTTGTCCATGTTGATCCAAATAACCCTCGTTATCCTGGCAAAAAGCCATTTCCGTTAGCTATCATAATTAATCCAAAAGTAATCAGTAGCTCAAAGCGTATTAAAGAAGATTGGGAAGGCGATTTATCATGTGGACTGCGTGCGCTCGTGCCACGACCTGATAAATGTGTGGTTATTGGCTTAGACCGAGACTCTAACCCTGTGAAGTATGATTTGGATTACGACTTTCACGCGCGTGTTTTCCAGCATGAGATTGACCATCTTGATGGTGTTTTTTTGATTGACAAAGTGAAACGCGTGGATACAATAAGCGAAATAGCTGAATGGGAAAAGTATTGGAAGAACAAAAAAATATGATAGTAGTCCAAGTCATATCTATAAATTGCGCATAACTTTTGCATATTTAGCATTCGTGGAATATAATCCTAGTATAAGGATAAGTATAATAAATGCATTGGGGGCTTTATGCAAGAAGATCAAACAAATAACACTTCAGACTCATCTGGAGATAATCCGGCGCCGCAGGACGCACAACCGGCTGCTAGTTCGGTTCCGCCTGCGCAGGACGCACAACCGGCTGCTAGTCCAGTTGTCTCACCAAAGGCTGGTGGTGGATCATCTGGTCCATTAAAAAACAAGAAAAAACTTGGAATAATTGCTGGTGTAATTGTTCTGCTGATAGCAGCTAGCGCTGGGGCATATAAGTTTGTCTATCTGCCGAACACACCACAGAATGTCTTGAAAAAATCAGTGGCTAACACGTTGAAGCTTCAGCAAGTTTCTGGCAAGGGTAGTGCCAGTATTACGAGTAAGGGCACGCAATCATCAACAGTTGTTGTAGGTTACGATATCCAAAGTGATGCTGTTAAGAATGCTACAAATGCAAAACTAGACGTTGCATTTAACGGAGTAAAAGTACCTCTAGAGGTTAGAGCTGTCGATAAGGCAATTTATCTAAAGTTTAGCGATCTTAGTACCGTCCAAGCTTTGGCTACTGGTTACATGGGGCCAGAAGGTGGTGCTTTCATGGGGCAATTGGGCAAACAGATCACAAATAAATGGATTGAAATCGATGAGAGCCTAGTCAAGAACTACACATCTGATAAGTGTTCTTTGCTATCAGGCAATAATCAATTGAGTGAAAAAGATATTAACCAAATCATTAGTCTATATGACAAGAATACCTTTATTGACATTAATAAAACTGCTAGTGATACAGTTGATGGACGCAAAGTTACTAAGGCCAATCTGGGTATAAATAAAGACAAAGCCAAAGCTTTTGGTAAGGATTTCGAACAGCTTGACATGGTCAAAAAGCTAAATAGTTGTGGTGGTGATAAAGTTACCGGCTCCGATAGCGCAAAAAAGGCAGATAATTCTAAGACTTCTTATGAATTCACAGTTTGGCTAGATGCGTCCAAGAAAGAAATTGTCAAAGTTGCTATAAAAGCTAACGATGACACTACATCGCTCAGTGCTGACTTTACCTTCAACAAAGCCAAAGTTGATATCCAAAAACCAACTGATGCAATTCCTGCCATGCAACTTCTTGGTCAGCTAGCGCCTCTTTTGGGCGGAGCAGGAGCTACAGGTACAGGTACGACTGCAAACCCAACTTTACTTCAATAGAAATTACCTGAATACAGAACACTTTTATAACCAACGATCATTGACCCATGTTATGCTTTAATGTATGAAATATAAAATTGGGGTATATGGGTCTGCTGCTGGTGAGATTGATGGAGTGGTCCCGAAGATAATTGAACTTGGGAATGCCCTAAAGAAACACGCTGACTCGGTGATCGTAATCACAGGAGCTTGTAAGGGTCTGCCTTACATTGCCGCCAAGCAAGCACATAGTGGTGGAGTAGAAATCTGGGGTTATTCTCCTCTACACAACATGGATGAACTAAAACATGATGCTCCTGATGATGATCATAATATTTATGCTAAGTTACAATTTGTATCTGAAGATTTTGAATTTGTTGCCAACAAAAGAGTTTGCATGAAATATCGCAACGTGATCTTAACAGCAAATTGTGACGCGGGGATTATAATTAGAGGTCGTTGGGGTAGTCTGAACGAATTTACCAACCTCATTGATATGCAAAAAGTTGTTGGCGTTCTGACTGACACCGGCGGCGTAGCTGATGAATTGGTGAAGTTAAATCAAAAAATAACTAAAGAAGGTCAAGGAAAAATAATTTTCGACGAGGACCCTACAACTTTGATAGAAAAAGTTTTAGATGAACTAGGGTCCTAAACGCCAAAAAAATAGTGTGATCACCTCTCTTCGACACCAGCCTAACAGATGTATGTTATAATTTTTAAGATACACCGAGGTCTCATCGTCAGAGCGGTCTAGGACACCAGGTTCTCATCCTGGAAACTTCGAAGAAGACCAACTTTAACAATTAAATTAACATGGTCTCATCGTCTAACGGTTAGGACACCAGGTTCTCATCCTGGAAATCCGGGTTCGATTCCCGGTGAGATCACCATCACGTATCCCGCACCAATCTGTCTGCTTTCTGGTGTAACCAGAAACACCACAGATTTCTTGCCTATTTTTGGCTTACAAGCTTGCGGTGCGCACTTCACCGTACTTAAGAGTACGGCTCGTTTGCGCTCCTCGCTGTTGCACCAAAACTAGACTAAGTGCGGAACACGTTAATTATGGTGCGTTGGCCGAGAAGTTAGGCACAGGTCTGCAAAACCTGCTAGACGAGAGCGTTACTCGTACGCACCTCCATACTTTGCATAAAGCTTCGTATGGCAAGCCAAAACACAAAGTTGACAAAATAGCGGGCGAGTGGCGGAATTGGTATACGCGACGGACTTAAAATCCGTTGGTTGAATAAACCTTGAGGGTTCGAGTCCCTCCTTGCCCACCAGTATATTTATGTGACAGCATGTGTTAAAATATAAAGTACGAATTACGTAGAAATTAAGGGGGAATTTAAATGTCATTGATAGCAATATTAGGAATAATCGCGGTAGTAGTCGTAGTCGGACTAGTTGCGATATATAACGGACTTGTAAAATTAAAAATCAGGGTTGATGAAGCATGGAGTGATATCACAGTTCAGCTAAAGAGACGATATGACTTGATTCCAAACTTAATCAGCAGCGTAAAAGGTTACGCCAAGCACGAATCCGAAACGCTACAGAAAGTTACCCAGGAACGTAGTACAGCTTTGCAGGGTGGTGGATCTGTAAAAGAGGCCGCACAAGCTGACAATGTGTTTAGTGAAGCTCTAAAGAGCTTGTTTGCCGTTGCAGAGAGCTACCCAGACCTTAAGGCAAACCAGAATTTCTTGGATCTACAGGCTCAGCTAACAGATACAGAGGACAAGATCCAGGCGTCTCGAAGATTTTATAACGGCTCTGCCAGAGATCTCAATATCAAGATAAAAACTTTCCCAAACATTATTTTTGCGGGGATGTTAGGGTTCAAACAACGTGAATTCTTCGAAGTAGACGAAAAAGAAAACGAGACCATCCAAAAACCTACAGAGGTTAAATTCTAAAGAACGTATAACGGATTACGAATAAAGTATAACGGCATGGCTTCCGAGAAAATATTTAAATTTACTCAGCTTCGAGCGTGGCAAAATGCACGCAAATTTGCTGTTGAAGTGTATAGGTTAACTAGTGAATTCCCTAGTGACGAAAGATATGGGCTTACTGCACAAATTAGAAGATCATCCGTCTCAGTTTCTGCAAATATAGCCGAAGGATTTTCCAGACAAGGTGCAAAAGAAAAAGCACAGTTTTATTCTATAGCTCTGGGTTCGTTAACCGAGACACTAAGTCATGCTTATATTGCGAATGATCTTGGTTTTTTGCCCTCCGATAGGCTACAATTGTTAGAGGAAAAGGTAACGGATATTCATAAAATGACGAACGGTCTAATAAAAAGCGCAAAAGGAAGAACCTCGTAATACGTTATACGTACTACGAAATACGTACTTATGTATTCTGAAATAGCTAGCAATAAACGTAAAACTTTCTATATCTTTATCTTTTTCATGTTGGTAGTTGGCGTTATGGCGTGGCTGGTTAGTGGATATCTTGGTTCGACTTATATCACCCCATATGTTCTTATCGGATGCTTGGTTTATGCGGTCATAACTTATTATTCAGGCGCCAAAATGGCTACCGCTGTCAACGGCGCCAAACAAATAGAAAAAAATGACAACCCAAGACTCTGGCGAATAGTCGAAAACTTGGCTATAACTGACGGATTACCTATGCCAAAGGTCTATATCATGGACGACCCAGCACCGAACGCCTTTGCCACTGGTCGGGATCCAAACCACGCTATAGTCTGCGCGACTACTGGGCTTTTGGATATGATGGATGATAAGGAACTCCAAGGAGTGATGGCTCACGAACTTGGGCATGTCAAAAACTACGACATTAGAGTATCTATGTATGCATTTGCTCTGGTCGCGGTCATAGCAGTTTTGGCAGATGTTATTATGTACACATTTTGGTTTAGAGATAACGACAATAATAACAACGGTATATTTATGATTATTGGCATTGTTGCAGCAATTATCGCACCAATTGTTGCTGGCATGATTCAGATGGCAATTTCACGCAAAAGAGAATATTTAGCAGACGCTGATGGCGTGCTCTCTACCAGATACCCAGAAGGCCTGGCTTCTGCTCTTGAGAAAATTGGCAAGACAGGTAGTGCTACTCAGAAACAAAACACAGCAACAGCACATTTGTTTTTTGCTAGTCCGCTCAAGAAAAGGACTTTGACAGGATTATTTAGTACGCACCCACCTATTGAAGACAGAGTTGCTCGGATTCGCAATATGGGAACAAAAGCGTAAAAGGGACTATTTGTGGTTAAAAAAGAGACAAAACCAGCCACAAAAACTAAACCCTCAGCAAAAGTTCGCAAAAGAAAAGAATCTGGACATCGATCTTTTAAGGTCAGCCCCAAAAAATTTCTTACCCGGCAGGTCAAACTAAGCGGGTCCTGGCAGCTGTTGCGTGAATCTTGGAAGTTAATAATTTCAAACAAAAAAATCTTTTTAGGACTTA
This sequence comes from Candidatus Saccharibacteria bacterium RIFCSPHIGHO2_12_FULL_41_12, assembly GCA_001790445.1. Classification (GTDB taxonomy): domain Bacteria; phylum Patescibacteriota; class Saccharimonadia; order Saccharimonadales; family 2-12-FULL-41-12; genus 2-12-FULL-41-12. The sequence continues at coordinate 45,911 of MGCQ01000007.1, forward strand.
TTGCCTTGTTCACCCTGTTGCAGCTACTCGTCATCCTCCTTTTTGGTGCTGGCCTAGACTTAAATAGCTCGAAACAGCAGATAAAAGAAATGTTAGGCTCTCAGGCTCCGGCATACTCTGTGGCGTATTCTCTGGTTAACTATTTGGTTATTTCAGTGCAACAGAGAAACAATGAGATAGTCGGAGTTTATCAGAATTTTATAACAGTTATATTTATGTTGGCAGCTATATGGGCGGTTCGTCAACGAACAGCAAACCAGAGATTTCGTTTTAGCGATATGTTTTACAAAAGCCAATATCCTCTTTTGCAATTTTTGGTGGTTCTTTTCATCCTAGGATTATCGATGATCCCTTTGATGATTGCGGGTTTTTTGTACACAACAACTATCGTGGGAGGGCTGGCTGTCACTCCCATAGAACAAATTCTTTGGGTTTTTCTTTGCATATTGTTAGTCATACTAACAATATATTTATTGCTACCCGGGTTGCTGGCCATCTATATAGTGACATTGCCAGAAGTTTCACCACGAGCAGCTTATTCATCAGCCTGGAAATTATTAGAAAATCGCCGTCTTGGAGTCGGGATTAGGCTAGTTGCCGGCTATGTTTTTGTCTTTGTTATTAGCGGTATTTTGATTACGATACTCAGTTATTTGCTTACGTCTGCTAGCGAGTTAATATTTTATTTTGTTACTTTCGTCTCACTACTTGTTATCAACATTTATAGCTACAAGTTATATAGGGAACTGCTCTAAAGAAGAAATTTTATGAATTTGAAACAAGCCAAGCAACGAATAGTCAAACTTCGAGAAATTATTGATGAGTATCGATATAACTATCATGTGTTAGACAAATCTATTATGAACGAAGAAGCAGCGGATAGCCTTAAACACGAACTAGAACGTATTGAATCACAGTTTCCTGAGTTAATAACCAGCGACAGCCCAACTCAAAGAGTTGCCGGTAGCCCATCAAATAAATTCAAAAAGGTAACGCATAGTAGGAGGATGCTTAGTCTAAATGATGTTTTTGACCTGGATGAAGTACAAAAATGGTCAGAACGCGCCACAAAACTTCTTGAAGGTGAGAAACTTGAGTATTTTGCAGATCTTAAGATGGATGGGTTAGCCTGTAGCCTAGTCTATGAAGACGGCATGTTAACGGTTGGGGCTACTCGTGGTGATGGATACGTCGGTGAAGACGTGACTACAAACATTAGAACGATTCAGTCAATCCCTCTTGTTTTAAGGCAAAAAATCCCCGGACGTGTTGAGGTGCGAGGAGAAATAGTCATGTATAAAAAAGACTTTGAACAACTCAATAGCAGGCTGGAAAAAGTCGGCGAAAAGCCATATGCCAATCCACGAAATTTGAGTGCTGGAACTATTCGTCAACTTGATCCTAGCGTTGTGGCTTCCAGAAAATTATATTTCCATGCTTTTAGTTTGGTGTCAGAAAATATAAATACAAAAACTTGGCAACAAAACTATGAAACTCTGCAAATGTTAGGTTTTCGTGTGGGGGATAATCACGCCGTGTTAAAAAATGTTAAGGCGCTTTGGGAATTTGCGGAATCCTGGCGAGATAAAAGACTGGATTTGGAATATTTTACAGATGGGATGGTTGTCAAAATCAATTCGCTTGATCAATTTGCAAGACTGGGTGTTGTTGGTAAAGCACCGCGCGCGGCAGTAGCGATAAAGTTTCCAGCAGAAGAGGCAACCAGTATTATTCGTGACATAGTTATTAGCATTGGCAGGACGGGTGCGGCAACGCCAGTAGCTGTTTTTGACCCAGTTATTATTGCTGGCACTACAGTGAGACATGCCAGCTTGCATAATTCCGACGAGATTAAGCGCAAAGATATCCGGATAGGTGACACAATAATCGTCTATAAAGCTGGAGATATTATTCCACAGGTAGAATCTGTAATTGAAAAACTCAGACCAAAAAACTCTAAAAAATTTGATTTTGAGCATGAACTCAAACGGCAATATTCTGATTTGCAATTTGAAAGACACGAAGGAGACGTAGTTTGGCGAGTCAAGGGACTAACAGGACCCCTGATTTTAAAGAGAGGTCTAGAACATTTTGCTAACAAGGGAGCTCTCAATATAGAAGGACTCGGAGAGAAAAATGTTGAGGCCTTAGTCGATAATAAACTAGTTTCATCTATTGCAGATATTTATAAACTCAGCAAAAAAGATATTTTGAGCCTTGATAGATTTGCTGAGTTGTCAGCAGATAATTTGATAAAGGCTATAGGCGAGACCAAGAATCCACCATTGCCAAAATTTATCTTTGGACTAGGAATCCGACATGTAGGAGCGCAGACAGCGATTGATTTGGCAGAAAATTTTAAAAGTTTGGATAAGCTATCAGAAGCAACTTTAGATGAACTACTTAATATTGAAGGAATTGGCGACGTTGTCGCAGAATCGATAATTGCATGGTTCGCAGATCCGGATAACATAGAGCTTTTGAAGACATTCGAGAACTTAGGTGTAGAGCCACAGTTTATTGAGCTTACAAACGCTCCATTATCTGGACAGAGTTTTGTGATTACTGGCACGCTGGAATTTATGAGTCGCGACGAGGCAGGTGATAAGATCAGAGCTCTCGGTGGGACATTCCAATCCTCAGTAGGAAAAGGTACAACCTATCTTGTAATGGGGAAAAACGCTGGCGCTTCAAAGGCTGAAAAAGCCAAAAAATTAGATATCAAAGTGATTGATGAGCCAGAACTCTTAAATATGTTACAATAATCGTTAATTGTTGAGGGGCTATGGCGCAGTTGGCTAGCGCGTTTGTATGGCATACAAAAGGTCGCCGGTTCGAACCCGGCTAGCTCCACCAAAATTTTAATGATATAATATAATTACAAATATGAAAAAGATCAACACCGTGGACATAGCTTCCAAAATATCAATGAAGACAGTTTTTTTTCTTTCGTTAGCCTTGCTAATCATTAGCAGCGTGGCTTATTGGAAGTATGTCGTCAATAATCCAGATAGAGTGTTTGAAGCAATGCTTAAAAATAGCCTTCAGACAAAAAGCCTAACAAAAACCATAGGGCAAGAAGAGCAAGGCGACTCCAACAATCAGACAATTGTTCTAAAGTTTTCACCTTCTGTAGGAGTAGCATCAAAATATGATCTTCAAAAAGGTCAAGGCGAACAATATGTTGGCACTCAGACAAATGTTATTGGAACAAAAACAGCAGATTATATCCAGTACAGCAAGATTGAATCATCTCAAGTGTCAGAAGCAAAAAAGAAAGACATAGTAGGCGTGTGGGCCAAAGTTGGCGATGAAAAGTCAGGTCAAAAGCCTAGTGTTTTTAATGATGCGCTTTTTGGGGTAATTTTGTTTGGCGATTTGGGAGATAACACTGCAAGCAGTATCGTCAGCCAACTTACATCTAGCGATGTCTATGGGATCGACAAGTATTCAACAACTTTTAGTGGAGGCAGGCTTGTTGGTAACTTTAGTATTAAACTTAAACCAAAAAATTTAGTTGATTCAATCAAGTACTATGCCCAGCAAACAGGCTACGCTAGCGCAGAAGGGCTTGGAGCAGAGGGTGTAAGCAACGAGCCAATTTCGCTTGATATCACAATTGATTTAGTTTCTCGCCAGGTGAAAGAAATTAGTTTTGCGGGGGGGCAGAGGATAGAGAAGTACGGATCTTTTGGGCAATATAACGGCATAACTGTCCCAAATAATCCAATTTCTTTTAGTGAACTTTCTACCAGGCTTCAATCTACTCGATAATATACTTAAAGTGATTTGCTATCTTGGTAAACAATATACTAAAACTGCTCTAAACTGGTTTATAATAAGTAGGTGCTAAAGAAATTATTAAAATCAATCGTTGTCAGAATAGAATATTATTTTGTTGCGAAATTATTATCAAAAAACCCTAATGTTAAAGTTGTAGGAGTTGTTGGTAGTGTTGGCAAAAGTGGCACAAAAAAAGCTGTGTTTACTGTGCTGGATCAAAAATACTCAGTTGCGTGGCAAGACGGCAATTATAACGATATTGTAACTATTCCGTTAGTGTTTTTTGGTCTTGGTTTGCCATCTCTTTTCAACCCATTTGCTTGGTTGACGGTGTTTTATAAAATGAGAAGATCAATACATAATTATTCTAACGATGTTGTAGTATTGGAACTGGGGACAGACGGTCCGGGCCAAATTTCAGAATTTGCCAAGTATCTAAAGCTTGATATTGCTATCGTTACTCATATATCAGAGGAACATATGGAATATTTCCAGACACTTGAAGCTGTGGCACAGGAAGAGTTAGACGTTCAGCACTACGCAAAAGCTTTAATCGTCGAAGCTACTAGTGCTAGCAAATTTAGTAAATATATAACAGTAGAATATAAAACCTTTGGACCTGAGACCGACGCATATGCTCATTTTGTGGTAGAAGGGCGCAATCTAGATATATTTATTGGTAGTAAAGTTTTTGCCTGTCAGTCCAACATTATTGGGGTGCACCAAATGAACAATCTTGTCGCAGCAGCTCTTGTTGCTGAATATATGGATCTAGAGGACTCCCAGATAGAAAATGGTGTCAGCTCTGTGTTGCCTATGGCGGGCAGGATGAACCTGTTTGAGGGCAAAGACGGCAGTCTAATAGTCGACGATACTTACAACTCTAGTCCTGATGCGGTGGTTAGGGCAATTAATTATCTTGCTTCTCTTGATATGCACAATAAGATCGCTGTAATAGGTAATATGAATGAGATGGGGGAGATGTCTTCTAAGCTTCACTACAAAGTTGGCGCTCAAGTCGCTACTAGGGATTTTACCGAGGTACTAACGATAGGGGTCGATGCAAACGAACATTTAGCAACAGCTATTGAGAGTTCCGGGCAAAAAGTTCAGAGATTTGATTCCCCTTACGCCGTCGGCAAATATCTTGCCCAAAAAGATTTAAAAGATACAGCTATATTGTTCAAAGGTTCACAAAACGGAGTATATCTCGAAGAAGCGATCAAATATATTTTGGCCAATAAAGATGATAAGATGAATCTGGTGCGCCAATCAAAGCAGTGGCTGAACAAAAAGAAAAAGAGTTTTAAATAATGAAAGTTTTAGTAATCGGCGGTGGTATTGGCGGCGAAAGAGAGGTGTCACTAAATTCTGCTCGCTATATTTTTGACGCAATAAATTCGAGTCATCAAAAAACATTTTATGACTGGGACGGCAAACAACAATGGTTGGATGAGAACTTAAATAAATATGACGTGGTGTTGCCGATTTTGCATGGAGAAGGGGGGGAGGATGGACAAATACAAGCCATTCTGGAAAAGCACAATACAAAATATTTAGGTTCTGACGAAGCTTGTAGCAAATTATGCATTAACAAAGACAGCACACAGAAAGTGTTGAAGGCGGATAATATCTTAGTCCCGCGCTACAGAGTTATGTCTTGGGAGGAATATCAAGAAAGTGATATCGCGCATAATCCACACGTTATTAAGCCAGTAGATGGTGGTTCTAGTCTGGATACTTTCATAGATGTTAGAACACATGACCCAAGATTAAGCCAAATCAAGGAAGTCTTTGACAACTACAAAACTCTTATGGTAGAAGAGTTTATTAATGGCATTGAAGTGACTGTACCAGTGCTTGAGGGGCAAGAGTTGCCATTGATAGAAATTATTCCTCCAGAAGGGGAGTTTTTTGACTATGATAATAAATATAACGGACAGACTAAGGAGCTTTGTCCAAGCGTTAATGTCTCGAAAGAGCTGCAAGAAAAAGCACAGAAAATTGCTCAACGTTGTCACGTAGCACTGGGGTGTCGCCACTTATCCAGAGTAGATATGATCATAGATCGTTATGGGCAAATATATACTCTTGAAATTAATACTATGCCCGGGCTAACCAACCAAAGCTTGTTCCCTAAGGCTGCGCAGGTGGTGGGGCTAAGTATGCCTGATTTAGTAGAGTGTCTGCTCCGCCAAGTAGCGAATTAGAGCACCCTATTATTTGTTTGATCTGTTAAAATAGTTATATGGCGGATTTTAAAAACAAAAAGGTTTTTTACGGCGATAAATTTATTCCATTTGGCCAAGCGAACTTGAGCATTGCCAGCTCCGCCGTTTTATATGGTTTAAGTGTTTATACAGTTTTTCCGATCAATAAAACCACTAAAGGTCTGGCGGCTTTTCGGCTTAATGAGCATTTTAGTAGGCTTGTCGATTCAGCTCACATTATTGGTATGGATAGTTTTGCGGGTCAATGGACATATAATAAATTTTTAAATAAAGTTAAAGAACTTGCCTCGGTTAACGGAGTTGATGAGGATGTTTTTGTCAGGGCGAGTGTTCACATTGACGCAATTCTTCCAGGTACAAAATCTAGAGGTCTCTCTCACGTGCTGAGTATGTTTATATATCCCAGTGAGCCCATAGTCCCTCAGAGTGGATGTAGACTCAAAACAAGCCTTTGGCGACGTGTTTCCGATAATTCTATCCCTGCACGCGCAAAAGTAAATGGGGCATACGTTAATTCCGTGCTGGCCAAACAAGATGCTATCGATAGCGGCTACGATGATTGTGTTTTCTTAGACACGGCGGGACATGTTTGCGAATCCAGCGCAGCCAATATATTTTTAATTCGGGATGGTGTGTTGATTACGCCTGATACGACTAGCGATTTACTTGAGGGGATAAATCGTAAAACCGTCATTCATATAGCAAAAGATCTTGGTATCCCTGTAGAGCAACGATTGGTTGATCTAACAGAGCTGTATATCGCGGATGAGGTCTTTTTGTGTGGTACTTCAGCCTACATCGCACCAGTTATAGAGATTGACTCAAGAAAAATATCTACCAGCAACCCGCAAATAGTTCAAAAGATACAAGAGAAGTATCAATATGTTACGCATTCAGCAGATTCTAAATTCCTCCAGTTTCTGTAAGAAGTAAATTATAGTTAAGTTAGCCCTGATCTGTTAAAATATGTGTTATGAATACAACCTTTGCACTTGAGTATAGAATTAACTTTCTCTTTGAGAAATGGAACAAGTCGTACATACGGTACGACGAAGTGAATCTCGCAGAAGAAAAGTTAATTCTATGCCAAGAGCCTTTTCGGTGCAACCCTGAGTTGTCTGGGTTGGCAGGGAGAGGCGGTGCATAGGTTGTGAGGTATAATCCGAAAGATATTGAACCCAAATGGCAAAAACTTTGGGAAGAAAAAGGTACGTATAAAGCGGATCTAAATAGTTCCAAGCCAAAGTATATCGCCATGAGCATGTTCAACTACCCGAGTGGTGCAGGCATTCACATTGGACATGCTATGAATTACACAATTAGTGACGTAAAAGCGCGTTTTAAAAGACAAAATGGCTATGAGAGCTATCATCCTGTTGGTTGGGACGCCTTTGGATTGCCTGCAGAAAATTACGCTATCAAGGCGGGCGTTTCGCCTCAGAAGAGTATGGCAACAATTATTCCAAAATACCATAAACAATACAGGGCGATGGGCTGGAGCAATGATTGGTCAAAGGAGATATCGACCCATACACCTGAGTATTACAAGTGGACGCAGTGGATTTTTAGCCAAATGTATAAAAATGGGCTAGCATATCAAGACGCACGCATGCAGTGGTGGTGCGAAAAATGTCAGACAGTTTTGGCTAACGAGCAAGTTATTGACGGAAAATGCTGGCGGCATGATGGGTCAGATGATCCAACAGTAGAAAAGAAGGAAGTCAAGCAATGGTTTTTCAAAATCACAGAGTATGCGGATGAACTTTTAGATTCAATAGACGGATTAGACTGGACCGAAAGTGTCAAATTAGCTCAAAAAAACTGGATCGGTAAAAGCGTTGGAGCAGATATAGATTTCAAGATTTGGGGTGGCAACCAGTCAATTTCGGTCTTTACAACCAGAGCTGATACGTTATTTAGTGCAGCCTTCATTGTTCTTGCACCTGAACATGATCTTGTAAATCAAATCACTAGCTCAAAAAACAAACCAGAAGTCGAGGCATATCAGAAAGCAGCTCAACTAAAGAGTGAAATTGAGAGACAAGCAGTCACCGACAAAGAAAAATCAGGCGTTTTTACTGGCGCCTACGCAGTTAACCCTGCAAACGACGAAAAAATACCGATTTGGGTTGGTGACTTCGTTCTGGCGGGTTATGGAACTGGTGCTGTTTTTGGTGACATCCATGATGAAAGAGATTTTCAATTTATCAATAAATTTAATATTCCGGCTAAAGTTACTGTTATACCTGAAGATTTGGGTGAGGCAGAACGCGTTAAAAATAAAGAGTATTCTTACACAAAAGAAGGAGTATTAATCGACTCAGGCAAGTTTAGTGGGATGCGTTCAGAAATTGCTCGAGACGCAATTATTCAATGGCTTAGCCAGAACAAAGTTGCAACCGAAAAAGTAAACTACAAAATGCGGGATTGGAGTGTTAGTCGTCAGCGCTATTGGGGTGCACCGATACCGATAATTAACTGCGAAAAATGTGGGACTGTACTTGTTCCAGATGATCAGTTGCCAGTTGTGTTGCCTGAGCTTGAAGATTTTCAACCAAGTGGAGACGGACGTAGTGCCCTTGCTCGCGCAAAAGATTGGTTAACCGTGGATTGTCCAAAGTGTGGCAAAAAAGCCGAGCGCGAAACAGACACGTTGGATACATACATTTGTAGCAGCTGGTATATGTATCGGTATTTTGACCCGAAAAACGATGAGAAAATATTTGATTCTGACGTTATTAACCACTGGATGCCGATAGATTTTTATAACGGCGGGGACCATGCGACAGCACATCTACTATATGCAAGGTTCATAGCACGGTTTTTCACCAAAATTGGCATTGTTGACAACCCGGAACCTTTCAAACACATGCTGTTTAATGGCAAGGTAACGGCCAGTGACGGCAGTGCCTTTAGCAAGTCGAAAGGCAACGGCGTTGATCCTCTAGAGATCATTGAGCAAGGTTATGGCGCTGATGCGCTCCGGACGTATTTGATGTTTGCTGCTCCTCTTGAATTCGGCGCACGCTGGGACCCACAGGGTGTCCCTGGTGCATATCGATTTTTGTCGCGTCTTTGGACTCTTGTGCAGGAGTATCTTGGCGCTAAAAAAGCACCAATTAGTCAAGAGGTTGAGAAAGAATTACTGCGTATAACACATTCAACCATCAAAAAGATGTCTGAGGATATAGAAGCAAACCGCTACAATACGGCAATTGCCGCCGCTATGGGCGGAGTCAACGCCCTGTATAAACTAAAAACGGATGCTCTTAGCAACGGTGCAGCTTGGAAAACTGCGCTTGAGGCTACGGTAGCTTGCGTGGCACCTTTTGCGCCGCATATTGCAGATGAATTATGGGCTCAGCTGGGCAATGAGTCGAGCGTTCAGATTGATAGTTGGCCCAAGCACAACGATAGATATATTGTGACCGATAAAATCAAAATAGTCGTACAGATTAATGGAAAACTTCGTGGAATGGTTGAAGCATCCAAAGATACGAAGCAAAAAGATTTAGAAGAGTTGACCAAGAATGAAGAGAACGTAGCAAAACATTTACAGGGCAAAACTATCAAAAAAGTGATTTATGTTCCAGGTAAACTTATCAATTTTGTCGTATAGTTTTTGGTCAAGCTCGGCATCTAAGATATAATTACTATAAATAGTTGTCAATCAAAGCCAAATGCTTTGATTCAGAAAGGAGTAAATTAAGTGGGAAAACCGAAAAAAAGGACTTCTCATCGTAAAACTGGCTTGAGGCGTAGCCATCTAGCGCTTAAACTGGCTCGTGCAGTGAATTCAAAAAGCCCCATTAAAGTATTTACAACAAAGAAACAGTCTCCAAAGGTTTAGTAATTAGATTATTTAGTGTAAACAGAGTAAAATAAACTTAAAGAAGTAGAATTAACAATATGGCATCGAACAGGCATTTGAGTAGAATAATAGTCCTCCAAACCCTCTACGAATTTGACTTTCGTGGAGATGCGGGCGACAACAGTGCCGATATTGACGAGATATTGAACAGAAATCTCGAAAGATACAAATCTGCCGTTGACGACAAAAAGTTTGCCAAAAACATGACAATTAGCGTACACAAGTTGGCCAGCAGTTTGGATGAGCAACTGCAACCTTTGGCGCCGGATTGGCCAATTGCCCAGATAGCACGGGTAGATAGAGTTATATTAGAGATTGGTGCTTACGAATTACAGCATCACCCAGATGTTCCCCCAAAAGTGGTCATCAATGAGGCAGTAGAATTAGCAAAAAGTTTTGGCGGTGAAAATTCTTCAAAATTTATTAACGGGGTTCTAGGTAGCCTCTTAAAACAACTCAAGCCAGAGGAGTTTGGCGATAAATCAAAAATAAAGAAAAAGAAAGTCGCAAAAAAGAATAAATTAGCAGACTAAAGGAGTGAGTAGTGGTTAAAAAACCAAATACGAACATCAACAAAATCAAGAAATTTTTCCCGAAGAGGAATTTTATCATCAAGGAGGCCGTAAAAGAGCCAACTAGTGGTGGTATGATTTTTCGTCGTGATAAAAATAATTCAATTGAGATATTGTTGATCCAAGATGCAAAAAATCGTTGGACAATACCAAAGGGCCACATAGAAAAAGGAGAGACAGCCAAGGAAACAGCAGAACGTGAGATCAAAGAAGAAACCGGACTTAAAGAGATGACGGTTTTGGGCTATTTGGGAAAGATAAACTTTCGATACAGGCGAATGACTAGTTTGGTGCTGATGACCACAGAGATATTCCTAGTCCGAGCAGAGGGTGATAGTTCAAATCTTAAACCAGAAGAATGGATGAACGGCATCAAATGGTTTGCAGCAACAGATGCTTTGGACAAAATCGAGTATGAGGATATAGGCAAGTTAATCTTGCTAGGATTAAAAAAAATAAGGGATCAAAATTTATAGTTTATGTTTGATGTATCAAAATATATAGTTTTTGCAAAAGAAAAACTCAAAGTTAAGTTCGACAATATAGATATTTTAATAACAGCTTTTACCCATCGGTCATATCTCAATGAACACAAAAAAACCGTCAAGGAACACAATGAACGGCTTGAATTTTTAGGTGATGCTGTGCTTGAGTTGGTAGTTACTGAATATCTTTATCTGAATTATAAAGAGGCCGAGGGTATTTTGACAAACTGGCGGAGTGCTCTTGTTCGGACAGAAAGCATTGGCGAGGCTGCCACAAAACTTGATTTTGAACCACTTTTGCGACTAAGCCGTGGAGAAAAAAGAGGTTCCGACAGAGCCAGAGCTCAGATACTGGCCAACGCATATGAGGCTGTAATCGGTGCGATATATCTTGACCAAGGATATGAAGTGAGCAAACAATTTATTTTGGACACGTTAGTTGTCACTTTGCCTGAAATTCTTGAGACGGGGTCCTGGATGGACGCAAAGAGCTACTTGCAGGAATTGTCTCAGAGTATAGAGGGGTTCACTCCAGTATATCGAGTTCTGGTTGAGGACGGCCCCGATCACGAAAAAACATTCACTGTAGGCGCTTTTGTTGGTGAGAAGCTACGCGGTCAGGGCATGGGTCCGAGTAAGCAAATAGCCCAGCAAAAAGCTGCAAGTGAAGCTTTGGAATACTACAGAAGCGTCCAGAGTAATATGAAAATTGACAAGAAGGGCAAGAAAAGTTAAAATTATACGCATAGATTGTATTATCAAAACGTTAAATTATTGTTAAGGAAGTGAGATTTTGTTTTAGTTTATGTTAAGTATCAGAATGCAGCGGCTAGGTCGCAAAGGTTATCCAACGTACCGCATGGTTGTTCAGGACAAGCGGCAATCACCAACAAGCGGCAAAGTGATAGCACTAATTGGCAACTATAATCCACATACCAAAGAAGCCAATATAGACAAAGAAGTAGCTACCAAGTTTTTGTCTAACGGAGCTCACCCCAGCCCAAGAGCTGTTGCTTTATTAAAATCACAGGGTGTAAAAATTCCAAAATGGGTAAAATCAGAGAAGAAAACACAGAAACCAATTAAGAATTCTGAAAAACTTCGTAAAAATCGCCCTGCAGAAGATGTAAAATCAGAAAAATCTAAAGAAGTTGAGGCACCGGCAGAAACCCCAGAAACTGAAGTAACAGAAGACAAAGCAGAAGCCAAGCCAGAAGAGTCTGCGACAGACGTGCCTGCGGAAGAATCAGCGCCAGAGTCTGACAAAAAAGAACCTACAAAAGAAGCCTGAGGCTCTCTTTTATCTTTGTGCAATATAGGATTTTCGCACTTTCAGCCATCCCCAACCCTCACCTGACTGGCTGAAAACAACAGGTATTCTTTCGATGTAACCTGCTACCTCTCAATAATCCCAGTAGTTTTCATCTAAGCCATATTGAGCTCTGTGAATTGGCGTAAAATACGAAAGTCCTATATAATCAAAATATCAGAAATTAACAATCGAGGAGATAATTCATGAGTAGTATTGATCAACAATTTGTTGAATTTGTTGTAAAATCAATTGTCAGCAATCCGGATTCAGTCCAGATAACAAGAACAATAGACGAAAAGGGTGTGTTATTAGAACTAACTGTTTCGCCTGACGATCTAGGTAGAGTTATTGGTAAAAAAGGAGCAACTGCACAAAGCATTCGAACGCTTCTACGAGCCCTAGGTACCAAAAACGAGGCCAGATACAATCTAAAAATAGTTGATAACGGCGAACCACGACCTGATAGAGCAGAGAGAGGTGAATCATCAGAGAATTCCGGCGGTTGGGGAGATGCCACGTCAAGTAGCGACGATGTCCAGATGGCTGAAACCAGTGAGCCAACAGCAGAACCAGTCGTAACGTCAGCAGAAGAACCAGCAGCAGAACAAGCAGAAACGGCTCAAGAAGAGCCAAAACAAGAT
>MGCQ01000007.1:58811-130629 GCA_001790445.1 Candidatus Saccharibacteria bacterium RIFCSPHIGHO2_12_FULL_41_12
ACAGAAACATCAAATTACGACAAAACCCGTGCAGAACTTGCTGAACTCGACGACCTAGAAGTATAGATTATTGATTATTAAGCACAGTTAAATCTTTGATGTCGACTGTATTGTCAGAGCTTTCAAAGCCTAGTGTCACGATTTCTGAGCCAAATCCACCGATTTTAAAACTTGTTGGAAATGCTGGTACTGTTTCAGTTTCGAGTACAGTTCTGCCTGTGACCTTAGCCAAACTTGTTATAGATAAATCTCGATATTTTTCATTGGTGAAAGCAACTACACTTGGATCTGATCCTTCTGAACAAGATATGTTTACTTGCTGGGGGTTACTTCCAACTATAGTTTCTTCTTGGCCTGGACAATCTGCAAGGAATTGTGTTTTTAACGTTTCGTTGGCTGATTTTCCACAACCCGCAAAGGCTAGAACCGCAACGCCAATCGCGAGTCCTTTAACGACGCGTCGATACATTGATTCTTTACTCATAATTAAGTCTCCAAAACTATTTAATCATATATACAATAGCAAAATGTAATACATTTGTCAAAAAGAGTATATAATTTCTTATTGCTTATGCTTTGAGTGGCCAGATTTTGTGATATAATTTTCAGTAGACGTCAGCAAAGAGATTTGGCTTCGTCTGCGAGCATTTGACCTGGACTAAGGTCAAATGGGAGTCTTATGTGAGATAAACCTTACACAAATTGTGTGAGGTTTTTTAGTTCAAGCTTATCAGAGTGCTATATACTGTAAATATGAAGATACAAGTGATAAGTATATTTAATGATCCTATAAAAAGCTATTTGTCTACTTCTATGATGAGAAAAGCTACAGATATAGGAGCCGTAGAGTTTGGATATATCGATTTGCGTGATTTTGGTCAAGGACCAAGAAAACAGGTCGACGATACACCCTATGGCGGTGGAGATGGCATGCTACTCATGGTAGAACCATTGCACAAAGCAATTGGGCACGCCAAAAAGCAAGACCCTAAAGCCAAAGTATATCTGACCACCCCAAAAGCCAAGAAATTAACACAAGCGTATTGCCGTGAGATCGCAGATGAAGACACAGGTATGATTATTGTCTGCGGGCGATACGAGGGAGAAGATGCAAGGGTATTAAAATACATAGATAGATCATTTTCAATTGGTGATTACATTTTGACAGGAGGTGAGTTGCCGGCTTTAGTATTAACTGACAGTGTAGTACGTTTATTACCAGGCGTTTTGGGTGGTGAAACGAGCGCAGAAAAAGAAAGTTTTACAGATGGCGAGACCCTAGAACACCCGCATTACACAAGACCTGAGGAATATGATGGGCAAAAAGTTCCAGATGTGCTGCTCAGTGGCAACCATGTCCAAATCGCCAAATGGCGCAAAGATAATTAATCGAATATATATTTTGCTAGCTGCGGTTGAGGATATGATCTGATTCGTCAATGATTTCTTGACCTATAATCTCTTCGAATAAATCTTCGATAGTTATAATACCGATGATAATGCCCTTTTTTTCTACCGGTATTAGATGTGTTCTGGCGTCAATAAATTTACGGAACATTGTATCAAGTGCCGTTTTACTGCCCACCGGTTTAACAGGAAAAATCTTCAGTGAGCTAACTTGTCTGGCTTTTTCGTCAAAATCGACGTCGACCATGTCTTTCATCCGGACAATCCCGTGACAAATGGTTTTTTCTTTGTTAAAAACCGGTATTCTGCTGTAACTTTTTAGCTTAATTTCATCAATTTTTGATTCGTCTATCTGACTATCAATATCTAGCCAATAAACCTCTCCAATTGGCGTCATAATTTCTTCAACTTGTTTTTCGCTGAGCTGCAATGCGCCTCTTATAATTTCAACTTCATCTTCGTCAAGCTCGCTAGCAGTTTGTTCGCCGAGATGTTCACTTATGATCAAGCCCAATTCTCTGCGACTATGCAAACGGTGTTCTTCGTCTGCCCCGAATAGTTTGTCCATAAATATTTGAAGAGGCTTAGCCACAGGATAAGTGGCAATAACCATAATGCTCATAAATTTACTGAATTTTGCACAAATACTCAAAGCATTTTTAGTAAATATTGCTTGAGGCATAAGCTCTGCGAAAATAACTAGCAACAGAGTGCTGAGCAAGCCTGCGACAAGTCCATTGAGTTTGTTTCCTAGTACAAGCGCAGTAGCTGAGTTTAATGCTACACAGGAAAGCAGTATACTCGCAAGTGTTAAATGTGGGTTTTTTCGAAACTTGTAGACTTTTTTGGCGTTTTTATCTCCTAGCTTTATTTGATGTTCTAACTCCTTTGTTTTTAGTGACATAATGGCAATATTGAGCCCAGAACATATTGCTGAAAAAGTTATTAAAATTATAACTATTATGAGAGTTGCCATTAATTTTTAGTGAGTCTCTGAGCTACCGCGCTCCAATTAATTACATTCCACCACGCCTCGATGTATTCCGGTCGGCGATTCTGATACTTTAGATAATATGCATGTTCCCACACGTCAAGACCGAGGAGCGGTTGGCAACCAAGCTCTAGTGGAGTGTCTTGATTCGCAGTGCTGATAATTTCGAGATTTCCATCTTTGCCAACCAACCAGGCCCAGCCTGAGCCGAACCTATTAATGGCCACCCCCGCAAATTCGGCTTTGAATGATTCTAAGTCACCAAATGCGTTATTGATTGCGTCAGATATATTGGTTGGAAGATTATTTTGGTCATTGTCACTTGTCATGCTTTGCCAAAACAGTGTGTGGTTGTAATGTCCACCCCCGTTATTTCTAACAGGTACCTGAATAGTTGCCGGTAGATTATCTATTGAACTAACCAATTCTTCGATATTTTTGTCAGCGAGATCTGGGAAGTCTTTGAGCGCAGCGTTGAGCTTATCTACATAAGTCTGGTGATGTTTGCTGTAATGAATTTCCATCGTCTGAGCATCGATGTATGGTTCCAATGCTGAATAGTCGTATGGTAAGTCGTCTAATTTAAACATAATATTTCCTCTCAATTATTTATTTTATATCACTTGTATCTTCTACTTCTAGTTGCTCTTCCTTGTCAATGACGTAACTGATCATTCCTAGAAGTAATAAGTTAAAGCCAAAGTTAGGCAAAGCAGAAAACTCTAATCTTAGGAATAAGAAAAACTCAGTCAAAAACAGGGTGATCAATATAGCTAATTTAAATAGTTTGAACGCTTCTAGTCTGGAACTGCCAAGTTTAAATATGCCGATGATTACAATAATCATAGAAACTAAAGAAGTGAATATCTGAGCAATTATCAGGACTTTGTCGTAGGTTATTTCGCTTGTCAATAGTGACGAGATGTCGTTTAAATTATTGTATAGGCTATATACATTTAATATTGCTATAAGAATGATTTGCAGAGCAAACACAGACCTAATCAAATAACCTGAATTACGATTCAACCAAAATTTTTCATAGAGGTCATCGAAATTCATAAATAATTTCTTAATTTTTCCTGGCTCATCAGGGTGATGGTCTATGTCCAGTGAATTTGTGATTTCTTTTAAAGTGCTGGTGAATTTACTATTTTGGTTTGCCTTTGATAGTAGCTGGAGGATATTGTTTTTTTCATTCTTATCCAAATGCTTGATGATGGACTCTTCTAATCTATAGATAGCATTTATTTGGTACTCTTCGTTAGTAAAGTGCTCCTTGCGGCTCATGTGGGTAAAGATAATAAATATGATTGCAAATATTGCATAAAGTAGTCCCACTGTAGGTCTAAAAAAGTAGTCATTGCTCTCCGTTATAAATTTACCGAGCTCGTCAATAAATATGCCAAAACCAATACCTCCGACCAAGGCCGCTAATCTTTGAGTTCTATAGCCTAAAAAAGCCAACGAAATAGTGATCGATATGAACATTATAAGTCCTCCCCAGAGCATGTGGGCAATATGTAAGTTCCCTGAGCCAAGCTGGGGGAATCCAGTTTGTGCCAAGTAAAATCTGGTTAGTAGCAAGCTGGTGATAGCAGATACAAAAAATATTTCTTGAAGACGCGTGGCTCTAGTATTCCTAATAAAAAAATGTTTGTGTCTGCCCCTCATTGAACCTCTTTATAACTTCAGTCTATATCGATATTTATCATACCATATCGTCGGCTTTATAACAGCCAATGACTTTGGTTTTGACGTTTTGTTCAAGCAGGCATTTTGCTGCTTGTATAAACTTTTTTGAATCAAATCTGCAATCCAAATCTATATAAAATTGGTACTCCCAGGGAATCCCGGGGATGGGGTGAGATTCAAGTTTACTCAAGTTAATATTTGCATTTGCAAAACACCCGAGTGCAGCATAAATAGCACCTTCTACGTGAGCAGTTGTCAGTATTATAGAAGTTTTGTCTGCTTTATCACTAACCTTGTTCGATTTAGAAAAAGCTATAAATCTTGTGTAGTTAGAATCAATATCAATATTTTCAGCCAAGACAGTTAAATTTAGCTCCTCGGTGAGTTCTTTTGCACCTATCGCAGCCAGTTTCCGTTTTGATTGAGCGACTTTATTTGCACTCATTGCGGTATCAAAATAGGCATGTTGGTCGACGTGTGGTAAGTTTTTTTCTAACCATTGATGACATTGATTTAGCGCGACTGGGTGAGAATAAACATCGGTTATCTCAGTCAATTTGGTTGTCGGAAGAGCCAAAAGACATTGGTTGATTTGTTGTTTTATCTCACCACAGATAAAATAATCTCCTTTTGATAATTCCTGATAGACGGCGTTGATAGACCCATAAACTGAGTTTTCAATTGCGACTAGACCATAATCTATTGCACCTGCATCTTGTGCTCTGAATACTTCGTTAAATTCTTTATAAAAAAGCACTTTGCAGTCTGCACTAAACAGCCGTTTGGCAGCAATGTAGTGCCAAGAGTATTTTTCACCTTGAATTCCAACCTTCATCTTAAAATAGTACCACAATCAAAAGGCTCATTAATAACTCAAAACCTTTCTCCAAGGCTGCGTCAGGGTCGTACCCTGACGCAGCCTTGGGATACTTTGGTTGGGATTGCGAGGGTTAATTGGTAGAATGTAGTTATGAAATTATCAGAAGAACTTAAGTGGCGAGGTTTTGTACAGAACACAACAATAGCTGATCTAAAAGTTTTAGATGAAAAGAAAATAGCTTTTTATCATGGCTTTGATGCGTCAGCAGATTCTCAGACTGTCGGTAATCTAGCTGCAATGATGCTTGACAAGCTTTTTATCAAACATGGTCACAAGGCTGTGCTGCTTGCTGGTGGGGCCACCAGCTTAATCGGTGACCCGGGTGGAAAGGATAAGGAGCGTTCACTACAAGACGAAAAAACAGTCACCAACAACGTAGCCAAGGCACAGACTCAGCTGGAGCAGATTTTTGCAGGCCAAAAATTTACTTTAGTTAATAACCTTGATTGGTTTAAAGACATGAAATTATTGGACTTTCTGCGTGACACTGGCAAACATTTTTCTATGACGCCTCTGGTTCAGCGTGATTATATTGCCAAGCGAATGGGTGAACACGGTGGGGGTATTACTTATACTGAATTTAGCTATACTCTGTTGCAGGGATATGATTTTCTGAAGCTTTACAAAGATCATGATGTGACTTTGCAGTTGGCGGGCAGCGACCAGTGGGGCAATGGGCTGTCTGGGGTAGATTTAATTCGCCGAGTTGAGGACAAAGAGGTTAATGTTATTACGATGCCTCTTATCATTGACAAATCAACAGGCAAAAAGTTCGGCAAATCAGAAGATGGCGCAATCTGGCTGGACTCGGACAAAACAAGCCCATATAAATTTTATCAATTTTGGCTCAACGTTGACGACGACAGCGTAGAAGATTATCTGAAAATTTTTACAGAACTTGAAAAATCAGCAATTGACACAATTATGAAAGATTTCTCGCAAGATAAATCAAATCGCCTCGCCCAGAAGAAATTAGCAGAAGAAGTCACAAAACTAGTCCACGGCCAGCAAAGAGCTAACTCTGTCAAAAAGGTAACAGGAGTGCTATTTGGTGACAACAGTAGCGTTGATCAACTTGATCAAGACGAACTAGGATTATTGGCGAAGGAAATACCGACAATATCATTCGGACTTTTGAGCGAAAGATTATTAGGCAAAGGATTAGTTGCATCAAAAGGTGAATTTAGGCGTTTGGTGGAAAACGGCGCAGTAAGCATAAACGGACAAAAGATCAATGAAGACACAGAAGTTAGGGAAATTTCTATAGTCAAAATAGGCAAAAATACTTTCGTTCTTGTGAGATAGATTAGAAGCTGGCGCGGATGTGTTTTTGAGAGTACTCCCAAGTAGAGTTGGCTTTTTTGTGAGGGTTGAAAATATGGTTAGGATCAAAAATATCTTTAGTCTCTTTAAATAGTTTTAAGATTTCTTCGCCAAATTGATCTTTCAGCCATGGTCCACGGACCAGGCCATCGTTATGCTCACCGCTGAGAGAGCCTCCATAAGAAAGAATGAGTTCGTTGACCTCTTGCATGCAAGGCAAAAGTTTTCTTCTTTCACTGGGTTCTTCAAGTTTCATTAGCGGAATAATATGAAAATTACCGTCGCCCATGTGCCCAGCAACAGTTGCCAATAATCCGTATTTTTTAATAATCACTCTAAGTTTAGGCAAAAATTCTGGTAGGTGCTCTGGGTTAACCACTAGGTCATCAATAAATGGTGCGGTGTGTTTGTCTTTGACTTTTTGTCTGAGCAAACTAAAACTTTCCCGGCGCATTATCCAGAATTTCTTTTCTTTCATTTCTGTTTCGTCTTCTTCAAAAACAGATTCATGTCCATAGCCCTTTTTCTGTAGATCAAGTCTCATCTGATGGACCTTTTTTGCAATGTCCTCTGGTGAGTCACCAGCAAATTCAATCAGAAGCACCATTTTGGGCAATCCTCTGAATAGCTTGAGAGCACTTGGTAGTAGCTGTAGGCCTAATCTAATCGTTTCAACCCAGCCTAGGCGCTTGTGAAAGAAAAAGAACAGCTTAACACTCAACATCAACGTATAGTTATCAAATCCCTCAAAAGTAGCTGGTTTGTGGGTCATAACATCCTTGATTAGTTGTCCAAGATCCCCTATATCGCGCAAAAACATCACCAAAGTACCAGAGTGTTTTGGTGCTTTGACGAGTTTAAACGATATGTCAGTGACAAAGCCGAGAGTTCCTTCTGAGCCTACGATCAGCTGAGTTAAATCAAATACTTCTGTTTCTCTGTCCCAGACGTTCCAAAGATTGTATCCCATGGAGTTTTTACTAACATTGGGCTTGGCTTTTTTTATAGCATCGTAGTTATTTTCTACAAGATTGTATACGTTTTTGTAAATATTGCCCTCATAGTCGTTTTGGGCAATTTTTTTATCAAGTTCTTGTTTGTTCAAGGCTTTTACGCGGTATTCGTTGCCATCAGCAAAAACAACCCTGAGCTCATGAATAAATTTGTCAGTTTTACCAAATTCTAGAGATTTTTCCCCCCCAGCGTTGTTGGCAACTATGCCACCCACAGTGCATAAATCTTTGCTGGCTGGGTACGCTGGCATGAGTAGCCCATGTTTTAACGTGGCTTTTTCAAAATCTCGATAATACACCCCGGGTTGGGTATTTCCAGAATTTGCAGATATTTGACCGATTTTAGATAAATGTTTGGTAAAATCAACGATAATAGAATCATTAATTGCTCCTCCAGCCATATCTGTGCCTCCTGAGCGTGCAGTTAGTGAAAGATCAGGGTTGGACGACTTATTGTCTTTTACGGCGCGAACAAGTGTCTGAATGTCTTCGCTACTGATAGGGCTAACGACCAGATCAGGGATTATTTCAAACATGCTAGCATCATGTGAGTACTGCTCAAGTATATCTTGGTTGTCTTCGATCTCACCTTTAAAGCCGGATTTTGCTATTATTTGTTTTGCGTTCATGCTTATTATTTATGATATAATATTTAACGAAATAAACGAAATAAATATATTAACACAATAGAAGGAAAACAGTTGAAAAAAGCAAAGTTAGTCATTGTAGGAGGAGGTTTTGCAGGAGTAAAATTGGCTCATGATCTGTCTGATGACGAAAGATTTGCTATTACTTTGATATCTTCCCGAGATTACTTTTGCTACTACCCATCTCTTTATCATGGTGCCCTGGGCGGGCTAAGCCGAGAGTCAATCATCCCTCTGCAGGATATATTCGGCGACACACGAGTTACAGTAGTCCATAACAGAGTCACAAAATTAGACAAAAAGAGCAAAAAAATATTTTGCCGGAACAACCAATCATTTGAATATGATTATCTTGTTTTGGCACTGGGGGTTTCAACTAATTACTTCGGCATAGAGGGTCTAGATAAATATTCTTATGGCATAAAGTCACGCGAAGAAGTCAAAGAGCTAAACGCACACATAAAAGAAAAGATTACCAGCAGAGAAAAACAAGAGCATAACTATCTGATTGTAGGTGGAGGGCCAAGTGGAGTTGAGTTAGCAGGTGCGATGCCGGGGTATATCCGTCATTTAAGTGAACAAACTGGTAAAAAAGTTGATTTTTCTGTCACGCTTGTAGAAGCAGCAGGTCGAGTGATGCCTCGCTCAAGCAAGGCAATGAGTCGAAGCGTCAAAAGACGTCTGAAAAACCTCGGCGTAAAAGTCATGGTTAATGCCCATGTACAGGGAGAAGACGCCAGTCACCTGACTATAAATGGGCAAAATATTGTTTCGTCGTGTGTGGTTTGGACTGCAGGAATGGCGATTAGTACATTTTATAGTGAAAATAATTTTGAAATGCACAACAGGCGTGTAGCGGTAAACGCCTATTTGGAAGCAGATGACGATATCTATGTGCTTGGCGATAATGCCGACACTCCTTATTCAGGTATGGCGCAGACTGCAATGCACGATGCCAAATTTGTCGGTCAAAATCTTGTCAGAAAAATCGAGGACAAAGACCCAAGAAGCTACAAAGCACAAAAACCGATTTGTGTTACGCCCGTTGGCCCAAGATGGGCGGCACTGCAATATGGCAAAGTTGAAATGTATGGTATTTTGCCGTGGTTTTTACGGCATGCCGCGACAACCCGGGCGCATATAGAACTAGAACCCATCTTGCAAGCAGCAAGAACTATCACCTCAGGTGTCAGAGCAGGGGACTAAAGTTTATCTCTTTGTACAAAATCTTAAATTTGCATTGGAGTATGTGACGGACAAGTCTAAGTTAAGCTCTTGATCCTCTGTGTGGTCCGGTATATTCTTGTGGGTCTGGCGCAGGAGCTTCAACGGTTGGTTCAGGTAGTTTGATATCTGGGAATGTGATTAATTTAGTATCTGTATCTGTCTTTGCCAGGTCATCCTCAATTGCTGTGAAAAGATTTATCAAATTTGATGTTTCTTTTGGCCCAACGGGTACTCTGCCAGTCGTATTATGGAATTCTTCTGATTCTGGATTGAGAAATGCAACATTTTGCGAGTCGGGTGAACCCGTAACTATTTTGGGCCGTCTCGTAACTGGATTATCCTCGTTATTTTCTATCAACAAATTTATTTTGTCTCTTCCTGGGGTTGTAATAGTAACGTCGTAGTTAACCATTTGGCTTTCGCCGTGAACTCTGTTAGCGGCCATACTGACACTTCCTTCATTCAGAGGTATCTCAATAGAGGGAAATATATTATAATCAGTAGCTACTAACCCTTTTGATAAACGACTATATATCCCATTGACTAATTTAAACACATGAGACCTAGTCGCCTCTTCTTCCGGTAGAGGTAACTCTGGTTGTGGATTTAAATCGATTACTTCGCCCATAATTTGACAGCTTTCAACTTATATATAATAGCGTATTTTAGAAAATTGTAAAGCTTATCATTTTGAGACAAAACGAAGAAGACTATTGCGTATAAGGCACCTATTATGACATCTATAACGTAGTGCTCACCCATATAAACAACACCGATCCACATGCTAATAGGGTATAGCAAAGACCAGACGCCTCGCTTAAACCCGACGATTTTAATAATAAATAGACTAATCAGCAGAGGATAGGCAGAATGTAGAGAAGGCACCGCCGCTACCGCGTTGGCTGGCAGGTGATGGTAGACCTCGGAGAAATTTTCTACCCCCATGGCGTACCAGATACTCGATGAAACTCGAGTAATCGGTTCGACAATATAGCCGAGTTCTTTAGCCATCCAGGGCGGAGCGGCAGGGTAAATTAGATAAGTCACGAATGCCCCAAAACTTAAAAGCACTAGAGCCAAAATGTAGCGCCAATACTGCTTGGAGTGAAATTTCCAAAGTATGACCGCAAAGACCAAAGGTGCTAAAAAATGCAACATATAAATAAAATAAAAATAAAAGTCATACCACTGGACCGTACCATGCCAGAGGTGCTGTTGAAGCCAAGCCGTTGGCAAAGCGCCACCACCTAGCCAGCGATCAAAGTTGATCATTTCAGTGTAGTGGACTTTGCCGTTAAGCCAGTCGGCAATACCCCTAAAAACCTCATAAATTAACAGAAGGCTAAATATTGGTAAAAATCGCTTAAGAAATTCTTTGGTCTGACTGAGACTGGCAAAAATGGCCAAAAAGAAGATAAAGATCAGGTCAGGCGTCAAGAAGATATTTTTTATTAGCAGTGCATAAAGCAGGGCAAGTATCAGACAAGCTCTGGCAAGTCTTTGCCAACTGGTGTCACGAACATACTTCGTGGTCGATCTGTGTAGTTTTATGACCTTTTTGCGCATGGATAACATTAATTGTACATTAGATACTGATTATTCTTAATAAGCTTTACTAAATAAAAGAAAGAAGTACTATACTGGACAAAAATGTATGTATTATTGACGATATGCTTTACATATTATATCGATTAGAGTATATATGAATTAGGATAACATAAGCACGGAGAGGAGAAATATTATGGCAAAAGAAGTAACTAATTATTCAGCACTTGGGGCGGAGTTTATCGCGACTTTTACGCTGACAATAGCCGTTTTAGCATCGACTGGGTCAGGTTTTAGTCTCGCCGGGCCTTTTGCTTTGGCAATAATGGTAGCAATTATTGGTCCAATTAGCGGTGGCCATGTTAATCCAGCCATAACTTTTGGGTTGTGGACCACCAGGCGCATAAAAGGCGCGGTAGCCGCGCAGTATATGATCGCTCAAGCTGTTGGAGCATTGCTCGCTATTGTAGCAGCAAGAATCGCAGAGGTATTACCAAGCCAATTCACCGTTGCTCAAAATTTTACTGATTCGTTTTCTCGGACTTTTTCGCTCGAAGCTCTGGGGATGGTCCTATTTGGTTTTGGTGTAGCCGCAGTTTTTAGTCAAAAAAAGCAAGGGTTGGAAGCCGGCGCCCTGGTTGGTGGATCTTTGATGCTCGGCTTGCTTTTTGCTAGTTTATTTGGTTATAGCGCCATGCTCAACCCAGCTGTTGCTCTGTCGAGCACTAGTTTTAGCTGGGTATATATTGTTGGTCCGTTCTTTGGTAGTGCAGTAGGATTTATGCTCTATGATCAGCTAGCAAACTCGCCAAAGAAAAAGTAAAAAATAGTTATCAACGGTAGTAACTAGAAGGCTGTACTTCCTCAGTTAGTGATGTATTTTCTGAGAGACAGTCGAGAAGTATTCTGCCAGATTGGGCGTTGGTCAGGATTGGCACATGGTTGTCTATCGCAAGTCGGCGAATACGATATGCATACGGAGTGCTTTCATCATTAGGAGATGGAACAGATATTACTAGAGATATTTCTCCTTTGTCAGTAAATGTTTTGATATTTGGTTCTTTATTTTCTTGGATTCTGTGTAGAAAAGAAACTTTTACATCATTTGATTTAAGAAAATCATGAGTTCCTCTGGTTGAGTATATTTTCCAGCCAGATTTAACAAGTTTTTTAGCCACTTCTAAAAACTTATATTTGTCTTTATTGGGGAGGCTAAGAAAAAGGTTTTTGCCTTTTATTTTTTCATCCGTTGCCATCCATGATCTGTAAAATGCTTCGTTAACATTTCTGCCTAAGCACGCTACCTCACCAGTTGATGCCATTTCTACTCCCGCAACAGGGTCAGAGCCTTTGAGCCGATTGTACGAAAATTGGGGACTTTTTATGCCAACATGATCAAGCTCCAAAGTCTTATACACTTGTTTATTGAGTTTCCCAATCATTGCCTTTGTGGCTATTTCAATGAAGTTATAACCAGAAGTTTTTGATACAAATGGGAATGAACGTGAAGCACGAACATTGCATTCTATTACTTTGATTGCGCTATGTTTGGCAATAAATTGAATATTAAATGGTCCTGTGATCTGAAGATTTTGGATAATTTCTTTAGTGATATTTTTCATTTCTCTAACAGTCTCGAGGTAAACTCTCTGAGCAGGATACATTATTGTTGCATCGCCTGAATGCACTCCAGCGTTTTCAATGTGTTCAGAAAATGCGTATACAACTAATTTGCCGTCTTTGGCAACACCATCGATTTCAAGTTCTTTCCCGTCAAGAATAAATTCCGATATAACAACAGGGTGGTCCGGAGAAAGTTTGGTTGCTTGACCTAGATATTCGCTCATCTCGGCGTCGCTATAAACAACGTTCATAGCTCCTCCAGAAAGAACGTATGACGGGCGAATTAAAAGAGGATAGCCAATCTTTTTTGCGAAGTCTTTAGCTTTTTTAAGTGACGCGGCTTCTGTCCATCTGGGTTGATCAATACCCAAACCCCCAAGCATACTGGAGAACTTCTGGCGATCTTCAGCGCGGTCAATATTTTTAGCACTGGTTCCAAGAATCGTATATCCTGAATTTTCAAGCTTTAGAGAAAGATTATTAGCAATTTGCCCCCCTACGGATACAACCACATCCTTTGAGTGCTCAAAGTCAATAATATCGGAAACACGCTCAAAAGTAAGTTCGTCAAAATATAGGCGATCTGATCTGTCAAAGTCTGTTGATACAGTTTCTGGGTTAGAGTTGATGATAATTGTTTTAATTTTGTTTTTGCGCAATGTTTTTGCACAGTTAACAGCGCACCAGTCAAATTCTACCGATGACCCAATGCAGTAAGGACCAGAACCTAGCACAACAGTTGATTTTTTGCCTAGCGGCTTGATGTCATTGGTCTCTCCGTGGTATGTCAAGTACAAATAATTAGTTGACGCGTCAAATTCACCGGCAAGCGTATCGATTAATTTGATAACTGGTTTTACATTATGTTTAAGTCGAAGTTTTCTGATTTTTGATTCAGTTGTCTTGCGTAAGGTTGCAATAACTTTATCCGAAAAGCCCATTCGCTTTGCATCCAAGAGATTATCTCTTGTTAGTTTAGTTTTTGCGAGGCTTTGCTGTAAATCGACGATATCTTTTAAGTGATAAAGAAACCATTTGTTGATCCATGAGTCTTTATGTATAAGGTCGACAGATCTTCCGTTTTTCATTGCTTCGTATATTGCAAATATTCTTCTATCAGTTGCGGTTTTGATCTCTTCAACAGGATTTGTAAATTCGTAAGGATGTGACGATAAACCATCCGCGCCGATGTTAAGCATACGAATAGCCTTTTGCAAAACTTCTGGGAAAGATCGCCCAAGAGCCATGACTTCTCCGACGCTTTTCATCTCTGAACCAATGTTGTGGTCGCTCGATTTTAGCTTTGCCAGATCCCAACGTGGCATCTTCAGAGCAATATAATCTAGTGCTGGTTCAAAAAAGGCTGAAGTGTCTTGGGTGACAGAATTTTTAATTTCATATAATTTGTAGCCAAGCATTAATTTTGCTGCAACAAATGCCAATGGATAGCCCGTCGCTTTTGAAGCAAGCGCACTTGACCGAGAAAGTCGGGCGTTAACCTCTATAACTCGATAATCTCCTGTTTTTGGGTTTAGCGCATATTGGATATTGCATTCGCCAATAATTCCGAGGTGGTCGATAGTTCTAAGAGCAACTTCTCGAAGCATTTGGTATTCGTTGTTGGTTAATGTTTGGCTCGGAGCGACGACAATACTTTCTCCAGTATGGATGCCCATAGGATCAAAATTTTCCATGTTGCATACTGCAATTGTGTTGCCGGCAATGTCTCTGACTATTTCATATTCAATTTCTTTCCAGCCAGCCAAATATTCTTCTATGAGAATTTGTGGTACTGCGTTGAAAACCTCACGGGCTCTTTCAATTAGTTCTTTTTCGTTATCTATCCGCCCTGAGCCCAGGCCACCAAGACTATATCCAGATCTCATCATCACGGGATAACCAATAATTTTTGCTGCCTCACAAGCAGCGCTAACGTCACACGTGGCCATGCTTTTTGCAGTATGAACGTCAATTTTTGCCAGAGCACTTTTAAATAGTTCTCTGTCTTCAGTAGCTTTAATGACATCTACTGGTGAGCCAAGAACTTTCACGTTAAGTTTCTTGAAAACACCCAGATCATAAAGCTCAAGCCCAAGACTTAGTGCTGTTTGTCCACCAAAGCTGAGTAAAATTGCATCTGGGCGTTCTTGCTCTAATATCTTCGTGACGACTTCCGGCTGCAAAGGTTGAAAGTAGACTTTGTCCGCCATGTCATCATCTGTCTGGACAGTAGCGATATTTGGATTGACAAGAATTGTGTAGATACCTTCTTCTTTGAGGGCCTTGATTGCCTGTGATCCTGAGTAGTCAAATTCGCCAGCTTGCCCAATTCTAAGACCACCGGAGCCCAGTATCAGAGCTTTTTTAATGCCACGGGGTTTACTGTTCATAACGATTTTACAAACCTTTCAAATAGCCAAGCGGTATCCGTTGGGCCGGGTTTTGCTTCTGGGTGAAATTGTACAGAAAAAAACGGTTTGGTCTGATGCTCGATACCTTCTATAGAATTGTCGTTAAGGTTTCTAAAGAGCACTCGCCAACCTTTTGGTAATGTTTTTTCGTCAAGAGCATAGCCGTGGTTTTGGCTCGTAACGTAGCATCTATCGCTATTTTCTACTTTACAAGGTTGATTTTGGCCGCGATGCCCAAAGCGAAGCTTGTACGTTTTAGCCCCACTGCTAAGCCCCATAATTTGGCTACCTAAACATATACCAAAAATTGGTTTGTTATTTTTCAATGCTTTTTTGGTTATTTCAATAGTTGCTTGATAAGAAGTTGGATCTCCCGGACCGTTTGACAGAAGCACGCCGTCGTACGGCTGATTTGTGTAATCATAATCGTGGGGTACCTGGATCACCTGCGCGTCATATTTGATGATAGATTTGATAATGTTTTCTTTGACGCCGCAGTCTACTAGAATTATTTTTTTCTTTGATTTTGGGTTATAGATTTTTGGTTTCTGTGCGCTAATAAATTTGTGGCTTGGTTGGCTAACTGTCGGCTTATTGAGAGAGTTGGTTATCAGCCCAGCCATAACGCCTTTGCTTCTTAGGTGTAGGGTTAGTGCGCGCGTGTCGATATTGTACAGAATTGGAATGTTTTGTGATTTTAACCACTGACGTAGATTCACTGTAGAATCTTCGTGGCTGGGGTGAAGCGATATTTGACTCAAAATTACGCCTTTGACTTGAATTTTGCTTGACTCAAAATCCTTAATCTGGACGCCATAGTTGCCAATAAGTGGATATGTAAAAACTAGAATTTGGTTGGAATAAGAGGGGTCAGTCAGGGATTCAACGTATCCTGCCATAGACGTATTGAATACAACTTCTCCCGTAACAAAGTGATTATTCCAATTGAGTAAGTTGCCTGAGAAAATGTGTCCGTCGCTAAGATGAATATAACCTAGCTCAGCCACGTTATTATCTATTTCTCATTTTAAACATCTTATTAATTCTATCAAAAATATGGTAATAGTGTTACATAAAAATATTGTAAAATTTATCAAAATTACTGATATAAATATCAAGTGTCTATCAGCTGTTTGGCGCTATCGTAGGATCAAATAAATCTATAGCTGGGCTGGAGGTTGTGGAGATTGATCATTGCTGGTTTCTTCAGAATCAGCGGCTACAGTGGTTTCTGATGTCTCCTGTTGCGATGGAGCTGATGGGGTAGCTGAGCTTGGAGCTTCCGCCTCTCCGACAGAGTTAAATGAATCCTGAATGATAGCTGAACCAATTCCTCCGAGCAAGATTATGAGTAGAAATACCATAATCGGATCAAGTTTTTTAGTTACCAGACCAACACCCGCTGACCACTTCCAAAAGTACCAGTAGTTGACTAGAGGAATGATGATGAGCCATGTTGTTGGTATATCTGCGCCTTTTCGTACCATTTCTCCCCTGGTGCGGGCGGTCCAGACAATACCATAAATACCGAAGGTTATTAATATTAGCAGAAAGACTGCAAGCGGGCTTTGTTTTCTCATTGTGTAATCCTTTTCATTGAATTAAATTAGTATCTTTTTTAATAGTACAACAATAAAATTGATAATGCTACAGGTTACTAGGCGAGAGGTTTAGAGCTGGTCAGTAATTTACTTTTGAAATATGGGTACATGGTGACCAAGCTACCATAATATACAAGATATGTTATTGGAAACAATACAGTAGAGACAAGATTCATAATCAGCAAGGAATTGAGGTTATTTTTTGCGATATCCCTAGATCGATTTGCTGTTTCTTTAGCTGGTAGGTTTTCGTCGAATAGCACTATTGGGGCGATAGTATATCGTAGACCAGCACGAATCCCCGGGACAATTAGCAGTAATAGTCCCCCGAGAACTCTAAAGAATATGATTATATTGAGCCACAAAATTGTCCAGAATTTATCCTGAGCAGCTTCAAATGCTTCTGAAATACTTGGTTTTTTATTTTTAATTGCTTGATAAACTGCGTAGCTAATCATTCCCTCAATTATTACCCCGATCGCTATAATAGCAAAGACAATGATAGTCCCGATGATAGCCACAGCTATAATCTCGCCACTATTAAAAGGTGCATCTGGCTCACCAGTGGCGGGTTGAGCAGGGAGCAATGAATCAAAATTACTTAGGAATGTCAGTACGCTCAATACTATAAGAGTTATTGATAGTTTTTTGTTAACTTTATGAAGTTTTTTAATTCCGTCTTGAATAAGTTCTAGGCGGCTTGGTGTTGATTTGACGTCTTGTTTATTCATAATTTATCCCTAATCCTTGAGCATATATTCCCACATGACTTTAATATATATTTTCTAAAATGACAACAGTCATATATATTTAGAGTATGACCAGCGTGGAGCCAAAGCCTCAGAATAAGTATTTTCAAGTACCCAATTTGCCGTTGATTGTTTGGTTTGTGGCGCTTCTTTTGGCCAGGGTGACGGCGGGACAGTGGCATGCATTATTCTCTGTCGTATCTTTTGGCGCTTTGTTTACTTGGGCTTGGCTAGAAATATTTCATGGTACCAATATGTTTCGGAGAATTCTGGGAGTAGTTGTGATGTCACTGACGATAATCAATAAATTATGATCAGTATGAACCCACACGATTTAACCATAAAAACATACGACGACGGCGCCAGTCAATTTGATCAGCATTTTTTTGAATATTTTGGCAAAGGCCCACGAATTAGCGATATCGATCAGGGCCTAAAGCTAGCAGGAGTTGAAGTTGCTAAGGCTAAAGTCGTCGAAATAGGATGTGGCACAGGACGTGACGCAGAGGCAATGGTTAAAAGGGCTGACCGGTATGAGGGTTTTGATCCGTCAAAAGGATTGATTGAAGTAGCCAAAAATAAAGTTCCAAAAGCTTCTTTTGTGGTAGCCGACGCTCTCAGTTATAAGTATCCGAAAAATGTTGATGTAGTCTTTGCTTTTGCATCACTTTTACACATTAGTAAAGACGACTTGAAAAAGGTATTTCCAAAAGTCCAAAGATCTTTGCGCAAGGGTGGTATTTTCTATATATCGTTGAAGCAAGCTGAAAAATACAC
Source organism: Candidatus Saccharibacteria bacterium RIFCSPHIGHO2_12_FULL_41_12 (assembly GCA_001790445.1). GTDB lineage: Bacteria > Patescibacteriota > Saccharimonadia > Saccharimonadales > 2-12-FULL-41-12 > 2-12-FULL-41-12. Next base: position 76,698 of record MGCQ01000007.1, read on the forward strand.
AGGAACGTTAAAAACCGACCAATTTGGAGATAGAATGTTTTATTACTATAGTCCAGAGTTAATTCAGCAAATTGCCGGTAAATCGTTTATAACAGTTTTTCTAAATCGTCAAAAAATAGGCAAGACAGCTTGGTTCACTATTGCCCTAAAGAAAATTTAGATATTTAACTAAAACAACAAAAAGGGTGTACAATTATTATAGATAACTAAGCATAAGGGATTAAATGGCAGCAAAAGTACTACTGGTAGACGATGACATTTACATGCAACGTCTTTACCAGCGGACATTTCAACAAGCACATTACGATATGTCTATTGCCAACGATGGGGTAGCTCTTGTAGATAGGGCAAAAGTCGAAATGCCAGATGTGATTATTATGGACGTAATGATGCCCAGACGTAATGGCATGGAGGCATTAGGAGATTTGATGGGTGATGAAGTTGCCAAAAACATACCAGTCATTATGCTCTCAGCCAACGAAGATGATCAATTAATGCTTGAAGCTTTGCAGCTGGGTGCAAAAAGATATTTGGTCAAAAGCATGATTGAACCAGAACAAATGATACAGATTGCTACAGAAGTTATTGCTGAATTATCAGATCAGGCAAAAACCTGATTTGTATCACACGCTCAATCTATTTGTGGTGTACAATAAGCTCGATAAACCAAAAAGGAGCATCCTATGGAAGATAAAATTCGTAACTATGCCCAAGAAATTGGGGCAGAACTAAAAGAAAAAAACGGTTTGTGGGAACTGTCAAAGCTTGTTGCAGAGCGTAAAGCGTTTTTAAGCAAGAAAAAGCTGACATACACAGCTAAATTTCGAATAAATAGTGATGAAAAAAAGGTAGTGCTGAGTGAATACTTAGCAGAAAAAGGCTCTGGATTGTCCTCTGGCGGTGGTGATTTTGGCAGTGACATGAGTCCTGGCTTTGGGTTTAAAACAACTTCTTATAAAACAGGGACTTCGGGCATTTCAGGGTCTATCCAAGAACAATCAGATTTGTTTGGCAAACAGTACACCTATGATTTCAAATACGAAGCAGTCCGCCAAAAGATTGAAACTCTGGCTCTAGAGGCAGGATTTGCATTTGAGTACAAGGTTCTCCCCGTTGGTCTTTAGCAAAAACATTTAATACAAGAGTTTTTCATATAAATATATAATATTTCGTAGTGGATAACGCTTGCGTTTATATTGTTAATTTGATACATTGCCTTATAGATAAAATTAAGAAAAAGGATTACAAAAAATGGCAAAGAAAACAGATAGAAAAACAATAGACGTGACTTTTACGTTACTGGGGCTGGTGCTGGCAGTATTTTTATTTATCGCAGGATGTTTGGCGATGTACACCTATAAATTTACTACTACCACTGTTAGAGATGAACTAGTTGCCCAAAAAATATTTTTCCCACCAGCAGGTAGCGCTGGACTCAGCGCAAAAGAGTTCCCTGAACTCCAAAAATATGGTGGACAACAGGTAGACGACGGTATTAAAGCCAAAGCTTATGCTAATGGTTTTATCGGTAGACACCTAGAAAAAGTCGCTGGTGGTAAAACTTACTCAGAAGTAAGTACATTGGCAAAGGCAGATCCAAAAAACACCACATTAGCAGCTCAGAAGCAGTCACTTTTCATGGGTGAAACACTTCGAGGTTTGTTGCTTGGCGATGGTTATGCCTATTGGACAATCGGTATAGTTGCGTACTACGCAGCATTACTCGCATTTGTAAGTTCGGCTGTTATGCTGATACTCGTTCTTCTCGGATATCGTCAGGTCAAACAAGCTAAATAGTACAGTTAATACAAAGCATATAAATGGGTCACAAATTGTGGCTCATTTTATGTTGTGACTTGTAGGTAAGGAAGCAAAGTCTCTGTTTAACGGCTTATCCAAAACACAAGCTTTGGGCAGAATTTGGTCCATGTTGCTTCGTGGCAAATCTTAAAAAGCTACAGCTACTACCTATTTCGGGTGAATTTTGCTCCAGTTTAGAGGTTTTTCAACCAAGCGCAGAGACAATTGCCAGACATGCGCTCGCCAAAGCAAAACCAGGTGGGATAATAATTTTTCACGATGGCTATAATAATAAAAAAGCAGATAGGACGCAAACAGTCAAAGCGGTAAAAATAGTCGTTGAGGAATTATCCCAAAAAGGTTATAAGTTTGTAACTGTCGATCAACTCCTAAATATTCCTGCCTATCGCTAAGCCGGCTTTGATCATTTATTCTCCACAGTTTAACTGTTTTGGGCGAAAATTCTGTGCGCACATAAGTGATATTACATTATGTATTTTATGCCAATTATAAGGTACAATAAGCATTAGCATGAACGATAAGTTTGATTCGGTTAAATTGTATTTGCGTGCTGCAAATTATTTGACCGCAGCCCAAATATTTCTGCAGGACAACTTTTTGATGGATCGTGATTTGACGTTTGATGACGTCAAACCTCGACTGTTGGGGCACTGGGGATCTGGTCCTGGAGTGAATTTTGCCTATGCCCACCTGAGTCGCATGGCAAAACATCGCAATCAGGAGATACTGTTTGTACTTGGCCCTGGACATGCTTTCCCGGCTTTGCAGGCAAATTTGTTTTTGGAGGGGACTTTGGGTAACTACTACCCCCAGGCCAAACAAAATCTTGACGGGATCAGCTACATTTGCCGCCAGTTTAGCTGGCCTTATGGTTTTCCTAGCCATAGTAACCCAGGTACGCCAGGTGTCATTTTGGAAGGCGGTGAGCTTGGGTACGCTTTGTCAACCAGCTATGGTGCTGCACTAGATAATCCAAATCTTATAGTTGCGTGTTTAATTGGAGATGGGGAGGCCGAGACAGGCCCAACCGCTGGAGCTTGGCATCTTAACAAACTTATTAATCCAAAAACAGACGGCACGGTGCTACCAATTTTGCATTTAAATGGTTATAAAATTTCCGCCCCAACTATTTATGGTCGAATGACTGACTATGAACTAATGGCGCTCTTTAGCGGTTATGGATATCATCCGAGAATTGTTGATGCAACCAAGAGCGATGATCCCCATAAAGCCATGAGTGATGCTGTGGAATGGGCCCATCGTCTAATAGAAAAAATTCGTTCCGGAGAAAAGAGCGCTGTTTTCCATACTCCAATGATTATTATGCGCACCCACAAAGGCTGGACTGGTGTTAAAGAGCTAGATGGTCAAAAGATTGAAGGCAACTGCCTTAGCCACCAAGTAGTCTTGACCGAGGCGAAGACTGATGAAAATCAGCTACGACTTTTGAATGAGTGGCTTCACTCGTACAATTTTGGTGAGCTATTTAGCGCTGAACATGGTTTTGGCGATTTTGTGCAAGATATTTTGCCAGAAGATAATTCCAAACGTATGGGGATGAGCAAATATGCTCATGGCGGAGATGGCGTCTACAAACCCCTAAATCTCCCCGATGTTTCGCTTTTTGCTGAAGATGCAACCGCACCAGGCACGATAGGTAGTAGTAGTATGCGCCGAGCAGGGTTATATCTGACAGAGGTGTTCAAACTCAACAAAGACGCAAATAACTTTCGCATGATGTCTCCTGATGAGACTTATTCCAATAAGCTTGACCAAGTTTTTACTGAAACATCTCGTGCTTGGCAATGGCCGATAGAGCCTTGGGATAAAGACCTTAGTCCTGATGGCCGAGTTATGGAAATGCTGAGTGAGCATAATCTCCAAGGTTTGACCCAAGGATATGTATTAACCGGACGACACGCGGTATTTGCGAGTTACGAGGCGTTTATCCAGGTCATAGCTAGTATGATGGATCAGTATGCCAAGTTCTTGAATCAATCGCGTGAGGTTGAGTGGCGTGGGGCAATTCCGTCTCTTAATTATATTCTAACCAGTTCTGGTTGGCGGCAGGATCACAATGGTTTTAGTCACCAAAATCCTGGTTTTATTGATGACGTATTGCGCAGACAAGGTGATTTTGTCGATGTCTACTTCCCTGCAGATGGCAATACCACGTTGGTAGTGCTCGAGCAGATGCTCAGCGCAACGCGGCAAATTAATATTCTGGTGGCTGGAAAGACTTTGGAACCCCGTTGGTTGACTCCAGATATGGCTAAAAAACAACTTGAGTCAGGTATTATGACTTGGGACTTTGCCAGCGACGAAGATCCAGATGTTATTCTGGCCGGTATTGGTGACTACACTACTAAAGAAGTACTAGCGGCTATCAACATGGCTAAAATAGTCTGGCCAGATATTCGGCTCAGATTTGTTAACATCTGCACTTTGACTAGTTGTGGATTGGGTCGGGGTGGCGCTTGTTTATCGCACGAAGGTTTTGAGCATTATTTCACTGCCGACAAACCAGTCATCTGTAACTTCCACGGCTACCCGCAAACTCTGAAGTCAATTTTGTTTGACTATACGCATAATCCAGATCGTTTTGACATTCGTGGCTACATCGAAAGCGGCTCTACAACTACGCCGTTTGATATGCACGTGCGTAACAAAACCAGTCGCTACCACTTGGTAATGGCTATCTTTGAAAAATTCGCAAAATCGGGGCGTATACCTTATGAAGAGTCACAGCATATTATTTCAATCTTCCAGGCAAAGATAGATGCGAACACAGAATATATCAAAAAGAATGGTATTGATATGCCAGAGATTGATGAGTGGCAATGGCAAAATCATTAGTATTAGTTTCTAATCCAGGCAGTGCCAGCAGAAAGTATGCGCTGTACGATGGAAATGTCTGCCGGGCTCGGCTTCATTTTGAATATGATAGAGGGCACGTTATTTGTACGATTATTGAAGATCAAGATAGAAAAACAGTTCAAACAGATTTACAAGATATTGCAGATGCTCCCTCTGCCACGGTTACTTTGCTTAATGAACATAATTTATTAGTTGACGATGAGCAGGTTGATAGCGTCGGCCTGAGGATAGTTGCTCCAAGCAGTTATTTTTTGGAAGACAAGGAGTTAACCCACGAGGTGGTGGGTAAATTGGAACAATTGAAAATGTATGCCCCACTGCATATTACAGCTAGTTTGCAGGAACTTTACAAACTGCGTGAACACTTTGCGCATGCAAAGATGTACGGCGTCTCTGATAGCGCTTTTCACCACACAAAACCTGACCGTGCTTGGAATTATGGTCTGCCACTTGAGGATGCGGATAGATTAGATATCAAGCGTTTTGGCTATCATGGTCTAGCAGTTGAATCAGCAATACATCAGTTGCGGGGAGTGGAAAAATTGACGCCCAAAGTTGTCGTGGTTCACCTAGGCAGTGGCGATAGTGTTTCTGCTGTATACCACGGAAAAAGCGTTGATAATACAATGGGCTATTCTCCGCTTGAGGGTCCAATTATGTCTACTCGGAGTGGTAGTCTTGATATATCAGCAGCTCAGGTCTTACAGGCTGAACTTGGCTTTAGTAACGACCAGTTGGATGAGTATCTTAATCATTCGTGCGGTTTGCTTGGGCTCGGTGGGTCGTCAGATATTCGTGAACTACTGAGCCGTGAGGAGCTGGGTAATCACCAAGCGCGGTTAGCCTTGGATACCTACATATACGGAATTCAAAAAGCGATTGGGTCGATGTCTGCTACGCTAGGAGGAATCGACCAGCTGGTCTTTACGGGTACTGTTGGCGAAAGGTCAGCAACTATACGAAAACGGATAGTGCACAGTCTTGCTTATCTTGATCTCGTTCTTGATAGTGCCACTAATAAACAATGTTTTGACCCCAAAGAGCTAACTCTAATTAGTCGCCTTACCCACTCCAAACCTATACATGTTGTCCCTATAGATGAGGACGCCGAAATTGCCCATCATCTACATGTGGTAACTGCCATGTAAGATATCCTCAGCGGTCTGGGTGTGGCTAGTGCTCAGATCAAAACTGACTTTTCCCCGGATACGCTTGATAATCAATTGGCATTAGACATGGGGCATATTTTGATTTTTAAATATAGTAAACTTGTCTTTTAGCGTAAAAAAGTGCATCCTTATAGAGGATGCGTAGAGTTTTTGCCATTATTATTTTTATATTGATCGCTGGTGGATTGTTCTACCTTACCACCCAAAAACACACAAAAGTTAACTTGCTGAGTTCCCAGGATTGGTCACATTTTGCTGGGGCAGAGACTACCGCCCAAGGTGTTCACATCAAGCCTGTCGGACGTGTGCTAACTCACAAAGATACTTCTACTGCGCAGCTAAATCCATCGGTGAATGTCAGAGGTTCTCACTTAAAGGTTTCAGGTGATTTTTCGATCGAAATGGCAATATCGGGTGTAGATAATGGAGCTAGCTTGCAATTTTATGGTCAAGTGCCAGTTATTTACGATGAATGGCGCCAAGAGAGACAAAGCGTAAGGCTAGAGGTGACTACTAGCGGACTTATTGTGCAGATATGGGATGGGACTTCTGGCACTTCAATTGATGAAAGAATTTTCAAAATACACTTGAATAATGACGTGAATATTATGCTGAGTCATCAAGCCGACAGGATTATCATAAAAGTAGATGACAAGACGCTGGGTTCTATTCCAGACCATGATATTTTTGCCCAAAAAACTGTTTGGGTTGGGGCAAATGCAAATCTAGGGACAGACGGCTGGACGCTCAGGTCGCTTACGGCAAGAGGCATCGGTCAAGGCCAGGTGGATATTGATTTGCCCCCTAACGTTGTCGAGGCTCATGATCAGCCAGATGCACTTCGAAATCTTGCATCTGCCAATCCACGGCATTTACCAATTGGTGCAGCCATCTCAGCTTATCCATTATTTACAGATGATCAATACAGAAAAACAGCTTTGGGGCAATTCAGTGCGATGACCCCAGAAAACAGCGTAAAACCACAGTTTATTCATCCACAGAAGAATTTGTATGCGTACCAAGATGCGGATAGTTTGGTAGAGGCAGCACTGCAAAATCAGATGTTAGTTCATGGTCACGCGTTGGTGCTTGGCAAGGCAAACCCCCAGTGGATGCAGAAGACCCCAGAGAGTGAGCGTAAACAAGTTATGACAGATCATATCACCAATGTTGTCGGTCATTTCAAGGGCAAAATTACCGAGTGGGACGTGGTCAACGAACCTCTGTCAGAGGACGATATAGACTATACCAATGAGCGGATGGGTCTGCGAAAGCAGATGTGGTTTGACGCCATGGGTGAGCAATATATTGACACGGCTTTTCAGGCTGCTCGGGCAGCTGATCCATCTGCTAAACTTTATCTGAACGATTTTGGACTAGAAAAGGATGGCAAGCGTTGGGACGCTTTAGTTGCTTTAGTTAAAAGATTGCAGGCAAGGGGTGTGCCAATTGACGGTGTTGGGTTTGAATCACACGTTTATCATGAACCGGATGTTATAAATCCTGAAGTGCTTCATCAACACATACAAATTTTGGCAAGTCTGGGAATTGTATCCAGAATATCGGAGATAGATGTACTGGGTGATGATAAAGACGTTCAAGCAAATCAATATGCAGATATCCTGCGTGTTTGTTTGGATGAGCCTACTTGTACGTCTTATACCACTTGGGGAGTCAGTGACCGATACGGTTCGACTACTCTTTCAGACAGATATCCTATCAAGTTTGGTAAGAGCCTTCTGTGGGATGAAGATTTTGCTCCAAAATCTGCACTTAGTAGCTTGCAAAACGTTCTCAAACAACGATAATCTGGTTATATAATTTTAGTCTGGCAGTACCTTAGAGCTTGTAGCTCTGTCTAAAACTTTTATCAAGCGGTAGTGTTTTGCATAGGGTATCGATCTCAATTTTATCTAGTTCAGCATACGAATAGATGCCGTTTCTATCGGCGATATCTTCTGCATAAGGGCTTGCGACTACACTAATTCCGTAAAATTGAGTGTTGGGATCCGATCCAGATCTATCCACAGCCGCAAAAAAGAATTGGTTCTCGTGAGCGCGAGCTTTCACCAGGTGCTCCATAATAGCTGCCTTATTGCGTCCCTCGTACCAATTAAAACCTGACAGCATGCACTCTACTCCAGCTTTTTTGTATGTCTCGAAAAGTCGAGGAAACCGTATGTCAAAACAAGTGCTTAGACCAAACTTCCATCCATCGAGTTCAAACGTAGTCAGTTCTTTGCCTGCGCAGTAAAGCTCTGGTTCGGCAGACTCTGTGAATAAGTGGTTTTTACTGTACTGCGCAATGAGCTTGCCGTTTTTCGACACCACAAACTGCGTGTTAAAAGGCTTTCCTTTGGGGTTGCGCTCAATAATTCCGCATACCAGCGCGACCTGATTTTCTTTCGCTATTTTTTGGATACCTCTCACACCATGACCGTCTAGGGGCTGTGCAATTTGGTCAAGACTGTCATCAACAATTGTACCCATAAGGCTTACTTCTGGGAACAATATTATTTGAGTTTTTGGCCACAACTTTATAACTTTTTTTACGTGCTTGCTTGTAAGCTCAAGATTTTTGTCCACGTTTTTCCAAGATGTATTTGATGCAACTGTGGCGATGTTCATAATAGATTTACAACTCCTTACTTATCTTAAGTATATCGTTTTAGGCATGGGTGTTATTTTCAACGATTTCTATCCAAATCCCGTCTGGGTCTCGGATAAAGAAAAAGTCATATCCACAGTCACCTATATCTGGCTCAGAGACCAGCTCGATCCCTTTGTTTGTGAGATCGACACGTGCTTCTTGCAGAGAATCGACCTTAAGAGCAAAGTGCTTTTGACCAACTTGTTTGACACTATTGCCCATTGTGTCTCTCGACTCAGGATGATCTTCAAAGTCAGCATACCAAAACAACTCAAGTTTCAAATTACCAAGGCTGAGCAGGGCGATCTTTTTTTGCTTTTCGGGCACGTCTCGTTTAATCAGGGTCTTAAATCCGAGGCGTTCATAAAATTCCAGCGACTTTTCAAAATCACTGGCTGTAACTGCCACGTGGTGTATAGAGTACATACATCAATAATACCAAGCCACTGACAAATTAAGTAGGGATTTTGTTAGCAATTATGAAAAAGCTGCAACTTTACAATGTACGGCATGTCTCATATACTGATGTTAAGTCTATGAATTCTAAAACTCTTGCTGGTGTTACTCTTCGCTTTTCTGGCAATGGCAGAAAACTGGGCTATCCCACCGCAAATATTACCGACAAAACTAATTTGGATGATGGCATATACTTTGGTTATGCAACTTTGGGTGTATATCGTCGCCATCCAGCCATGATTTTTGTTGGTACTCCTGTGACAGTGGGGGATAGCACACGACGCGTCGAAGCACACCTGCTGGATATTGAGGACAAAGACATGTATGACCAAAATCTGCAGCTTGAGATTTTGCATTTTTATCGACCAAACAAAAAGTTTGCCACTGTTGGCGAACTAATAACCGCAATGCACACAGACGAGACAAGTGCGCGTGCTTGGTACAAAGAACATCCTCTAGCTTTAGAATCCGAGCGGGGTTAATCTAATGTTCACTGGGATAATTACAGATACTGCTACCGTCAAATCTCATAAATTAAAAGACGGCATATTGACGATGACCTTTCAAAAGCCAAAAGACTGGAAAGATCTTGGGCTTGGCGAATCTGTTGCTACTGATGGTGCTTGTTTGACTGTGTCAGCTACGGGAAATGATGAATATGACTGTGACCTGATGGCAGAGACACTTAGTAAAACGTCATTTGGGGCAAATATCCCAAGGCGCGTCAATCTAGAACGAGCCCTGCAACTTAGCGACAGGCTCAGCGGTCACTTTGTACAAGGTCACGTTGACGGTATCGGAATAGTGGTCAAGATTAATCAGGGCACTGACCATAAGATATCTATCGAATTTCCCGCTGAATTTGCTGATCTGGTAATTTACAAAGGCTCAATTGCCATCAACGGTGTCTCATTAACTGTTTGCGATGTCAGGCAAAACATTTTAACCGTCGCTTTGATCCCTCACACATTAGAGCGAACAACGATCGGTTCTTTAAAGATCGGTGATGCTGTTAACTTAGAATTCGACATGATCGGTAAATATATCAGTAAAATAATTGAAAAGAGGCAATATGACGCAAATTCCAAATAAATCTAAGGTCTCAACTTTTGACGCTTCTGGTTGGAAGATCGGGATCGTAGTCGCGCAGTTCAACAGTAATATCACTAAGCAGCTACTAAAAAATGTGCTTCAAAGAGCCAAAGACTACAAAATTAATAGATCAGATATCGAAGTTATTCACGTTGCCGGATCCGTAGAAATACCATTGTTACTTCAAACTATGGCAAAAAAGGGGACTTATGACGCTTTGGTAGCGCTAGGATGCGTCGTAAAAGGTGAGACTGCTCATTTTGACTATGTCTGTAAATACGCGACAGAAGGTATTTTACGGGTACAGCTAGACCATTGTATGCCGATTGCCTTTGGTGTGCTTATGTGCGACAATTTCGATCAGGCAGAATCTCGTACGCACTTGAGCGGGGAGCATCTTGACGCAGTACTGCATCAAGCCAAAGCCACAAAAAGCCTAAAATAGTTAAGGTTTTCTTCTGAAGTGATAAGCGTATTCGTCAAAATCGAACGATTTGTAGAATTTGTGTGCGATAGGGCGATCTTTGCTAGAAGCTAAAAAGACGTATTGAAAATTATTTTCCTTGGCAAAATCCTTGGCATTTTGGAACAATTTGCGTTCGACGCCACCCCTTCTTTGGTCTGGTTTGACGTAGAATTCCTCTACTTCCAAAATTGGGTTGGGGTAGCGGACAACTGATCTGGTGGAGTAGGTAATAAACCCAATAATTACACCGCCACTGGTAGCCAAATCTATATAAAAATTTGGGTCATCTATCGATTTTAGATACGAGTCATTGTCATGGTGACAATATCTATCTGGATCTTCGACAAAATCACCGAAAAGTTTTATCACCTCTTCGTAATCATCCTTGTTCGCGTGCCTAATCTTAATATCCATATACAGTGATTATGTCAAAACCAATGCGTCACAGCGTACGAAGCTATTTTAAAATGTCTTCGTTGGCTGCTAAGAGGACAGTGTTAATTTTGCCGTTGCAATCAAATGAGAAGGCAATAACTTTTTTACCACCTGATTTTCCAACTACAGCAATGCTTGGGAAATACTTGCTGTAGCTACCTGCGCCATATGAGCTAAGTGTTGAAGCAGAAAGCGCAAAGTCCCACGTCGAAGTAGTTGGGTCGCCGATAAAATTCGTAATAGCGGTAACTGCTTGGGTTGGTGTATTGGCGGTTGGTGCGCCTGAACCAGCAATAGTTACATCCACATTTGTAGCCATGTAGCCCTCCAGTGCTGCTGTATTCCCGGAAGTTATAGAGGCCTTTATGTTCTCAATGACTGAAGCGGTGGGTGCCTTAGGGGTACAGGCTGTTTTGGCTGGCGCAGAGGTACTCTTTGCATTTTTGGCTTTCTCATCAGCCAATTGTTTCTTTAAGCTCTCCGTTGTTTGTTTCAAAGAGGCTATATCGGCAGCTTGTTGCTTTTGAAAATCTTTGGCGGTTTGTTCACGCCACCAGTAGGCTCCGCCCGCAGAAGCTCCCATTAAAATCAAAACCAGCAGTACCAATAGAGACTTTTTTCCTTTAGATTTTTTAATAGGCTCCTTTATCTGTTCTGTTGCAGTTGATTGTGTTTCTTCGTCCATATCTTCTCCTTTTCTATGGTATTAAAAGTATAACATTAAGCACAAGAATTATGTTGTTATTTATACTTGCACCAGGTTAAAGTCACAAAATACAAAAAACATTATCAGGCTAAAATTTTTTCTATGATTGCGATGATGCTTGGTATATCATGATCGCTTTTGATCAGATATTCAATCGCACCCTTATTTAACGCTCGCTGTGCGTCCTCTTTGTCGGCTAAGTTGGTTAGCATAACCACTTTATACCCTTTTGTCTGGGGGTCCTTTTTTAATTTTTCCAGAGCCTGCAATCCGTTGAGCACAGGCATCATGATATCAAGCAATATCAAGTCAGGTTTGAACGTTTTAGTTTTTTCATATCCTTCCTGCCCGTTGCTAGCAGTCTCCACAGTGTAGCCTTCACAAGCAAGAACACGTCGGTACATTCTAACCATGAGATCGTCGTCTTCAACCAGTAATATTTTATGACTAATTTGTCACTCCTCCTGGGTTCGAGGAAGTTTGGATTTTATCCTCATGTTCTTTGATCTGTGACTCTGTAGCCTTGGTAATAGTCAGGCTAAAAGTTGTGCCTTTGCCAACTTCTGATTTTTCGAGTACTACATCGCCACCCATACATTTAGCCATCATTTTTGAGATGTATAGCCCCAGACCAGTCCCATGGCTGACATCTCTCGTTAGTAAATCAGCCTGAGCTTGTTGGAATTTTCTGAATAATAAAGCCTGGGAATCTTCAGGTATACCTTCGCCGGTATCAGATACGTAGATTTTTATCGCATTATCGAGCAAATCAAAAGAGATTTTGACTCCGCCTTTGCTAGTAAACTTGATTCCATTACCTAAAAGATTGCTGAGTATCTCGCGCGTGCGATCTCTGTCAGCATAAACGACCGGCAGAGGTAGCTCTGGTTTTATGATTTCCAGAAGTAGCTTTTTTCTCGATCCCGTAACGTCGTATTCTCTGATTATGTTTTCACATAGACCATATATGTCGAATACTTGTTTATGGTATTGTAATTTTCCTTGTTCCAATCTTGACATATCCAAAAAATCATTAACAATACTAATGAGACGCAAGCTGGCATCATGTACATCTTGAATAATATTTATAACTTCAGTGTTTTTGATATCATCCAAAAAGTATGTCTGGATGAGAGAGGTGTTGCCGCGTATGGCTGTCAGCGGAGTTCTCAGTTCATGTGAAGCAATGGAGAAAAATTCATCTCGAGAACGTTCCATGATTTTTTGTTCAGTAATATCTTCTATCAAAAGCACTGTTCCTAAAATATCTTTGGTTGTTTTATTAATTATCGGTGTAATGTGTAGGTTCAGACGCAAAATCTTATAAGATATGTCTTTGATGGAAATATTTTTTCTCTCTCGTCTTGATTCGTCTAGTTGTTTTACTAGATTTATTTTATCCCCAAGTGTTTCTTGTATAAAATCAAGATCGATTTTTACCTTTATATCGCTAACGTCAATTGCCCGCGTCGCAGGATAAGCAGATGAGGTATCAAGTGTAAAAATTGCTTTAGCTGCCTTGTTGATGAGTAGCATCTCGTTGTCAGGACCTGTCATTATATAGCCAATAGATAAACTTTCAATAGAGGCTCTTAACCGCGTTTCCTCATCTTTGATTTCTTTTTCCATGGCCTTACGGCTCGTAATATCTTCAACAATCAGCAACAAGCGGGCTTGACCGGAAATACCTCTGTCTTGTATCGGTATCCCGCGGTAGTGGCGGATAGTTTTTTTGTTAGCAAGATGTGAATGATATTCTACTTCAGTCTCAAAGGCCTTCCCAGCAATACCCTTGATAAATAGCTTGTCAAGCCCAACATTTTTATAGCTTTTAAGATGAAGAGCATTTAAGCCAACAGCATTTTCTGGTTTATTCCCAGAAAGTTCTGCCATTTTTGGGTTAAACGAAGTTATTACTCCGACGGCGTCTAAAGTATAAATTCCAAATGGTGCACTAAAAAATACGTCTTGATAAAGTAGCTCAGAAATAGGACTACTAGAAGATTCCATCGGTAGATACCTCAGCAATCGTACGTTTGACCTGGTTCAAGTATGTGTACCTCCGTGTGCGAGTCAGCTTGCTTGGCAAAAAGTGAAGTATCGGCCTCTACAGGTGGCCATGTATCGTAGTGGATAGGTATTGTTACTTTAGGATTGAGATACTCGACTGCTAGTGCAGCGCCTTTTTCATCCATCGTATAGTGTCCGCCAATTGGCAACAGTGCCACGTCTATATCTCCGAAAAGTTTAGGTATAAGCTTCATATCACTAAACAGCGCAGTGTCTCCGGATTGGTATATATTTTTTCCATCAAGATGGATAACAAAACCTGAAGGGGTTCCGCCCCCGGCACTATGAATAGCGGGGGTAATACTAAAAGAAATGCCATCCTCTGAGTAAGTACCACCAATATTGGCCCCAACTGCAGTGATTCCTGCTTGCGATACGTCGTCGCGAACTGTCACTTCGTGAACAGCAAACAGCGTTGAACCATCACGTTTGGCTATCTGTAAAGCGTCTTCGCCAAAGTGATCAAAGTGATCATGAGTTACCAATATATAGTCTATTTTTGGTATTTCATCTATCTGCCGTGCGGCTTTGGGGTTATCGGTAATAAATGGATCTATAAGTATCGTTTTACTACCCTCAATTAATACTGTTGCGTGACCTAGTCGTGTAATTTTCATAATGGTTTTATGATAATGGTTATGTCATTCTCTTGTCAACATTTAGCTATTCAAACTTCGGCTAAACCAATGACGTAATTTTTGCCATAGTGCTTGGCACATTTTGGGCATGTGGTATAAAAAAAGTAAAACTTTTTAATTTCGCGACCAAGCTCTTTTACATAATTTTGCGCGGCTTTGTGCCATTTGCCGGCGTCTTTGTATGGTCCTTCAAAGACTTGCGATATAAATGTTCCGTCTAGGACAACATTGTCCGCACCCTCAATTGGGCGACTAACACCATAAAGCTGCTCAGCCCTCCAGGGTGATAAATCTCGGCTGAGGATCATGACCTGCTCAGGGGGCAGGGTTGCATTTGCTTTTTCTGCCGTTTCGTTGAGCTGTTTCATGATTTTTGCCATGTTCAGAGGCATAAAAAAGAAGCTTTTGGTGTACATCCGAATAAAATGTTGATTTTCAGAAGTCATTTCCTTCTCATCCCACTCATTAATATTGGGTACTGCGCAACACCCGGTTTCGTTTTTGTCTGTATAAGTATTTGGTAAGCTCATTTTCACTTCCTTGTACTTATATTATACTCCCGTAGATCAAGTCAGACCATCCGACTGGCAACGATTTGACTAGCATACAAGAGTATAATTAGAGGTATGGACGCAATTGCCGAAGCTTTTAAATCAGTTCCCCGGGTGGATTTTGTGCCTGAATGGCTAAAAGATCATGTAAACGTAGACACTGCCTTACCCATTGGCGCTGGTCAGACTATTAGTCAGCCCAGCACTGTCCGGATGATGTTGGAGTGGCTTGGGGCACAACCAAGGGATAAAGTGCTCGATGTCGGGTCTGGGTCGGGCTGGACTTCAGCCTTGCTGTCTAATATCATCGGGTCAAAAGGCAAAGTATTTGCGGTTGAGAGGATACCCAAGTTGCTAGAACAAGGTAGAGAAAACTGCAAAAAAGTGGGCGCTTTGAACGTTCAATTTTTCCAAGCTGGCAAAAGCTTTGGTTTGCCCCTGCATGCGCCGTATGATCGGATACTGGTCAGTGCAGCAGCACAAAAACTGCCTATAGAGCTACTGGATCAGCTAAAAGTCGGCGGCAAATTAGTCATCCCAATTGGACACGAAATATTAGAAATTAGTAAAATCTCTGATAAAGATTATGAGACAAAATCACATCCAGGCTTTATATTCGTCCCTCTTAGTTTAGCCTGTCGTTAAAAGACGGATCTTTTAGTTCTTTTTTATTCTGAGCGCTATGGTATGATTTCTTGTCTTGTATCTCATGAGGCTATATACTCGGAAGTAACATGAGTATAACGAATGAAGTAGACCGTATAACGGAAATTTTAGAAAACAGCATAATCGTAGTATTTGATTCCGTACTACGTACTACTTTATACGCATTACCGCAACCGGAGGTTGCCCGATGAGTAGTTCTACCGACAAGCAAGAACAAGTATACCGAAAAACAATTCGTGTTTTGGTGGGTTCACAACTTATGGCCGGTGCAGGGCTGGCAGCAGGGATATCTGTTGGGGCTTTGCTAGCTGAGGAAATGACTGGCTCGACTGGAGCAGCTGGTTTGCCAGCGGCACTATTTACTTTGGGCTCAGCTATCGCTGCGGGACTCGTTGGTCGTATTTCCCAAAGCCATGGTAGACGGATCGGGTTAGGTATTGGTTACTCCGTAGGCGCTACAGGTGCAGCTGGCATTGTTCTGGCAGCCATACTAGGTAGTCTTCCTCTGCTGTTTGTCTCGTTACTCCTTTATGGCTCAGGCACAGCCACAAACCTGCAAGCTCGCTATGCTGGAGCAGACCTTGCCAAGCCGTCCAGAAGAGGCCGTGCAATAAGTACCGTTTTGGTTGCCACCACGCTGGGCGCGGTGCTCGGCCCAAATCTCATTGAGTTGACAGGATCAATTGCCGGATCACTTGGAGTCAGGGAGCTAGCCGGACCTTTCATGCTGGCTGTGCTTGCTTATGGGACTGCCGGCGTCGTAGTTTTTGTCTTTATGAGACCTGACCCTCTACTGATGGCTCGCGCCTTGGCATCACGTGTTTCTCAGCAGACCAAAGACCAAAAGCAAACTACCAGCGACACTGATTCACGGCGCACAGTTAGGCTGGCAGCCGCCGCCATGATAATCACGCAAATGGTCATGATCGCAATAATGACCATGACACCGATACATATGAGATCACATGAGCACAGTTTGGCGGCCGTAGGATTGATAATTTCGATTCACATAGCAGCAATGTACCTGCCATCTCCTCTGACAGGGTTACTTGTCGATCGTTTTGGATATCGTCGTATTCTAGCTTCGGGTGGGCTAATTTTGCTCGCAACTGGAATCTTAGCCTCGGTCGCTCCCGCAAGTTCTATGATTCTACTGGGTGTTACGCTTGGTCTACTCGGGCTTGGTTGGAACTTTGGGCTCATCGCTGGAACTGCGGCTGTCACGCAGGCCACACCGCTTAGCCGGAGGGCCAGCACTCAGGGTTCGGTTGATCTAGCGGTTTCTCTGGCTGGCGCAACTGGTGGAATGGGAAGCGGCTTCATTATGGCTAGTAGTAGTTTTGCGATGCTAGGGCTGGTAGGAGGCTTGCTAGGGCTGGCAATTCTGCCACTGCTTATCGCTTATCGCGAGTAATGAATCCCAATTATCAACAAAGGTCAGTTCTTTAACAGATATCGCTAACTGTCTGTAGGCTGGCCGTTGTTAAAGTCGAGCGTATTGTATGGTGCTTCCGAGCAAAGATCACTAATTATGTTTGGCTTACTTGGGTTCACTACAACTTTCCCTAGCGCCTTAATTTTGTTTGCATCGTTGCTAGGGAACATGCCAAACCAACAGGATGCAAACCACTCATGGGATTGATACTGATTGTGTATGCCAGCCCATTTACTATTTTTAGAAATTTCGTTTCGACTACGGTAGTCATATACGCCAAAGTCGAATCCAAAATTCTTGGTAGCAGGGAAGCCAATGGCAGTAGCTACTACATCGCCTGACTTGAACTTTGTACGAGCGAAGGGAAGATTTGGATCTGTGCGAGTGTCGTCTTTCTTTGGCTCTGGAGTCGTATCGGCGATTTTCTGAAATGCAGGAGCCAAGGTGTATAAATGATCAAAGCGAAAGGCAATACCACAGTCAGTCTCAAAGGTCAGCAAGTACTGCAAAGTTGAGGGGTTACCCTCATAATACCTAGTCAAGCTGACAAGTGTTGCATCGATTGGCATTTTTACTTCCACTTTGCCGTCAGGGCTGTTGTCTATTCTAAAACCACCATGTGGTTTGTAATTATAACCACGGTAAGATCCGGGCATGAGCAAGCTGGTTACTTGAGCTATATCAACAGGTGTTTGGTCAAAGATAAAAGGATTTTTGCATTTTGTGGGTTTGCCACTTTGGGTAAACCACTGGAGCTCCTTTTCGTTGAAGGCCCATTTTACGGGGTCGCTATTTTTAGATTCGGAAGACGTAGGTTGACTACTTTGAGATGATTTGTCTTTGCTTTTATACACATTGAACCCAGCAAAACCAACTCCTGCAACAACAGCAAGGACAATAATGATCAGAAAAAGATGAGCAAAGCCTGATTCATGTGTTTGTTTTTGACACATACAATAACTATATGAAAAGTCTATTATAATTACAACACCCATATTTTTGGCTGGGGATGAGGGATTAAAAGACGGATCTTTTTTGTTCTTTTTATTTATTTTTGAATATTAGATCAAATTTGTGTATAGCTTGGGTTACAGTAAAGTAAGGGGGTAGACAAAGACGTATATTTATAGTAGAATATTAATAATTATGTTACGAATTGCACCGTTTGAGCAGTGTATTGTATATGAGGAGGCCAACAGCTGCGCTTTTGCAAAACAATGTAAAGCCCCCAAAAAATGCGTAGGTATTAGTATTGTGGTCGACGAAGATCATTTTCAAACTGCTAAATCACTAGGTCTGAAACCTGAGATAGATCGGCTAATTCATTTTACGGGTAGTGATCCCGAGACAAATGTTACTAAAATTTCTTTGTGCGAGCCAGCACTTACTGACCCAAGAATTGTTGGAGGAGTAAAGTTACTTATGGCAGAAGTTGATGCAGATGCATTTGTTGAACCTTCTGAGCTGCCTGCTCTGCGAGAAGTTGAAGCAGTATACAGTGGACATCTAACAGATATTGATCAAGTTGCTACTGATAAAGGTTTGCAGGCAGTAGAGTTTGTAACAGGCTCGACTAGCAGTAGTTTCTATCCAACAGGGGACAGGCTTGCTGAAGAGGGTGGAAGACTAGTATTAGTGCCTATCTACGATTTCGAAAGATAGTCATTGATATTGTACTTGGCTGGGGATGAGGGATATCGGCTAAAGCCTCCTCCCTGCGGTGCTCGGAAAATGTGAAAGTAAACTTTCCCGCCTTCCTGCGCTCCTCGTCCACCGAACCCCTTTTGGCGGTTCGTACACCTTATTCTCAATCAGTTTTAATCTTAGAACTAAAGCCCTAACATTAAAACTGGCTGGGGATGAGGGATTCGACCTACCTTTGGCAGGCCCGAAACTTCGCGATTGCCAAACCAGTTGGCATCGGAAGGTTTCCTTGCAGACTGCCGACTGGCAGTCCTCACCCCGATCTTTTTCGGGGGTCAAACCCATTTCTCAACAAGTATTTTCTAAAACCCAAATGGGTTATAAAAAATACTGGCTGGGGCTAGTGGATGAGTTTCAGGAAGATTTTAGACAGGTAACAGAGGTAGTGCGTCAAATAACCGGCTCTATCTATGCGTGAACGTACCTACCCCCCACTACATTATTGAAGGGGGATATACCTACTGTAATTTGCATATTTAGCTTATTAATGTTCTCACGGTTTGCGTTAACCTACAGGGGTAGAAGCCCAAAACACTTGCTCTGTGCGTAAAAAATGTTTCTACCGGGGGGGTCTAGATATTTCCAAGCGGATCAGGGCGTTGTACATTGTCGAATAATGTGCGATGACCCTGCTTGGAAGTAGTGTGTCGTACAAGAACATGTGCGACATATATTGGCTTAGTAAAATCTAAAATCTCTAACAAACAATTCACGTCTTATCAAACATACCCCTACCTTCTCTTTTGCTCTTCTGTGTTCTGTATTCGGTTCGCGCGCAAAAAATATTTGATTTGGCACTATAATTATGGATGTTATGGCTAAGAAAACCACCGCAGTACCAAATGAGCCGAATGATGACCAGTCTTTACCGCAAAAAGTAAACCTGATACTTTTGCGTATCTTAAATGATGCCGCACCAGAGTTGGGGGATTATTACTTAGGGGCTCTACACACTCTCGCAAACACGTCTAACCCCGATAGAATTGCCCAGTCCGCACATAGTCTGCGTGAGCTGATACAGCAACTTCCAAGGCGACATAAAAAAGCCGCTACAAAAGTTACTCCACCCGGATTGCTTTCGGGAGCTTCGAATATTTATAAGACCCGTGATGTATGGAATTCGCTAACCATTGATGACTTCAACACCCCTACTGTTCGTCCTACGGACGTACAGGCGGAAACTAAGTATTACCGCGAATCAAAAAAGTTATGGGAGTTTATAAACAAATACTACCCTACGAACGAAGAAGAACGGCTGAGAATGGAGGCTGGGATCAGGAAAGACACGCCCTTACCACCTAAGCTTCAAAAAATGAGGATGCAAGAATGGAGTAGGTATTACGCAAAGTTTGCAGATATTTCTCATCATGGCTCAACACCAACCGATGATTTTGACCAATTAGTAGAGTCATTTGAAGATTTTTTAATCAGAGAACTAGACCCACAAACAACAAAGGATTTTGCTGAAGTAGCGAAACTGATTAAAGAAATCGAGCAAGGTGACCAAAAGAACCTAGAGAAGTTGATGAAATTGGTGCGCTCAAATCGCCCAAACTACGACCACTTCTTCAACAATATATCAGCTTCAGTATGGCTTGAAATTTTAGAAGCAAATAAGCTTTTAGATCATATAGACGAGCCTTACCCTGCGGAAGAAGGTGGATTCTATATTTTGCCGTGGGTTCCGGCAAATTACTATCAAAAAATAGCTAGAGAAAAACCTGATAAAATTATCAAGATATTAAAAGCTGTTATCGGCACCGAAAACGTCCGTGCTCAAGACCAGATACTTGAGATTGCGAAAGAGTTACCAAGCGATTCACTTGGGTTTATAGTCGCTCAACTTTCAAAATGGCTTAAGGGTAGATATGCGAACCGTGGCCTAGTACCGTTTAGGGTTGGCGACCTTATTGTATATTTATGCGAGTCAGGTTATTTCGAACAGTCTATGATTGCATTCAAAGCACTCTTCGAGCTATTAGAACCTGAAGATAACGAAAGAAGTAAGTACTTCAGACATCCAGACACGCTAACATCGGACAGTTCTTACAAGACTTTGCTCCAACAAGTTCTGCCGAGTTTAATGAAAGTAAACCCAACAGAAACTGTTAAAGAGCTGTCCATTTTATTGAATGACGGGTTAACCATTGAACGAGAATCAGGCAAAGAAATAGACGGAATTATTTATGACGGCTCTACTATTTGGCGACCTGATATTAAAACAAAACAGTACGATCATGAACCCTGCGATATATTGGTTACAGTTATTTATAAATACGTGCATGAAATTGTCTCCTCCGAAGAAGAACTGGAGCAAATAGTCATTGAGCTTAGGAAATATAAATTTGAAGTATTCCACCGAATAGCTGCAACTTTGCTTGACGATGCTAAATCAGAAAAACTTAAAGCAATTAGAAAAGAGATAGTAGATAAAATTGGCGACCCAAGTAAGAAAGACTTTATCGTCAGGGAATCAAATGTTATCCCTGCAATAACCGTTGATGATCTCAAAGAGCTCTCTGTTAAACAAATAATTGAAAAATTTAACAGCTGGGATCCAAAAGAGGAACTTCCTGGTTTTGGTAGGTCAAAATCTGATATTGGATTCGAGTTAAATAAATATCTGGCTGATAAGCCTGATGATGCTTTGACGTTTCTCAAAAGCGAGCTACCAATTAACGATGAATACTTAAGCCATATATTTAGGGGCATTAGACAAGCTTCCGATAATAAGAAAATTAATATCAAATGGGAAGAGTTCATAAAATATGCCCAGAAATATATTTCATCCGCTAACGTAAGAAGCTCTACAGGTAATGAGCGTCAGAATCTCTTTGATCTTATTAATTCAATAGATTCTGGAATTAACCATGATCACATAAAAATTCAAGATGTTAAAACTTTTGAAGATTTAGTTGCTATTTTCAGCTCATTAACAGATCACGTTGAACCGAGTTTAGAAGATGAAGATAAATATACCAAGAGTTCTAGATCGGAAGCGGTTACTCTTGCGATAAACACCGTGAGAGGTGAAGCTGTCGGTGCGCTAATAGATATACTCAAAAATATATCTAGAAACAACAAGGAAGCATCCGCCATACCTAAAGAAAAGAAAGATGCGGTGTACGCAAAGCTTAAGGAAAAGCTGGACATAAAAAAAGAACCTACCCTAGCGGTTCGAACTGTATTTTCAAGAGAATTGCCGTTTTTAGCCTACGATAATCCAGAATGGGTAGCACAGAATCTTGAGCTGATTTTTCCACTCGATGAATCTAAGGCTAAGTATTTTGAAAATGCTATGGAAACATTCATAACGTTTACCAAAGTATTCCCCGAAGTATTTCCAGTCATTAACCCCTACTTAGTTGAATATATGGATAGAATCAAAAAAGACGAAATTAAAAACCCGGATGAGAATACTGTCAATCATGTAGTGGGTCAAATCTTACTTATGCATATTGATAACTTTGTAGATTTCGAAAATCCGGCAATGAAGAAGTTATTTGAAATGCCTGATGCCTTTCTTGAAGAAGTCATGGATTTCTTTGGTCGAGGTATCAAACAAACTGACGGCGACAGGCAAAAATTAATAATACATAAAGCTAAGAAATACTGGGAACAAAGACTAGCTAGTAAAAACGTTAAGGAATCTGAATATGCAAAGTTCGGCTGGTGGATGCGTGCTAATGCTACTGATGACTGGATAATTAAGCATTTTATCGATGCACTTTCTCATTCAGCTAAAATGGACGCATTATATTTTGTGGCAGACGAATTGATTGTATTAGCAGAGACAGACCAAAGTAAAGCATCGAAAATATTTCTGGAAGTTGTTACAACTCAAGACAAAGACAACTTAAATCATATGCTCTACACGCCAGAGCTCTCGACGATGCTTAAAGAAATGCTTGCAAATGGAGGTACTGAAACTAAAAAAAATGCAACAAGGACTATCGATAAGCTTTGTGATATGGGCTATTACAATTATCAAGAACTGATCAGCTCTTGATTAAATATCCCTTAGGCTATACCACTTATAAACTTGGTGGGGTTTGTGCTGCAACATCCGCAGATACTTCAGCTCTAAAAGCTTCAACCTGGTCGGCAAATTCATCGCCAAACGCACCTCGTGCGAGCTGAGTTGCCTGATAAACAGAAAACATTCGATACATTACTGGAGGGTAATTAAGAACACTCGCAGGCATTGGTTCACCACCGAAACCGCTTACCCCTTTATTACAGTCATAGGCTAGAAGTTCAGTAGCCATAACAAAGCCCATAGGAACTACACCACCTTTAATACGGTCAGCCAAAAGAGTGGCTAAATCAACAGTAAGCCGATAGTCGCTCGTACCAAGTTCATCGCCCTCAGTAGCAACACGCTCTTGCAAGTGCGCCAAAAGCTGTTCGCCTGTTCCAACTAATCGATCTTCTTGTTCGCCACCGTTTAAATGTTCTGACATATTATCTCCTATAAATTACTAATTAAGCTGCACTTTGTTCTAGACGACTCATGTAAGTTCTAACAACAACGTCAGTTCTTTGAGTAGTAGCTTCATCAAATGGATCGCCAACTGGTTCAACAACTATTCTGATTTTTGGTGTGTTTTTCTTACTATCGCTTGTACGTCTTACTTCTTTTGGTAGTGGACCCCAAACAGATGTACCATCATGACCAAAGAAATTATCCAGATCAGCACTTGAGTCATAATCACGTCGTTCGGTTTCTAATATCACGCTTACGCCCGTAGCTTCGTCCTGCCATATTGCAGGTTGGCGACTACCATACTTACTGTATCGCTGATATTTTGCTTTTGGTGCATCGTCCTTATCACCTAAATAGTCTTCTAAGTAATCAGCAACGTCCTGTTCACTCACAGGAATGCCTAATTTATCGCAAACTGCTTTTACATCTACAAAGAAGTAGCCATCGCGTTCGGTTTGGTTGACCGGAATCTCAATTGTAGCATTACGCAAACCACGCTTCATGCCTAGGGCACTAGCTAGTTGATCTTCAACTTGATCGCCTGCATAAGCAGCAGAAAGGGTTAATCCAACACCGTCTTTGGTAATTTCTACCTCGCCATTGGTTTTATGGAAGTGTCCAGCACCATCGTAGTCAAAACCAAAGTGGACGCTTTCACTGGTAGCTTTGGCTCTTTTCTTTTGTAGTTGGTTCCATTTGTCCTGAACCTTGCTAGTAATTCTATTACTAACGAACTCACGCATATCACCGCTACGAGCCGCTAACGAGAATAATGCTCCGCCTAGGCTGCCGTGTGCGTCTGCAAATGCTTTATCATTGTATTCAAGAGCGGTTTCGCCACCAGGCGTAGGGTAAGAACCGTCGCCATACATAACAAGTGCGTGCTCAAGTTGTTCAGGGTGAGCAAAGAGGATACCTTTTCTGTACTCCGAAACGTTAAAGTCGGTAATTTCCAGTTCTTTCGGGTCTAACTGCTCACGAGTTAAGGCAGAAATGCCATTCGGATTAGTCATAAGCCATTCTTCATAATTAGCCAAGTCAACAGTCATAGGTTCGCTGTCTTCACCTTGTACTTTCTGTGTACGAGTCATTTTGGCAGGAGTCTTACGACCTGCTTCATCTACTGTGTACTCAAAACGATCAGTTATTGTTGGCTCAATGTAGCCCCAAGTTAGGCGTTCTGTTAAATAGCCTTCATTATCATAAGTAAGAAACTCTTGGTAGCGTGGGCGGTGTCTGTTGTACGAGTGTTCACCTTCAATAAGTTCAAACTTTACCATTCGTCCGTTAGCATCAAATTGATAGTTAATCCCGTCATAAAGTGGTGTGCTACCTTTAGCGTCAGTTTGTCCTTCATACGCACCAGTTGTGTATGTAAGACCTTCGCCATCTTCCTTATAATGCCAAGGTAATCGACGTTTGTGTGGATTAGTAGCAAATATGTCGTGTATCTGGTTTTTTGTGGCTGGTTTGATAGGTTCTGAAAGAGCAGTAACGAGTTCAGGAAGAACTTCTGCCACAACTGCTTTGGTAGCCTCATCATGAAGCCTTAGAGGCCACATAGTATCACGAGGCATATTTATTTGAGGAAAGCGAGATTGAAGCGTAATAGCCTCGTCTACAAACTCACCGCCTTGAGGAAAACCTTCTGGATTTACACCTGATGTAGTCATAAGCGCATATAATACTACAATATTAGATATTAGTCAATGATTTTTAGAAGTTATTTTTTGCGTTTAACAGTAGTCAAAAACGAAGTTCGGTTTTTTACTTCTGTTTTATATTCCTAACAGCAGCGATTGGGTCAAA
The DNA here is from genome assembly GCA_001790445.1 of Candidatus Saccharibacteria bacterium RIFCSPHIGHO2_12_FULL_41_12. Lineage (GTDB taxonomy): Bacteria > Patescibacteriota > Saccharimonadia > Saccharimonadales > 2-12-FULL-41-12 > 2-12-FULL-41-12. Next base: position 101,729 of record MGCQ01000007.1, read on the forward strand.
CTGTCCGCTTTGTACGGCGATTATATATTCGCGAGCAAGTCCACTAAGCTGGTCGATAAGTTCATCAACTTCCTCGTCTGTCATGTCTTTGGCTTCTTCGCCCATGATCTTACGAGCTTCTTCGACTGTAATTCTTGAATTAGAGTCCATCGCTAAGAAAAGTTATAAATAAACCTGTTAGGTATGTCAGAAGAATAGCGATTACAACGATCAAGCCAATCCGCCATCCCTTAGCGCGAATGCCGAACATGTAGAATGCTTTGCTTGCATGTTCCGGCTTGCTAGGAGCAAAAAGGGCGTATGGCAGTAACAGGATTGTCGTCGGTGGAATTAACGCGAGTGTCCACCAACCGCTATGTCCGGTGTTTCGCAGTCGCCGAGCCGTCCAGATTATGATCGGAATAACGAGTATGAGGCTCAGTGGTTTTGCAAAGCCAGCAATAAACTCATCACTTCCGGCAACAGTATTGCAGAGCGCAAATGTTGGAAAAACAAACAGCATGGACGCTGTATATGATTTTGCATTCATGGTTGATACTTTTTTCATTCGGCCTCCTACTTGTTAAAAAGAGGCCAATTAAAAAAGGACAACCTCTCTAGATTGTCTAGACCAACACAGGTTGTAACCTATGCTTTCGAGAAGTTGCCCATTTTTGGTTACAACCAATCGAATATGATTGGGCTTTACAAGCCGTGTTGATCTAGACCCCTTAATCATATCAAGAAATGCTGTGAAAAAGGACTACTGTTATGAAATAACTGGACGAAAAACTATAATCATTAACAGGTAAGTTATGTCAAAACAGCATATATCTGATGAGGTGAAGATAGTTGAGATGCCGCAACAAGTGGCAGAAGCTCTACATGCTCAAATAATTGAAACAAAAAACATAGCTCTTGATTTAAAGAATCAGCTCGAGAAGATGCAAAACGATTTAAATACCGTAAAGAATATTGTCAAATCGACAAGTATTAGCAGGTCGGCATGGGTAAGGCTTAGGTATAATAAACGGCTTAGCGAGATAGTTGTTTCTGGGTATTATATTATGAAGTTCGAGAGTACCTTAGAGGGCGAACTACTCCGTTACATGTTCACTAAGCGTGGCAAACCTTTAGATGACCGTTTTCAGTACTCCGAATTCATCAAGGAATTCAAGATAGCAGGCATAGAAAAATTACATAGTGCCAGAGCAATCAGTAAGATCGCATACAATTTAAGAGATCGATTCAGGAAAGAACTTGGGTACGATCAGCTACATGTTGACGCAAAAGAGTTCTACTGGTTAAACGTACGCTAACAGATGTAATTCTTGTCTGTATCTAATTCAGACAATGCTTTTGCTTTAATGCGTTTATGCAGGACAAGCCAAGTCAATTAAGCAAGTCAGAACTAGAGGCACTAGTTCAATTTTCCTGCTACTTGCAGAAATTGAAAGGTATGTAGATGACATCTAGAAAATCAAATCAAACTAAAGGATTGCGACCAATGCAGCTCCGCTTTTTTAGTATGTTAGGAATGGAGAAGCCGAAGCCGATCCCGCCACAGCTAGCCCTAATATATGGATTTCCCCTAGCAGGGATTATTTCTCAGCTACTATTTTGGTGGGGTTTAGAAAAAAGAGATGACGGGTTCATCTTCAAGACTGAAAAGGATTTTATATCAGAGCTCGGCATCACATCAGCTCAGCAAAGGTTAGCAATAAAAAAAGGTAAAAAGCATGGTTTCCTTACTGTTAAGAGAATGGGCGTACCAGCAAAGAGGCATTACAAAATAGATTTTGATCTATTGGTCAAAACTACAATAAAAGAGGCTGCTGAAAAGAAAGTCACTTTGTCTATTAGCCATTACAATAACCGCGAAAAGGCCATGTCGCCTAACGGTCAAAATAGCAGAACTACTACAGAAAGCACTCCAGAAAGCACGACTAGAAAAGGAAGTACTTTATCCACAGCCGACATAATAGCTAAGAAAATGGTAGAATGAAAAAGCTTTTCCGGTTTAAAACTATATCGCAGCGATTTTTTATTTCTGCTCTTAATGGGCGGTTGTGTTCAGAAAGACGCTGCAAAGTTGTTGGACTGGAAAAGCCACAACCGTCCATTTTTAGTTAAGGAGTTTCATGAAGGCAATAATATTGGCGAGAGTATCGACCAAAGACCAAGAGGATAACAACTCTATACCATCTCAAACACGCCGTCTTCATGAGTACGCTGAAAAGTTCGAACTTATTGTTCTCGAGACTTATCAACTCGTAGAATCCTCGACTAAAGCAAACCGCCGAAAGTTTAACGAGCTTATTAATCGAATAAGAGAATCTGATGAGAAAATAGCACTTATCGTAGATACGATTGATCGCTTGCAAAGAGATTTTCGCGAGTCGGTCATGTTAAATGAGCTACGACTTGAGGGCAAAATTGAGCTTCACTTTGTAAGAGAGAATCTGATTATCAATCAGGTATCGAACAGTGCGGATATTCTCCGTTGGGATATGGGGGTAATGTTTGCAAAAAGCTATGTAACCCAGCTAAGTGATAACGTCCGCCGTAGTTTTGAGCAAAAGCTGAAGAATGGCGAGTGGCTGGGAAGAGCACCGTTTGGCTATAGTAACGAAGACACGCCCGAGGGTAAAAAATCGATTGTGCCTGAACCAACACAGGCAAAGATAGTGGGAAGCATGTACCAATGGTACGCAACTAGCTCATATTCTATGAAAGAGATTCGCAAGAAACTTATTGAAGATTACGGTCTAATCAAGTCTGTTAGCAATATAGATAAGATCTTAAAGAATCCCTTTTACTATGGCGAGATGAAAATAAAGAATGAGTTGTACCCTCATAAGTACGAGCCTGTAATTACCCGAGGTATCTTCGATCAAGTCCAAGCTGTAAAAATCGGATTCAACAAGAAAGCTTTTAAGTATGCTGGAATCCCTTATTACTATCGAGGCCTAATGCAATGCGGCGATTGTGCTTGCAGTATTACGCCAGAAAAGAGCAAAGGGCATACTTATTATCATTGTACGCAGTATAAGGGCAAGCACGGGGCTGCATATTTGCGAGAGGAAGACCTAACCGAGCAGTTGATGGTTGCTTTTGAGGCTATCAAGCTAACACCAGAACAATATGATGAAGTAACGACAGTTCTAAAAACCGTACATAAGGATAAGGTTAAATACAAAGCCCAGCATGTGGGGCATTTGCAAACAGAGCTAACGAAGTATCAGCAACGCCTTGAGAAATTATATGAATCGCACCTTGATAATGATATAGACCCAGAATTCTATAAACGAAAGGCTATTGAATACAGGTCTACTCGTGATGCTATCAAGACAAAGCTAGATGCCACCGATAGAGCCGATGACGATTTCTATTTTGCAGTTGATGGGCTAATTCGAATGGCTCAAAGAGCACCTGAATTACTGGCACGTTCTGAAATGGAGCATAGGAGACGGCTTATTAACTTGGTACTTCAGAACCTTACGGTCAAAGACAGAGAACTTCGGTGGGAGTACAGAAAACCGTTCGATACATTGTACCGAACGGCTAAAACTTCAAATTGGCTGGGGATGAGGGATTCGAACCCCCGATGGCGGAACCAGAATCCGCTGCCTTACCACTTGGCCAATCCCCATCGACAAGAGTAATTATATCAAAGAATGAGCCACATGGTACAATAAATGCATTAACAATTAAAGTATCAAGAGTGTAGAGAGGGATCTAGCCCGACGACCTACCAGCAACCCTTTCAGTTGGGTGCTAAATCTAGTCCTGCATGCAGGAAAGATATGAAGAACTCAAATCCTTTCTTGCAAACCCAGGAGGAAGGATATTTTTATGCCAACAATAACAAAGAAAACCAGCGAATCTGTCTGTGCGGGGCACCCAGACAAGATCGCTGACCAAATCAGCGACGCCATAGTCGACGAGGTGCTTAAGCGTGACCCAAATGGTCGCACAGCCGTGGAGACTCTAGTTGCCAGAGACAGAGTAGTCCTAGCGGGGGAGGTCAATACAACTGCAAAGGTAGATTTTGTATCCGTAGCACGTGAGCAGATCAAAAGACTTGGTTACACAGATCCATCGTGGGGCTTCTCTGATGAATCTGTAATAGATAATCATATCCACGCTCAATCACCAGAAATATCCGTCGGTGTCGATGATTTCGGAGCAGGCGATCAAGGCATAATCTACGGCTACGCTACTAACGAGACAGACAAATATTTGCCCACGCCGATAGCCATTGCCCACGACTTGACCAGAGCTATAGACACCGCCCGCGAATCTGGTGTAATGCCACATCTACGGCCAGACGGCAAAGCGCAGGTAGTGATCAAATATATTGATAACAAACCATCCAAAGTAGATCACGTGACTGTCGCCGTGCCACACGATCCGCGTCTGTCACTGGCCAAAATCCAAGAAGATTTACTCAAGCATGTGATTACACCAATCTTGGGGAAGTATGGTTTTAACGTGCCAAAAAACGGGTTAGTGGTCAATGGCACAGGTGTCTGGCATACCCCTGGCCCTAAAAGTGATGCGGGGCTGACCGGTCGCAAGATTGTGGTTGATGGCTATGGGGGATTAGCCCATGTTGGCGGTGGAGCCTTTAGTGGCAAAGACCCCAGCAAAGTCGACAGATCAGCAGCCTATGGTGCGCGTTATATTGCCAAAAACATCGTTGCCAAAGGGCTGGCGGACGAAGTGGAGATAGGGCTGTCGTATTTTATCGGAGCCAAAGAGCCAGTGCAATTTTCTATTGATACATTTGGCACTAACAAAGTTCCAACCGACAAAATCCGCGCATTTGCAGTCAAATTACTCAATCCATCAGTTAAAAACATCGTTGAAACCCTAGATCTCAAAAGACCAATTTATTTGCAAACCGCCTCCTACGGCCACTTTGGTAGAGAAGAATTTCCTTGGGAAGTAATAAAAAAATAGCTTCTTTTCGTCGGCACTAAAGTGCCTTGCACGACATACTTTCTTGTGTTGACAAGAAAGTATGCAAAGAAACAACAGGCTGTTTGAAAAATACATATTAATCCAAACAAACCAAAAGCCCTGTTTTTCCGGGACTCCCTCTGGTCGGGTCTAAAGACCTAGTCCTCAAAACAAGGAGCTTTTGTTCTGCTCGTCTCATCTGTTTTTCAAAGAGCCTGACCACAAGCAGTTAGGTCTTAATAATCTGTGTTTTCTGAAGAAAACACAGTAATAAAAGACTTTAGTCTGCTTATTAACCCCTCAACTAAAAACTCCTTGGAGTAGATAATTACAGACAGATTATTCTGAGGACCAGGGCTTGTCCCCGACTGGAAGGAGTCCCGGAAGAATAGTCTTGTCAGGAATTATCTGGTTCATGGATTGTTCTTTAGTTCCGGGGTGGCACTTTTTGCTTACTTTTTCTTGCTACTGAGAAAAAGTAAGGTGATAAAAAGCCTGGAAGGCTTTAGCGCAATGAAGTTATTTTCATAGATAATATAGTGATTTCAAAGCCGAGGGCTTTAGTCTCAATTAAGCTGAATTGAGCATAAGCGTTTGACCAACAAACAATACTATGCTAATATATATGTAATTGTTTGATGAATCCATAGAATCTGTTACTAGTTTTTACTTAGGAATTGTCAAGGAACAACCAAGTAATACTAAATAATAGAATAGGATTCATTTTTTATGTCCTCATATACTAATACTAATTCCAATAATAGATATCGTTCAGGTCCCAGTCGTCCAGGCTCAAGATCAAACTTTCGGTCAGGCTCTGGTGGTCGAAGCTTTTCGCGCCGACCAAATGGTGGCAACAAAAGACGCGGTCAATACATCGACCCAGCTCGATTCGTCAAGGCTGCCTGCCCAGTAGACGCAGACGAATACACTCCAACGCATACATTTCAAGATTTTAATGTCGCAGACAAGATCAAGCAAAACCTCAGCGCAATAGGTTACACCGTCCCAACACCAATTCAGGATCAGACTATTTCTATAGCTCTAACCGGTACCGATATTATCGGTATTGCAGATACTGGAACAGGCAAGACGGCAGCTTTTGCTGTGCCAATACTGTCACGACTACTAGCCAATCCGCGTAGCAAGGCGTTGATTGTTGCCCCAACCCGTGAACTTGCCCAACAAATCGAGCAAGAATGCCAGAAAATCGGCAGAAACACCGGACTTTTCGGTGCAGTGCTGATCGGTGGATCATCTATGAGCTACCAACTGCGTGATCTCAAGCGAAACCCACGGATTGTTATTGGAACCCCAGGACGAATCGGTGACCACGTAGAGCGTGGCACTCTTAAACTCCAGAATTTCGATATTGTAACTCTCGACGAGGTTGATAGAATGCTAGATATGGGGTTCATCAACGATGTTCGGGCGATTCTCGACAAACTAGCTCCTCAAAGACAGTCATATTTCTTCTCTGCAACGCTTGATCCAAAAGTTAGAAGTCTTATCCAATCGTTCTCAAATGAACCACGGACAATTATGCTCAAAAACGCTCAGGCTAGCGAAAACGTCAACCAAAACGTCGTCAAATACAGCGGAAACTCAGAAAAAATGAACAAACTCCACGATATTTTAAATGACATTGAAGTCAAAAAGGTGATCGTTTTTGACGAAACACAGCGCGGCGTAGAACGACTAAGCAAAGATTTGGTCGCCAAAGGGTTTAAAGCTGACAATATCCACGGCGGTAAGAGCCAGGGACAGCGTCAACGAGCTCTAGCTCGCTTTAAAAGAAGTGAATCAAAAATTTTGATCGCAACTGATGTGGCTGCCAGGGGTATTGACGTAAAAGATATCACTCACGTGATTAATTATTCTGTTCCTCAGTCATACGACGACTATGTGCACCGAGTTGGCCGAGCAGGCCGAATGGGTCGGGTTGGACACGCCCTAACATTTGTATCCCATTAACCATCACAACGCCTTGTCCTGCTTTCTGGCATAGCCAGAAACTCTGACAAGTCTCTTGGCATAGAATAACTTTTTCTTCTGCGGTATTCACCTACACGGTACCATATGTACGGCTTGCTCCATTCCTCAAAGAGAAAAGTTATTCTATACTCAAGTGTGAAGGTTAATATAAATAAGGGGTATAATGACTGGATGACGATAGTTTATAGAGATATTGAATATGGTTCCCACGAGAGGCAAAAACTGGATATTTATTTGCCCAAACATGTGCCAAAATCAACCATAATTTTTTGGCACGGTGGGTCGTGGCTGTCTGGCGACAAATCTAGTTATAATTTGTTTGCAAAATCTTTGACCAAACTTGGCGTGGCTGTTGTGGCAACAAATTATCGACTGTTCCCAGACGCACGCTGGAATACCATTATTGAAGATGGAGCCAGAGCAACGGCCTGGGTCCAAAATAACATCCAAGATTACGGCGTAGAAACTCAAAATATTATCGCCATGGGTCATTCAGCTGGTGCATACATCGCTGCAATGCTGGTTCTCGAAAAAACTTATCTCAGCAAAGCAAAGGTAAAGAGTAACAATATAAAAGGCTTTATTGGGTTGTCTGGACCGTATGATTTTGACCCGCGCAAAAAACTAAGACCAATATTTGACATAAAAGACAAGCTAAAGAAGTGGTTACCAATCAGTTATCCTGGGCAAATACATATTCCTGTTTTACTTTTGCATGGACGATTTGATAGATTTGTGCCTCCAAGGAACTCAAAGCGACTGGCCAAAGCACTTGAACAAAACGGCTGCAAAGTAGTACTCAAGATTTATCCGACTCTAGAGCACTTGATGATTTTACCCGCCGTAGTTCGAGGTTTTCGTTGGCTTGCACCCGTCCGTAGGGACATAAAGAGATTCCTAGTTGATAACAATCTGGTACAATAGGGATTATGATTACACATTATTTCAGTGCTGCACGTTCCAGAAAAATGCAGATTCTTGATGCCAAAAAAGCTGGCAGTTGGTGTCACGCTGTCACGCCAACAGATTCAGATATAGAATATCTTGCCGAAACTTTTGGACTGGATCGAAATATTTTGAACGATGCGACGGATATTTACGAAGCACCGCGTGTAGAAACGGATGAAAACGCTACATATGTTTTCACCAGATTTTGCCACCCAGATGGAGAAAATACATCTACGGAGCCACTTTTGGTTATTTACACAGATACTAATATTGTGACGGTTATGCGCACCCAGGACCAAGTGCTGGATAATTTGATCAACAATACGATCGATATTCTGACTACTCAAAAGACTAAGATTTTTCTGCATATCCTAGACGAGATCAACAAATCTTATCGTGGACAACTGAACTTGGTATCCAAGCAAATTCTCAAATTTCGATCTCAAATGAGACATACAGATATCAACAGTGAACAAATTCTCAAATTTATTGAACTAGAAGAAGATTTGTATGAATTTCTGTCTGCACTGCAACCGCAAGCGCTGGTTTTGACTGCGCTAGAAAGTGGCAAATACATGCAACTTTATGAAGACGATCGTGACATGGTCGAGGACATCATGCTTAGCACCAGCGAGCTGATTGAACTGTCCAAATCCAGGGTCAGAACAGTTAGCAATATTAGGCAGGCCTATGACGTTATTGCCACCAACAACCTTAACCGAACATTCCGTCGTTTGACTTCAATTGCTATTTTTATGGCCATTCCGACTGTTATTGGTGGACTTTGGGGGATGAACGTCGCTGTTCCTTTCCACGCTTATCCGCACGCATTTAGTGTTGTCATGGTTATCATAGGCATTTCTGTACTTGGAGCTGTCGGAATTTTTCGTAGCAAAAGGTGGATCTAGCATCCCAAGAATCTAGCAATTGTTGACTTGCTAATATATGCTGTATAATCGTAAGCGTTAACGATATTAAAAGGAGAGATAATTATATGTCAATAAACGAAAAAGGATTTGCCGCGGTAGGGGTTGCTCTGTTGTCGGTTGTGGTCATCGTTTTGGCTGGGTTGACGGTTTTTGTAGTCAAGCAAAATCATCAATCTATAGCCAACAATCAAGTTCAAACAGCAACTGCTCCAAAAGGAGTAGAAGGAATTACAAATAAGGGACTCGAGGAAGAACTAAAGATAGAAGATCAGCAGGCAACTAAAGATGCGAGTTCCGCAACAGATGAGATAAACGCGTCAGGAGATTTGGAGGGTGCATATGAAGGTTCTTTTTAGTCTAATAATTACGATTTTCGCATTAACTTTGATCAGTCCAACGGCACTTGCTGTTCAAGGCAGTGGTGAGCAAGCTCAGCGCATAGAAGAGCAAAAAACGGCAAAATTAGAGCAACAAAAAGCCAAGCAGGACGAGAAAAAGGCTCAAAACCAACTCAAGGTTTGTTCTTCAATAGATCAAACTGCTAGTAAAATTTCTGGAGAAATTAACAAAAGAAACTCAAAATATTCTAAAAAAACAAACTCAAACACAGAGGAAAGAGCCAAAAAATCTGCAGAAAATCGAGCAGAGCTTGTTGCTAAGCGAGCCGAGTGGGACAAAAAGAGAGAAGCCAGCTTTACCGCCCTAAGGGCAAAGGCTACAACAGATGAGCAAAAACAAGCAGTAGAGGAATACGTCGCAACAGTAAAAGTTGCTATCCAGACTCGACGGGCAGCTAACGATGCAGCTTTTGCTGAATTTCACGCGGGTTTGAAAAGTTTGCTTGATTCATATCGGACCAATTACCAGAACATGAATGATCAAAGCAAAGCAAAATTTGACCAAGCTGTGGCTCAAGCCAAGGCGGACTGTGCTGCCGGGGTTGATCCAAACACCGTCAAACAAAATCTAAAAAATCAGATAAAGTCCGTAAAGTCAGATATTAAGCAGTCCAAATTAGAAAATAAAAAAGCAGAAATCAATGCATTGGTAGAAAAGCGAAAAGCTGCAATAAAGGCTAATAACGAAGCATTCAAGGTCAGCATGAAGCAAGCCAGAGAAAAACTACTAGCTGTCGTACAACAAGCCAAACCAGAACTTTGATTGAAAAACATAAGTATTTATGTTAAAATAGGATAGAAATATTCATTAGTTAAGCCTGTAAGGAAGCAAGTATGCGTGCCACTCAGGATCCATCAAAGATCCGTAATATTGCTGTTATTGCCCATGTCGATCATGGAAAGACTACATTAGTTGATGGTCTGCTTAAACAGAGCCAGACGTTTCGTGATAATCAGGCAGAAATGAAGCAAGATTTGATCATGGATAGTGGTGATCAAGAAAAAGAGCGGGGGATCACCATCACCGCTAAAGTAACTGCTGTGCAACGCGGTGAACACAGAATAAATATCATTGATACTCCTGGACACGCTGATTTTAGCGGTGAAGTAGAGCGGACGCTTAATCTTGCAGATGGTTGTCTGCTGATTGTAGATGCTCAAGAAGGCCCAATGCCACAGACCAAATTTGTACTGGGCAAGGCCCTAGCTGCAGAGCTAAAGCCAATAGTTGTTATCAACAAAATTGACAAACCTGGATCAAGGATCAAAGAAGTTGAAGACGAACTGGCCGATCTATTCCTAGAACTTGCCGTCCATGAAGATCAACTACATTACCCTGTTTACTACGGTGTTGGTAGAGAAGGCAAGGCCTGGAGCGAATTCCCAGAAGACCCAGACACAGACGCAGATTTATCTCCCATATTTGAAGCAATTGTTGATAAAGTCCCAGCACCAAAGGTAGAGCTCGACAAACCGTTTCAGATGTTAGTTACTGCACTGACGTGGGATAATTTCAAGGGAAAATATGCCATTGGCCGAATAACCAGAGGACGAATTAACGCAGGTGCGCCCGTTGCCCTTTGCAAAAAGGCCGGCACTGTTCAAAAAACAAAAGTTGATCAAGTATTCATGAGTCACGGTGTTAGTAAATTCGAAGTTCCAGAAGGCGTGGCTGGCGATATCGTCCAATTGACAGGAATTGCAGACGCACAAATTGGCGAGACTGTTGCGGACGTAGATAATCCAGATGCTCTGCCAGTAATTGAGGTAGAGGCACCAACTCTAAAAATATATCTGGGGCCAAATACCAGCCCGCTTAAAGGCACAGAAGGTGAATTTAACACGTCCAGACAGATCAAAAATCGACTAGCCAAAGAGTTAGAAATTAACGTTGGTTTGCGGGTAGAGGACAGCGGGATTGGCTTTTTGGTATCCGGACGTGGTGAGTTGCACTTGAGCGTACTAATAGAAACTATGCGACGTGAAGGCTATGAATTTGAAGTTGGACGTCCACAAGTTGTGACTATAGAAAAAGACGGGCTGACGCTGGAACCCATCGAAGAAGTTATTATAGAGGTACCAGCAGAGCATGTCGGTACAATTCAGATGGAATTCGGCTCACGCAGAGCAACTTTTAAAGAACAATTTACCAATGTAAACGGCGTCACAAAATTGATTTATGATATTCCCACGCGGGCTCTTTTGGGTGCCAAAGGAATTTTGCTGACCAATACAAAGGGGACGATCATCATGCATACTCTTGCGGCCGGACATCAACCGCTTGGGCAGCAACTGCAACAGCTCAGAAGTGGTGTATTGATCGCCCACGAGGCAGGCACAACTACCCCTTACGCATTGCAAAATGTTGAAGCTCGCGGAGTATGTTTTGTTGGTGCGGGAGTTACAGTTTACGGCGGTCAGATAATCGGGCTCAACACTCGATCTGATGATATGGAAATTAACGTTTGCAGAGAAAAGCAATTGACTAATATGCGTAGTAGCAGTAGTGACGGTGTGGTTCAGCTAACTCCACCTGTGGTGTTTAGTCTGGAAGAGTGTCTGGATTTTCTAGAAAACGACGAATTGCTAGAAGTCACTCCAAAGAATCTACGGTTACGCAAAAAAATTCTTGACCACAACCTCCGCAAACGCGCCAACAAGTAACCCAAAATCTCCACACCACCTTGCCTGACTTCTGGCAGAGCCAGAAACTCTGACAAGGCTCTTGGCATACAATAACTTTTTCTTCTGCGGTATTCACTTCACCGTATTGTAGATACGGCTTGCTCCATTCCTCAAAGAGAAAAGCTATTCTATGCTCAAGTGTGAAGGTTGTGTAGTCGCAGGACTTAGAGCCCTAGGATATTTTATTGCAATTTCTGCATATGCCTTCGAGTTCGAAGTTGTGGCTTGTTATCTCAACTTCAAATTCTTTGCCTAGTTTATCGATGTATTCGTCGATAAACTTCGGTTCTTCAAATCCGAAAGTCTTGCCACATTTTGTACAGTAAACATGGTGGTGGTGAGGTTGGAAGATTTCACCAAGTTCAATTTTATATTTGAACCCAACATAAACTTTTTTAACTATCTCAAGCTTTTCGAACAAGTCAATCGTACGGTAGACGCTGGCACGGTCAATCATATTGCCAAGTGGTAGGGTGATCTCCTGTATAGAGAGCGGTTCTTTGCTATTACCGAGCAGTTCAAATACAAGTCTTCTTGGTCTAGTAAGGCTTAGCTGATTCTTCTTTAATAGTTTTAACAGATTGGATGTATTTGTCATATTGCAATAATTATATCAAATTGCGACAAATTTGCAATAAACATATTTAATAATTATGATGTTGATATGTTAGCTTTACTTTTTGCAATTATGAGTGCTATTTCTGCCGAGCTTGGTGGATTTTTAGCTATATCTAGACAAAAAAAGCTCAATTATATTTTAGGATTTACAGCTGGTGCGCTTATTGGTTTGGTGGCTTTTGATCTGTTGCCAGAGATATTCGAACTTACGAATAGTAACAACATGGATATAACTTGGCCTATGGTTGCACTTGTAACTGGTTTTTTGCTGTTCCACGTAGTCGAAAAATTTATTTTGGTTCACCAATCTCACGAAAAGGAGTATACAGTTCATACTCACCCATATGTTGGCATTGCTGGAGCATCAGCACTCATCGGGCATAGCTTACTTGATGGAATTAGTATTGGCCTAGCTTTTCAAGTAAGTGACTCTGTGGGTTTGGCAGTAGCTATTGCTGTTATTGGACACCGTTTTGCTGATGGGTTTAACGGAGTTAATTTGATGCTTCGACACAAAAATAAAAGAAACATGACTATGAAAGTGTTAGCACTTGTCGCCGTAGCGCCAATAATCGGAGCTTTGTCTACATTATTTTACAGTTTCTCAGAAGCGTTTTTGGTGATTTACCTAGGCTTTTTTGCAGGGTTTATCTTATACATTGGTTCTAGTGATATTTTGCCACAAGCACATAGCAAAGACTCATCACGCGTAACGATAGGATTAACTATTCTTGGTGCTGTGTTCATCTTTGCCCTAACTCGCTTAACCTCATAAAAAACAAGGGCGACTATTTTAAGAAGTAACGCTGTAATCAACACATTTTCTTCATCTGGTGCAAGGACGGACCTTGCACCAATTTGTTTTGGATGGATATTATATAATTTGGTGATGGTGTTGATGATTCAAGTCGAGTATAATTGAATTAATGAATATCGCGCTTTTGGTTGTATTAATCGGCTTGGTGCTGGTGCTTATATGGTTAGTTGGATTTAAAAAAAGCCAGCCTCAAAATGATGTCGCTCAGTTATTAAAAGCTGATCTGGACAATCTCCAAAAAGGCGTGGTTGACCTCAAATCTAGTTTGCATGAGAACATCAACGAAAAGTTGAGTAAGAATCAGACTACACTTAACAATTCTATCCAGAAGCAATTCGAGCAAAGCGCCAAAATTATCGCAGAAGTTTCGACTCGTTTGACTAAACTAGATGAAACCAACCGCGAAGTCAAAGACGTCGCGACGGAGCTAAAGACTTTGCAAAATGTTTTATCTAATCCGAAGCAACGCGGTGTTTTGGGCGAGTATTACCTCAATCAAGTGCTGGAAAATGTTTTTCCACCTGACAGATTTGCTTTGCAGTACAAGTTCAAAAACGGAGAAATCGTTGACGCAGTGATATTTCTAGAAAAAGGCAAGATTCTGCCGATTGACTCAAAGTTTAGCCTGGAAAACTATAATCGACTGATTGATGAAAAAGATAAGACAAAAAAAGATCAATTTGTAGCCGAATTTAAAAAAGATCTGAAGCTTCGGATTGATGAAACAGCCAAGTATATTCGGCCAAATGAAAATACGATGGACTTTGCCTTTATGTTCATTCCAAGCGAGGCGATTTATTACGATTTGTTAATTAACAAAGTCGGTGTCAGTGGAGCCAACGCCCGGGACCTGATGGAATATGCCTTTGTAGAGAAAAAGGTTATTATTGTCAGTCCAACTAGCTTCATGGCGTACTTACAGACGGTACTTCAGGGACTGCGCAGCTTGCAAATAGAAGAGCAAGCCAAAGATATTCAAATTAGAGTAGGACAACTGGGCAAACATATCTCTGCCTATGATCAGTTAATGGCAAAACTTGGCGGGTCACTTGGCACAACAGTCAACCACTACAATAGCGCCCACAAGGAACTCAAAAAAATAGATAAAGATGTGGTCAAAATAGCAGATACAAATCCAAGTGTGGAACCGCTGTTAATAGATAAGCCACTTCAAGATGACTAGGTGGATTTATTGCCCTCAGTGCAAGTTAGAGCTTGATCAATCTGGCAAATATCCTAAGTGCCCTAGTGGTCACTTCATAAAATATCCTAATCCAGTGGCTTCAGCTTTTGTTTTTATAAGTTTTCACAGTAAGTATCTATTTCTTAGGAGAAACTATGAACCAAAATTTGGCTCATGGAATGTTCCGGGTGGTTTTGTAGAATACGGCGAATCAGCAGAACAAGCGCTTGCTAGAGAGGTTAAAGAAGAAACACAGCTGACAATAGACATATCAAAACTTAAATACCTAGGGTCTTTTTATCAGGAATACGGAGACAAAAATGGTACAAAAAACCTGGGGATCGCTTTTTGCTTAGAGCTTGAAACTAGACCAGAAATTGTGCTGAACCAAGAACATTCAGAATATATTTGGCGAACATTAGAAGAAAGTCCAGAAATTGAATCTACAGATATTAGTAATGCGCTAGAATTTTTAAAAAAGATCAACGACATTAATAATTAGCTGATATAATCACTTTATGGAAGAACAAAAGAAAAAACCAACCATTAAAAATCCTAAAGAGGTAGCAAAAGCTCTTGAGGTACTGTTCGCCAGTGATTATATTGATGTTAAGCGGTTACACTGGGAGAACTTTGTCAGAGGCATGTTCTTTGGCGCAGGTGGCGTGATCGGCGCCACAATATTTATAGCAATAATTATCTGGTTCTTGTCTATTTTTGACTCGGTGCCAGTTATTGGCCCAATATTTGAAGATGCCAAAACAACTATAGAAACCAAACAGTAGTACTTACTTAATTAAAGACAAAGACAGGTAGTCTGCACTTCGCGAAGATTTACCTCAGACCGAGTTTGCTAGAACACGCGGGCCATGGGTTCCAGCCACGTGAGGCTTGAGTCTCTCTGGCTTTTGCATCTTGAACAGCAGCAGGCGCTAAGTCAGCACGAGCGTAACCACCATAGTTATTCCAGGTACCATTGTTGTACTGGTATGCACCATAGTAGCCATTACCTGTATTGATATTGTAGTTTCCACCAGATTCACAGGCTCTTAGTTTTGCCCAAGCGTCATCGCCAGCTGGTTGCTGAGTGGCAACATTAGCAGTAGTTCTGCGAGCTGTGGTTGTTCGCTTGGTGTATGAGCTCTTCTGGTAGCTAACAGGTGCTGACGACACTACGCCGTATCCACCAGGAAGCTCTCTTGGGGCAACTGCTTCTTTGCTTGGTATTACTAAAATTTGACCAACATTTAGCTGATCTGGGTTGTCCAAGCTTGGGTTTGCGTCCCAGACTAATTTCCAGTTTGGCAAACTGTGTTTTGTCGCAACTAGCGACAATGAGTCTCCAGCTACTACGCTGTAACTCGGATTAGGCTCTGCGGCTTTTGCACCACTTGGCAGTAAAACCAAAAGTCCAAACAACCCCAAAACAAATATTAATATTCTTAATTTCAAAACTTATCTCCCTCTTATTTACTCTTCTTACCTACATATTCCCGCCCAAAAATTCACATTATTTTTTGAGCGACGAAATGATACAGTATCAAAAGCAAACTAGGCGTGTCAACAACATTTAACAAAATTCAGTGCCTGAATATAGGCAAACTCATCAGTTAAACAAGTAAAATTTCTTACAATTTTGAAGCTGTGTATAATGGTTGTGGCTAATACATCAAATCAAGGATTTCCCAGCGCGCAGACGCTCTCTTTTTGGATGTTGATGCGATTTTATAGATTATCGAAAGTTGGTAAATTCGACAGGGAAATCAAAGTCTGTTGTTTTGATAATTTGCATGGCAGATTGCAATTCATCCTTTTTTTGGCTGGTGACACGGATTTCTTCACCTTGAATTTGAGTTTTTACTTTAGGTAGTCTGTCGCGAATTAATTTGGTAATTTTTTTAGCGTTTTCTTGATTCAAGCCCTTTTTAAAAGTAATGGTCCAGGTTGTTTTGAGGTTAGAGGTTATTGGTTCACTCGAAATATCGAGTATTTTTTGGCTTACGCCAGCGCCTGCTAATCTTTTTCGAAGAATTTCGATGATACTATCTAGATGGAACTGGCTGTCGCCAGTGATTTTGACGCCTTTTTTGTCATCAATAAACTCAAGCTTTGCAGAAGTACCTTTAAAATCATAGCGATTGCTCATGTCCCGCTGAGCCTGCTCAACCGCGTTAGTAACCTTTGCTAGGTCGTAATCGCTTACCACATCAAAACTAAAATTCGCCATATAATGTATTCTAACACAAACTCAACTGTACAAGAACGTTCCTTGTACAGTAAAATAATGATATGCCTGGCAGAAACGTAATAAAACAATTTGAACCAGATGCTGCCTATCATATATATAACAGAGGTGTCGATAAGAAGATAATTTTTCTAGATGAGCGCGACTATGCTGTTTTTTTAAGTTTGCTCAAGTATACTATTATCCAAAAAGATGATCAATTCGATAATTCGTTAGTCTCAGAGGCCCAGCGATATAATTTTCGTCGCCTCAACTTGGCTGAGTCGGTTGATCTTCTTGCATACTGTTTAATGCCTAATCATTTTCACCTGTTAGTATATCAGCACAGTGAAGACGGTATAACTAAAATGATGCGTTCTGTAGCCACGGCGTACAGCATGTATTTCAACAAAAGATATAAGCGCTCCGGAGCATTATTCCAAGGTCGTTATAAAGCAAGTCGAATTCATAGTGACAGTTACTGGCAACATATAAGTAGATATATCCACCTTAATCCACTTGATGTAGGCGATAATTACAAGTCATATCCTTATGGAAGTTTTAAAGCATATTCCGGCGAAATAAGTGTTGAATGGCTGAATACTGACATGATTCTCGGTAATTTTAGTAGTGTCAAAGAATACGTTAAATTTCACGATGACTACATCCCACGCAGAAAAGAGCTTCTTGATGTTAAAGAAATGCTAGCAAATTTTTAACGAAACATCATGTACAAGGACGTTCCTTGTACGTGGAGATGTTGGGTGTTTACGCTTATTTATGGATCATAAATACTGTATAATATAGACCAAGATGAATGATAGTAAAATTAAAGAGGTAAAAGATCTGTTGATCGTCCGTTTTGAGAAAGACAAAAATGTAAATATTTTGCGTGCAAAAGAGCTTAAAGAACTTTATGGTATTTTGCCTACTCTACCAGAAGATCAGAGAGCCGCTTTTGGTCAATCAATCAATAAGTTAAAAAATGAGTTAAAGGAATTAATCAGCAATACCCAAAACAAAGCAGAAGAAAAACCGCTAATTGACGTAACTGCACCGATTGATGTAAATGCCCAAAAACCAGAGGTTTTATCAGCAACTATTGGATCTGTTCACCCGATAATGCGAGAAATTGCCAAGATCAATGATATTTTTTCAAAAATGGGCTTCGAAATCTGGGAGAGTCGTTATATTGATGATGATTACCATATGTTCACTAGTCTGAATTTTCCAGAAGACCACCCAGCACGCGATGATTACGACACATTTATAACAGAGGAAGGCTTGATAGCCCCAGCGCACACTAGTACTATGCAAAATAGGATATACAAAGCCAGGAAAAAGCAGCTTGAATCAGGTCAGCCGATTGCTGCTATAGTTACAGATAGAGTGTTCCGCAACGAAGATCTGGATGCTAGGCACGAGCACACTTTTTACCAGTGTGAAGGTGTCTATGTAGCAAAAAATGTCAATGTCGGTAATCTAATAGCCACATTAGAAGAGTTTTTATCCAGTTATTTTGGTAAAAAGGTAGAGAGTCGAGTTAATCCATTCTATTTCCCTTTTACCGAGCCAAGTTTTGAATTTTCACTGAGCTGCCCATTTTGCGACAAAAAGGGTTGTCATATCTGTTCACAGGCTGGTTGGATTGAGTTGCTGGGTTGCGGCATGATCCATCCGAATGTTTTGAGTGAAGGCGGAATAGACCCATTAGTTTATAGCGGATTTGCATGGGGGCTTGGCATAGAGCGGCTGATTATGATGAAGTATGGCATAGAGGAAATTCGTCATTTTCATAGTGCAAAATTAGATTTCTTGAGGCAATTCGCATGACAAAAAATATTCAAATTGTTGATGACGTTGACGAGCTTATAGGGCATAAGAAACGTGATGAAATTGATTACACCAAAGATACTTATCGCTCAAGTGCATTGTGGATTATAAATTCTCGGGGCGAAGTACTGATAGCCCAAAGAAAGACAACAAGAGACAAAGATCCCGGGAAATGGGGTCCGTCCGCAGCGGGGACAGTAGAAGAAGGTGAAACCTACGACACTAACGTGTACAAAGAGGCAAAAGAGGAAATTGGGCTTAGTGGCTACACATTCAAGAAACTAAAAAAAGAAAAAATAGATAAGCCCCGATCGCAATTTGTTCAATGGTATGGGGCTGTTGTTGATGAACCAATAGAATATTTTACTGCTCAGCTAGACGAAGTAGAACAACTAAGCTGGGTCAAAGAAGAAGAGTTGCTCGATGATGTTTCAAAAAATCCAGACAAATATGTATTTCTTATGATCAGTGCACTAAATTTCTTGAGGCAATTCGCATGAAAAATGCAAAGAAGATTGTGATTGCAGGTGATCATTATGCTGTTGAACTGGTTGCAAAAATAGAAGACTACCTGGCACAAAAAGAAATAGAATTTGAAAATATGGGATCGCATTCGTCTGACCAAAAGCTTGCTTTGCAAGAAATGATCCCGTCTGTAGTAAACAAAGTTTCTAGTGAGGCGGATGGTATTTTAGTGTGCGGAACAGGCGTTGGTATTGAGATTGGCGCGAATCGATTTAAAGGTGTTAGGGCGTCACTTTGTGTTTCTCCAAGGACAGCCGAAAATGCTCGAAAATACGATAATGCGAATGTACTGTGTCTAAGTGCGTGGGAAACAAATAATCCAGAAGACATTCTAGATGCCTGGTTTGATTCTGAGTATGATGGCAACACAAAACGTCTTGAAATGCTCGAAGAATTCGATAGGTGGGCAAAATGAAGTTAAGTGCAGAAATTATATTGAGGCAATTCACATGAAACAAGTTACAAAAATATCAGTTGACGAACTCAAAGACATGGCCAAGAGAATGTATGCGCCAATTGTCAAAGCAGTCGTCGACGTAAATAATGGATGCGTTGTTATTGACGCAGAAATGCATGTGGACGAGGAGCAATATCAACTCGAACAAGGCTCACAACAAGTAGATTTATGGGGGATCAATCTGCATCCGCATGAATATGGTACAGACAATTTTATTGAATACGATTCTATGATAAACATTCGCCCAAGTCAGAATAATCCATCCCGCAGCGTCCATGATGAGAAAATTCGGCAACGTGTAGATGAAATTATTGCAGGGGTTGTCTATGAATAATTATAAAATTGACCGCAGGCGATGGGCAAAGATGGACATTCAGAACCAAATGGGCAATATTGGCTCGGAGGTTGGCAGAGCAATTATTGCAAAGCGTGAGGGCAACGAAGAACGTTTTGAAGGGGCACTACGTAGGGCATTGGACCTATTTAGTGCGACTACGGAAGTTTTGATTGAGCAAAAATCCCCCCGAGCCCGAGAAGTTTTGCGAGCAAAAGACCAATTCCTGCGACTATTTTTTGATGGAAAGTTTGAAAGCGATGCAGATAATATCGATAGGTACTTCTACCAGTTTGCACTAGCAGCGAGGTCCAAAAAATGAAGTTAAGTCTTAATATTTGTCAAGAATTTAGTAGTGTTGATCTTAAAACGCTTTCAAAAGATCAATTAATTGAAAAGATCAATCAACAGATTGGAGCAACTGAGGAAGTTATTGATCTCGGTGCACAGTACCAAGGCGTTTTAGTAGCTAAAATTGTGTCCTGCGAGAAACATCCAGATGCTGACAAACTAAGTCTATGCAAAATAGATGATGGCGGAGCCAACAAGCAGGTTGCACGAGATGCCAGTGGCTATGTGCAGGTAGTTTGCGGAGCGCCAAATGCCCGCGAAGGCCTGATTGTAGCTTGGATCCCGCCTGGGGTAGTTGTGCCAAGTACTGTCAACAAAGATCCTTTGACTTTGGAAGCTAGAGAAATACGTGGACAAGTCAGCGGTGGCATGCTTGCTAGTGAGAGTGAGCTGGATATTAGTGGTGAGCACACAGGCTTGTTAGAAATTAATGCTAGCGACGAAGGCGAGGAATTAATCCATCCTGGTACTGAATTTAAAAAACTCTACGGACTTGATGATCTTGTTTTTGATGTAGAAAACAAGATGTTCACCCATCGCCCTGATCTTTTTGGACAATTGGGGCTAGCGCGAGAACTGGCAGGAATTCAGGGACTAAAATTCAATTCCCCAACCTGGTATACAGAAAATGTTAAATTCAAAGACGCCGAGAATTCGCTTGTCGTAGAAAATCAAATCCCCAAGCTCTGCGCCCGATACATGGCTGTTGCGCTGGACGGTATCAAAGTCGGTCCTAGCCCTACCTGGCTGAAAAGCAATCTACACAGACTAGGTATTCGACCAATCAATAACGTAGTAGATATCACCAACTATATGATGATTCTGACCGGTCAGCCCATGCACGCATTCGACGCAGACAAAATATCTGGCAAGATTATCATCAGAAACCCCAAAAAGGGTGAAAAAATGACCCTGCTTGATGGCAAAGAGATAACGCTTGACACTGGGTCCATCTTGATTGCGGATGAGCAAAAACCAATAGCTCTTGGTGGTGTGATGGGGGCAAAAAACTCTGAAGTCAGCAAATCTACAACTAGAATAATCGTTGAATGCGCTAATTTTGACATGTTTAACATTCGACGTAGCTCAATGCATTACGGGATTTTTAGTGACTCTGTGACGAGATTTACAAAAGGCCAGTCTCCCCGTCAGTGTGCAGCCGTGCTGTCTCAATCTCTCGGACTTTTTGAACAACTAACCGGTGGCAAACAAGCCAGTGATATTTGTGATGAATATGTAGTGCCAGCCAAACCAGCAAATATCGACGTAAAATTAGTTAATGAGTCGCTTGGCACAGATTTGTCGGATACAGACGTCGCCACAATACTCAATAATGTAGAAATCAATGTAGCCGCAGGGGGCAGGGGGCAACAAGTTCAGCCGCCATTTTGGCGCACAGATCTAGAAATTTATCAGGATATTATCGAGGAAGTCGGTCGGCTTTATGGATTTAACAAATTGCCAAAATCTCTACCAAGCAGAACCACCACGCCACCGATAACCAACAAAGAAGTTGAGCTTAAAAAGAATCTGAGACAAGCATTGGCGAGCTTCGGTGCAAACGAAGTTCTAACATATAATTTTGTCCATGGAAACTTACTGACCAAGGCAGGGCAGACACCGGAAAATTCATACAAACTTCGCAATGCACTGTCCCCCGATCTAGAATATTATCGTCAGACAATTACCCCAAGTTTGTTGGACAAAGTTCACCCAAATATCAAATCCGGACACGACGAATTTGCCCTGTTCGAAATAGGCAAATCTCATAACAAAGTACATAGCAAAAAAGATGAAGTACCCCAAGAGCTTGATATGCTGGCTATGGTTTATGCTAATAAAAAGCCAGCAAAAACAGATGGATCAGCATACTTTCAAGCCAGAAATTATCTTGATCAATTAATGGCTTCGTTTGGGCTCACCCTAGAGTACAAAACAGTCGGTGACGACATGATATTTCCCGTAACTGCTCCTTTTGATTTTAAAAGATCAGCACTGGTAACTACCAAAGAAACTAAGACGTTTATTGGCATTGTCGGTGAGTACAAACAAGAAGTTGCCAATGGCTTTAAGCTCCCAGATGTCTCAGCAGGATTTGAAATTGGCACTGCTCATATTTTAGAAGCGCTAGGCAAAAAAACCGACAGTGGTTACAAACCGCTTGGTCGTTATCCTTCCACGACGCAAGATATAACCACCAACGTTGCTGGCGGCATAAGTTACCGCGAAGTATTTGAAACGATTAATGCCAAACTAACAGCGTCTGACTATGACTACCAGATATCACTGGTCGGTATTTATCAACCTAACAAAACTAGTCAAAAAAACATCACCTTCAAAATCACATTGTCGCGACCGGACAGAACCCTAACCACAGAAGAAGTGAACATATTGACACAATCCCTAGTTGACTATTAGCCCAAATGGGTTTAAAATAATAAAACGTGCTACAAAAACAAAAACACACAACTATTCATGATATAAATACCGCCGATGTCGATTTGGCTCTGAGGTATATTAATGCCAAATGGGATGATTTAGTGCGATTTTACCCCGAAGACAATGACACCTTGATTGGCTTGCCTCGTCCGTACGTTATACCAAGCACAAAAAATTCATCAGGCTTTGCATTTGAGGAAATATATTACTGGGATAGTTATTTTATTGCTCAGGGACTAATCAGGTCTGGCAGGCCAGAACTAGCAGAAGGTATGCTTGAGGATTTATTGTATTTGGCCGATAGATTTGGCTCAATACCAAACGGCAGTAGATATTATTTGACAGGGAGATCACACCCGCCATTTTTGACCAGCTATATTCTTGACATCTACAAAATAAATAATGACAAAAAATGGCTAAAAAAAGCTAAAAAAGTTGCAGAAGACGAATATGAACATGTTTGGATGAGCGACTTGCATCCAAATTGGCGGAACGTGTTCCACGGACTTAGTCGGTACTACGATATCAACGTACTGGACAAGCTTGCAGAGTGTGAAAGTGGTTGGGATATGACCACTAGGTTTAACGACGAATGTCTGAGCTACATCCCGATTGACCTGAATTGTCTGCTATACAAATACGAAATGGATTTTGCCGAAATAGCAGGGATTTTAGGGGAAGTAGCAGAGGCAGAAGTTTGGAAAATGAGGGCAAAGAACCGCACAGCAAAAGTTAGTTATTACCTTTGGGATGAAAAAAAGGGATTCTTTTTTGACTATAACTACAAAACAGATAAATTGTCAGATGTCTGGTCTTTGGCCAGCTATTATGCTTTGTGGTCCGGTCTTGCTAGCAAAGAGCAAGCAGAAAGATTAGTTGATAATCTGGACAAATTTATTTGCAAAGGAGGGCTTTCTGCAACCTCAGAACATAGCCATAGTCCATTGCCAGCTGGTCATTACCAGTGGGCTTATCCAAATGGTTGGGCGCCTTTGCACTGGATCGTTATCAGGGGGCTGGAAAAATACGGCTACAATGTTATGGCGGAGTACATCGCCACGAAGTGGATTGATACAAACACTCAATATTTTGCCGATAATGGAATTTTCCGGGAAGCCTACAATGTTATTGATCCGGCGGCCAAGCCAGAAGAGGGGCTTTACCCACCACAAGAAGGTTATGGCTGGACAAACGCCGTCTATATTGACCTAGTAAAAGATTATCTCGACCTATAGATTTGTTGTAAAATATTTGATTTTTGTGTTTTGAGCAATCGAACTTGCTATAATATATTGAACTTAAGTTTGAGGGGGATATGTCAAAGGTAAAAGCAAATAGTACTAGAATATTTATTTTGGTGATGGTTGTGGCTTTTGCTGTTTCGTCGCTTTCACTGAGCGGTTTTGTTATCTGGGATATAGCAAAAGGTGGTGGCAAGAAGAAGTCGGCAACAGATAATCTGCCAGCAGAGGTCCAACAAAAATTAAACGAGCAAAAAGCTGCTCAAGCAGCAGGAGGTAATAAATTGCAAGGAACACAACTAACAGGCTTTACGCCAATAGCAAAAGTTGACAGTCTACAATCAATCGATACACAGGTCGGAACAGGAGCAGAAGTAAAGGCAGGAGGCAAGGTTACTGCGCATTACACAGGTGCTATTGCCAGCACTGGCAAGATATTCCAGAGTAGTTTAGACTCCGGACAACCATTTACTGCGTCGCTTGACGGAGTGATTAAAGGTTGGCAACAGGGCATACCTGGCATGAAAGCTGGTGGCAAAAGACGAGTGATTATTCCGGCAAGTTTGGCTTACGGGGACCAATCTCCTAGTCCTGATATCCCTGCAAATTCTGATCTAGTATTCGATATTGAACTTATTGACGTACCACAGTAGTCCCCACATGTAGCGTGCTTGACAATACTGTGCACACCACATATAATGTAACTAGCTAAAAAGTAAATAAAAAGAAGGGCAAAAAAAGATGGCAAAAGACATCACAATCTATACAACTAACACCTGCGCATATTGCGTTATGGTGAAAAAATGGCTAACTGCCAAAGGCAAGCCCTACCAAGAAGTCAACTTAGATGAGACACCAGAAAGAGCTGAAGAAGCTTATAAAATCAGCGGGCAACTTGCTGTGCCCGTCACAGTAGTCACAAAAGATGACGATCAAAAAGAAGTAATTATAGGATACAACTTAGCCAAACTAGCACCAGCAGTTTCTTAGCTGAAGTATGGCGAATGTTGCTTCGTCAACTCCTGTGTGCTTCGTAAGATGTACTTTTAGTACACCTTACTGCAGTACTCGGCAGTTTTCTTGCATCACCCTGCCATATTCAGCTAAGATAAATTAAGTAGATCGGAGTAATAATGAGTGAGACAGAGGATATTTGGGATGTGTTAATGGTTGGAGCGGGACCGGCCTCGCTGTCATCTGCTATTTATACAACGCGCGAGGACCTTTCGACCGTTATTTATGAAAAGGGTGTGATAGGCGGTTTGGCATCTACGACAGATTGGATTGATAATTATCCTGGGTTTGCTGAAGGAGTGTCTGGGCTCGAGCTCGGAGAGCAATTGCAACAACAAGCCGAACGATTTGGTGCGAAGATAGAGCTTGGTGAAGTGTTGGGCATCAAAGACGTGGGAAAATACAAAATTATCTCAACCACAGACGGAGACGTCAAAGCCAGGGCAGTACTGATCTCTACAGGTAGTGATTACAAAAGGCTTGGTATTCCAGGAGAAGCAGAATATTACGCTAAAGGTGTGCATTACTGTGCGACATGTGATGGAGCATTTTACCGCGAGAAAAGACTTGTTGTTGTTGGTGGAGGGAACTCCGCGGTGCAAGAAGCTATGTTTTTGACTAAATACGCGATTCATATCGATTTAATAATTCGTGGCGACAAATTCAGAGCCAGCGAGGTGCTAATCCATGAACTAGACAAATTCCCCATGATAAAGGTCCATATGAACACCACAACAGATGAGATAGTAGGCAGCGACGGTAAAGTGACAAAAGTAGTCGGAACGAATAAAAAGACAGGCAAAAAAGTCGATTTCCCTACTGATGGAGTATTTATATTCATAGGGCTTCTACCCAATACAGGGTTTTTAAAAGATACCGGGATTGAGCTTGATGAAATCGGGCTGATAAAAACAGATGAGAACTTAGAGACCAACATACCAGGGGTCTTCTGTGCAGGAGATGTACGTAGCGGTGCAACCATGCAAATAGCCAGCGCTACAGGAGAAGGAGCCACGGCTGCTCTGAAAATCCGAAAATATTTAGAAAAAAATAGCTGAAACTTGATTGACGGCGATTGATCTTACCGCTGATTAGTGGTAAGATTATTGGAATAATAAAAATATGAGTAATCCTAAAACTTACAGTATAGTTACCTTAGGTAGTCATTCAGCACTACAGATTCTTAAGGGGGCAAAAGACGAAGGGTTTAAAACGATCGCTGTGGTCAAAAAGGGCTTTGAGGAACCTTATAGTTCTTTTAAGGTCGCAGACGAAATTATCAGCATCGATGAATACCCTGATTTTAGCAAGCTAGAGCAACAATTAATCGACAAAAACGCCATTTTGATTCCACATGGGACGCTTTTTGCGGCTTGTTCTGTAGACCAGCTAAAAGATAACAAAATGCTGTATTTTGGCGACAAAGAAGTTCTGGCTTGGGAAGAAAGTCGTATAAAACAGAGGCAGTGGCTTTTAGGGTCTGGACTGACAATGCCAAAAATATATGCTAATCCAGAAGATATTGACGAGCCAGCAATAATAAAGTTCAATGGCGCCGGTGGTGGCAAAGGATATTTCTTGGCTAAGAATAAGGTGGAATTTGAAGAAAAAATTGCTCTGCACAAAGATACAACGTACATAATTCAGCAATATATTATTGGTAATCCTATCTATATTCATTATTTTTACTCGCCACTAAATGATGAGCTAGAGATCATGAGTATGGATAAAAGATATGAGACCAATGTTGACTCTATCGGTCGAATTAGCGCTTCTGATCAACTGGATTTGAACCTACAAACTTCATATAACATTATTGGTAATATCCCGATAGTGGCGCGTGAGTCAATGTTGGCTGAGTTCTTCAAAATGGGACGAGCCGTTGTTGACAAGTCAAAAGAGTTGACGAGCAAGGGAATGTTTGGACCATTTTGTCTGGAGATGGTAATTACACCGGATATGGAATATTTTGTGTTTGAGATTTCTGCAAGAATTGTCGCTGGATCAAATCCGTATATTGACGGGTCGCCATACACAGCTCTCCGCTACCCAGAACCGATGAGTACAGGTCGCCGTATTGCCAGAGAGATCAAAAATGCTATTGAGCAGAATAAGCTTGACAAGGTTTTAGGATGATCACAAAACAAGACATTTCAGCAGTACTGAGCAAATATAACAAAAATGAAATAACAATAGCTACGCTTGGCGGGCACAGTGCGCTGGATGTTTGCCGTGGGGCTCATGACCAAGGTTTTAGAACACTTGTTGTGGCTCAGAGAGGACGCCACGAAGTCTACGAAAAGCATTACAAAACTAACGGAGATTTAGGCTGTGTTGACGAAGTATTAGTTGTTGATAATTTTAAAGATGTGACTAGCGAGTCTGTCCAAAAAGAATTAGTTGCCCGGAATGCAATATTCATCCACAGCAGATATTTCTGGGTCTATTGTGATTATGATCAGGTAGAAAGTAACTTTTTGGTACCGATATTTGGCAACAGAATTTTGGTCAAAAAGGAAGAACGAGATGAAACGCAAAATCAATATTATTTGCTAGAAAAAGCTGGGATCAAGTTACCAAAGCAATTCGCTAACTACAAAGATATTGATACTTTAGTGATTGTAAAGGCGAACGAGAAAGAGCGAAGTTACGAAAGAGATTTCTTTCTAGTTGGTAGTCCACAGGAATACGAGTCGGAGATGATTAAACGCTTTGGAAACACATTTATTGAACATTCTCCAGTTATAGAAGAATTTGTAGTTGGTCCAATGGTCAACTTGAATTTCTTTTATTCTGGTGTTGAAAAACGTCTTGAGCTGATGGGTACAGACATAAGGCGTCAGACAAACATCGACGGACTTTTGCGACTAACAGCTCCAGAGCAAGAAAAAGTATTACAAAAAGTCCAACCAAAATATATTGAGAACGGACATATTGCAGTGACGGTCAAAGAGTCATTGCTTGGTAAAATTTATGAACTTGGTGAGCAATTTGTAAAGGCTGTGGACGAGGTCTATCCTCCTGGGATGATCGGCCCGTTTGCACTGCAAGGTGCGGTTACTGCAGGACCACCGACGGAAGAAATCTATATTTTTGACGTAAGTATGCGAATCCCGGGAAGTCCGGGCACAATGTTTACCCCATATTCAGGGTACATGCATGGTCAGCCCATGAGCTACGGCAAAAGAATAGCCGTTGAAATAAAAGAAGCCATTAATCAAAACAAATTAGAAGAAATAGTAACATAAAATTTTAGTTTATTTTATCGATGAGGTAGAGTTTTTTAGTTGTGTACGTTGGCAGTTATACCTTGCTCTAACAAGGTTAATGTCTCTATTTCTTCTTCGTTTAAAGGGGGGAATGTTGCAATATCTCCGCTTAATAGTCCGTCAATAACATCTAAAGTTTGATGTGGCTCTAATTCGGCAGCTCCAGCGGTAGTGTTAACGGTGACTGACTCACCTTCTGCTAAGAGAATTGCGTGAGACGCTAGAGTTACTTTATCAGGATCATTTGATACAACAAGTTCTTTTGGCACTCTCAAAACCAAGGTTCCATCAGCAGATGACAAAACACGAACTTCATCTGTCCCAAATCCTGCATTGTCCAATACGCCAAATGCACCACAAATATCTTGATATGTGGGGGGTTTCTCAGCTTTTGCTGCAATTGTTCTTCTTGTCATAACCAACCTCCTCAAGTAATTAATCACTATTATAGTAAAATACTATAAATTTGTCAATTTGATGACTTGGTTACGGTTTGGGCACGATGGTTACCCCATATTCAGGGTACATGCATGGTCAGCCCATGAGCTACGGTAGTAGAATCGCCATAGAAATGAAATCAGCGATTGACCAAATTGTAACGTAACCTAGCTCCCTTGCGTTAAAGCCTTGCAGGCTTTTTAATCACCATACTTTCTTGTGCTAACAAGAAAGTATGCAAAGAAATAGCAGGCTATTG
>MGCQ01000008.1 GCA_001790445.1 Candidatus Saccharibacteria bacterium RIFCSPHIGHO2_12_FULL_41_12
TATCCTCTATGTCCAAATAGTAGGCCCCAGAATCTGTGGCTGCGGCTTTGATAACTTGATTCATGTATTTGACACTGTTGTGAACAAATTCTCTTTCTTGGTCATTGAAATGAACATTATTGCCACAATTTCCGCCTTCTCCACGGACAAACTGAGGGTAGCCTGTGACGTAAACTTTGGTCTCTCCGTTGGTTGCGTCGATAAGTCTGCGATAAGTGTCCTTTAGCGAAGTGTATTGATCTGCAATTTCTTTTGCGACACTTGCCCGTGCTATCGAATCACCTGCGTAGATGCAAGTTTCTGGCAAGGGAAGCTTTTGATAGTTGAGTACGCAAGCTGATATTTTATCAATAAAGCCAACATCATTACCCCCTACAGAAAGTGTTATATAGGACGGTTTTATATTTGATAGATAAGCATTTTGCGTAAACTTCCCCGGATGCCAAATTCCTGTGCCGGAGTCAGGGTATTGGGTTGCTCTTTGTAAATTTTCTGTTATTGCGCCACTGCATGCCACACTATGAAATTCATTATTGCCTAGGAATTGATTCAGCAGATATGGGTAGCTTCTCTTGCTGAGGTGGCATTTGTTCACAGATGTATCTGTTCCATCTTCATACCAATGTTTTCCGTCCATATCGCCCTCACCACTAGCAAATGAGTCGCCCATGGCTATGTAGTTAGTCGGCTCAGGGACGTATCCTGCCATATTGAGAGTTATCTTTTTCTTCTGCGTGACACCTGTGGCAGGATTTTTGTCATAAGCCACAGCGTAAATAGACTTATCATTATCCGAAAATCTTATTCCGTAAATATTTAGATACCCCGACAATTTTGACTGCATAACCGACTGAACATTCCGTGGGCTGGCACACCCGGTAGCTACGTTACTGGTCGCCGTAATCACCTTCATCGTGCACTCACTCAAGTCATAAATATTGACTGGACCTCCGTTAAAATTAGCCACAACTGCTGTTTTGCCATCGTTACTTATCCCCAGCTGTGGGGTCGGGTTATAACCCATCCCATATGTGTATGTTTGATTAGAAAACAAGGTTATTCCCTCTGTTTCAATATCGATCTTAACCAGTCCGTGATACAACACCTCCGCTACCATATATTTGCCGTTTGGCGAGTATGACCAGCTATTGGAGTTGAAAGATATTGTGTGCCCCCTGTCGTCTTTGAAAGGTCTGGATGGGAGGTTTGGAGTGTATTCGCCCGTATTTGTGTTTGACGGTCTTGGCGCTACAAATTTACCAGAAGTTGAAAGACTCCCGCCAACCCCCAATGCCAGCCCGCCATCATATGATCTTTCTGACAATAAGACCGCATTTGAATTTGGTACCCCAAATATAGCGTTTTTGCCCATTATTTTGTAGGCATACCCAGCACTTACGAATTCTTTACCAACATCACTAATTGCGCATTCATCTGTAGCAAGCAGTCTTGGGGTCGTGCTTTGATTATTTCTACTGTCCGTATAACTATAGTATTGCCAGGATCCAGGGTAGCATGTTCTGGGTGATCTTATGTCGTCCGTTGTAGCATCTCTGCCGACAATCAAGCTGGGGTCGGTCCCCACCCACGAATTAACATCTGCAGTGGCGAATTTTGTTGGAGCTTGAATGATAAAAAAACAGATTAATATTGTAAAAACTGCAGTAAAACATACGTATTTGTCGCTGACAGTTGACCGCACTCCCACCTATCCACCTCGCAATTATTTCACCAATAATTATACTATCGAATTAAGAATTTAGCATAACCATTTTCTGTTGACAATTGTACAGTTGAAATGTACAATTAGAATGTACAATTGAAAGGATTTAATCATGACCACAAAAACAATTTCTGCAAGTAAATTAAGAAATAACCTCGCTGATGCCCTAGATTCTATTGATGGTACTGATTTTTTAGTTATTACCAGACGTGGCAAAGCAGAACGGGCACTTATCGACCTAGACAAACTTGAAGACCTTCTGGCAGCAAACGACCCCGATTATCTGGCAGGCATTGCACTGGCTCGAGAACAAGTTAAAAACGGCGAGGTTTTTACGCACGAAGAAGTTTTTGGGGATCTTGACTAGTGTCCTACACTATCATTTACTCGACTAAAGCACAAAAAGAAATAAAAAAACTTCCTCCCCACATTAGAAAAAGAATAAGGGTCAAGCTTGAGTTTTTTTACAGTCAAGAAGATCCAGTTCTCTTTGCAAAAAGGCTTGTTAAGCCAAGCGATGCTAGTTACCGCTGGAGAATCGGTGTATATAGAGTGTTGTTTGATTATGACAAAACAGTTTTGTCCATTCTAAGTATTCAGCACAGGAAAGATGTTTACAAAAAATGAGCCACATTATTGTTAATGCATGTTTCTAACTAATACCCTGAGATAATCAAAAATATCTTCTACTTTCTTCGCCCAAAAGATTATTTAACTGTT
Source organism: Candidatus Saccharibacteria bacterium RIFCSPHIGHO2_12_FULL_41_12 (assembly GCA_001790445.1). Classification (GTDB taxonomy): domain Bacteria; phylum Patescibacteriota; class Saccharimonadia; order Saccharimonadales; family 2-12-FULL-41-12; genus 2-12-FULL-41-12. The sequence goes on from MGCQ01000008.1 coordinate 2,444, forward strand.
GTCTTATTTTGCAACGGGGGTGGATTTTTCTAACAGATCGAGTAACTCATTTGCGCGTTGTTCTGTAACTGGGGATTGTTTGCTGTCTCCGTTCCCGCCTGCACCGTTTGTGGACGGCTGATTCTGTGCTTCATCATGCTCTTGGGTCACTGTTTCTCCCATCTCAAAACAATCAGGTGATACCTCTTTGACCCAGAACTTTTTGGTTATTTGGGCACTATCTGCGGTATTTGAAACCAGTTGAGTGATATATGTGAGTCCTTGTTCTTCGCCCTTTTTAGGGGCAGATACGCTTATGGTCCCCTCCTTTTCTGGGGGGCAAATAAGGGTTTTGCTCACATGATAAGCACTTTCTTCACCTCCTTCTGATTTTTCTTGCGCGAGAACTTTAAGCGCTTGCATAGTTTCTTGGGTGGCGAGAAGCTCTGCTGTTTTTAGCCGATCGGTCAGGGCTTTTACTTCTCTGTCCGTGATAGAAGCTTCAGCCTCCACCCATTTGGGCTCTCCATTGTCATCCGATTCAGCATCCCCCCGAGATATGTAAGGCTTATCCAAAAAATTGTGAGATATTATGTAACGAATTTGCCCACCGCCGGGATTAATCTGTGTAATAGAAATTGCCTGCTGTATATCTTTGACGTTTTCTTCACTGGCTTTTGGCGGGTCAATAACAAAGCGGGTATCATCTGTTGGGTCAAGATAAGTCAGAGGGGTTTCTTCTGAAGCTATTTCAAGGAGTAATACGTTTAAATTTCTTAAAGTCTGGGGTTGAGCACTATTGCTCTCGCCACCGGTGCCCCCCATAGTTTCTGGGTCAAATCCTTGTGCCATTTGCGGTATATTACCACAAGGTTGTTAATTGGTCAACACTACTGCTTGTTATTAACCCTTGGTAGCTATCCTCTTTGCTCTATAATAAGAGCATGGACACAACCTTCACACTTGAGCATAGAATATCTTTTCTCTTTGAGGAATGGGGCGGGCCGTATCTACAATACGGTGAAGTGAATACCGCAGAAGAAAAAGTTATTGTATGCCAAGAGCCCTTGTGGAACAGCTGGTTGATCCAGTTGTCAGGGAAAGGTGGTGTGTAGGTTGTGAAACATGTTGTTATTGATGCACGGATTAGGAAGGCCAGTAGTGGACGCCCTGTGGAGCGGCTTCTGGATAATATCGAGGCTCTGGACCATGAGAACGAATACACTATTTTGCTATCCGCGGGTGACAGTTGGCGACCCAAAGCAGATAACTTTAAGGTCAAAACCGTCAAATACAAGCAGTTTTCTCTAAATCCTCTGGAGCAGATCAGCTTTGCTTGGTTGCTGTACAAACTAAAACCAGATGTAGTTTTCTTTTCTATGACGCAGTTCCCTCTGCTGTATTTTGGCAAAATAGTTGTTTTCACCCACGATCTGTCGATGTTTGAGTGGGCACACCGGGGCAAATCCAACAAATTAGTCCACGCTGTCAAAATGCTAGGGTATAGACTACTTTTTTGGGCTGGGCACAGAAAAGCCAACAAAATTATTGTGCCGACTAAATTTGTAGAAAAAGATTTGATAAAGTACCAGCCATTTACAAAAGGCAAGGTTGTCCAGATATATGAAGCGGTGGATGAGCCAAAGCAATTCGAAGCCAGAAAACCAAAGATTCATGCAAAGAAATTCATATTTTTCGTCGGCAACGCCTTCCCCCACAAAAATCTCTACCAACTTATCGATGCCTTCACGCTAGTCAAGGACAAATATCCAGAACTCAGCCTGATCCTAGCCGGCAAAGAAGATTATTATTACAAAAAAGTAAAACAATATGTTGCAGAAAAAGACATCAAAAACATAGAAATTACAGGGTTTGTAACAGATGGAGAACTACATTGGCTATATCAAAACACAGAGTTTTTTGTCTACCCATCCCTGTCAGAAGGATTTGGCATCCCCCCGCTTGAGGCGATGGCAAACAACTGCGCCGTGGCCACTAGCCACATCTCTTGTATACCAGAGGTTTGCGAGAACGCTGTAGAGTACTTTAACCCCAACAACCACGAATCTATAGCGCGTACCATAGTGAAGTTAGTGGAGAGCCCTAGAACACGCACAGAACTGATCGCCAAAGGGCAAAAACAAATCAAAAAGTATTCCTGGCATAAGATGTCCAAAGAGATCATCTACACTATTCAACAACTGCTCTAGTGTGTTACTACGCTTATGGTTTATAATTAAACACTAGAATGAGGCGGCGAACACAGCTTAAAACCAATGAATCAGGAGTTACCCTAGTTGAGCTGGTGATTGGTCTGACTATTTTTGCTATTGTGGCTTTGTCTTTGCTGGGACTTTTTACATCTTTAGTACAAAGCTCCATCCTGATAAAACGTAAGTCCGTCGCCATAACGCTGGCCACCAATCGGATGGAATATCTTAAGTCTCTGCCCTACAACAGTCTAGTTATTGCTGGCGGGAGTATATACGGTACTGCGCCACTACCGGCCGACACCTACGATACTCTAAACGGTGTTACGTATCGGACAAATGTTAGTATTAACTATGTCGATGACGCTTATGACGGTTGTGCTTCATCCCTCAACTGCAAAAATCAGCCAGCTCCATCAGGAGCTCCCGCTACAGATACGAACCCTGCGGACTATAAAATTATTCACGTTGTTGTGTATGGTCCCAATAATATACCTTACGCAGAAGTCGATACTCAGATATCTGCACGTGTTGCCGAGACGGCCAGCACCACAGGAGCGCTTTTTGTAACCGTAATTGACGACAATGGCAACCCTGTCAGTGGCGCAAACATCAATGTCCTGAACTCCACAATATCACCAAGTGTTAATCTCAACGATTCTTCTGACTCTAACGGGGTGGCTATATTCTATAATTTACCACCTGACACAACTGGATATGACTACACAATAACTGCTTCAAAAAGTGGTTATTCTAGTCTGAGCACTATAAAGCCATCTGGCTCATTGACCCCAACTTATCCTAGTCAAAATATCTTCTCTCAACTTTCGTCATACGTCACACTGGTTATTAAGCCGATGTCTATAAATAGCTTGGTCATTGAAGCAACAGACACCAGCGGGAACCCTATCGGTAACTTACAGGTCAGCGCAAAAGGCGGGTATAAGAAATACACATCAACAACAAATACAGAGTACTATTATAATAATTTTGACCCTACAGATGTCAGAGCCACAACTGGGGGCGACGGAATCGCTACCTTATCAAGCCTGACGCCAGGACCATATATATTTTGCGATGGTAGTGGCAGTGGTTGCAAGATAGGTAGCAACAATTATTATCTAGCTGCTGCACTTCCGTATAGTGGCACAAATTCGTTCAGCCCTATCAATGTCCCCTCTGTACCGATTGGCTCTACTCCAAACCCAGTGTTTAATTATTCAGGCAATGACTATGTCCAAAAAGTTCGCTTGGTGTTTTCTACTGACGCTTCCTTCCCAAGCATAGATACTCTTACGCCAGACGATGCATCTATAGCCAACGATAATTTAAGCGCATTTGAGTTTCAGATTGATGGCAAAAACATACCTTGCTCTGCTTCTGCGGGAGCATGTGCTACTACGGTGCAAATCCTACAAGGCGGATCGTCGTACACAGCATCGTGTACGGGCACAGCTGATACACATATGGAATGTATTGTTGATTTAACAGGTGTTTCTGTTGGGCTAACACAACTACAAATAGTTGTTGGCTCTAAAACCTTAACTGTCCCTGCAGGATCTATGATGGGAGGTATTAATGTTACTCCGTAGCCGCAAATTATTGCACTCAGCCCAAGCAGGATTCTCATTGATTGAATTGATGTTGATTATTGCCATCGTCGGAGTGATAACCACTACTATTTACACGTTTTTTAATAACAGTATTAGCCAATACCTAGCCCTACAAACCAATAATGTCCGTCACGGGGAATTAACTATCCAATCACAACGAATGGCTAGCTTGGTCAGAGGCTTAACAGATATAAATGTAGCGACCACTTCTGAACTATCAATGTATGCTTACCTGTCCCCTAGAGATACTACTGTGTCATTAATTCGCTACTATAAAAGCACGGATGGCACCAAACTATACGCTGACGTCACTCCTATGTCTGCCAACCCGCCAACAGGCACACCAGTTACTGCTGATATAAAAACCATAACCCTACTAGATAATTTCTATACGGTGGGGGGGATTAATTTATTTACGTATTTGGACTCTGCAGGGAACACTCTTGCCAATCCAGTAACAGATCTGCGAGCTATAAAAGGCATTAAAATCACACTGGCTGTAACTTCTACCGCCCCAGTTGTCAACAGCAACGAAACGGTTACTGTCCAAGTTGCCCTGCGTAACAGAAAGAGCAATCTATGAAGAATCTATTATATAAATTTTCTGGCAACAACGACTCTGGGTTCATTATTCCAACTGTTTTAAGTTTGATATTGGCTTTGACGCTAATTTCTGCATCTGCTGCTGTAATAATCGATTCAAACCTAGGAATTGGCGACAATAACATTAAGAGACAACAGGCTTTTAATATTTCTGAAGCTGGGCTTAACTATTATCTATGGCACCTCAGCCATAATGGCACCGACTACAAAGATGGCGGGACAACCCCAGCTACACCTGACCCTACACTTGGTTATGGACCGTACGTTCATGACTATTACGACGATAACGCCAAACTTACAGGCACATACACTCTCTGGATAAAACCACAGGGCGGTGGATCTACGGTGGTAAAAATTCGTTCAATTGGGGAAGAATTGAAATCTCATACTAAGAGAACTCTTGAAGCGGAGATTGGGTCACCATCATATGCTAGTTACAGCATAGCCTCTGATAGTGCCCTCTGGTTTGGGGCTAACGAATCTACTACTGGTCCCGTTCACTCTAATGTTGGGGTTCGTATGGATGGAGCTAGTGATTCGGACGTCACCAGCGCGAATGCCACGTACGTTCCCTCGACGTCTATCGGCGGAGACGGGTCAAGCCACCCTGGTGTCTGGTGCCACACCTCAGTAATCTCACCCGTAAACTGCTCCACCCGATCAAAGGTAGATTGGAGATATCCTGTGCCGTCTATTGATTTTAATCAAGTAACAACCGGACTTTGTACTATGAAAAGGACAGCTTTTGCTAGTGATGCTGCGACTTCTGGACTGTCTGGGCTGGCAAATGCATGCACTCAAGTCCCAAACACAAGAACTGCAGCTTACTTGCCACAACGTGCTACAAATGGCTCCTACAACCAAACTCGCGGCTGGGAAATCGATCTTAATAATAATAACACCTACAATTTATATCAAGTTAACGGTGAGAACGATCAAGCGACAAGTTATTCGACTGCTTTGACTAGAGTTCTCACTGCTTCTAATGTCACCATACCAAGTTCTGGGGTCATATTTGCGGAAGATAACGTTTGGGTGCGCACTACGGCTGGGTTTAACAACCGTGTCACAATTGGAGCAGGGCGATTAGCAACAAATTCAAACGCCCAAATAATGATAGCTGATGATATGCAATATGCAGTCAAAAATGGGACTATAGCAATTGGGCTAGTGGCGGAAGGCAATGTGTCTATTGCCCCTTATGCTCCACCACAATCTGGTGCATTTAATTTTGAAGTGAATGCATCAATAGTCTCGCAAAGCGGTAATGTGATATATCCAAGCGTCTACAGGACCAATTCTAGTAGGTGCACACGTGGTTGGGTTAATAGTGATCAAACTTTTTCGTTCTATGGTTCAGTTGCTACTCGTCAAATTTGGACCTGGACCTGGATAAGAAGCGGTTCTTGCCCGAACGCAGTCTATAGCGCTGCTGACGGGGGGTACATGTCAGGTATCACCCACAACAACACCGCGTATGACTATAGCCTGTCCTACACCCCACCGCCAAGCTTCCCAATAACCAGCAGTTATAATATTTTGTCTTGGCGAGAAGTTCTTTCTACGCCTTAGGGCATGAGCCAAATGGGGTTATTCTCCCTCTGTGGAGATAACAATGTGGCGGTCTCGGCCTTCTCCTTCTGACTGCGTAACTAGCCCATAGTCACTGGCTAATTTATGAACTGTCCTTCGATCTGCTGCATTCATTGGTTTGAGATGCATTGGTTCTTTGGTCTCTTTAACCTTTGAGACCCACTCTTGGGCTGTTTCTTTCAATCGGTCGGCACGTTGTTTTTTGTAATCAGCTACGTCAATATTGACTCTAGAAATTTCGTGCCCTTTGCTTCTAAGCGCGTTGCTAACCAAAAACTGAATAGCGTGCACTGTCTCCCCGCGGTTACCAATCAAAAACCCATTTAAGTGAGTCGATGGGATGTTAAGTTCAATAACTTCATCTTCGCTATTTGTGGCATGAACTTCTGTATTCAAACCAAAAAAGGACAACAAGTCTTCCAAATATTTCTTGGCGAATAGTATTGATTCTTCCACGTACAACCTGCTTTCTTTTGTCTTATATTAACAAAGATTTGGTTGAGTATAAAGCCACAGGTTTACTTTTTCTTTTTTTTCTTGTGCTTGGGTTTTTTGGTTTTAGCTTTTTTTGTCTGCGGGGTTTCATCTGGGGCATCTGCCTCTTCCAGCATTTCTTCCTTGTCCTGATCTAGCACGTGTTTTTGTTGGAAATAGCCTACGACAGTTGTTGTCACAATATAAAGAGTCAGTGCAGAGGGGATTGTTATAGAAAACACTACTGTCATAACCGGAAGAACTTTTACCATCATTTGGCTAATTGCGCTGTTTACTTCTGCTTGTTCTATCTGCGTCCCCCCTGCGGCAGATTTCATGATTTCAGAAATTTTCTTAGAATCTTTGACATCTGTGACCATCAGTTTGCTTTGTCTATACTGTGCATACCCGGCAATCAAAGCCAATATTATTGCCGGGAGATAAATTCCTTTGGCCCCCGCCCCTGATTTTGATAGGTCTATTAGCCCAACTAAGGTGTGGCTAAATTGCCCAATATCATTTGCTAGCTCTTTAGTGTATGGCAGATTTTGGATTGGGGGATACGCAAAATCTATCAGCATATGCGGGTCTTTGATCAGTCTTAGCAGAGATTGATATAGACCAATAAAGATAGGGATTTGGATGATCAGGGTCAGTATCGTGGTAGCTGGTTTTATCCCATATTCTTTGTAAAGTTCCATTTGTAGCCGTGCTTGTTTTTGTTTATCGCCTTTGGCCTGAGCTTTTACTTCTTTAAGTTGTGGCTGAAGTTTTTTGATTAAACTGGCTTGGTGAAGCTGTTTTTTGAGAATGGGCCATAGTGCGAGCCGCACAAGTAGAGTAAAAACTATTATGGCAATACCGAGGTTGTGCCCTGGCAAAATCACATAAATTAGTTCCAATAGATTAAAGACGGGTTGAACTATAAATTTGTCAAACATTTTGTAATATTATACCTTAGTTGCTAAGTTTTATGAATTTCTTGTTTTTGTTTTATCTTCTCAAAGTTTGACTCAAGTAATTTTGAGATTTGCTCACTCGGAACGGCTGCTAATTCGTGAGCAAAGACCGTCACCATAATATCGTATTTGTAGTCTTTGGGCAGATTGAGCCTTATCCACTCATATATTCGCCTGCGAATTTTGTTGCGCACAACCGCTTGTTTAGAAGTTTTCTTGCTAACTACGACAGCAACCTTAAAATCTGTACCGGCGTGCTTTGTTTTATACCGAATTTGTAGCTCTTTGGCGCGCACCACCCCTCCGGCTTTGTACATACTGAGGATGCTTTTCCTGCCGTGGAATCGGTTTTTTGTCGAAATCACTACTCCCCCCTTTAGTGGGTCAGTCTGGTTCTACCTTTTGTGCGGCGACTATTCAAAACTTTTCTCCCGGCCTTCGTGGCCATTCTTTTGAAAAAACCATGTACGCGAGAACGTTTTCTCTTTTTTGGTTGATAGGTTCTTTTAGGCATAACTTTAGTATTTCATTCTAGCAGTTTTGCTATCTTTGGTCAATTGGCAAAAAGTGTTGTTCGTAGTTTTCCACTTACAAGCAGCACTTATCCACAATTTCCCAGAGGTTGGTTTGTTCTGTGGATAAATATAGGTGTTTTTGTAATGAATTTTGTTTGAGTGTTGTTTTTTTGGTTGTGGAAAACATTTTCTAAACAAGTTATGATAGGTACACGCTTATTGGAAAGGGGTCTATGGACACAGATTTATTGTGGAAAACGGTTTTGGGGGAAATTGAACTTAGTGTTTCTAAGGGGAATTATGTAACTTGGTTCAAAAATACTTGCCTTGTCAGCATTGATGGGGATAATGTCGTTATTGGCGTACCTAATGTTTTTATACAAAACCAGCTAGAAAAAAGGTTTCAAAGTCTCTTGGCTGAAATAATCCAAAAAAACGGCATTGATAACCCAAAGATTATGTACAAAAACCTGCCCGTCCAACAACCTCGAGGAGTAGAAGATGAGGATATCGTCTTGCCCCAAGCACAAAGAAGCCAAAAACCACCTTCTGGTTCGCGGGCCGTTGCTGGTATAACACATTCTTATAGAACAGGCATAAATAGTCGTTATACTTTTGAAAATTTTGTTGTTGGGGGTAGCAACGAGTTAGCCTATGCGGCTTGCCGAGGTGTTGCAACCAGCCCTGGGTCAAAATACAACCCATTGTTTTTGTACGGAGGTGTAGGAATTGGCAAAACCCATTTGATCCAAGCTGTGGGCAACGAAATAAATAAAAGTAACCCCGAAAAACAAGTGGTATATATCTCGACTGAACAATTCGTCCAGGAGTTTTTAGATGCTATCCGTTATAAGAAAAATACTGATTTTGCCGGATATTACAGAGGGGCGGATGTACTTATTGTTGATGATATCCAGTTTATTTCTGGCAAGGAGAAAACTCAAGAAGAATTCTTCCACACGTTTAATGCTCTCCACCAGGCCAACAAACAAATTATTATGAGTAGTGACCGCCACCCAAGCGACATCCCTACTCTTTCTGAGCGACTGCAGTCTCGGTTTGGCTGGGGGATGGCAATCGACATGTACGCGCCTGATTTGGAGACACGTTGTGCTATTATCAGCCAAAAGGCTTCTGCTGGCGGTTTTGATTTTTCTGCTGACCTAGTTGAGTACCTTGCTGGGGTAATAAAAAATAATATTCGTGAACTAGAAGGAATAATCAATCAAATTGTTGCATTTTGCGAGATGCGCGGGGTTGAGCCCACGGTTGATATTGCCAAGGCTTTGTTTGGCAAGCTTGGCGGGCGGCCACGACACTTTTCCCCAAAGCGCATCATTGACGTTGTGGCAAACCGTTACTCTGTCAGTGTTGAAGACATTATGAGCCCTAGGCGGGATCGTGAAATTGTTTTCCCACGGCACCTTGCTATGTTTTTACTTCGGGATGAGCTACATTTGAGTTTCCCTAAAATTGCTTTGGCTTTGGGCCGAAAAGACCACACAACTGCTATGCATTCTGTTGAGAAGATTTCTCGGGAATTATCTCTTGACCCTAGACTAAAGTCTGAGGTCGCGGAAATTCGGGGTTTGCTTTGATGTTGTTCAGAAGCTGTGCTGTTCCTGTGGGCAACTTGTGGGGTAAGAATTTTGCCGGTTTTTTCTCCACACCCAGGGTGTGGGGTTTTACACATGTTTGTGCCCATTTTTTTGGGGTTGTTTTTAGGTTTTTAAGAAGTTATTCTTTGTTTGCCACAGATTTATGCTTACTTACTACTAAAACTGTTTTTTATTCTATTTATTTTAATATTAATAAGGAGGAAAAATATGCAATTTACAGTATCGGTTAAAAAGTTTGCAGTAGCTCTTGGGGTTGTTTCTAGAGTTGCAAATTCTAGAAGTAGTTTACCTATCCTTTCTAACCTACTAATAAAAGCGGAAAAAAATCGGGTGTGTATTAGCGCAACAAACTTAAATATTGTCAGCCAGGTTTTTATTGGGTCAAAGGTATTAAAAAACGGATCAATAACTATCCCTGCAAGACTCATCCAAGAGTATATTTCTGCCATAAATGAAGAAACTGTAGATCTGGGGGTCAATAATAATAAAATTAATATATCGACAAAATTACACAAAACAATCATTAATGGCACTGACGCAAAAGAATTTCCGGAGATGCCGGAACTCGGGGCAGAAAAATCCTGGGAAATAGCATCAACAAAACTAAAAAAATATTTTTCAAATACAATAATTTGTGCCTCCACAGATGACACCAAACCAATTTTGGGCAGCGTGTTGGTTTATACAGAAGATAACAAAACCGTATTTGCCGCCACAGATGGCTATCGGCTAGCAGAACAAAAAGCAAAAACCACAGCCTTTGCACAAACAAAATTTATTATACCCGCAAACACAGTTTCTGAGCTTATCAGAGTATTGCCCGACGACGAAACGGTTGTAGGAATAAAAACAAACGAACAGCTTGCAGAGTTTTCTTTTGGAGACACAAAAATTACCACCAGATTAATTGGTGGGAGCTTCCCTGATTACAAAAATTTGATACCAAAAAACTTTTCCAACATCGCTGTGGTGGACAAGAAAGAATTGGCTAACACAACAAAACTAGCAGGGCTGTTTGCCAGGGATACAGCCGGGAGTATTAATATTTCTACCAACGAGCCAGGGCAAGAACTAGGTATAAAAACAGTTGCCAGCCAAACTGGGCAAAACGAATCAACAATTCCTGCAAAAGTAACCGGGACGGCCGATATTACTATTAATGCGCGGTATATCAATGATGCGCTGAGCCAGATAAGCTCAGAAACCGCTACCATTTCTTTTAATGAAAAACTGCAACCTTGTGTGATAAAAGGCGAAGACCCAGATTACCTACAGGTGATAATGCCCCTAAAGTCTTGAGTCCCCCAACTACCCCAAATTTGTCAGTTATAATTAGACCATGACCATAACAAACTTAAGATTAGCCCAATTCAGGAATTTCTACGATCAATCTTTTGATTTTAGCAAGGGCGTAAATATTATTATTGGACCCAACGCCGTCGGGAAAACAAGTCTGCTCGAAGCCATTTATTTGATGTGCACCGGGAGCACGTTTCGGGCAGAGGAAAATCTTGTTCAGGAAGGACAAAAGTGGGCCAGAATAGACATAAATTATTCAGACAACAAAACAAGAACACTCAAAATAACAGGGGACAACAAACTGTTCGAAGAAGAAAAACAGTCAGCCAAAAGGCCAAAGCGACCAGTTATTTTATTTGAGCCAAATGAGCTTTTTTTGTTTTACCAAAATCCCAACGCAAGAAGAGAATATGTCGACACCAGAGTAGCCAGCGCAAAGAGGGGCTATTCCAATACAGTGACCCAGTACAAAAGGGCCCTTGCCCACAGAAACAAACTCTTAAAAACCCGCAGAGGAGCCACCGAAACAATGTTTGTTTGGGATCTTAAACTAGCAGAGCTTGGTCAACAGATAGCCACGGAGCGCAAACAATACGTGTCTCAACTAAACAAACACATAAACCCAATCTACCAGAAAATATCTAACCACAAAGAGGAAGTGTCGGTAGAATATGTCTCTAGTTTGTCGGTTGACAGTAGTTATACGACAAATTTACTGAAGAAACTCCAAGACAATCTACATAAAGATTTCGAAACAGGATACACCAACTTTGGTCCCCACAGAGATGATATTGCGTTCAAAATCTTCGGCAAAGGCGTAAAAACCATAGCATCACGTGGGGAGATCAGAACTATCATGCTAGCCATGAAAAAAATAGAAGCGGACCAACTTGAAAACCCTGTGATATTACTAGACGACGTTTTTAGCGAACTAGACAGTCTGCGTCGCCAGAGAGTCGTTGGGTTATTTGGGGCAAACCAAGTATTTATCACCACCACAGAGGCTGACCTAGTCATCAAAAAGCTTTCAGCCCCCCACAGTACAATAGTTTTTTAGGTAAAAGTTTCTACTATTCTATAACATTAATTATTGTATACTGCTCACGGCTTATGCCCGAAGAATTAATCAATGACGAAATTTTATCTGTGCTCTGCTTCAATTTAACAGGGTCATAACGCTGGATATTTAGTGAGGGATCATACACATAGTCGTTTTCATTTAAGTAGGGCGATATAAAAACAAAATTTTTGTATATAGAAATATCTTTCACGCTATCGTCTTCTAATATTTTGATGATTTTTTTATCTATATTGTCTGTGTTGTTTTTTGAGCTGTCTATTAGCAGAGCAGATGTCCCGCTCTTTTCATTTGTAGCACAGATAATGTAGTTATTTTCTGATATTGTGTACCCACAAAACCCACCACTACCAAAAGAGTAGTACAAAGAGCCCTCAAGTGTTTTTTGATCAAGAACAACAAGCCCTTTATTGGACAATAGATCAATCACCCCATTATGCGCTGATACTTTCTCTACCCCAGGAGAAGACAATATAAGCTTTGCTTTCTTTCCCTTAATCTCGTAAATATCAAGGATGCTATTGCCGACCAAGCACAAACGATCCACACCACAAATAACACCAGAGGTATAGAGTTTATTAAATTTAAATCGTTGATTTTTCTTCATAAGCACAAACTCACTTTTCCCTGAGCCAGCCTTTTGCGCAGGGTTGTTATTGTCGTCAGACAACCCCTTATCAGAGCCCTCAGGTGAATTATTAAACAAAGCACCAAATTCGTCGCCATATATAGACAACTCAATTGGCTTTGCCCCTTTAAGAGAAGGTTCTATTTTCCCAAGATCAGATCCGTTTTCTGACATGTTTTCAAATAACTTGATATTTGAAAAATCTTGGCTATACACAACAAACCCATTTTTATAAGCAACCGTACGTGGGGCTGTTTTACTATCTATGCCCTGCAAGTTAACTTTGTTGTCAAAAGACAAAGATTGGTCAATGCTGTACACCTCCACTCCACTGTTGCCACTATGGCCGTCAGGATCAACAACAAAGGCTTTAGGTTGCCCACCGAGGGTAATTATATCCTTCAAGTTGATATAAGGAGGCTCGAGCTCAGACACAACAATGGTTGGTGTATCCGCGGTTGCTGGCTGGTGGGCTTTTAGTCCACCAGGTTCGTTACAATCAAAAGAATACAGAAGACTCTGGCTATAGTTCATGCAAAACCCGGGCTCGTCACCAACAAACGCACGGGCTTTTTCTGCCACCAATTGCATCTCTACAGATGAAGTTTTGAGCCAGCCCCCAACATGAACAGTCTTTACATAACTTTTGTCACCCGACTCTACCAATGTAAGGTAAGTACCTTTCTTAAGTCTCTTTTTTACTGTGGGAGATTCAGACTCAACTTTAGCCGAGGTTGAATTACCAGAAAAGGAATAATAGTATAAACCAGACCCACTATCAGAGCTATTGCTCACAGAAACAGCCATAAACCCGGTGTTTGCCAGCCACACAAGCGACACTATAATACCAATCAATACCCCGACAATTACCAATAATCCAATTATTCTCCGTCGAAGCATTAGCCTACACATCCCGATCCAGGCAATGATTTAACACTAGGAACCGGCTTGCCTTCACCGATTGCTTTAAGTAATGACTGTGGGCATTTCTTTTGACCTTTATATTCTAAATCAAAGTGAAGGTGGGGACCTCTGCTGTTACCCGTATTGTCCGAAAGCATCAATAGTTGTCCTGCCTCAATTTTATCTCCTACTTTAACTTTGACACTACCTGGGGTGCCGTGGAAATACCCATATAGTATATCACCGTCTTTTACAAAGACGCTCGTGCCAGCTCCACCCCCCCAACCACTATTCGCCATAGATGCAACTGTCCCTTTGCCCACTGCGAAAATTTTAGTACCAGAACCTACCGGGATATCAGATGCAGGATATGTGTGATGTGGCTTAGTAAACCATATTTTGTTTTGCGTAAAGTATTTTTTATCTACAGGCAGACTGAACTCTCCTGTAGCGCCGTTTGACTCACTGTCTCCACCCGCACACGTTCCAGTAGAAGTTACTTCAGATGAAGCTTCTGCAACCCCACCACCATTTGACCCAAACTCTGTCAATGCTTTCTTTGCCTGCCTTAATCTTTCTGGGACACTTCCGGCCTGATCACCAGGCCTTTCATAACCAGGGTGTTTCCCCCCTGCTTGCGTATCACCTTGGAAAGCCAGAACAGCCTCTCTTATAGTAGTTGTTTTTTTAAGATCATCACCAGCAGCCTTTTCAGGTATGGGGCCTTTGCCAGCAAGCTGGTTTGCCAAAAATCGTAGCTGAACTTCAATTTTGTTCGGGTCTTTTCTTGCTTGTTTTGTTGGGTTAATAAACTTGCGCCCATTAGTCCACTGAACAATTCCCCACCCCGGCCCACCAACTCCTGATAAAAACTCATCTGCAGATACTTTACGATTATATATACCCTCGCTTTTTTTTGGCTCAACACCAGATTCTGCCATCATATTTCCTACTATTGCTGCAGCTTGGAATGGCTTATAGCCAATAGAAACAAAAAAGTTAAACACCTTTTCTCGATTATCTTTCCCCGAAACAGAGCCTGTCGTATACCCACTGGATGGGCAGCATTGCGCGCCTTGGCTAATTCCTTCGTTTGGCGACTCATCACTAGAAGCTGAGCCACTAACAGGAGTCACGGGCGTGGATTTTGACACAGCTCGAATTTTGACTTTAGTATTGCCATAAGGGAGTTCCAGTAAGTCGGCAGTTTGCCTCCAGACATCAATGTCAGAAGCTCCGGCAGGGCCATTATCGACTACCTTTGCCACGATAGACTTATTTTTATATGTAACCTCAATTTTCGTTCCGTAAGGCAACCCACCTAAAGCAGAATTACCATGCATTTCCGCGAGCGCAGTTTGGCCTTTGAGTGCTCTCCCTGTCTCGTCTTTTGATCCACCCTCAATACCCCCTAGGTATTCAATATACTTGCCGTCTTTATCTTTATTACCGTTCGTACCGTACACAGTTGCTTGTGCGTCTCTTCCTGCTTCCGGTATGTTGCCTGCCTTCTTGTATTCTCTATCTTCGCCAGAAGTTGTCCCCGAAGACTCTTCGTTGTCTGACACAGCAGTATTATCACAAATATCAACATCATAATAATAAATGCCTGAGTCATAAATCTGCTTTTGTTTTTCGGAAAGTCCAAAAACGGGCTTAATATCTAGTCCTATAATTACACCCACAACTAAAAACATTAGAAAATAGTTAACAAATTTAGTGTATTTATTATTCTTTAACACGCTTCATAACCTCTTTGAAATAATAATCATCAATATCGTCTTTCCCACCCGCACCAGGACACTTATTGTATTCTAGATGGGCGTGTATGCCAGAAACATCTCCACAATTGACACTACCCTCAACCTCTATGTCATACTTTTTCATTAAGTATTTTACTGTTTTGACCACAGCTTCAAATTTCTCTGGATATCTCTCAATACCTTTTTTACCAAATTCACCAGGACCACCTTCTATCTCTATCCCAATAGTCGTTTTGTTGGCACCAATAGCATGATACGTCAGGTCGTTCAAGTTTTTAGTCAGTTGATAAACTTCACCATCAGAAGTAATCCCAAGTTGGACAGAGCAACCTCCTGAGCCACAGCTAGGGTTTGAGCTTAGAGCACTAACAAGTGGGCGAATGCCACTACCATACTGTGAACCCCACCAGTGTAGAGTAATGCCTTTAACTGGGGAAACCTTACCGCCAGGCGTATGCATAGATGAACCAAGTTTTTTGATCTCAAAATCTGCATCATCAGCTGTATCGCCTGTCTCTTCAGGAGCAGCACTTTGTGTCCCTGATATTGCTTGACAAGAGTCATCGTCTCCTTCGTAGCAAGCGGCAGCAACGACTATTCGGTCGTCAAAAACTGCTAAGCTAACGCGAGTCCAAACCTCGCTATTATCAGAGCAATTTGCGTTTTGGTAGTCTTCTCCATACTGGTCCGGAACCCCTATTGGCGTAAACCCAGTTTGCTCTGCATTGAGCTCGACTCCAAAGCAAGCCTTCGCCCGATCCGCCAAGCCACCATTGGCTTTTATGGCATTTATAGCTTTTTCCGCATTATCAACACTGTCTGCATATTTAGCGTCAGTCAGCGTGCTTTCTTTCATCCCTGCCCTGTTGAACCCCCAGTCGTAATTGTTGGTGGCGGAAGACTTAGGTGTTATGGCTGAGGAGAGTTTTGATATAGAGTTTCCAGGATTTAATGAATTGCCAAGAAAAGACAACACTCCATGTGGGCTTATGTTTATGTTTTGTATGCTTGTCGAGGCAAGCGATCTGTAGTCATAGATATCAAACATTCGCGCGAAGAAACTCTTTTGCCTGAAACCTGCACGGTTTTCTTGCGCAATCTGGTTGTCAATAGCAGCAGACTCGGAACTACTTAGCTCAGCCCCACCATGAGAAAGCGCGGTTGCATTAGCTGCTTCCCTCGCTCCATATGCCACAAAGCTACCCCCTGGTGGTCCTTGTATCAACTCAGGAGGCTCAATATCTGGGGTTATTAATTTAGTCGCAAGATTCATAACAGCTACGCCTGCTACACCACCAACAACAGCTTTAGAGGCATTTAGAGCCACACCTCCTGGGCCCAATGCAAGAGAAAGAATTCCTATTGTGCCAATAGCGATCTGCCCCCCCGTACTACACACCACATCAATACCGGGGATGTTGCCAGTAAATGCATGGATATCATTCCAAGAAGAATCACCAGTATATGCTTGCTTCATATTTTTATCCATGTCTACGCCAGAGGGGTTTTCAACACCGCTTGTGGCTTGTAGAGGCTTAGATGCCCATATAGATTTGCCGTCTTTGTCTTGAAAGTTCTGAACTACCCCGCCAAGTTGGTCTATATCGAAATCTTCACCCGCCCGGATCTGTTCCCCAACGGAAATTAAGTCATAAGCGGCGGCAACAGAGTCATCACGAATAGCTTTATTGTATTCGGGGACTATGCCAGATATATCATGAACTACACAAATAGCTTCTGTGCCAGCAAGAGCAAACATACCAGCCTTTATCCCCCGCGCCCCAACCTTATCTCCAAGTTTTTCTCGCAATCCGGTAACCTTACCGCGACTCGGCGCGCGTAGCTTTTTTTGTCTCTCTGCCTCCCTTTTTTCTCGCGCCCGTACCTCATTTTTGCGTGCAGCTTTATTCTCAAGTCTATTTAATGGGTGCATAGTAACATTCAAAAACTTGTTTAGTGCTCGTGCGTCTAAAGCATTAATAATTTTGCTATCTCCCGTCATCGCGGTTAATACTCTATTGTTCCCGCGGAGTGCCTTCTCCCCAACATCGCGAACGTTAGCAGATATTTTTATGCCATTGTGCCCTGATGTCTGGCCGACTTTTACCGGATCAGCGCCCAAGTCTTTAGAAATTGATTTGATCGCTTCTTCCTTCCCCATCCCGTGATAAGGGCTATCTGGGTTTGATATGTCAAATTCCACTACAGTAGGGTTGCCCATCAAGCTGGTTGTTCTTATTTCTATGCCCATTTTCTGGAGTTTTGTTATTGTTTTATTAACTCGCCACTGCCCAAGTGTCCCAACTCTTGTGTACCCTGGCCTCCCAGTTCTTGCAGAAGCGTATATACCACGCATTCGAATATTGGCATCGCCTTCGTTTTTAGACATGTTAAGTCGAAGAATTTGTGACAGGTGGACTAACTGTAGTGGCCCTTGGAGTATAGTAAAGGCAAAAATAGCTACAGCAGTAATCGTGGCAACTATACCTCCAATGACTGAGTTTTTCTTTGTAAGTTTTTGACCTAAAAACTTACCAAACCGTGCTTGAGGTGGCAGAAAATTATCTGTTACGTTGAACATTTCTTTGCCAGCGCCAGACTTACCCTCTTTGCCTTTGAACAACCCATTTTTTTCATCAGAACCAGTTAAATCACTGCTTTGACCAGCACTTTCCTTATTTGCAAGATCATTATGTCCAAAAGCAGTCTTAGGTGCATTCGGGTCTTTTGGGTTTTGATCGTCGTATACTACCATTTTTGTTTCCTTAGCTCGCCTACATGCCCGGGGATAAGCGGTTTGCTACATCTATTGTACCTGATCCACCAAGTATCTCTCCTGCTTGTTCAATCTGACGAATTTGTTCCGGATTAGTGGTTATTAAACTAGTTTCTGTTGTACTAGCAGCAATTTGGATGTGGATATGATTCTGCCCCGCGAAGAACAGTCCTTGGCCGACAGGGAATTGGCTCAGTCGCTTCTTTTCCTCGCTAGTTAGTTTGAACACATTGCTGAGCACATCTACTGCAGAAGTGGATTGTTTTAGGAGTATTTGCATGCTGGAGTTGGCGACAATTGCTCTTCCCAAACGGCTGCCCATAAAATCTTCAACATCTTGGGTAATAGTGGTGATACCAAGATTGTATTTACGAGCACGTTTTGCTAGAGAGAACAAAAAGTTAGCGCTATCTTCGTATTTCATTAACTGCCAGGCTTCGTCAACGATCAAAATGCGTTTCTTTTGGTCCGCTTTGGTTTTGTTCCAGATGTAATTAAGTACGATGTACATAGCCACGGGGCGAAGCTCGTCCTCAAGATCACGAATATTAAAGACGACCATTGGATTATTAACACTGACATTGCTTGGTTGCGAAAATATCCCCGCGAAAGTCCCGCTGGTGTATTTGCGAAGTCGTTGGGCCAAGTTTGGGCCAGTGTTTCCCATGTGCAGAAGAGTTTCATAAAGATCATTGATTGTTGGCGGGATAGATCCGTGAGTTAGTGGGTCATTGGTGATGCCGGCTTTGGCGTAAGTTTCAATCAGAGCGGCATCAAGATCCGCTTCTTCCTCGGGGCTCAGCGCAGGGTTCACGGTGGCACCTCCAGTATTAGACATTTGGGCCACAGCACCACCCATCATTAGACGGAGTAAACCATGCAGTGTGATCAAGTTGCTACGAAGAGCGTCCTCTGCGTCCTGGGTATCTATAACCTGCGGGAGATCAAAAGGATTAATTCTCGTTGGTGAGTTGAGACTGAGTTTGATGTACGCTCCACCAACAGCTTCACACATCCGTTGGTATTCATTTTCTGGGTCAACAATAAATATATCTGTGCCCATCATCATGCTTCTGAGAGCTTCAAGTTTTACGGTAAAGCTTTTACCGGCACCAGATTTAGCAAAAACCACGGCGTTGCCGTTTTCTAGTGTGAATCGATCAAAAATAACCAAGCCAGAGTTGTGCATGTTGATGCCGTATAAGATGCCATTATCCTGCGAAAGCTCTGAGCTGGTGAACGGAAAGCTGGTGCTGATAGCCCCAGTGTTCATGTTTCTTCGAATCTGTAATTGGTCAAAAAATTGCGGAATTGTGCTGTTAAAACCTTGCTCTTGTTGAGAGCTCGCTGGCTTTGAATATACAAGCTGTTGACCTAGAATTGACTCAATTTTATGAGATACAAACTCAAGCTCATCCATTGATGACCCATAGACAGTGAAATAAAAGCCAAACCGGAAAAATCTCTCTTCACCAACTTGAAGTTTGTCGCGCATTTCCTCTGCGTCCATTATCGCAGATTGTTTGCCTGGGTCTCGAACCCGGCCTTTTTCTCCGTCTAGCATAATGCCGGCCTCAAGCTGTGCGACCTTTTTACGCAAATTCTCCAAAACTACCTGACTCTCTACCGGATAAATGTAAATTGACAGATCAATGATCTCATCAATATTAACCATGCTGCTAAGCCACCCTGTCGATAATTGTCTAGGGTATCCATAAACGTAGTATGTGCGGGCAAAACGTGTCCCCAGCTGGAAATGAGTCCCAGAATACTCAATTGAGCTTGGGGCAATAAAATCACGGAGCGCAGTAATTCCTTTATTAAAAGCTGCCTCAACTTCAGTCTCTTCTCTGGCTCGCTGAGCTTGAGCAATGGCTACAGGATCAGCAGGTGGTTTTTTCTTCCCTTTAAAAATTGCCATTAGTGAAGTTCCTTATCAAGGTTTGGCTGGGGGGCTTGCCCCTCCCCCTTAGTTATCACAGGTGCGGATAGATTATCAAAACTTTTAAGCTGTTGCCGAGTAGCTGTATCTGGGTTATAGGCATCGTAATATAGTTCAATCAGCTCTTGAGTGTCCAGAGGTAGCCCCTGAACTCCACATTGCATTAACCCAGAAAGCGTCGCCTGTACTCTGTTGCGGAGTTCAGTTTTGGCCTCCTCAAGATCCGCCTCTGTAATTACAACATGTGTAGAAGTTTTGCTAAAAACACCGAATATCCCATCCATCAAGTTTTTGCTTGAGGTAAGAGGTTTTTGTTTCTTGCTTTCTGTTAACGGGAAAAACGGAATCACAACATAAAAATGTTTGTCCATGATGTTAGCTTCCGCGGCAAGAGAATCAATATACCCAATATAATCATCCATCAGCATAGCCAGAAGCATATTGTCATGTTCTGCCCGGATTTTGTCTAGCTTTTCAAGATATGGACGAATATCGACTTTTTGGGAACGGATAAAAATTTGCACAGGATAATAAAGAGAGTTCAAAAACCCCTGAAAACTAAACTCTACACCTTCTCTTTCCTGGGGGCTCATCAGATCAAAGTTGATCGATTTGACCATTACAACAGATCGGAATGAACCATCATTCATAATGACAATTCCGTCACGTATCTCGGCTATTTGTAGGGAGTTTTGGGTGCTGTTTGGGTTGATATTAGCCTTGCTCCCTCCAGGATTTTGGATAGGAGAATTCGGATCGCCGGGGATAACTGCACCAGGGTTAAGGTCTGACATGAATGTTCCACGATTTACAGCTTGAGGCGGAGAATTTGTTGGCGCTTGGCGTGGTGGCTCAGCATCTACAAATACCGCACCTTGCTGCCCGGTTGTTTGCTTTGGGTTGGGGAGTTGTGATTGTTTTTGTTGATCAGGCTGCATATTTGTTATTTCCACCCTTGTTATTTATCTTAACGATATCACTACTTCGCTGTCATCTGCGCCTGATTTTTTATTGGCTTGGCGAGCGATTGTGGCCACATCAAGATCGTCATTATTGGCTAGATTTATTATAGCAGGATCACCAGGTGTAGTCGAAGAGCTGGGATCAGGCAAAGTAGTCGAACTGCCAGCGCCAGGCAAAGAAGTTTTGCGATCATGTAGATTGGGTTTGCCTTGCTGACGTTTTTCTTTCAATTTTTGGGCCAAGAGTTGTTCGTCAATATTGTCGGCAACTGTCGTTGCGGGGAAACTAAATGCAGTAGTGGATGGGGTAAAATTTGGTGCATTGTCTACATTGGCGTCTTCAAGAGACGCTCCTGATCTTAATTTGTTAAGTTTATCAATGTTGCGTTGGTGTTGAGCGTCAGTACTTGCCTGTAGCCCCTGCCCAACTCTCTCCTCACGGGACTCATACATGTCAGTAATTTGATCGGCAAGTTCATCAACAGGGTGCGGTAGGTCAGGCATAACCAGCCTGTCGCTAACAAAGTTGTCTGTTTGCATGTGTGCTTCGGCTAGGCTGGCGTGTTTGATGGCCCAGCCACGGCTGTCAATAGTTTCTGCAAGTGCTTTAAGCCGACTAGTGACTTCGCCCTGACTGAGGTTATTTGTTAGTATCTTTTCAATCTTTTTGGGGACAGTTATTTTGACTAGTTCCTGTATCCCGCTCTGATTCCAGATGCGTTTTTTGGTCATGAAATAAAAGCGTATTTTGGCTAACACCCAGACTTCCGTTGGCTGGTCTTTGCTCCACGGCACAGCCATAAATGCCCCCACAAGCATCGGTGGGGCAAAAAGGATTAAAGCCCAAGCGAAGCCTTTTATTATTGAAAAAAAGCTTAAGTAGCCAAAAAACGCCGCCCCAGCACCAAAAATAAATTGCTTCAGTGTCAAAGGGCCGATGAATTTGTCCTCGGCTTCTATATCTTGAATAACCTTATAACTAGCCATAAGCTACACACCACACCTTTCTGCTTTCTGGCAGAGCCAGAAACTCCAAATGTGTTCTTGGGCTAAATCGCCTTTTTCTTCTGCGGTATTCACTGCGCCGTACCTTATGTACGGTTGGTTCCATTCCTCAAAGAAAAGAGGTGATTTAGCCCCAAGTGTGTAGTTTATGGTTACCATAAGCATATTTTACCACAAGAATACCCCGTCTAACCCGATATCATTTTTCACACACGTGTACAGAAAATGATATTTTATGTAGCAAAAATACTCTTCGGAATATTGACATAATACTACCACATCATATACAATGGTAATATTATGAGTAAATCAGTTATCAATTTTAAAGTAGATAGTGAGATAAAAAGGCAAGCACAGGAGCTGGCACAAGAGTTGGGGGTGCCTCTGAGTACCGTGGTAAATGCCCAGCTAAAACAATTTCTACGTAGCAGGAGTTTTAGCGTAGATGATTCCCCTGTTATGTCAGATGAACTTGAAGACATATTGCACCAGATAGAAAGGGATCGAAAAACTGGACGTAACTTTTCGCCAACATTTACTTCGGTAGATGACATATTCCAACACATCAATAAAAGTTCATGAAATTACGCTACCACAAAAACTTTCAAAAACAACTGCTCAAACTTCCAACTGCAAAGCAAGAACTTTGCAAGCAAAGGCTCGCACTATTCTTAACAAATCAAGATCATCCGCTACTTCGTAGACATGCCCTCAAAGGCAATTATTTACACCACTTTAGTTTAAGTGTTGGTGGTGATTTACGAATAGTATATAAACAAATAAATCCTGACGAAATTGAACTTCTAGCCGTAGGCACGCACTCTCAGCTTTACAAATAGAAAAATTGTTTTTGTCGAACAACTTCCATAACTAGCCATAAGCATATTTTACCACAAGAACCTCTTGCCTAACTCTTAACCCGATATCATTTTTTACACACGTGTACAGAAAATGATATTCTATGTAGTCAAAACCTCACACATATGCATGGCGGATAAGTACAAGAAAATTGACAAAACAATAACCGTTGTATATACTATGGTTATTATGAATACAGTATTAAACGTTAAGATTGACCCAAAGCTTAAAAAAGAAGCCCAAGAAGTAGCCAAAGCAATCGGTTTGCCAGTAAGCACTGTTGTTTCTGCGTCTCTGCGTGAATTTGTCAGGACTCGTTCAATTACTATCAGCGACGAAGCAACTTTAAAACCAGAAATTGTTGAGGAACTGCTTGAGATGTCAAAAAAAGCCCGCCTGGGCATAGATATCTCTCCAGCCTTCGATAATTTAGATGATGCATTTAAGTGGCTGGATACAGAAGATGATAGTTAGATTTTCAAAAACTTACAAAAAACAATATAAAAAACTAACACCAAAACTGCAAAAACAAACTAGGTTACGGATAGAATTGTGGCAAGAAGACCCAGGCAATGCAATCTTAAGACACCACGAGCTAAAGGGCAAGCTCAAAGGATCGTACAGTATCAATATAACTGGTGACGTTAGAGCAATCTATGAAATTATAGATGATGAGATATATCTATACCAAATGATTGGCACGCACTCGCAACTTTACGAATGAATTTGTCCTCGGCTTCTATATCTTGAATAACCTTATAACTAGCCATAAGCATATTTTACCACACTAACTTCTTACACAAATTAAACTTCTAGCCAAAAACAAATGATCAATTTATTTGAGATTAATGTGAGCAGGGCTAGCCCATCAGACTGAGCATCCTAGCTCTTTGGATAGCAGCATTTGCTGCAGCATCCTGACGCTTTCTTTCTTGTTTTCTAGCAATAACTTTTGGCCCAAAAAGTTCCCTGGCCCAAACCCGTATATCTGTATCCGAGATAGCTTTGATATAAGATTCGGTTGCATGTAGGCTTAAATCTTTTGAGTAATGAGCGACTTTATGCACCAAAGCGGCATCCACTGCTTGTCGTGCTAGTTCTTTCTTAGCTGGCGTAGATATGTGGTTAAGATAGTCAGCTATACAGCTACTATTGCTGTTTTTTGCACTTTGCATTGCAAGACTATAAAAAACTTTATCACGAACAGAAGGGTCTGTGACCGTATTCATAAAAGCGTTCAGTAATTGCGTTTTCCCTGCAGAATCATAGACTAATGCCGTTGCAATTGTTCCCGCCTCATGTACATCTGGTTGCGCCCCCGCCCCCGCCACATAATCCAGGAGACTGTCATAATAAGTTTGTTGCTGGCAATTTTGTCCAGGATATATCTCTTCTTTTGTTAGTTCAGTAGCTTCACTAATAACCATTCTTGTTAGGTCCTTTTGTGGGTCCGTGAAGCTATCTGGCACCCCAGGTGGGATTGTTTTTAGGCCGAGACTGTAACCTACAATAAGAGGTCTGCCGTTCTGTCCATCTCCACCATAGTTCATTGTAATGTCTTTGGGTTCAACTATTTGCTCCGTAAGGCCAGGGTTTAGATTAAACGCATCTTCCGCCTCGCCTATGAGCTTTGCTGCGGTATGTTCTAGCTGTTGGCTTGATAAGTGTAAATCATTATGCCAATCACGGGGGATAGGGGCATTAGGGGGTAAAGAAAAAAAGCGAGTTTCCATCCAATTATGATAACACATTATGTTAAAAAATACAAGAGTATTGTACGTATTTATGTTCCTGGTGGGCCAGCTTCACCGCGACCAGCAGCAGCCGCTTCTTCTCTTGCCCTACTGCCATATTCTCGGCGAATTTGACCAAAGTCTGGATCAGTTCTTAGTGCTTCAAAAACTTCAGAATAGTTCATCTGACCATCGGCAGGTGCTACACCGCCAAAACCTTCGATCATTCGGTCTCTTATATGAGGCGGAAGAGTGCGTATGTCGACTTGGGTGTTGTTCATCATATCTGCTAGATCGCGAGCAATTTTAGGGTTTGCGTAGCCTGCAGCATCTAGCTTACCTGCCAGAGTAGCAAACTCTTGGATAGCTCTTCTGCCGGCACCTTCACTGTTATCGCCCAGCACCCTAACCATATTCCTTTGCATGGAAGGTAACATATTCCTTCTAAATGCTGTTTCTTTCATATTAAGCATACTCCCACCCATAGAGTCGGCAGTGTGATCATAATGATCGGCTGTGGCCTGTTCGGCAGTTAAAGCTCCTGTGTGAGAAGCTTCAAGATTGGTTATATCATCTGTAAAGCTACCTACTTGATCCGCACGGTCGGTTTGACCTAGGTTTTTACGGAATTCTCCAAGTAGGCGTGCCGCATGACCACGATTGTTGCCTGCAAGCTGATTAATAAGTGCATATTTGTTGTCGTGATCACCAGTTTCGGAATAATCTAGCCCTGTGCCACTAGTTGATAGACCTAGGCCTGCAGCATTATCGAATACTTCCTTGCCAGCTTCTTGCTTAGCTCGCCATACTTCCATAGCCGCAGTATCTAGCCCTTGTTGACGTTCTGCAGAATAAGTGCCATCTGCATTATCTGCGCCAAATCTAGCGTGAGATCTATTGACTAGCTCTCTACGAATTTCCTCAAAATTATCTCCCCTAATACCAGCCCAAAGTTTGTCATCGTCGTTACTGAATGCAGCAAAAGTATGGCTATTTTTCATATAGTCCATAGCTGTGTCCACAACGTGTGTTCCCTCTCTTGATCCACTTGCGGCGTTGTATCCTGTACGCATTGCTGCCAAGTTATTTCTAAACCCACGCACACCTCTCCTCCCTTCTCTGGCGCCACCCAATCCTGAGCCAATAGCTCCTGCAGAAAGCCCTGCGGTGTCAAGGTTCTCTTTTGCAGAGTGAGCAGCATTACCAATAATGTTACCTCTTGTATTTCGAAGTTCCCCAAATTTTTTGTTAGTCCTTTTGCTGAGACCACTAGTAAAGTTGCTTGCCATGTTCCCGACTGAACCTATCATGCCCCCAGCTAATTTGAAGGAAAAAGGGATTAAAAACATAGGGGTAAACACAGCCACAACACCTATCAGAAGAGAAATTATCCCTACAGAGTCATTGGTTTTTGTACTGTTGGTGATGAAAATAACTGACATTATGTTGGCCAGAGCAAATATAACCGCAATAATTGGGTAAACCATAAGCGTCTTTAAGAATTGGGTCCACCAAACTTTAAAATACTTCTCGGTACCAGGGAGTATAAAGCAAGCGATAGCTATCGGAGAGATAATAGTCAACAGCACCACTAACGCAAATCTGACAACCAAGGTGAATAGGACTGCTAAGGCAGCAAAAGAGACAATTATGAGAATTGGTATTAACACATAAAGACCAAGCAAGGTAAGAGCTCCCCCTACTGCCCCAGCTGACACGATAGCCGTTATTGCGCCAGCTGCTAGACCTCCTCCAAGAGTTCCCACAATGGCAGATTCTGTGTTGCCTTCGGTTTGCGCATCATATGCTCCAGCAACGATAAAAGGTTTCGTTAATAGGTAATTCATGCCGTTGCCTATCACATTGGTTATATCAATGGCTGCCACACACAAATATATAGAGATATTTATTGCAATAATGCCGATCAATATCCTTGGCGCCATTTTTTTGGCCGTATACGCATCTACAGCATTTATACCCCAGCCTTCTGTTAGCTGTGAAAGCACAAGAATCAGTAGAACTCCTATCAAGAGGATGTTTGCTATCAGTCTGAAACTTTGCCAAACTTTATAAAAGTCGT
The DNA here is from genome assembly GCA_001790445.1 of Candidatus Saccharibacteria bacterium RIFCSPHIGHO2_12_FULL_41_12. Lineage (GTDB taxonomy): Bacteria > Patescibacteriota > Saccharimonadia > Saccharimonadales > 2-12-FULL-41-12 > 2-12-FULL-41-12. The sequence continues at coordinate 29,036 of MGCQ01000008.1, forward strand.
TATTACTGTCTATACCAACAGGTGTCCCTTGTAAGAGGGGGGTGACTAGGTACTGAAAAACCCCGTCAGTTATCTTTGCGCCCATTTCCATAACTGGGCAGAGTATCCATGACAAGGGATTAGCGAACGATGCATCGCATGATGGTTCTTGTTTGCTTCCATCTTCCCCTGGGTCTGAGCTACTTGATGCCACAGAAGGGTCACCTATCGGTTTGTCAGATTCAGCGGGTTTTCCATCTGCCCCAATCTTAATAAGTTTTAAGCTCGCAACGGAGGCCAATCTGTTTTTGCAATCTTGCATTGACCCAGCTATGGGCTTCCAGTATTTGGTCCCGTTATCTTTAAAGTCTGTAAACATATTTTTATTACAGCCAAGAGCTTCATATAGATGATCTTGGTTGTCTTCGCATTTGTCGTTCCAGAGGTCAGTGTCGTTTTTTACTTTCTTACATTTTTCCTCTATGAGCTGAATTTGTGCAGCCGCTCTGTTATAACACTCTTTGAATTCGCCTTGTTTGGTGTACCATTTTTTATCTCCATCATCAGCTTCATGTTGGTAAAACATTTTTCCTGAACAGCCGAGTTCTCTATCAAGTCTTTCCTCCCATTCAGAACATCCTTCTGTACCATTCTGGTTAGTAGTGAATATGTAGCCAATATTGTTTAAATCATGGCAGTTTTTACCAACTAGGTATAAACGGTTATTGCCATATTTAGCGTCAGCTGCCAGCGCTGGTTTTGGGCTGACTATTAAGGTAGAAACAAGACTAAACATAGTGAGGAATATGTAAAACGCACCCAAAACAAAGTATTTACTGGAAGAAACCATAACAATAATGTATCATCTTTTCTTGGCATTGGTACAGCAGTTTGCAAAGTAAAGTATTATTTGGGATAATAATAACTAAGGTAAAAAATGAAAAACTTTCACCTAAAAATAAAAACCACCATAGCCTTTTGCTATTTTATTATTGCATTGTCTGTTCTTTTTGGAGGACAAGGATATGCTGAAACAGTGAGCTGTGGTCCGCTTAATTCAGTGGACAGGACTATCTGTGAAGCAAGTTTGACTCAGTGTGGGGACAGAGACACGGATAGTGATAAAGCTTGTAGAAAAGGATTTCGTGAAGGAGCGAAGAAAACAGGCGATAATAAAAGCGATGCTTGCAAGAGCTTCAAGAGCAACAATAAAGCTGAGTGCGAAAATGGCTACAACGCAGGGGCAAGTAAACAAGATGCTCTTAACAAAGAGGCATCTGCCCAAGCTCCATCACCAATTCCGGGTTCGGTAGGGACGCACCAGTGTGGCAATTTAAGTGATAAATCTGAGAACGTTAATACAAAAATCAACTTTGGGTGTTTGGGCTCAAAGGCACCAGGTGGAACGGGCCCAATAGAAGACCTCTTGTATGCTTTAATCCGTTTTCTTTCAAATGGCATAGGCATCATGATGGTGGTAGCTCTTATTGGTGCAGGCATAAAGTACACAACTAGTGAGGGCAATGCAGAACAAACTATGAAAGCCAAAAGACAAATCCAAAATATAATAATTGCTCTATTTATCTACCTATTTACGTATGTGATTTTGCAATTCTTAATCCCAGGAGGGATATTTAAATAAGGTATAATATGAACCAATGATAAACTTCTTAAATATCTTTAACTTTTTTGCAGCCAGCGGAGAAACACCTGCAGAAGTGGCTTGTCAAAAAGGTAGCTTTTTTGCCTTCCCTACTTGGTATAAATATCTAGAGGTGGATACGAATTATTGCAACCCAAAGATAGACAATATCAATGACATTTGGTTGATAATGCTGGCAATAGTCGAAATTTTGATTCGGCTTGGAGTGATTTTGGCTATTATCTTTATAATTTATGGGGGCGTAAGTTTAATAATGGCTCGTGGCATTCCAGAAAAAGTTAACTCGGCTCGTGACATGATTATAGATGCTATAACAGGACTTGTTATTGGTCTGGTGGCTATAACGTTGATCAGTTTCTTGGGGAAGAGTTTTGGTTAAGATGTTGGACAAGATAAATTTTTTCATACTAGCAATTAGCAAACCTATAAACTGTGAAAGTGGCGCCAATTGTCAAACAACCCTTCCCGAAATAAAAGCCACAGACGCAACTGCAGAGAAGATATTTGGAATTATTTTTGGCACTATTGCTGCAGTAGCAATACTTATAATTGTGCTGTCAGCGCTGAACTGGGCGATTCGGGGTGGCGACCCAGAAGTTATTACTCGCTCCCGAAAAGCCATAATCTATGCAGTCGTTGGGCTTGCTATTGCTCTACTTTCTGAAACGTTGGTACTAACGCTCCTGAACAGGGTATAAAATGAAAAAACCCTTACTCATATTAATTATTACGCCGATATTATTGATTTTTTTGCAAGCCTCCGCCCAAGCTGTAGATCTATTCAGGAATAACTGTAATGGATCTGCCGCAGACTCAGCCGTTTGTAAGGACAAAAAAGCTGTAGAAAAAGCAGATGCGTCAAAGAATGAAGATAACCCGATATTTGGTCCAAACGGCATAATAACTATAATTACAAATATTTTGTCAGCGGTGGTCGCTATAGGGGCAGTTATATCAATTGTTTATGCTGGCATGAAATTGATTTTTTCGGGGTCTAATCCTCAAGAAGCAAACAGTGCCCGTGAGAGGATTATCTATGCATGTGTGGCTTTAGTGTTTGTTGCACTAGCCCAGATAATAGTCAGGTTTGTTATCAATAGGTTATAATCGGTAGTAAATATGACAAAAACATTAATTACAAAGATATTACTTGCAACCCTGCTTTTAGTCGGAGTCTTCCAATATTCTGCAAATGTGCCGGTCTTTGCCCTAATAGGCTCTGGTTCTAAAGAACAAGCTTGTAAAGGTGCAGAGCTTGATAATGCAACAGGGGCAAATTGTGGTGAAAAGGCCAGTTCAGATACACAAAAAATATTGGAAAGTGTGATAAATATCATGTCGGCTGTTGGTGCTGTGATTGCTGTGCTGGTAATCATCGTCAATGGGATCAAATTGGTCCTGTCTTCTGGAGATTCTGCCAGAGTTAACACCGCTCGTTCAGGAATAATTATGGCGGTAGTTGGGCTGATTGTCATTGCCCTTGCGCAGACTTTAGTTAAATTTATTATCAACAGGGTGGGTTGATGAGTGTGCAAAGTTGTGCTATAAAGTAATTAGAATATAACAAAAGGAAACCAAAGAAAATGAGAAAATTTATTAGACAAATAGTTACCACATTAGCACTGGCTACTGTCATGTTAACACCAGCACTAGCGACAACTTCAGTATTTGCGGCTGACATAGACAAGAGCCTTTGCAAAGGGGCTGAACTGAAGCTTAGTGGAGAAGGAGATTGCTCAACGACTGAAGCAGCAGGAACAGGTTTAGACAAATTGATAACAGATGTTGTTAACATATTTTCCGTAATTGTCGGCGTAGTAGCCGTAATAATGATCATCTACGGTGGTTTCCGCTATATCACTTCAGGTGGGGACTCTGGTAACGTTACTACTGCAAAAAACACTATTCTCTACGCTCTTGTCGGGCTTGTCATAGTTGCCTTGGCGCAGTTTATCGTAAAGTTTGTACTGAGCAAGGCCACTGGGCTCGGCGACTAAGGTTTGCAAAGATGAAAACTAAAATATTTTCGTTCGTATTTGGGCTGAGCCTTCTCGTCTCGTTTGCAGGTGCCATGAATACCAGTACTGTTCTAGCAGATTCTAAAAGTGAACTTTGCAGTGGCGCAAACTTTGATATAAGTGGTGGTAGCGATGCAGGTTGTGATGGTAAATCTGCCTGTGAAGACGACCCATCTAAAGCAAATTGTCCGGCAGGCAAGCTAAATACCCTGATCAACAATATAGTTAACATTTTATCTGTAATTGTCGGTGTTGCTGCCGTAATTATGATCATTTATGGCGGGTTTAGGTACGTTACTTCTGGGGGCGACTCTGGCAATTTGACTACAGCGAAAAACACCATACTCTACGCTCTCGTCGGGCTTGTTGTGGTTGCCTTGGCGCAGGTGATCGTTAAGTTTGTGATTAACAAAGCCAGTTTTTGAAGCCGAGACTTTGAAGTCTCTCTCAGTCTATGGTATAAATTAGTATGATGAGACTTTTGATGTACTCACTGGCTAGCGTGTCCCTGTTTTTGGCTTTTTTCTCACCAGTATTTCTATCCTCAAGCGTTTACGCAGCAGATATCTCGAATAATCTTTGTAAAGGAGCGGACTTGCGGTTTAGTGGCAATGCAAACTGTGCCGATACCACTAAAGATTCCAGCGCCAAGCTAGACAAGCTGGTAACCGACATAGTCAATATATTTTCTGTCATTGTCGGTGTAGTCGCAGTGATCATGATTATTTATGGCGGATTTCGCTACATTATTTCTGGTGGAGACTCTAGCAATGTCACCAATGCGAAAAACACCATACTCTACGCTCTCGTCGGGTTAGTCGTAGTCGCTTTGGCGCAGTTTATCGTAAAGTTCGTACTGAGCAAGGCCACTGGGCTTGGGGTTTAACTCGACTTACGCAAATCTCCACACTCTCAAACTCTCCAGATGAGTCCAGAACCCCTTTTTCTGATGTCACCACACCTACCAGGTGTGCTTCCACCAGAGAAAAGAACTTCTAAATCTCCTCTGGAAGATTCTGGAGAATGCGGAGATTTGCGTAAGTCGAGTTAACAGGTTCAATTAAAAAAGCCGCTACGTGCTAGCGGCTTTTTAGTGACTAATTTTTGTTTTAGAGAATTTCTATTTTCTTCACAGTATCTTGTTTGAGTTTAGTGAAACTAACTGTTAGCACGCCATCTTTAAGAACTGCTTCGATCTCGTCTTCTTTTACAGGGACAGGCAATGAAATACTGCGGCTAAACTCACCCCAGTAACATTCCTGGACAAAATAGTTTTCAACATCGTCTTCGTTACCAGCACTGAGTGTACCTTTGATGCTTAGGGTATTATCAGCAATACTGACATCCAACTCATTTTTGTTAACCCCTGCAGTTCGTGCTTTAACCACTAATCGCTCTTTTGTCTCGTAGACGTCGACTGCTAGCTGTCCTGGGACAACTTCTTCTTCGTCCCATTCTTCCTCTACAGCGGCTGCCTCTGGTTCTCCTAAATCATCACCCAAGAAGGCGGCCGTCAGCTCATCTTCCATCAATAGATCCTCGTCATCACGCTGTTTTCGCGCCATCATCATGTTATTACCCTCCAAGTTAATTTTTTCGCAGATTTTGAGATGTTTATGTTATAAACAGTATAACCCCACAAGGTTCACTCTAGCAATAGCGAACCAACAATATTTACAACATAAAAATTACCACGATGAAATTTATAGATAAAATAATAGGGCTTATAGCTCCCCACCACTGCATAATATGTAACGCTGAAGGAACTATTTTGTGCCAAGCTTGTTATTTATCTGAATTTATCAATCAGGTTTCTGCTTGTTTTATCTGCGAAAAAGCAACTGTTGACTCCAAAGTTTGTGATAAATGCACAAGCAAAACCCCTATTCGTCGACTTAGGGTCTCTACTTATCTAGACCCGCACGTACAAAAGCTAATATACAATTTAAAATTTAGCAGAACATATGCTTGCGCACGGAGGATCGCTGAAATTTTAGATGACACTTCTCCTCTTTTATTTTCAAATACAGTTGTGACTTTTGTTCCTTCTTCCCCTAGTCGTATGAGAGCCAGGGGGTACGATCACGCCAAATTAATAGCCAAAGAGTTTGCGCGGATTCGGGGCTTGAAATGTAAACCACTTTTGTCAAAGACAAATAATTCGCGGCAAGTTGGAGCAAATAAAAAACAAAGATTGCAACAGGCCAGATCTTCGTATCGTCTCAAATCTCGGCAGGTAGAGCTGGACTCACCAATAATTTTAATAGACGATATTGTTACCACTGGGGCAACGCTCGGTGCTTGCGCTGAACTTCTTAAAAAGGCAGGGTATAAAGACGTTTCGTGTATGGCTTTTGCCAAAAAGTTTTAGGTGGATGGGTCTGGAACTTTTATGGGTCCTTCGACTCGCTAGGCTCGCTCAGGATCATTCTCCAATCACATGGTTTACCATGAGCTTGTCGAATGGCGGAGAGAGAGGGATTCGAACCCTCGCGGGAGATTTCTCCCCCCTAGCAATTTAGCAAACTGCCCCCTTCAGCCACTTGGGTACCTCTCCAATTTTTTTCTGGCTCAAACAACATTATAACAGATACAGAACAGTTTATGTGTATTTTTTTCAACAGAAAAAGGTTAAAATAATGGTTATGGATACCGAAGATAATCCCCAGGGGCAAAAGTCAGCTCAACCTATTTCATGGACGGCTTCAGAATTTGCCAATGGGCATAAAGACGTAGTTTGGTATTCAAGTTTTATAGCAGCTTTGCTGGTAATTTGTGGGTTGATTTTTGCGATTACTAATGATCTTATGGCAACAGTTGCTATTTTTGTAGCGGGGTTGCTTTTTCTAGCCATGGCAGTCAAAAAACCACGTTCATTGCAATATTCAATTGACGAAAAGGGGCTGAATATTGGCGATAAATTTTATGGTTTTTTATCTTTTAAATCATTTAATTTAGTCCACAGCAACGGGATAACAAGTATCGATTTTATCCCCATGAAAAGATTCGCAACAGAAATATCTATTTTTTTGCCCCCAGACCAAGGTCAGGAAATTCTTGACGTGATAGCCAAACACCTGCCCCACGATGAACGAGACGAGAACAAGATTGATAAATGGACCAAAAAGCTTAAATTTTAATCGAGTAATCACCTCTGTTATAATAATGTAGTCATAATTGAGCACCCGTAGCTCAGCTGGATAGAGCGTCGGCTTGCGGAGCCGAAGGTCGTAGGTTCAAATCCTGTCGGGTGTACCATGAATAATTTATGCAAAACGTCGTAAATCTTCATCGGTTTTTGATGGTAAAATTGATTGGACAGTCAACAAAGGGGTAGAAATGAGCAAAACAATAATTATCGGGCTTATCGCAATTGTAATAATCGGCGCAGGGGGTTACCTCGTCCTTTACAAGAACAGTACTAGCCCACCAGTTAGCAGTTCAACTCAAGGCGCATCTTCATCAAATTCTTCCAATGATAAACAAAATGTTGCTGCGACCATTACCTATTCAGGTAGCGGATTTAGCCCGAAAGCCACAACGGTTAAATCGGGTGACAAAGTTGCTATTAATAATACTTCGTCTCGGGCGGTCCAGTTTGATTCCGACCCACATCCCTCACATACAGACGATGGCGACCTAAATGTTGGCACAGTTGGTGCTGGGCAAATTAAGACTTTCACAGTGACAAAAACAGGCACATTTGGCATTCATAACCATCTCAATCCTAATGAAACCGCTCAAATCACCATAAAATAGTGGCATGTTTTATCGCATGATGTTATAATCAGTTTTTATTGTAGTGATAGGTGTGGAGAAAGACCAAAATAATTGACTGAATTACTTGAACGTGAACGACGAGTGCATAGTGAATTTGGCTTGCAGCCTGCCCCAGATCAATCAGGTCGTCCTTGGTATGGCCAAGAAGATGTAATAGCTGTAGCCACAACAGCTGGAGTTGTCTTTTTAAAGCATTATTTTGAGTCAAAACAAGACACCACTCAAGAACTAGCACCTGATACTGGTCGCAACGGAGGAGCAAGAGAGTCCGTGGCGCGTTATGCTACTTTCGTTGCAGGGTTTATAGATGAACAATTGCCTTGGGTGAGTTCCAACATGATAACTCTTGCTTCAACAACAGGAGTATTGGCATGCAACCGTGCTGCGTCAAAAGAAGATATTGCTGATTGGGAAAGATTTGGTTGGACGTTGGCAGAAGTAGGTTTTAGTTTGCTTGACGGTGTTGACGGTGAACACTCAAGAATTAGAGAGGCAAAGGGACAGACCAGATCAGATCGTAGCAAGATTCTTGGTGCTCTTTTGGACGTTGGATGTGACAAGACGCAAGAGATTAATACTTTCTTGAGTCAAGCAAAAATAGCCTTTCAAAAACGTCAATACGCAGGTACGGCAGTTTGTCTGATCGCTGGTGTGACGACTCCTTTTCCTGCTTGGGCGCGCTCTTACGCTGAAATCCAAGGTGTCTATGTGCCGGAAGAAGGCAAGAGTCTTCTTCAAAAAGCGGGTACTCGTGTCTGGCGGGGAGTTTGTGGTAGCGTAGGCAAGGGATTGCCCGCTCCGGCTCAGGCTGTCACAGGCACGGTCGTAGCCATTGCCAACACAGCTACGACCAGAAGCAGACTCAAAATTGCCAACAATGCTAAAAGGCTTAACGTTGCTGAATCCCCCAACACAAATGTTGAACAAGATGCGCCAGAAACCAGCATGGAACAAAGAATAGCTCGCCCAAAATACGAACTTCTTAAAGTTATTGTTGCTGGCGGAGCAATAGCCACAGCTATGACAGCTAAAAAGATGATTCAAAAAGCTAAAAACTAGTTATTAGCCGTTCTTCGAGTAGCTCAGCGGCTAAAGCAATATCTTGAGGAGGCGTGAAAGAAAAGGGGTGCATCTCACAGTAAGCAGCCATCCCTTCTCTAGGATCAGAAAATTTTGTACCAGACGTAAATGTTCTTTGCGTTTCGGCAAATTTTAGAGTAGTGATTGCTGGATCATCGGTACTGAAGTTAAAAAACAACCTTCTTTTTTCAGAGAGCACAATAGTATGTCCCATAGCAAAGCCTTTTAATAGATTAGCTGGATCCATTTGATCAATTAACGCTTGTTCGTAATCTCTTAACCCGTCACTTTTTCCATGAACGGGGCTTATATAAAAAATGGGCTGTTCGCCAATGTGGGCTAGTGCACTAGCAACCACAAAAGCCCGAGTAGCACAATTGCCAAAGCCATCTCTAATGGCCGGCAGAGGGTTATCTTCAGTATATTCATAGTCGGGCACTGTGCCCATCGTAAATGATATTATTTCTTGTGCAGAGACTGACATTTTCAATATTATAAATTAAAATAAACTGCTTGTCAATGTGATAGAATAGCAACAGAGTTAAACAAGTGGGCATGAAAAAAGAAAATAAAGACAATCAGCGAGACAAGTATCGGCACAAAAAATATGCCAAGAAATATCGTCGGAGGCACTACGTTGGTCTAGTAATTTTCGGTGTGCTCACATGCGCTTCCCTCTTTTTCCTGGGGGCAAGTTTTTCCAAAAGTACTTTTGTTGTCAATGACAATACACCACAAATCACCCCAGAAGAACGCACACAGGCCGTAACATCTACAGCTGGTTTCAGTTTTGATATCCCAAAAAATAAATACCAAGTTTTTGCTACGACCAGCTTGAGTGACCCACTTTTGGCCATCACACCGCCGTACAGTGGGGATTTTAACAAGACTCAGTTGAAGATAAAGCCAAGCCCTATCAACAGCGACGCAACATTTGCCAAATTTACAGTAGAGAAAAGACCAAAAAAAGATTATGACATTGCCCTAATAAAGAAAAAAACCAACGACGAAGCCATCAAAGAGCTAGCCGATTTTTCTGCTAGCGGGTTCACAGTCAAATTGGTCAAATCAGAGCCGACCACGTTGAACAACCAAGCTTTTCAGCTTTTGCAATATGAGTTAACACCTTCTCAGCCAGGTGCAAACAAAATATACACACAGAAATGGGTTAAAGTCACAGACGAAGGTGTCTATATCGTTTCTGCAGAAGACTTGACGGCAATTTCTGAGGCGAAGTCAGTGTTTTCCCTCCCACTCAGAACAATTCAGATCGGCGCGCAAAACAAATTAGAAAAATTGTCCAGCCCGATTTTTTCAAACCTACTTGGCAAGAACAAAACAAAAGAGGTAACAAGTGACGAAGTTTCGCCGAGCGTAGTCAAAATTTATCACTTTGTCTGTGGCAACCTTGTGCTAAATGGGCAAGAGTTGACGAACGACACGTGCGACGGCAATGTTGGTAGCGGGTTCTTTATTAGTGGCGACGGGATTATCGCCACAAACGGACATGTCGTGACTCTTACCCCGGCAGATTTTTTGATTAACATAGTAAGTTCTAGCCCGGAAAGCACTCGCCAGCTTCTGCAATTTATGGGGGTCCCCTCAGAAAGTATCTCTGGGACAAACCAGAATCAATTGGCGGCGTCTTTGATGAGCAAATTATATAATCTGCCGCCAGAGCGCCTCAGGATAGATAACTACAGAGAATTAACGGTTGTGGCTATGGGCTCAGAGCCTCTCAAGTTCACATCTGTAGAAGACGTAAAAAAACTGATGAAATTCAATGACAGTGAACGACTGGCAAAGGCAGAACTGCTTGCCAGAAACTATTCAGCCAAAGATATCGCCAGCCTAAATCAACAAAATAGCTCCGGGTTTTCTGCTAGCGACGTGGCTTTGCTCAAAGTCAACGTAGCTCATACGCCTTATATTGAACTTGCAAACACCGATCAAACAGATGTAAATAGCAAAATCATAGTGGTCGGATTTCCTTCCGATGCAGAAAATCAGTTAACGGAGAATGACTATATCTCCCCGACAGTCACCGCCGGAACGATCAGCGCCAAGCGTAGTGCGAATGGTAGTACAGGCAGGCTGTTTCAGTCAGATGTTGATGCCTCCCAGGGTAATTCGGGAGGGCCTGCCATTAATCAGTCTGGACAAGCGCTGGGGCTTTTGACATATAGATATAAAGACGAGACTAGCTCAAATGCTGCCAAGAGTTACATTCGGGACATTAATGATTTAATTGATCTGGCAAAGAGTAATAATATTACGCTTGGAGGAGATAATACGGTTTACGAATCTTGGTTGAACGGTTTGACCAAATACCGAGCCAGTCATTATACAGCTTCACTTCGAGATTTTGCGACTGTTCAACAGCTCTTTCCTGCTCATCGTCTGGTTAGTGATTACGCGCTGAAGGCTAATCAAGCTATCAGAGAGGGCAAAGACAAACCGGTTATTAATTATACTGTTGTTCTCCTGGCGCTGAGTGCAATAATGGGCACTACAGGAGTTGTAGTAGTTGCAATTGCCATACATAGGCATCGACTTGGTCATCACATACACAAAACATTGAAAACCGAGGGCGCAAACTAGAAAATCCTCCCAAAAACAGATATAATTAGCGAATTGGAAGGGTGTCCGAGTGGTTTAAGGAAACGGTCTTGAAAACCGTCGTGTCGGAAACGATACCGTGGGTTCGAATCCCACCCCTTCCGCCAAGCACAAGCCCTGATTTTTCGGGGTTTTTGCTTTTATTGTAAGTCTCAAGAGGTTTAACCAATATCCCACCCTCTAACTTTTAATTGAAGTATAATGAATCTAGTGTGGAGAGGTGGCCGAGTGGTTGAAGGCGCTGCTCTCGAAAAGCAGTATGTGGGGCAACTCATATCGAGGGTTCGAATCCCTCCCTCTCCGCCAAACAAAGGGCCGACATTTGTCGGTTTTTTGTTTGGTTGGAGGTGGTAGATTTGAACCCGAGATTCGAGGGTGAGAAATGCCGGTGGCATTTCGCAAGGGAGTCAACTCTTGCAAACTAGTTTGCAAAGATGTTGCGACGGGGTCGCAGGATGTGACCGAATCCCTCCCTCTCCGCCACATGATAATGTAAAATATCTGTATGACTACTGATCAGATTCAGCAACAGAAACAATATCTACGGAAGCATTTCCTGGATCAACGTAAACAGCTAGATAGTTCTGATGTGGCGGAGCGTTCTGAGAAGTTGGTGTGCTTGCTTATCAACGAAATCGACTGGACAAAAACCAAAACCATGCATTGTTTTTTGCCAATAATTGGCAGTAATGAACCAGACATGAGGGATCTGATCCAGCATGCTACCTTGAAGAGCGTCAAAGTTTTTATGAGTGTCCCTGCAAAACCAGTGGATAAAATTAAAGGCACAGAACTAAAGACGTTTGCACTTGGCGACAATACAGTGTTTGACCAAATAATTGTGCCGATGTTGGCGTACGATCCAGCAACAAAACATAGACTTGGTTTTGGTGGGGGATTTTATGACCAGCTGCTTGCTTCGCAAAAATCTGCCCAGTCAATTGGCGTGTGCTTCAAAGAATTTACGGCAAAAGGCTTGCCAACAGAATCTACTGACTATCCTCTTAACAAAATATTTATAAGCTAAATTTGATACACTAAAAACATGCAAGATAGTATCTTTACCAAAATTATTAATGGCGAAATTCCGGCGCACAAAATATACGAAGACGACAAAACAATGGCTTTTTTAGACATTCACCCGTCTGTCACTGGCCACACGCTGGTTATCCCCAAGAAACAAGTTGACCACCTTTGGGATCTGCAGGATGAGGATTATCAGGCTGTTATGGCTACGGCAAAACTGGTTGCTAACAGACTTAGAAAAGTTCTGCTAACCCAGAGGGTCGGCGTCAAAGTTGTCGGCGAGGACGTGCCCCACGTTCATATTCATCTGATACCGTTTAACACCACAAGAGAGTTCCATGCCAAGCAAGACTTGGGCGCAGAACCTGACCATGAAGCCTTGGCTATTTTGGCCCAGAAACTGGCTTTTTAATTTTTTTGAATAATATCCACGCTACTATCGCCAAAACCAGATAAATTGCCCCAATAGTGTACTCAATATGGGCAAATTTAGACACAAACCCATAGCCAATAGGCAGAACTACATCTTTGCCAAAGGCATTTTGGCCCAGCATAGAGTTACTGGGGTTTTTACTAAACAAGAATAGACTAATAGATGCTAAAAATGCCAGAGTAATGGCGTTTTTTAGCATAATGCCATAGATAGCTTGTTGTTTTCGTCGTCTGTGTCTATAGATATATCCAGCCAAAACAAGCACCGCCAATGCAAGATTAACCCAAAAAGCTTTTTTGGCAAGAGAGTAATAAGTTTGATACTTTTGACTCCTCTCGGTTATAAATTTACCCAGCGCTGTGTCTTTGATCACAAGAGAGTCTTTTGCCAGAGGAGTTTGGCTAGTTCTAAGTTCTGCCTTGAGTTGATCTGTGAGCTGGCCAACACTCGAGCCAATGGGTATACATGGTGTGTTAAAAGTATTGTACTGTTCAGAAATTTGTCTCATTTGGGCGTAAGTACATTTTGGCAAAGTGTTCAAACGCTCCCCAGAGTAATTCCCTAACTGTTCAATAATTGCATTCTTGTTACTTGAGTAGTCGATTACGCCAGCGACTCCGCTACTTTTCCCATCTAGGAGAGCGTAAATGCTGTCTATGGTTATTTCTGTATATTTTTGGGTGTCGCTAGGACTGATGCTGGTTTTGAAAATTTCTGCAATACGTGGGTCATTAAGCGGTAGTTCATTAGATTCAGGACTAGATTTGATCTGAGATGTCATCTGGTCTATAAAAGAACTGGCTATTTTGTCATACACATGTGAGTTTTTGATGATTAGTTTAACTTCGGCGGGTTGAGTGATAACAAATTGAAAGTAAAAACTTGTTGGTAAAAGAATTAGCAATATTGACAGAATCCAGCCCAACACCCAGTCCCCTATCCTGCCCAGTACATTTTGCATATGTTTAGTATATCAATAGTTAAAAAATATGCATGCTATAATCGAGTTATGTTTTCAGGCCCAATAATCGGATTAATCGCGGCGATTTCTGCCGCCACATGGATCTATACGTGGTCAATGCGCCGAACTGGCAATAATACTCAAAATGCCGGTGTTGTAGCAGTAATCGCTGGGGTTATCGTATTTTTTGTTGTCTGGTCAATCATCGCGCTTATTGACGCGTCTTTAGGTAACTAGCCTTTTATTGCTATAAATCCTTTCAAAACGGCAAAATAATTGTTATTATAAGGCTATGAATGAAGTGGGACTAGGCGAGGCGTTGCAACAAGCCCGCAAAAATAAAGGGCTAACCCAGCAACAGCTCTGCCAAAAGACCGGGCTAAGTTATTCTACTTTGGCAAAGATCGAACGTGGCGCTATCAAATCTCCCTCTATTTTTACTGTGGCACAGATTACCAAAGCTTTGGGTGTAAGCATTGACGAAGTTGTTGGAGTTGTCCACCAACCTGCTCAACAAGCCCAAAAGAAAGTTGCCAAAAACGGCGTTAGATTTATATATTTTGATATTAATGGCTGTTTGCTCCAATTTTACTACAGGGCATTCGCGCAGATTGCACTGGATTCCGGAGCGCCCTCAGAACAAGTTGAAGAAATATTTTGGCGATATAATTCAGAAGTGTGCGCGGGCGCTCTATCAGTTGAAGAATTTAACCAACAGATGGCAAAAAAAATTAATTTGTCTGATTTTCAGTGGCAAGACTACTATCTAAAAGCCGTCTCACCTATCAAAGAAACCGCCGATGTTATTACCTGGGCTAGCCAGCATTACTGCGTTGGGCTTTTGACTAACATAATGCCGGGGATAGTTGATGAACTTGTCAAAAAAGGTTTGATACCAGATATTCATTATGATCAGATTATTGATTCGTCAAAAGTTGGTATGATCAAGCCTGATCCCGCAATTTTTGAACTTGCCACCCAGCGTGCTGGCGCTAAGCCGGAAGAAATACTTTTTGTTGATGACGAGAGAGCTAACTTAACAGAAGCAAGTAAACAAGGCTGGCGCACCTTGTGGTTTGACGCATACGACACAGAGAAATCCGCTCAAAAAATCCGTGATACTTTAGTCTAAGAATTAGTCTGGATAAATTTAGATAGATCTTTAATTATTTCCTGAATTTTGGCTGTACCTGGCTTGGCTTCGCCCCAGATGCGCACGACTGGCTCTGTACCAGAAGTTCTGACGACAATACGACCTTTGTCGCCCAGGCTATCTTTGACTGATTTTATTTGTTGTTGGATCGTAGCATTTTCCTCAATTTTTGGAGCGTTCGGGTTAATTATCACTGTGGTTTTAGCTTCTGGCCAAAGAGGAAGCTCTTTGTGAATATCTGCAAAAGTTTTACCTTGGCGCGATACATATGACGCAAACCAAGCAGCCATGCGCACGCCGTCCCCACTTGATAACCAGGCAGTATCTACATGGTGACCGGTGAATTCCCCGCCGCGGGTCCAGTTGTCTCCCCTGGCTTGGCGAGCGACCAGCGCAGCAGTTACGGCAGTGTCGCCGTTGGCGCATTGCTCAAACTCAACCCCCATTTGATTAAGGGCCTCAACAAGCCCACTGTTGGTGTAAAGTGTGCCAACAATTCCTGGCTGTCCTTTGGCCAGTGCCAAAAAAACGTGATTGCCATTAATCTCAACAAAATTATTATTTCCTAGGATCCCGATACCCATCATGCGATCACCATCGCCATCGCACGCAATCGCACCGATAAAATTTGGATCACTTGTGATTTCTGAATGACTTTTTAAATAATCTTTAACACCATTTAAATTTGCTGCGCCACAATCCTGATTGATCTTCCCTACCCCGTCGCAAGCAAATCTATAAACTTTGGCACCAAGTTGCTCTAAAATTACCGGAGTATAATTCATGGTTGCCCCATTGGCCCCATCAACGACAAATACTTTACCAGCAAGCGGTTGAGCAGAAAATTCCCTCTCGATATCTTTGACAACTTCATTTATGTACCAACCTGAGAGTTCATGCTTATCAATGACCTGCCCAGCAGACTTTGGTTTATGGGTTTTTTGAAGATTATCCCAATATATATCACTAACTTTGTTTGCTTGCCCGGTTGTTAGTTTGTCTCCAGCAATTGCCGCTTTCCAGCCGTTATCAGTGTATGGATTATGGCTGGCTGTGATCATTACTGCCAGAGTTTTGAAATGACGAGCGACTTTAAATGTTCCTGGGGTTGGCATAACTCCTAAATCCCAAACTTCTACACCAGCCGTGGCGCCTGCTTGGATTACAGCTTGAGCCAAGGCGTTACTAGATGGGCGAGTATCGCGTCCCACTACTAGAATTTTATATTCTTTGGTAAATTCAATTAGCGCTGTAGTCAATTTAGAAATAGTCTCTGTGTTGAGTAAGCCTGGTCCAGTTTGCTCAGTATATTCTCCTCTAAACCCATCCGTCCCAAATAACGACTTTGAGAGCATCATAGGTCTCCTTTGTATTGAGCGATTTGCGTTGACAGTAGATCATGTTCTTTCTTGAGGTTTTCAAGCTTGTCCTTGCTCTCTCGAACCAGATCTTTCGGGGCTTTGTCTACGTAAGTGGAGTTTTTTAGACGGGACTGTAAAATTTCAATTTGCTTTTCAATATCCCCCAGTTGCCCAGCCAGCTGTTTGCTAAAACGTTCTGCGCTTTCAAAATCGATATCAAGCCAACATTTTTCATCCACGCTGATTAAAGTTAATCCCCTGCCGTCACGGACTTGTTCGACACTCTCGAGTCTGGCTAATGATTTAATCAGATTTGATTGTAGATTAATAAATGGCGCATGGATGTAATACAGACCGCCCTTTTTGATCTGTAGAGTGGTTTTGATATGTCTTATTTCGGATATGACTTTTTGGACTTTTTCGAAATCGTCGGATTTAGATTTTGAGTATGTTCCAATTTTGGGCCAAGTTTGGTTGATGAGCAGACTTTTGTCATCAGGATGCAAGGTTTGCCAAATAGTCTCTGTCAAAAATGGGGCAAATGGATGAGCGATCTTCAAAATAGAACATAGGCTGTGAGCCAAAATAGGGGCGTTTGGGGCGGTTTTTGCGCTTTCTATGTACCAATCCGCAAAATCATCCCAAACAAAGTGATATAGCACGTCATATGCTTCACTGAGTTTGTAGTTTTCTAGATTTTTGTTAATTTGATCTGACGCTTCTGTTAATTTATGCAAAATCCAATGATCTGACTCAGTTTTTGGTTTAGGTGAAAAACTTTTCAGTGGCTTTTGGTCTAGTTTGTCCTCCACAAATCTAGCAATATTCCAGATTTTGTTACAAAAATTTCGGGCTTCTTCTACTCTACGGTTATCATAGCCTCTGTTAACTCCGGCACTTCGCCCAGAAATTAGCCCCATACGCATAGCATCAGAGCCGTATTTTTCAACAACGGGCATTGGGTCAATCACATTGCCAACAGATTTGCTCATTTTTGCTCCATCTTCAGCCATGACATAACCATGAATGTAGACTTCTTCAAAAGGTATTTTGCCTTTTTCATATAGCCCAAGCATGATCATTCGGCTAACCCACGGCTGTAGGATTTCTCCGCCAGTTTCCATTAGGCTATTGGGATAAAACTGTTGTTGGTCGGACTCTGATAATGTTGCGTATGGCCAGCTAGAGCTGGTGAACCAAGTATCAAGTACATCAGGATCGCGCCTATATGTTTTACCATTTTTCTCAATCTCCTCTTTTGTGACTTCATCGCAAAATATCCAGTCTTCATTGTCGTCAATGTTGACAAATGCTGGTATTGGCACGCCCCAGGCAATTTGTCTTGATAGATTCCAATCCCAAAGATTCTCAAGATATGTAATTAATTGTTGTCTTTTAGAGTCAGGATAGAAAGTAATTTTTTTGGCTTTTAGAACTTTAATAGCTTCTGTTGCCAACGGTTTCATATCTAAAAACCACTGTTGTTTGAGCATTGGTTCTATGACGGTGCCACATTTATAGCAGTGTCCGACGCTGTGCAGATGATCCTTTGTCTCAACCAAAAAATCCTGTTTTTGAAGATTTTCAACTACTCGGATCCGCGCAGCCGACACATCCATATTTTGGTATTCTTCAGGGGCATTATGGTTGATTAGACCACCATGACTAATGACTTGAACCACTGGCAAATCGTGCCGCTTCCCTACTTCGGAGTCATTAAAATCATGAGCAGGAGTAATTTTCACTGCTCCAGTGCCAAAACCTTTATCAACGTACTCATCAGCGATTATCGGGATTTCACGGTGAGTCAGAGGCAAACGAACAGTTTTGCCAACCATATCTTTGTACCGCGGATCTTTTGGATGAACAGCCACAGCTGTGTCGCCAAGCATGGTTTCAGGCCGGGTAGTAGCAACGATTATCTCACCGCTTCCATCTGTTAGAGGATACCGAATTGACCAAATCTTGCCATTGACTTCTTTGTGCTCTACCTCGATATCTGCAAATCCTGTGCCGTGCAGAGTGCAGTAATTAACCAGTCTTTCACTTCTGTAGATCAGCCCCTCATCCCACATTTTTTTGAATGTTTTGTAGGCTTGGTCAATGATTTTTTGGTCTAATGTAAAAGTGTAACGCGACCAATCACAACTAGCACCCATTTGACGAACTTGTTTTTCGAATATGCCTCTGTTTTCGTCGACAAAATCCCAAATTTGAGCGTAGAGTTCATCCCGACTGAAATCAAATCTGCTTTTGCCATCTTTTGCCAGATGTTTTTCATAGACGGATTGGGTCTCAAAACCCGCGTGATCAGCCCCCGGTAAATAAAGAGCATGCTTGCCTTTGAGTCGTCTGTGGCGAATAACGGCATCTTGAATCGCTACAGTTAGCCCCATGCCAATATGCAGATTTGCATTAGCGTTTGGTGGAGGCATTACAATAGTGAATGAATCTTTGTGGCTCCCCTTCTTCGGGGTAAAGGCTTCCGATCCTTCCCATAGGTCATAAATATCTGCTTCGTACTGATTAGGCTCATAGTTCTTCGCTAGTTTCATTTGGATGTATTATAACAGATTAGAAACATCCACAAATAGTCTATTTGACAGGAGTATATTCAAAAGTGTATACTTTTGGTATGAGTGATTATGCCATAATAAATTTAAAGACTGACCCCAAGCTTAAAGCCCAGGCAGCCAAAACTGCCAACAAACTAGGGATTAGCATCAGTGCGGTTCTGAACAATGAGCTAAGGCGTTTTGCCACAGAACAAAGTGTGGTTTTTGACTTACCTGAGTCTCCCAACCCACTTACCGAGGAGTTGCTTAAATCTTCAAAGAAACAGATTGATCAAGGCGATTATCACAAGTTTAACACCAACAAACAAGCTATCGACTTCCTGACCAAAGAGTTAAATGGATAGATTTTTGCCTGCAAATGACAATATCTTACACAAAAAACTTCATCAAACAATCAAAAAAGCTCGACTCTAAACAACGAGCTAAGCTGATATCTCGGATCGAGCTTTATTCTGATAAGCCTGTTAGTCCCCTGCTTCGTGACCATGCTCTTAAGGGCAAATACAAGAATTACCGTAGTATAGATATTTCGGGTGACATGCGCGCGTTGTATCTGTTGAGTAAGAACGAAGCGATATTTGATATCGTCGGAACGCACAGCCAACTCTACGGCTAAACAGTGTTCAATCCAAAAGAGTATTGACAAAGTAGCAAATACTTGCTATTATAATGATCAGTAAATCAAAAACAAAAGATCAAAAAGGAAAACAAAATGCCAATTAGCCCCCACGAACAACAAGGACAACAGGAACAGTTATCCATTGGTGAAAGATATGCTCACGCAGCGAACGAGCATGCTATCCAGATATTGCAAGGTGCTGAGCCAGATGAGATGGCATTTCGATCATTGGCTGTACTTCAAACCAGAGGTAAGCTCGGAGAGCATACCAATGAATGGAATGCTTTAGACGAAGAAGCTTTTTATCTGTTAGCAGACCATTTAGTGATTGATAGAAAAGATCTAGATAACATTGAAGAAGTTCAACAAGCGATAGTAGCAGGTGATAAATTCCCAAAAAGTGCTTTTCCCCGTCTCGCGGCTTTGCTTATCAGTGGTGCTGATTTATTTAATCGAACAGTAGAACAATCTCCTGAAGTAATAGCTGGAGAAGAAAGGTACCACGAAGGAAACATAGAATCGCTAGAGGCACGCAACAAAAGACGACAACAGGAAACAATCGGCGAAACAGCTATAGCAGGTAGTGCAGGTGAACTATCTTCAGAAACACGACGGTCAATGAGACATCCTCACCCTAGAGGCGGTGGAAGCCGTGGTCGTTAATATACTAAGTTAAGTAATTACCTTGTTACTACGTGGAAATAGGTAATTGAGCGTACAACAATACAGACCTTTGAGCGCTCGCTTGCAAAAGCTTATATCGGCATACCCTTATGATAGTTTTTGGTTTTGTTTTGTTTGCGCACAAGGTAGCTACCTAGTTTGCATTTTTCCGGACGTTTTTGTTTCAATTTTAGTATAATCCCAAAACCATAAGCAATGCAACACTATTATTTTACATAACAAATAAACACTTGCGCTAAAGCCTCCAAGGAGGCTTTTATCACCTTACTTTTTCTCACTAGCAAGAAAAAGTAAGCAAAAAGTGCCACCCCGGTGATCAAAAACTGCCCTAAGATTAAATAACTACAAACATACTATTCTTCCGGGACTCCTTCCAGTCGGGGACAAGCCCTGGTCCTCAGAATAATCTGTCTGTAGCCATTTAATCTAAAGGTGTTTTGACCAAGGGGACATTAAGCGGTCTAAAGTCATAATTAATAATATTTCCTACGGAAATATACAAGGGAAGCTTGGGTCAGGCCTTGAGCAGACCTGAGAGATTTCGTCGAGATTACAACTATCAGACGAGGACTGTTTGAATGACCAAAGGGAGAGAGTTCCGCAGTCTGTTGTAATCTTCGACAAGAAATCACTTCAAGTCTGTTCAACCGCCTGCTACTTCTTTGCATACTTTCTTGTTAGCACAAGAAAGTATGGTGTATCAGGCCCTATTGGGCCGACGCAATGCATTTTTTGTATCTGTGAGAAGACAGACAGTTTCACATCTGTAAGGATGGCTCGATTTGTAGCGATTTATAGTCAACTAACTTCTTATTTTTCATATAAATTTGTGATCCCTGGGAGGCGATCATTGCTCCATTGTCAGTCGATAATTTTGGATCTGTTGAATGCACTTTAGCCCCAAACAGTTCCTTTGCTCGTGTGCGCAAATATTGATTAGCAGATACTCCACCAGTGATAACGATGTTTTTGGACGCAAATTCTTGTTCTGCCTTGATTAGTTTTTCTAACAAGGTTTCTATTGCGGTGTATTCAAAACTAGCGGCAATATCGGCTTTTTGTTGATCTGATAGATGTTGGGCAATCTTTAAACTAGGGAAGGTGTAGTCTTTACCAATAACCTGTTGAGACAGACGAAGAACAGCTGTTTTCAGTCCAGAAAAGCTAAAATCGTAGGGGTTTTCTAGGCGGGATTTTGGTAGTTGATAGGTTTTTTGATCACCCTGCTTTGCTAACTTTGAAATACTTGGCCCACCAGGATATGGCAACCCCAAAATCTTCGCAACTTTATCAAATGCCTCACCCACTGCGTCGTCACGAGTCTTGCCCAAAACTTCGTATTTGGTAGGGGACAGATAATACACTATTTGACTGTGCCCACCACTGACAATTAGGCAAAGGGCAGGGAACTCAAGTGGGGCTTTGGGTAGGTGATAGTTAAGTGATGTTTTAGTCAAAAAATTAACGGCCATGTGGGCCTGAACATGGTCAACTGGTATAAGCGGTTTGTCGTAAATTTGACCAAGTGTTTTGGCAGTCATAACCCCGACTAGCAGGCTCCCACCAAGCCCTGGACCATAAGTTACTGCGACAGCATCAATATTTGTCCACGTGCACCCTGCCTGCTTCATGGACTCAGCCAGAACTGGGATTATATATTCTATCTGTGCACGCGCTGCTACCTCTGGGACAATGCCTCCATACTGAGCTTGCAGATCCATAGAAGAAGCCACAACGTTGGACAGTAGTTCGCAGCCATCTTTTACTATTGCTACAGCTGTTTCATCGCAACTTGTCTCTATCCCTAAAATTAACATATTTCTATTATAACCGATCTGTTATGATATAAATTATGGCACCGATCAAAAAATTCATTAGAAAAATTTTCCCGAGAAAATTAGCTGAGGGCTTGGCCGATACGTTTCGACTTGGGCGAGGCTGGTTTTGGCGAGCCTACTATGGCTTCCCAGCCCGCAGTCTGCAGGTAATTGCAGTGACAGGTACTAATGGCAAAACCACCACGGTTAGTTTTATCAATGAAGTGCTTAAAAGTGCAGGTTTTAAAACCGCGGTTTGGACGACTGCGTACACCGAAACAGCCGGCGACCACATACCAAGTCCGACGACAGTAACTTTGCAGCACCAGTCTGCCCTACAGAAATTTTTGGCACTAGCCAAGAAAAAGAATGTTGACTGGGTAGTGCTAGAAGTACCAAGTCACGCGCTTGACCAGCGAAGAATAGAGGGAGTCAGGGTAGAGGTTGCTGTGGTGACAAATCTGACGCCAGAACATCTTGATTACCACGGGACGATGGAGGAATATGCCCGGGTTAAATCGCTTTTGCTCAGAGACTACGACGCTAAATGGGCAGTTTTGAATGCAGACGATAAATACTTCGATTATTTTTCAAAAAGGTCTAAGGCAGAGGTTTTTTCTTTTGGCAAAAAAACTGGTGCCTCGGGCGTGATGAAATCAATCAACCTAAGTGGGGCAGGCTCAAATGAGCACTTTGCGGCCGAGTCGGGAACACTAGATGTAAAAACCAGTTTGCTTGGGGAATTCAACCTATACAATGCATCTGCTGCTGTCAGTGTTGGGCTTGTCCTGGGGCTAGATAGCAAAAAAATAACAGAGGGAATAGCCAATCTAAAAGCAGTTGCTGGTCGCATGGAAGCAGTAGATGCGGGGCAAAACTTCACAGTGCTTATTGACTATGCAGTTACGCCGGATGCTCTGGAAAATGTTCTAAAAACTCTCCAGCAAATTGCTAAGGGAAGCGTGCGGATTGTCTTTGGTGCCACTGGTGATCGTGATAAGGCTAAGCGACCTTTGATGGGTGAAGTAGTGGTAAAATCAGCAGATTTTATTTATCTAACAGATGATGAAACCTACACAGAAGATCCTTCAGCTATCCGGGACGCAGTATATACAGGTATAGAAAAAGCTGGCGGAGCAAGCAAAACAAAAGTTATAGCTGACAGAAAACAGGCAATTAAGACAGCTTTTGCTGAGAGTCGGCAAGGGGATATTGTCTTGCTCGCGGGGATGGGGCATGAAGACCACCGCAATCTAGGGGGTAAACAAGTACCGTGGAAAGAATCAGAAATAGCCAGAGAGCTATTAAGTTAACTTGACAAATAAGCAAATATTTGCTACGATTATATTTGTAAACAAAAAACAAAAAAGTAATCAATGCATTTTAAAGGAAAATAATTATGTCAAGTACCTCAAATAATATTAAAGATAGAGTTGCAGATACTTCTGCTTTGGCCGTTGGTGCCACAGAAAGAGTAAGAAAATCTCCTGGCAAGACAGTTGCTTTGCTAGCAGCCACAGCGGTTTTGGCAGCAGGTGCTGCAGATAGAATAAGAGGAAATACGCAGCCAGTAAATGTTCTTCCTGAAGCGCCAGCTCTTACCATACCAAGAGATGGGCCAGTTATTCCGGAAGGTCAGGCTTCACTACAAGCTGGTGTCCATACATATGATGCTCCACAAGCTAAATCAGATAGTTTGCCCCAGGCTGGTCCTGATCCTGAATTTGCAAAAGGAATGGCGGAAGCAAACGAAGAGTTTGATTCCCCTCCAACGGTTGAAACTGGCGGGGCAGCCCCGGATAACCAAGATGACGGTGGTGTCCCACCAGTAGATCCAGGGGTTAATGGATCTTTGAACCCGCATCCGTAATTTAGATTGCACAATAATCTTGACTAGGATCTAGCACTCAGCTATAGTGAGTGCTAGATATTTATGTTTTCATAAATGTTTGGTGATATCTGCGAGAGTTACCAAATTAACTAATAATTAACGAGGAGGGAGTTCATTTATGTCAGTTCCTATAAAACCATTATCAGACTACGTTGTGGCTGAGCCAGAAATGGCTACCGCAAAGACCGCTGGCGGTCTATATTTGCCAGATAGTGCTACCGAAAAGCCAAAGATTGCCAAGGTAGTAGCTGTGGGCAAAGCTGCCAAACAAGTAGTCGTGGGCGACAAAATTGTCTACAAAAGTTACAGCACTACAGATGTAAAAGTTGCAGGCAAAGATTATATTTTAGTCCGAGAAGAAGACATATTAGCAACAGTTAAGTAGAAAGCACGAAATATGAAGCTAGAAATAAGAAACAAACTTGAAGCAAGAAATTTGAAACTTTCGAATTTGAATATTTCTGATTTGTTTCGGGTTTCGATACTAGAATTTAGAATTTAAACGACAAAGGAGTTATGTTTATGGCAAAGAAGGTATTTTATGATGACGATGCGCGCAGAAGAGTCCTAGGAGGCGCTACAATCCTCTACAACGCGGTTAAGACCACAATGGGGCCAAAAGGACGAAATGTGGTGATAGCTAAATCCTACGGCAATCCTACGGTCACCCATGACGGTGTGACGGTCGCTAAAGGTCTGGATATTGCAGATGTAGACGACGAAACACTTGGCTATAAGGTCGGCGCGGAGCTGATCAAACAAGCTGCCAACAAGATGAACGACGTGGCTGGTGACGGCACAACAACAGTTACTGTACTCACCTATCACATTCTATATGAAGCTAATAAATTGATCGCGGCAGGGCACAACCCGATGTTGCTCCGAAAAGGCTTGGAGAGTGCTGGACATGACGTTATCAAAAAACTTGGCACAATGAGTGAAGATATCAAAGCCAACAAAAAACGAGTTGAAGAGGTAGCAACTATCTCAGCCGGTGACGAAGAGATTGGTAAATTAATTGCTGACGTAATCGACAAAGTCGGCAAAGACGGTGTGGTGACTGTTGAGGAAGGACAGGGTCTGGAACTTGAAAGCGAAGTTGTCGAAGGATTTACCCTGGACAAGGGATTTGTCAGCCCATACATGGTGACAGATACGACTCGGATGGAAGCGATTATTGACAAGCCATCAATTTTAATCACAGACAAAAAGATCAGTTCTGTCCAGGAATTTTTGCCGATACTTGAGAAATTGGCACAAATAGGCAAAAAGGACATTGTGATAATTGCTGATGATTTAGAGGGCGAAGCGCTCGGTACGTTGGTGCTGAACAAGTTAAAAGGCGTTTTGAATGTGGTGGCTATCAAAGCTCCAGCATTTGGTGATCGCCGAAAAGATATTTTAGAAGACATTGCAATTTTGACTGGTGGAGCGGTCATTTCTGAGGAACAAGGCTATACTTTTGAAACTGCTGACGTGTCAATGCTGGGAACTGCCCGCAAGGTGATTGTCAACAAAGACGAGTCGACAATTATTGAAGGCGCAGGATCAGCCAAAGAAGTAGCAAAACGAATCAAGCAGATTACTGAGCAGACAAAACTTGCCACCAGCAAATACGACAAAGAAAATCTTGATCAACGGCGCGCAGCGCTTTCCGGTAAAGTAGCTGTGATAAAAGTTGGTGGAGCTTCAGAGACAGAAATTGAGGAAAAGAAATTCCGTGTTGACGACGCAGTAGCGGCTGTGAAAGCTGCTTTAGAGGAAGGAATCGTCCCAGGTGGTGGTGTGACCCTAGCTAATTTGGTTTTTGCAATTAGGCCAAGTGAGGAAGGTGGATCAGTATTAATAGGTCAAAGCATATTGTTTAGAGCTTTAGAGCAACCATTTAGGATTTTGCTAGAGAATGCAGGGCTAAGTTCAGAATTATGGTTAGCAGAGCTTAAAAAAGCTAAACCTGGGCAGGGTGTTGATGTTAACAACCCAGATAAATTCGTAGATCTTAAAGCTACAGGAATTATCGATCCAACTCGCGTAACCAAAGAAGCTATCCAAAATGCCGTTTCTATCGCAGGTACTGCCATAACAATGGGCGCACTTGTCGTGGAAGTCCCAGAGCCAAAACCACCAATGCCTGACATGTCTGGCATGGGCGGCGGCATGGGTATGATGTAAAATTATTGGGTGGATACACGTCGAAAATACACAACTTATTATTCATCCCGTGGGGGCAAACAGGCTCAGCCATCAAATAATTCCAAAAAAAGGAGACGATGGCCGTATGTTATTGCCATATTAGTTTTGGTAGTAGTCGGCTATTTTGGTTTATTTGGGAATTCACGAACGTCGTCTAAGGCGCAAAAATCGCCGAGCTTTGCTGTAGACTCGGCGGGACTTGATCAGTCTGTGAATGCGATATTAAAAAATGTACCACAAAACGTCCAGATATCAGTAGCGATTGTTGATTTGTCCAGTCAAAAGACGTTTTATTATGGGACTGACGCACCTTTCAATTCAGCAAGTGTGGCAAAATTGGTGACGGCGACGTTGTTTTTACACGAGGTAGAACAAGGCACATATAGTTTGACCCAAAACTTGAGTGGCAAAACAGCTAGAGAACAACTGAGGTTAATGATCATGCAGAGTGATAATGATGCCTGGAAGGTGTTAAATGACGAACTAACGCATCCAAAATTAGACCAGTGGGCCCAGACAAACGGCATGACCAATTATTCCAGTGACCAAAATGTTATGGAAACGAAAGACGTGGCTGTCCTGTTGCAAAAGCTATATAACAAACAACTACTTGATGAGCAACAGACTAATCTGTTGATGAGTTTTATGGAATCTTCTGAAAATTCACTTATATCAGATTTTGTCCCTGCAGGTACGACAGTTTATAGAAAGGCAGGGTGGCTAGACGATAGATATCATGAGGCAGCGATTGTCGACGATGGCAAGCATCCATACGTTTTGGTGGTATTTTCAAAATCCTCTGGGGAATATTCGTCAGAAATCGGAAGAGGCATTTTCAAATCAATCGTCAACGCCACAACTACGGCGTTCCGTTAACCTAAAGTTCTATAGAAAGTTGTTGCATAAAACGCAATAATGTACTACAATTGCAATAGCAACAGCTTAGGAGGACAAGCAAATGGCATTTTTTGATCGATTTAAAAGAAAAAAAACAGCAAGCGTACTGCCCCAGGAAGTTGATGATTATTATCGTACAGAAAAACGAGGACGTCGTGGCGCAGCATTTTTGCTTGGACTAATGACCTTTATATTGACAGTTATATTTGTTCTGGGCGTATTTTTTGTGGGACGGTTTTTTTACCACAAGATTCAGAATAATTCCGACAAAAATACTTCTGTTTCTGTCAGCACAGAAAATGGTAAGAAAAAGAATACTGATAAAACGTCATCTGATGACAAAAACGCAAATTCTACTAACTCTGCAAATACTTCAACAGGATCAACATCTAGTGGTAGCGGTTCAAGCCAAGCTCCTTCAACGCCAACCCCACCAACTCCAGCAGTAGCACCAAATACTGGCGATAATGTCCCAAGTAGTTCTTTGCCTCGTACGGGCGATGAGGGCATGTAGGTTCTTTTCCAAAGAATTTAACATCTTAAAACCCAAACAACATTGCGATTGCGCTAAAGCCTCCAAGGAGGCTTTTATCACCTTACTTTTTCTCTCTAGCAAGAAAAAGTAAGCAAAAAGTGCTACCCCAGTGATCAAAACAAACCCTGAACCTACAAGACAACAGACAAGACTATTCTTCCGGGACTCCTTTTAGTCGCCCCGCCTGAAGGCGGGGTAGTCCTCAGAATAATCTGTCTGTAGCTTTGTAGTTCCAAGGTGTTTTGACCAGGGGGATATTAAACAGTCTAAAGTCATAATTAATAATATTTTCTATGAAAATATACAGATTGATAGTCAGGCCTTGAACAGACCTGAGAGACTACGTCAAGATCACAACTATTAGACGAGGACTGTTTGACCCCGCCTAAAGGCGGGGGAGTTCCGCAGTCTGTTGTGACCCTTGACCGGTAGTCCCATCAAGTTTGTTCAATCGCCTGCTACTTCTTTGCATACTTTCTTGTTAGCACAAGAAAGTATGGTGATTAAAAGCCTGCAGGGCTTTAATCGCAATGAGTTATTTGCTGTTCGCAAGCTTTATCACAAGTGTTTATATTTTTTAGGCAGTTAGATGTTGTTTGACGATTTCGGCGACTTGGCGAGGGGTCATTTCTGCTTTAACGATAAAATCAAGGACGTTGAGATCTTTAAGACTATCTGGGGCTTCTTGTTCTCCCATGTTGGTTAGGATTATGACTTTGATGTTTTTGCCCCAAGGTTCTTGACGCATTTTGGTCAGCATCTCATCGCCGTTCATGTCCGGCATCATTAGGTCCAGCAGTACAATATCTGGGTTGATGTCTTTGACTAATTTCAATCCATTGACGCCACCATAAGCTACATCAACAGTGTAACCTTCTGATTCGAACTTGACCCGATACATCTGAGATATTGTTTGGTCGTCCTCGACAATTGCTATTTTCTGTACCATATTCTAAATTCTACCAAATTACAACCAAAAGCACTACCAAAGTTATTTTCTCAAAGTGTAATTGAGTTTAACTTTTTTAGCTCCAAAAAACCTTTTTGAGAAGGATGCCACAAGTTCCGGATCAAAGTATTGACACGAAAATACATCTAAATACGCAGCATTTGTTTTGTTTGCAAAATGACCGGACACTAGCGATGTTTCAATTAGTTGGGTCATCGAATACCCCGCAATTTCTTCCTTTTCCCCAAAATGGACAACCGTACACTTACCAAACCGCGTAACTTTTATAAAGTCACATAATTCCTTAACATACTCTTTTATCAGGTCTGCGTCTCTAATTTTGTTGGGGTCGCAGTTATATAGATCAACGTTGGCTGATATCCCCCATGCGTTATTTTCTGCAAATTCTTTTTCTATATTATTCATTATTGTATATTTTATTCTTGATCAAGCTTCATTATACACAAATCAGAGCAATACGGACAGAAAGATTTAAATCATTTGACATTTATCTAAATACAGTTTACAGTATACTAACCTTTAAAATTTAACAGATATAGGTTAATAATGAGCAAACGGTTTGAAAATCTTAGAGCCCTCTGGCAAGCAGGGCGAGAAGACATGAAAGGTAGTAGCCTTGGCGAAAAGTCTACCTTAATTGGGAGCATGGCTTTGCTTGGCGCACATGAATTTGGCATGGAAGCTAGTCTCATATATGTTGGGACACAAACATATGAACAAACTGGGAACCCCTTAGCAGTGTCACTCGCTCTTGGGTCAATGAGCTTAGCAACCGAATCTGTTCTAACCATAGGTATGTCGAAGAGCATAACTACTTTTAATAAGGTCACTAACGAACTGGAAGATCGTTATTACACTACTCAAATAGCAACACCAGAGAAACCAAAGCGTAAAAACAAGATAATTGGAGCCGTAGATAATACTCTACTCGCCCTAACTCTGGGCTCTCCTGGTGTTATATTGCGTGGCTACGCAAAGGATCCTAGTAAGTCATATGAAGAGAATAGAAGAACTGGCCTTCGTACAGCTGGAGCACTGGCTACTTTCAATGCAACCGTCACTGCAGGTATAATAGGCGGAAGTGCTTGGCTTGGTGAGAAACTAGGCACAGAAGTTATATCAGATGCTGTGGTTGAAATAGGTGATTCACCGATTACTTATGGAGTGATAGCAGCATATGTTCTGGGTAGAACCGTTTCAGCATCAAGAAGCAATAATAGGTTGAGAGAAGAGCATAAAGCAGACTTATCAAATCAAAAATTAAGGACAAAACAAAATGCATAGACCAGAAAAACAAGCAGAAAGCATGACAGGGCTATCAAGTACTGACGCGGAGGAAGACCTACGAAGACGATTTGATGATGAAGCTATAGGCCAGTTAACTGAGGAATTTTTAGAAGTTGGCACACCTTATAATTTAAGAGAGCTTGCAGGAGATCGACAGTTTGTTGTTGCTTATATTGACGCAGACGGCCGTTATTCAGATATTCCTCGTTCGGCAGAAGCAACTGTTTTCTCAGAGACATTTGACCAGACATTAGAAGAAGTAGTTGAAGACTACGGGAAATATGACCCAACAAGTGTATTCGCTACAGTTATTGATATATCAACCCCATTGCCAAAAGTTGCAGGTGTTCTTAGGATCACTGAATACAGTGAAGTTTTTGGGTTTAAAGACGTAAATGATTTACTAGTGGATGATCCTGATAATCCATGGATTGATGAAATAAAAGACAATTATTTTGAGGATGGTGAAGACTATGATGTTTCTGAAGCATGGAAAAGGTTGGGGAAAAAGGCATGCGGGGAAGAACTTGTTTTAGCAGAATCTCTTGATATTGCTTCACACGCATCTGCAAAGGAATATCGTGGTGTTAGAGGTGATCTTAACGGAGTTAGTATGTTGTTTTATCATGCGTGTTTGCGGTATGCCTTAGCAA
The DNA here is from genome assembly GCA_001790445.1 of Candidatus Saccharibacteria bacterium RIFCSPHIGHO2_12_FULL_41_12. Lineage (GTDB taxonomy): Bacteria > Patescibacteriota > Saccharimonadia > Saccharimonadales > 2-12-FULL-41-12 > 2-12-FULL-41-12. The sequence goes on from MGCQ01000008.1 coordinate 59,231, forward strand.
AAGATAAGAAGAACTTGTTTGCTATTTTTGATATTCCACCACTAGAAAACCTACAGCAGTTTGGTAAGCCCTTTGATGTTTATTATGGATTAAAAAAACACAAATATGGAGGACCTTTTGACGCACTACCTGCATTTTGCGTATTAAAAAATGGCATGCAGCGTATTCGTGATAATAATGAGCTTGTAGGCAAAGTTTTTATCGACGGTGTAGGCTTGGATCAAAATGGTTTGTTACCAAATGAGTATTTACCAAAAATTTATTCTGATCAAGCAGTGAATTTATAGTGCCCCAAATTTACTGATATAAGCATAAACGAGTTATAATCATACCCAATGATTGATTTAATTGTTTTGGTGGTGACAACGTTTGTCCTAGGGCTTTTAGGCCTAACTGTAGTTTCAAGAAATGGACAATATCTAATAAACAAATTATTTGCGGTGTTAACAGCTATGGCAATTTTATGGGGTATTGCAAACTATTCGACCAATCATGTTACAGGTTATGAGCAGCAACTCTTTGCCAATAAGCTGTCTCTTTTTATTGGATTCTTGCTTATACAGACTATGTGGTTTTTATCAATATACTTCCCAAAAAAGATTGATGAACGCAAAATACAGCGTAGGGTTTCGTTCTTTGTAACGATAACTTTACTAATTCTAACCCTATTTACCGATAAAATTGTGAACAGTGTTGTTTATGTGCCAACAAAAAAAATTACAGACATAATTACAGGTGAACTATTCTATGTATATGTATTAGCAGCTGCTATATTTTTTGGACTTTTGGTTTATAATTTTTATACAACTTATAGGGCTAAAGAGCTGGACTCACTACAGCGGCAACAAATAAAATATGCTTCCATGGGGCTTCTTTTTTCGTTCGTATGGGTTATGTTGGTTGCTGCCGTCATACCTTCGATAACAAACAATTGGGAGATATCAAAGTTTGGTTCAGTGGGGACTTTGTTTATGGTTGCGTTTATTTCATTCTCGATAGTTCGTTATAAACTTTTTGATATTAAGACTGTTGTTGTCCGCGGTTTTGTTTATACTATTACTACCACTGTTTTGGTGACTATATATTCTGGGATATCATTGCCGATTAAAAATTATCTTGTTCAGGCAAATGTTGGGGCTTACACGTCAACGATAACCGAGATTGTGCTTCTTGGAATGTTTGGTGTGTCGTTTTATCCTTTGAAACTATATTTTGACAGAGTTACTACCAAGTATTTTTTTCGTGATCATTATAATGTTCAAGAAGTGCTCAAGACTATTAATACAATCTTGTCAGTCAGTGTTGATCTAGATAAAATGTTACACCGAGTCGGAGGTATCCTTAAGAAGACACTCTTAATAGAGCATTGTGCGTTTATCATTGACGAAGATCAGATAACTGGTCAGATACGATATATAAACGTCGGAAAATCTGTATCAAAAGTTAGTCTGCCTCAGGGGATAGACAAATTGTTCCGTGGAAGAAATGTTGTCATAGTTGATCAATTAAAAGACGAAGGCGTAGAGCAGGAGCTTAAAAAATACCTCGTATTTCAAAGCATAGCCGTTCTCGTCAAACTCAGAGGGGTAGAAGAACACGGACACGTGGAGAATCAAGGCTATATTATCCTCAGTGATAAAAAAAGTGGCAAAGGGTTCTCTGGGCAGGACGAGAAGATGCTGGACATATTGTCTGGGCAACTGGCAGTGGCGGCAGAAAACTTGATACATCTTGACGAGATTGTGCACTTTAACATCAAATTGCAAGACGAAGTTACTGATGCGACCAAACAGTTAAAGGTCAAAAACAAAAAACTGCAAGAGCTGGACGAAACCAAAGACGAATTCGTCAGCATGGCGTCGCACCAACTTCGCACACCACTAACATCTATCAAGGGCTATTTGAGCATGGTGCTAGATGGCGACACAGGGGAGCTCAAACCTGCCCAAAAGCAATTTCTCGACCAAGCATATATGAGCACCCAGCGGATGGTTTATTTGATTGCGGATCTGCTCAATCTGTCGCGTCTTAAAACCGGCAAATTCGTGATCACCCCACAGCCGACCAATCTGGCGGGGATGATAGAGGGCGAAATTCATCAGATAGAAGAGACCGCCAAATCAAGAGGTCACAAAGTTAGCTTTATGTGTGATCCGTCTATTCCTGATCTGATGCTGGATGATATGAAGACCAGGCAGGTGATCATGAACTTTATAGACAATGCTATCTACTATACCCCAGAAGGGGGCAAAATACAGGTGTTTTTGGAGCAGAAAGATGGCAAAGCAATTTTCAAAGTATCAGACAACGGTATAGGTGTAGCCAAAGAAGACCAAAAAGAGCTATTTGCTAAATTCTACCGCGCGGGCAACGCGCGAAAAGCCCGCCCAGACGGCACAGGGCTGGGGCTGTACATGGCCAAGATGGTTATTGATGCCGAAGGTGGCGATTTGCTATTTTCTAGCGAAGAGGGCAAAGGCAGCACCTTTGGCTTCAGCTTTGATATAAACCAGCTAAAACCCCAATAATTCCTAATTAGGTATTGACATATCGTACCTAAGTATATACAATGGTACGTATCATGAGTAGTTCAACAACAATGAATTTCAAAATAGACAAAGATCTCAAGGTACAGGCAAAGAAGACAGCCTCTGCTATTGGTATTCCATTGTCTACTTTGCTTAATGCTTATTTGATTGATTTTGTCGCAACAGGTCGTGTTGAATTCACTGCTTCCGAACAGATGACTCCACAGATGGAGCGGATCATTGAAGAATGCGAACAGGACATAGCAGAAGGTAACCTAAGCGGGCCTTTCCACACAAAAGAAGAATTATTTGAGCACTTGGATAGCTTGAAGTGATAATTGAGACAACCAGGAAATTTGATAAGCAATACGCAAAATTACCACAGAAAACTAAAACTCAGTTCAAAAATAGAGCCACTATTTTTAGATTAGAGCCCCATCACCCAAGCCTAAGGAACCATGCATTAAAGGGTAAATACCAAAATTACAGGAGTATAGACATAACAGGAGATGTAAGGGCTATTTATACAAAACGCGGTGAAACTATAGTAATCTTTGGTTTTATCGGCTCCCACAGCCAACTCTACTGACAACAAACAAAGATTCAACATGATGAAATATAATGCGTGAATTAAAATATCATTTTCGCAACACGTGTATAATAAATGATATTAACAGATAAGCAGGTGGGGTAAATTAGCAAGTGAGTAAGAAAGCAGCGAATTTAATTGTGCAGATTATAGGTGGTGGGCTGGTGATATCAGCAGGGATGGTCGCTCCCAATGCCGTTGTTCCTCTGGCAAAGATCTTAATCAAAAGGCAGAAAAGTGCCAAAGAAACAGAGATTATCCAGGGGCTTAACTATGCCAAGAGACTAAAACTAGTCAAAATCCAGCAAAATGGTAGCCAGTTCACAGTGAAGCTCACCGAAAAAGGTCAAAAACGCCTGACAAAGATTAATCTCACTACCCCTTTAAAACAAGCCAAATGGGATGGGAAGTGGCGGATACTCTTATTTGATATCCCCAACAAAAAGACAGATGCGAGAAATGCTCTACGACTCACTATGCGGGAGCTGGGCATGCAGAAGCTTCAAGATAGTGCTTGGGTGACGCCTTGGGACTGTTCTGCTCAGTTCCTAGCAATGAAATACGTCTATGGTATCGAGCCGTACATAACTCTGATAGTTGCTGGTAGTATCGATGAAGAAGAGAAGTGGAAAAAACAATTCAAACTATAAGTGACTTGTGCTATAGCTAGCTTGTGAACCCAGCTTCTCCATCGGTAGTTGATCAATATATTTGAATATCATTTTTGCAACACGTGTTTAGAAAATGATATTTTTATAACTGTAATTGGTGGCTGTATTTGCTAACTGTTATGGTTTAAAATAATCTAAATAAACTGTTGAGTAGGGGTTAACAGGGGGGAGGTTGGATTGTGTGAGGAATTTTACAGTAAAATACTTGACGAAACTATGTAAATGTGGTAAGCTTGTAACGAAACTAAATGGAGTTTCTGTCAATTAAGGAGAATATATAAAAATGACCCACTTTGAACAAGATCCCAACAGAATAACGATGCGAGACCGAGTTGGAGAATTAGTCGGTACAGCTAGAATGTTAGCAAGCGACATATACCACAACCCAGATAACAGACGTGCCACTGCAATGGTAATATTAGGTATTGGTGGTCTTGCAGGTGCAGGTGTTGCCCACGCTTCAGGTAGTCAAGAACCTATAAGTAAAGTTGCAGGTGTTAATTTAGAGATGTCTCATTACCCGAAAAGTGGGATTTGGAATGTTTGTAACTCAGATACCCAAGACGTAGTACATAGGTTTGACCCTGCCAACCCTTCTGCTAGAGAGATGCCACAACCTGTAGGCGCTACAGGCTTAACCGGTCCGACTGGAGAAGTAGATAAAGATGAAATTACAACTGATCCTAATTGTTCACCTCGTTGGGGATTTGATTGGACAGGTGAACCTTCGAAGAAAAAGTCTTGTAGAACTACTGCTACGGGTAACTGGTCTGGTAAGACTTCAAAATTAAGAGGTAATAAGCTTACAAGTACTCTCGATATAACAGGCGTACAGACTTGTTCTAGTATAGGCAAAAGAGAATTTAAAGTATGGCCAGCTGTTATCAATCCAGGAAGTAATGTAGCTACCAAAATAGGTAAACAACTGGTATTTAGAACAAATAAAGCCGAGGGTGAATACGGCAAATACTCAGGAGGTTCAACAAAAAGAAGACAAGTCAACTTAAAAATAGACAAAAATAAAGTAAACTGTGGTGACGGAACCCCAGAAGTCTTTACTATAGTCAGAACTACTTTACTTACAAAGAAAGGCGAAAACAATAACAGAGTGTACGTTATCCCAGTCAAGGGTGAATGTAAATAAAAGACTCTGGACTAAAGTTGTAGTATAGATTTACCTCTATTGCACGCTTTTATGCTTGTGTATATAATAGTGATAAGTTATGAGGGCAAAATTATCTAAGTTTATTCTGGAGGCTAGGAAGAAGTCTCTTTTTATAATAATTTTTTCGGGTATTCTTCTTCTAAGTATTTTATTAATTTTTAGTCTTTTTAGGATCCTAACTGCTACTGGGGGAATAGCTTTGATAGTAGACAATAAGAAATATTCAAAGACAAATGTAGAAAAGTATATTAAGTATGGTGAAGACACAGGGCTTGATAGAGAACAAGCAATCAATGCAGTGGTCGAAAATTTAAAATTTCTTGCTGCAGCAGATAAACTTGCAACTAAGTATGACCAAAATAAAGTCGATAACAGATATAATGAGCTAAAGAAAACATATAAGAAGTCTGACTATGGAGATTACTTAAACAAATTAGCTCAAAAACAGATAATTGCAGAAGATTTACAACAAGGAGATATTCAGAAGGGGTATTACTTTGAATTTTATTATGGACAGCATATCCAAACAGGTCCGGGCAATAAAATCGCAGGGGTAGGTGACAAAAACCTGATTGAGAAAGACCGACAGTATGCAAAAGCACGTGCAGACTATTATTATAATATCTTGAAAAACCAGAAAGTTTCTGCAAGTGACACTTATGCTATGGTTCAGCAAGAGGTGCAAAAAGACCCGACAAATGCGGGTGTGCATATTTCTACCAAGCCATTTGGCAATAACTCGTCTGAAGAATGGCAGGATGAAATTCAAAATAGTGAAACGATATCAACCGTTTATTCAACTAGTGGAGTCAGTGATATCAAAACAAGAAAAGGGGCAGTTAATATTGGACCTTCTTCTCTGATGACAGATGTGGCTTACTATATTATTGCAAAGACAAGTGGCAATAATAATGCGGAAATTACTAGATTTAAAAAAACAATAGATAATTTAAAAGTTGAAAGAAGGATATGATTAATAAAAGATTAACCCTAGTATTTAAAGCTTTAGGTTTGTTTGTGGTATTTAATCTGTTATTTATTATCTTCGGTAGTCAGACAATTCAAGCAAGGTCTTGTGGTGTCGATACGAAAAATGTGCATGACTATGCTGGACTCATGGTTAATATGCGTTGGCAGCATAATGGAGGAGGGGCGTACTTTGAATCAAACAATACAAAAGTGAGACTTAATACTATAGGAGATGTTAGTACCCCACCTGGGGGTATAGTTTATGTAAGCGGTGGTGCAGAACAAGATCGCAAGGACTCCTCAACCTTTCAACAAAAAGATTTTCCAGGGTGTGAGTACAACTCATCGGGAGACAACCATATGGTAATGCTCGGATATGATGGAAGTTCTAGAAGAGATGTGGCTGGTGACGGAAGAGCAGACAGCTGGATGATTGACTGCGATTCAAGTATAAGAGACCCGGATGATAATGATACTCACCCTGGTTGGGATTCTAAGTACCAAAAATTTAGAGTTAGTGCCGTCGGGGTTCCAACAGGAGCAATTCCTGGCGGAAAGTGGCACGCGGTGGGGAGCGCTAACCCGTTTGAAGATGTAGCACCAGCAAATGGATTTACCAAAAAAGTTACTTTAGTGTACGAGGAGCCGTATGTACCCCCAAATAATCCAGCTTGCACATACTACAGTCACCCTGTTTATGCTAATTCAGCACATAGGTTCACAGTGTTTGGGCGTGGTGCTACGGTTAGTCCAACTTCACCAACTGATGGCGGTATTCATACGACCAGAGACCTTAGTGCAGACGGGGTAGCTAATATATCTTGGGCAAGCCCGCTTCCTGGGTATGTTTGGCAATCATCAGTTATAAATCCCTGGAGTGATTACACTTGGGACAAAACTTTAGGTTCTGGTGATACCCCTCCTGTTGATAGTGGGTGGCAGATATTGTACGAACGTTGGTATGAATATAGAAACGCTGCCAACAAAGTAAGGTATCAATATTTTAGAGAAGTTACCACAGTAGATGATTGTTACAAAGCTGATATAGATGAGCCGGGAGCAGGCTGTTCAAGCTTACATATCGAGGGAGATAGGCCACCAGGAGGTAATGCAAATTCAGTTAAGGCTGGAACTAACTTTACCGTTTCGGGTGGTGTCAAGAATACAGGGAACATGAATATACCGATAACCGTAAAAGTTATAGATGGCGGAGGAATGGCTGGTAGCCAGGATGACGTTGGTAGCCTAGGTCCAGGTCTTCCAGCCCCATTCGATATACCAATGACGTCTATAAATGATGTTTCCCATAGAATTGTTACTGTCCAACCTCAATATAATGGATTTGCTATAGGCGGGGACTGTTCAATAGAAGTTGATACTTTTCAGCAGTTTAATATTACACCGATTGCTACCCTAGATACAGCACAAAATGATAACGAAAATCCTACAACTATACACTTTAACTACGGTGGTACTAGACAATTTGGACCAGATACAACGTCAGCAGGATCCTACACTGTTGCTGAGGCAAATCCAACTCTGGGAGACCCAACAATCCTAGTGGCTGGTGACACTACATCACCTATAGATGGGCCAAACGGGACCAATCTTACATACCAAAATCAAAACATTGCAGGAAGCTACACTAATGCAAACATCAGGGCTACATTATCACCCGGAGAAAGATATTGTATCATTACCAAAATAACTGAGGCATTCGGATGGCTAGGTCCTCATGGGAAGGTTGGCACTGGACCGTCGAGCAAAGATAGTTGCGCACGCGTGGTCAACAAGCCTTATGTGCGGTTTTATGGACAGGATGTCTTTGCTGGGGGCAATTTCCCAGATAGGGCTAGCGTAACCGGAGCAATTAGTACAAATAACCGAGCGCGTGCCGGATCAGGCGTAGAATATGCGGCTTTTGCCCTGGGAGCAATAGGTGGATTTAGCTCTAGTGATTTGCGATCGGATGGGTTTTTTGACCAGCTTAATTTTGCATCTTCTCCAAAAGGCAACTTTGGCGGATCGCACACAGCCACTGACTACTTTGCCAACAAACCAGACAACGCCACAGGAATTGCTTCCACTGCCACGCCATCTGGCACCCCTGTCCCAGTGACAACGCCCCCTACAGAGGGAATTAACTCATACATAGCCGGCAATCTTACTCTAAATGCTAATACAAGCTTTTCTGGCAAACAAACCATCTTTGTCAGTGGAGATGTCTATATAAGTGGCAACATTGTGTATGCTCCTTGGGGACCGAATATTAATGCTATCCCTAGCTTTAGGCTAATTGTAAAAGGTAACATCTATATCGACAAAGACGTCACGCAAATTGATGGATTTTTGGTAGCACAGCCAAATGGCGCCACCGGTGGAACAATTAGCACTTGTTCCAATAGTAGTGGAGCAAATGGTAGTTTGACCACTACAGGAGATAGAACTCCGACTAACGGTGAATGCTCTAGACAATTAGTTTTCAACGGAGCGCTAGTTGCCCAAAAGATTAAATGGCTCAGAACATTTAAGACGCTTAGTGATGCAAAGCTCAGCGGACTGGAACCATATGACAACAACAGCTCTGCCGAGATTGTTAATACCTCGCCTGACTTTTACCTGGGCATACCTGCAGATCCGCCATCTGGTGGTGGCACCAGTGGTAAATATGACTCTTACCAAGCATTGCCACCAATACTTTAAGGTTTCTAACAGCTTACTTTTCTCAATAACACCTTTTTGCCATCCCGCAGTGGCGGGACTGATGCAACATACTTTCTTGTGTTGACAAGAAAGTATGCAAAGAAACAACAGGCGGTTGAACAGACTTGATGGGATTTCTTGTCGAGTATTACAACAGACTGCGGAACTCTCTCCCTTTGGTCGTTCAAACAGTCCTCGTCTGATAGTTGTAATCTCGACGAAATCTCTCAGGTCTGCTCAAGGCCTGACCAACAATCTGTATATTCCCGTAAGCAATATAGATTTGGGATCAGATGTTGAGCAGACCTAAAAGGATAATGTTTGAATTTTCAATATCATTTTCTGAACACGTGTATCGAAAATGATATTTGCAAAACTATTTATACAAATGAGAGAAGTGGCTGTGGTAATACTTGACAGTAAAAGTAAGAATTTGGTAAGATAGTATTATGAGTTATGATTATACAATTACTTCAAAGGGACAGATTACTTTACCCAAAAAACTGAGAGATACGGTAGGGCTTAAGACAGGTAGTCATGCGAATATTTCCTTGCTAGATAATAGAACAATTATTATTAGGGCTCCTCTGGGCATTGAAGAAATTCGTAAAAAGATTGGTGCTCCGGCTAACGATCAACCTCTGACAAAAAAAGAAAGCTCCAGATTAAAAGCAAGAGGTCTTTAGCCAAAAATGACGATAATCGATGCGAATTACATATTGAGATGGTTTTTGAATGACGATGTGGATCAAGCAACTTTTGTGAGAGATTTGATTATCAATTCTGGCTCCAAGACGCTACTTGTAGATAGAATCACGATTGCCGAGGTGACATATGTGCTTAGGTCAATGAAGTATAATCATCAACAGATATATGAACTTTTTGAAGAACTTTGTTATTACCCAAGCTTATTGCCCCTAGGGGAGATAGAGGGTATGGCACTAGATATTTACAGAGATACAAATCTGGACTTTGAAGATGCAACACTGGTTGCAAATGCGAAGATAAACAATTATAAATTGGGCACTTTTGACAAAAAAATGATTAATTTGCTGAAGAGTTTATAGATCTATGATATTGCATGCACACACACTTTATAAAATGTCGATGGGCAAGGATGATCTCGATGAGATGTATGTGTCGGCTTCTCTGAGGTCATTTGCTATCGGTCTGGTAGGCATATTTATCCCAATTTTTTTGTATAAACAAGGCTGGTCGTTAACAAATATCTTGTTCTTTTTTATGTTATTTTTTATGTATAGTTTGCTGGCGGGCAAGTACTTCGGTGAATATGCTACCAAAAATGGTGCGAAACACTTGATGGCGCTGTCATTTGCCTTCAGCTTTGCTGCTTTGGCGTTTCTGAGTATCGACCAGTCAATTTTGACTGTCTTTTGTATTGTGGCGCCACTTTATGCAGCGGCAGAGTCAGCATATTGGTTGAGCAATCATATTATTTTGACAGAGACAAAAGAGTCTGGGCACGTCGGGAGAGCCGTTGCAAAATATAATATTCTTGTTGGCCTATTTTCTGCACTTGGACCATTTATTGGCGGAATTATAGGTGAAAAATTTGGATTGAGAGTGGCATTTATGCTTAGTCTAGTAGTTTTATTGGTGGCTCTGCGACCACTTTTTATGTTGAGAGAAGAGATAAATCCGGGTACTTTTGATCTGAAGAAACTAGAACAGGACAAAGGTCTGATCCATGATATGGGTGTTTTGGGCATAGGTGGGATCGCCAATGCAGCAGCGATAGTGTTTTGGCCACTGTTTATTTATAGCAGAACAGGCGGTTTGCTAAAGACCGGTTTGATCGTTGCTGCGTCTTTGAGTGTCACAACATTGGCCTGTTGGCTGGCGGGACAATTGAGCGATAACAAAAAAGGCAGAAAAGTACGTAAAATAGGTTCACTGCTCTGGGCTATTTCATCTATATCTATGGTTTTGAGTCCGAGTATTATTATTTTAGGGGCAGCTAACATGTTGGCCTATGTCAGCCAAATGTTATCCATTGTACCAAGAAGTGCGACTATGATATCTCATTCTTTTAAAGAGTACAGGGCTGAATACATGACAGTTTTGTTCATATCTCTCCAATTTTTTAAGGTTTTGTTTATGGTTATTATGGTATTTGTCAGTCAGCAATTTGGTGACAAACAGGTTCTTAACATCGGTGTTGTCTTTGGTGGGGTAATGTCGCTTGCTTATTTGTATAGCTTTTCTCGCAAGCGAGATGTTAAAATAAGTTAACTGTAAAGAGGAGCCCAAATGCTTGATGATCAGAATTTTATCAGTAAGTCCGACAAGAGTGATGCACTGGGGCTCGCTAGCCAAAATGCCAAACAACTAGCGTATGAGTACAATTTGGCAAAAATTTGTGAAAGTTCCGACATAGACAATATTGTGGTCAGCGGTATGGGCGGATCAGCTTTGGGTCCATCATTCGTCAAACCTTGGTTATCTCTTGAACTTCCGTATGAAATTGTTAAAGACTATGACTTACCTGAATATGTGGGTGAAAGAACTTTGGTAATTGTTTCAAGTTTTTCTGGTAATACAGAGGAGACGCTGTCTTGTCTTGATCAGGCAGAGGCTAGGCAGGCAAAGATAGTTTGTATAGCTGGTGGGGGCCAGTTAAAACAAAGAGCAGAGCAAGCTGGGCACACATTTATACAATTGCCAGATTGCCCACAGCCAAGGTTTGCGGCTTTTTACAGCTTTAAAGCGGTCGTGACTGTTTTAGTTGCGTCTGGAGTGGTTGCTAGTGAGAGACTTGATGAGATGTCCAGTGCGAGTTCATTTTTGGTGGAACAGACTAAAAAAATTACCAAAGATGTCCCCACTGCAGAAAATCCGGCCAAAAAGTTAGCACTAGAAATTATGGGTAAAAGCCCAGTTATTTATTCTGGATCACTCCTCGTAGCAGCAGCTTATAAGTGGAAAATTAGTTTTAATGAAAATGCTAAAAATGTAGCATGGCGTGGTGTGTACCCAGAGTTTAATCACAATGAATTTGTTGGCTGGACAAGCCACCCAAATGATAAACCGTACGCAGTAATTGATTTGAGATCTAGTTTTGACCACCCACAGGTGGCAAAACGCTTTGAAATATCGGACCGCTTGCTATCTGGGCAAAGACCAAAGGCGCAGACTGTTAACGCCGTTGGGAGCACAGAGCTTGAGCAACTTGTTTGGACGATCACTTTTGGAGATTTTGTGACTTTGTACGTGGCTATTTTGAACGAAGTCGACCCCACCCCTGTTGACTTGGTTGAGCGACTAAAGAAAGAGCTCTAAGGGAGTTTGCGCATGTTTCTTGGAAAAAAATACCAAGAAACCTTCACGGTGCTGTTAATACCTGCATTTGTGGCTATTTCTTTGTTAGTTGTCAGAATAGCTGCGACCGACAGTACTCGTTATTTATTTTTGGTCTGGAATTTGCTACTTGGATTTATACCGTTGCTGATTTTAGTTTTGCTCCGGATATATTTAAAAACCAAACTTTGGCGGAGTGTGGGTGGCCTGTTGTTGACTTTTGCATTTGTAGCTTTTTTGCCGAATTCATTTTATATCATGACAGACTATACCCATTTGCGAGGAGCCAGTGAAGTCAACGTCAACTATGATATTTTGATGATTAATGCTTTTGTCTTTGCTGGGTTGCTGTGGGGATATTGTGCGACATTAGAATTTCACAAAGAGTTGAGAAAGAGATTGCCTGAAATTCAGGCGTTGATAATAATGGGGGCAATATTTTTGGCGTCGAGCTTTGCAATTTATTTAGGACGATTTGTCAGATGGAATAGTTGGGACATTTTAGTTCAACCTGCTGCAATAATTTTTGACGTGAGTGAGCAGGTGATTAATCCAAATATGCACTCCAACGCCTATTTGTATACTTCAGCATTTTTTATTGTATTATTTTCTTTGCACTATACTTTGTGGCGTTTACTGCGTAAGCGGTAATATCCTGGGGAATGATATAATTACTTGAGTATGAAAGAAGAGGTTTTTGCTCAGATTAGTTTAATTATCAAGGATATTTATTCTGATTTGGGTGATTGCGAGGTAGAACTCAGTCAACCAGAAGAGAAATTTGGTGACTTCTCGTGTAATATCGCAATGAAAATAGCTAAGAAAAGCGGGGGTAATCCTCGAGAAATTGCTGATAAAGTAGCTCACGCTGTGAATAGTTCGGGGCATGGATTGGTTGCTAGTGTTGCTGGACCAGGATTTATTAATTTGAGTATAGCGGACGGCAAATTGATTGGTTGGATCAACAAACCGCTGGTTGCACCAAAAATTTATTCAAACCAGAAAGTCATTGTTGAATATTCTGATCCAAACCCGTTCAAGCCACTTCATGCTGGGCATCTGTACACAACACTAGTCGGTGATAGTATTTCTAGAATTGTAGAGTATGCTGGAGCAGAAGTTATCAGAATTAATTACAGTGGCGACGTTGGGTTGCATGTAGCCAAGAGCATGTGGGCAATTATTAAGAATCTAGGTGGCGAAAGCTTTAGTAAATTGGCAGTTACGGCAGGAGAAAACCAAACGTCGTGGCTTGGCGACAGATATATAGAGGGCAGTAGCGCATATGAAGATGATGAACAGGCAAAAACTGAGATAATTGCAATCAACAAAAAAGTTTATGCTTTGCATGAAAATAACGATACCACCTCTGAATTTGCTCAGATTTATTGGCAGTGTAGAGAGTGGAGTTATGAATATTTTAAGTCTTTATATGAACGGCTTGGGACTGCACCTTTCGATAGGTTTATTACTGAAAGTGAAGTTACTAAACTCGGGCTTGATACTGTGAAAGAGCAAGAAAAAAAAGGTGTATATCAAGAAAGCGATCAAGCCATAATCTATAAGGCAGAAGAAGTTGGGCTGCACACTCGTGTTTTTATTAATTCTGCAGGATTACCAACGTACGAAGCCAAAGAAGTTGGGCTTGTGCTAACTAAATGGCGAGATTATCACTACGACAGATCAATAATAATAACTGCAAACGAGCAAGAACAATATATGCAGGTAGTGCTTGCTAGTGTCAAACAATTTGCAGCCGAGCCGGTGCAGCGGACAAATCATCTGACACACGGGATGGTAAAATTAGCTGGCGGTCAGAAAATGAGCAGCAGAAAAGGGAACATTCTGAGCGCCGTAGATGTTATTGATACGGCTGAAGCTGTCAGCAGAGACAAATTTAATAATGAAGACGTCGATATTGCAGTTGGTTCAATTAAGTATTCATTTGCAAAACAAAGGATCGGGGGCGACATAATTTATGACCCAATATCATCAGTTAACATACATGGGGATAGCGGACCGTACTTACAATACGCTCTAGTTAGGGCAAAAAGCATTCTCAAAAATAATGACGAAAGTGCTAAATTAGACCCTGACGATGTCCAAAATCTTGACGCTTCTGAACGAAGTATTTGCCGAAAAATGCAGTATTTTGACGACATAGTGTCAATTTCTGCCAAAGAGTTTGCCCCAAATATTATAACTACATATGCATATGAACTAGCAAAAAGCTTTAATAAGTTTTATGAGAGCAGTCAGGTTGTAAATAACGACAGAACAAACATAAGAATTATTATTGTAAAAAAGTACACAAGCATTTTGCAGCAATGTCTGGATTTGATTGGCTTAAAAATCTTTGAGGAGATGTAGATGAGGCAAGCAATTGTCTTTGATTTTGACGGAACTATAGCCGATACAGTCCCTTTAATGCTCGATATCTACCATATTAAGGCAGAGTCAAAAGGTTGGCCCGTTATAACTCCTACAACACTCAATAAACTTAAAAATCACACCTTAAAATACGCGATGAAGTGGTCTGGCATCAAATTTTGGCAAATTCCTGGTTTGCTAAGGCAAGGTAGAAAATATATTGGACTACGAGCAGATGAGATAAAGTTATTTAAAGGAATGGACAAACTCATAGTAAATTTGTCGAAAAACAATAGATTAGACATATATGTTCTTAGCAATAATTCCAGTGACACAATAGAAATAGTTTTGAATAAATATGGTGTATACAACTTGGTCAACGTGCTCCCAAGATCATCATTTTTTGGAAAAGCAAAACTACTCAATAAACTTATAAAAACGAACAAATATTTTAATTCTGACGTTATTATGGTTGGTGATGAGACCCGCGATATTGAAGCTGCAAGGAAAGTTGGAGTAAATATCGTTGCAGTTAGTTGGGGGTTGCAGAGTTTTGATGTGCTGGAAAAATCGGGTGCAGAAAATATTTGTACAAACGTAAATGAACTCACTAAGTTGCTAAAAACCAAGTGGAATTTGCTTGATTAGTAGTTTGGTGCTGGCGGCAGTCCTGAGTATTCTTCGAAAGTTTTACCTGATGCATATATTGCTTTGGCAGTTTCTATTCCGACGTAACGTAGATGCCATGGTTCATATTGATAACCTGTGATATCTGTTTTGCCATTTGGGTACCGAACAATGAACCCATAATTTTGTACATTTGCCTTGATCCACAGCCCACCAGTGGTATTTTCAAAGCATACTTCAAGATCACAAGAGCCATTTGTGTTGCCTAGGTCTATGGCCAGCCCTGTTTGGTGTTCGCTATACCCTGGACGAGCGCTATACATGTCAGCTGCTGCCTGACCGTCTCGTTTGACATAACTATTGTAAAGAGTTGCTTGTGACGATTGAGAGCGATAGCCACTAATAATCTTTAGATTAACGTTGCTGGAATTTGCTCCGGATATCAGGCTATCAAGATTCTTTTTTGCTTCCGAGCGTAACGGTCCCATAAGATCAGTGGGAGCATACCCATCTGGCAGTGGTCTTTTTTTGTTAACAACAACAAGGATATTATTTGGATCGCCAATAGCAACTTTGGAGGTGGGTTGGGGGACGACTTTGGCAGTAGGTTTTTGGGCTGGTGGCTTACTGTATTTTGGGGTACGGTCGATGTTGATACCGACTAGGCTGACAAGTAGGGCTAAAAAAATTAATATATACATAGCTTTCTTCTTTGCATCCGACACTCTATAATTATACTATGACAGAAATAGATTATAAGAGTTTACCAAATCCGACCAAACTCCTCTGGGTTGATTTGGAGATGACGGGGATAGATGTGAGTAGGGACAGAATTTTAGAGGTAGCTTGCGAGGTGACAGACTTTGATTTCAAAACTTTAGCAAGTTATGAAGCTGTGATACGGCAGCCAAGCGCTGTGCTCGGCTCAATGAATGATTGGTCGAAAAAACACCACAAAATTAGTGGACTTATAGACAGAATAGAGAAAAGTGGCAGACCAGAAAAAGAAGTAATCCATGAATTAGTTGGTTTTATTACAGCTCAATTTGGCACAGAACCTGCAATTTTGGCAGGAAATTCTATTCATAATGATAGGAATTTTATTAAGCAGTGGTGGCCAGAGGTAGAAGCATTGTTGCATTATAGAATGTGTGACGTTAGTAGTTTGAAAATTATTATGAACTGTAAATACGATACTGTTTTCAAGAAAAAAGAAGTTCATCGGGCTTTCGATGATATTCAGGCGAGCATTGCTGAGCTGCAATATTATCTGGATTTTTTACGAAATGATGAATCACAAAAAAATTGAAGAATATTTACTGTCTATGCCAAATGCACGGCTCGACTATCCGTTTGGCAAAGAAGTAGCAGTCTATAAAATTGACGAGAAAATGTTTGCTTTGATAGCAGAAGGTTCTGATCCAGTCAGACTCAGCCTCAAATGTGACCCAAAGTTAGCCTTGGCGTTGAGAGAAAAATACGAATCAGTCATGCCTGGATACCACCTTAATAAAAAACATTGGAACACCCTAGTAGTTAGTGGGCAATTATCAGATCAGGAAATTAAAGATCTAATATTCCACAGCTATCAACTGGTTACCAAAAGCTAGCAAGAGGGTGAGTTGACTCATTATATGGATACGTTTATAGTGATTTTAGATGTACTCGACTTACGCAAAATCTCCACACTCTCAAACTCTCCAGATGAGCCTAGAACTCCTTTTTCTGATGTCACCACACCTACGGGTGTGCTTCCACCAGAGAAAAGAACTTCTAAATCTCCTCTGGAAGATTCTGGAGAATGCGGAGATTTGCGTAAGTCGAGTATAATTAATATGAAAAGGAAACAAAAATGAATGATGACCAAGAAGATATAACTGAAGAACAACGACTTCAGCAAGCCCAGAATGCAGGGACATCTTCGAGCGCTCCAGCTGGCGGTCAAGCGAGTTTTAGTACGAGGCAAACAAAACTAACAAAAAGTATGCCAAAAAGGCTTCAAAATTAGAGTCAAAAATTAATAACTTAAGCTCTCCAAAATCCGAGTCTGATAAACTGCAAGGTCTTCAGAATAGGATCAACGCAGTGACAGTGGCTAGTTTGAACAGTAGTCCACAAGCAGCTACTGCTGGAAAAGCAGATCTTGCTGCAGTTGTTAAAGAAGCAGCTTCAATTGGCAAGACAGCCAAGTCACAGGCCAAGCCGATAGATAGTTTATATAAAACTATTAAAAAAGTATTTAAAAATAGTAAAAGTAAGTTATCAAAGGCGACTATTCCTACAGAAGAAGAAGTTATTACTGAACCAGAAGATGATATCCTTGAGCCAGAGACTGGAGAAGAGGATCTCGCTGACGACCCTGAATGTGTTCCACCCTATTGTTATCAGTAATTAAGGCAACTCCCTATTTTGTAGAAGTTAAGGCCTCAATACCTTCATAGATAGGTTTTAAAGAGGCTTTTTCTTTCTTGTTGCCAGCGTCGTAAGCTTTTTTAACAAGAGTTTGATAATTAGTTAGCTTTTTATCTAGAATTTCACGATACATCTCATGGTACTTGTTGTTTTTAGAGGCTTTTTCAAGAGATATGTCGACAGATGCATCCTTAGAAGTAGCAAGTTCTTTAGGGTTGATCTTTTTAACCCCGCGAGCTTTTAGCATAGTTGTTACTTCACTTTGCGAAGATAGAGTTGCTACCTTTGTGTTCAGAGCCAGATATTTAGTTGGTTCACCTGCGGATTTATTGTTTTCAGGTAGTGAGGCGATACGTATAATTTCTGTCTGGGCTTTAGCTATTTCAGTTAGATTAGACTTTTGTGAGTTACCCCCACTACTTATAACAAGATTTAAAAGAACAGCGACAACGATAATTATTACTGCACTAAATAGGGCAAACAAAATTAGCTTTTTTGGATTACCTTTAAGATCAATAGGCGCTTTTTTAGGCTTTTCAGGGTTCAAAATAAAGTTGTAGGGGCTGTTGTCTGGTTGCATAAGCATTATGATAACATGCGTCACTGGACTAAAATATATGCATGGATGCAGTGAGCGATATTAAGGCCAGGTTAAATATTGAAGACGTTATTGGTGAATATGTGCGGCTTAAGCGAACAGGTAGAAGCTATAAGGGCCTGAGCCCATTCACTAGCGAGAAGACGCCAAGTTTTGTAGTTAGTCCTGAGAAGAATATCTGGCACGATTTTAGCTCTGGCAAGGGTGGGGATATGTTTAGCTTCATTATGGAGGTAGAAAGCGTTGATTTTAAGGGTGCTTTGGAGCTATTGGCGCGAAAAGCTGGGGTTGACCTGGATAAATATCAGGCAAATTCTGGGCAAAAACAAAGCAAGGACCCACTGTACAAGATATTGGAAGACGCCACGCATTTTTACCAAAAATCACTTCTCAAAAACAAAAAGGCTCTGGACTATCTGTCTAAACAGAGGAAATTTTCTAAGCAAACCATCATTGATTTTCTGATTGGCTATAGCCCTGCAGGAGGCAGAGAGCTAATCGATTATTTGATGAGCAAAAACCATAAGATGATCGATATAGTCAAAGTAGGCTTGGTTAGCAAATATAATAATGAAAATCAGGATATGTTCAGGGGGCGGATTATGTTGCCACTGGCTGATTCGTTTGGCAGGGTTATTGGGTTCACAGCAAGACTATTAGATGATAAGCCAAATGCTCCAAAATATATCAACACACCGAGCACAATTTTGTACGACAAAAGTCGACATGTTTATGGGCTCCACCTTGCAAAACAAGAAATAAAAAAACAAGGATTTTCGGTCGTGGTAGAGGGTAATTTGGACGTAGTTAGCTCTCATCAAGTAGGAATTAAAAATGTAGTTGCTATTGCCGGTACAGCGTTGACAAAATATCAGACAAAAATTCTCGCTGGCCTTTCAGAGAACATACGCCTGGGGTTTGATCAAGACCGCGCAGGGCTAAAAGCCGCGGAGCGTTCGTTAGAAGTTGTGGCCGATCAATCTGTTAATTTGTGTATGATTACCGTTCCAAAAGGTCAAGACCCAGACGAACTAATCCAAAAAGATCCTAAATTATGGCGCGAGGCTATTGATAATTACGACTACGCAATTGATTGGATTATTAAGAAATATATGCAAGATTTTGACCTGTCGAGTCCTATTGGCAAAAAGAATTTTGGTGCGAGCATTACAGATGTGCTTAAAAAAATTAAAGACCCAATAGAACAAGAACATTATATTAACGTTGTGTCTGAGCATTCTGGGATATCAAGTTCTGCTTTGGGGGCAAGGATTGCGCAGATAAGTCAATCAGAAAACGTACGTCCTCTAAAGTCAGTCAAAAATAAGGCCGAAGATAACAACAAACTAAACATAGAAATTAAAAAATCAATCGATCAAATATTAGCAATTATGTTTTTTGTGCCAACGACGAGACAACTCGCCTGCGATCTTACCCCAGATGCACTGAAAACTGCTGAGCAGAAGGCTGTATTTGATTTCTTGAGGACGAACCTCACTGCCAAACCTGCTCAAGTTATTAGCAACCTAACAGATTACAAAGAGTTGAGTGAGTTTGAAAATTATGTTAAGATACTAGCAGTAAACTTTGAAGAATTGTTTCAAGATATTGAAACACTTGAGTTGCAATATGAAGCCCAGAGGCTAAAAAATAAAATTGTTGAACAATATGTCAGAGCAAAAAAACTGACAATCTCTATAGAACTTAAAGGTGCGGATCCAAAAAAAGAGAGAACTCTCTTGGAGCAATCCGGCAAACTCGATAAAATGTTAAAAAGCAAGAAGGTGTAGTTATGGTTGATGAACAAAAAAGCATGGATGATATAAAAAGTGAGTTAGTAGAAAAGGCCAAAAAAGACGGCAAGATTAAACAAGAAGATATTTTTAGCCAAATACCTGATCTTCCGGCAAATGCGGAAATATTAGACGGTCTTTATACCGAGCTAGCTGACTTAAATATTGAGGTGGACAATGGCGACGGGACCAGTGTTAAATTAGCCGATGATTGGTCGACCGAGGACGACGAAGAAGTTGTTGTCGATGACAAAGTGTATCTGGACGATATCGCTGATGATTCTGTGCGCCTGTACCTCCGCGAAATAGGTAAAATTCCGCTGTTGAAGGGACCAGAAGAGTTAGAACTAGCTTATAGAGTAGTTGCTGGCGAAAAAGAGGCTAAGGACAAGATGGCAGAAGCCAACATGCGTTTGGTCGTTAGTATCGCCAAGCGTTATGTAGGCAGGGGGCTTGATCTGCTTGATCTGATCCAAGAAGGTAATACAGGACTTTTGCGAGCAGTTGAGAAATTTGACCCAGATAAAGGGTTCAAATTTAGCACCTACGCTACTTGGTGGATTCGTCAAGCTATAACAAGGGCCATCGCTGATCAAGCTAGAGTTATTCGCATCCCTGTGCACATGTTCGAGACGATCAACAAGCTACTGCGGACCCAGAGGCGTCTAACTCAAGAGCTCAACCGTGAACCAACAAATGAGGAAATTGCTGAGGCGATGGAGATGGATGTAGAAAAAGTTGAACACATCATGAAGATCAAGCAGGATATTCACTCACTTGATGCCAGTGTTCGTGATGATGAGGAAGATAGTGTGTTAGGCGATTTTATCGAGGACGAAGATACTGTCACCCCCGAAGAATCAGCCACCGGGCAGTTACTAAAAGAGCATGTAAAAGATATGCTAGGATCACTTTCTGATCGTGAGCAGAAGATAATTAAGCTACGATTTGGACTTGAAGATGGTAAGAACCATACTCTTGAGGAAGTAGGGCAGGAATTCAGCGTAACTCGAGAGAGAATTAGGCAGATCGAGGCCAAAGCCCTAGCAAAACTAAAGAAACACAAAGATGCCAAAAAACTTCACGACTACATAGGCTAGAGCAATGAAAATAGTGGGAATTGGTGGCACAAATGGTTCTGGCAAAGACACAGTCGGACAAATCCTAGAGGAAAAACATGGCTGGAAATTCATATCTTTGAGTGATGTGCTCAGGGATGAGGCTACTGCTAGAGGTTTGACAACGGATAGGCAAAACCTGAGACAAGTCAGCACTGAGTTGCGACGACAACATGGCACGGGAGTAATGATTGATAGGGTTATAGAAAAATATAATCAACAGGGTGGAAAATATAAAGGTTTGGTAACATCCGCACTCCGTAACGGTGGAGAAGCAGACAGAGTGCATGAACTTGGCGGACAAGTGATTTGGGTTGATGCAGATCCAAAACTCCGCTACAAAAGAATATGTGCACGTTCTCGGTCAGATGACAGGGTAAGTTTTGAAGAATTTATGGAGCAAGAACAAATAGAAATGCATCAAGCAATCAACCAATTTGAGTTGAAAGCAGCAGATGTGAAAGAAAAGGCCGATCAGGTGGTTGAAAATGATTCAAATTACGAAGACCTAGCTGGCAAAATAGACACTCTTGTAAAAGAATTTTAACTATAGACCCTTTTTGATTTCGCTGGCAAGAGCAGGATTCCACATTGCTCCAGTCGCCGATTGCACTAAATCGGCGCCGGCAGTTCGGTATTCTTTGAAGTCATCAGTTGTCATAACACCACCAACTCCAATAATCTCGAGTTCAAGAGAATTAGTATCAATTATCTGTCTAATTCGTTTTGTCATATCGAGTCCTCCCCACTTAATTGAAGCCCCACAAACACCACTTTTAAGACGATTTGGTCCCGGCAAAGCTTGTTCACCGCTCTCGTTTACTACCGGGGCTGAAATAGTGTTAATAACAGATACAGCAGCAAGGTATGGGCTTGTATCTTTGATAATTTTTTCTAATAATGCCTGCTGCTGTTTTGAAAAATAACCAAATTTTGCTATTAAAGGGATGCCCCCAACTTTATTTTTGACGCGTTTGCATATTCCGATAACTGCATCATAGTTGTAGCACAGCACACCTTCAGTCGCTACATTTGGACATGATAAGTTAATCTCAATTGCTTGAACGCCTGTATTGGCGGCAAGTTCTGCAGCATAGGCAAAATCATCCCAATAATCTTCTTCAGAAAAATCGTCTTGAATACTGCCAACTACGCTCATGATCAAAAGTTGCCCCTTGCCCTGATATGATAGAGCCTTTTTTAAATCGTTGACCCAAAATTCTGGCCCACGAGATGGATTGCCAAAAGAATTGGTGATAGATAATTCTTTTTCAGATTTATTGGTAGAGAGTAGACCAAGTTGTGGTTTCTCTGCTTTTTCTAATGTTAGATCACCATCTACATCTAGATACATAACATTAGGGAATTTATTGCAATTAAAAGGTATACTGCGCTGAGTTTTGTAGCACAGTACATCAAACCCGTTTTCAAAGGCGTACTTAATATAGTCACTATTGAGCAGTGGTCCTGCAGGAATGCCAAAAGGTGAGTAAAGTTTTTTGCCAAGAAAACTAAAGCTTGGTTCACCCGAATTATTATCTTTTACTTCTCTGCCAGTAGTAGTTGGGCCGTCGTCAAAGTTATCGTCGTATGTTTTGCCTGGATCGTAGAATGCACTTGTGCTCATAATGTACTCAGTTTAACAGTTTTATTTAGTCTCATGAACTATTTTTCCTGAAGAAACTAATTTAATTAACTTACCACCTGCAATGTAGCCGACATATGGGGACCAGTCTGAACCTGAAATAACGTCTTTTTCTGAAATTCTTTTAACGCTCTGATCCGATATATCCCACTTTGCATAATTTTTTGCTGGGCCAAATGTATTTTTATCGAGTCCCAGAACCTTTATGGGTTGTGTGTGGGTGGCATCAATTAACCTATCAAGACTTATAATGTTCTTGCGAACAAGACTGAGCATGATTGGCATAATATGTTCAATACCAGGAACGCCAAAACAGGTAGTATGAGTTGGTTTGTGAACTCCGTGGGGGTTGTTTGTTTCAGCAGCCAATTTATAGTCTTTAGTATGTGGGGCATAGTCAGATTCGAGTAGATCAATAGCCCCGCCAGCAAATAATTTTAACAGGGACTCAGCTTCATCTTGGTTGGCTAGTGGTGGTTGCATTCTGGAAAACCAGCCTTTGCCTAATGTTTCATGTGACGTTTTCAGTAGGTGGTGGGGGCATACCCCACAGCTGATTTTGTAGCCTTTGGTCTTGTATGAATTGATTAGTTTGACTGCTTTTGATGAATGCACGTGACAGATATGCAGATGGTGTGAGTATTTTTTTGTCACTAGGTTGATGAGGTCCTCGAGGTTATCAGCTCCAGCGTGGAGCATGATTGGTTTGTCAGGCGCGACGCGGTGCCACTCTTTGATAATTTGCTCAAAATCTTTGGCGGTATAGTCTTTGTCATTTCCTGTTGTTGGTGCGCCGTAGAGTTTGAGCCCCACAGCTCCTGCGCTGGCCATACTTTCTAGCTGGGCAATATTATTTGATTCTGGTTGGCTACCTGCGTAGAACAGAGTGGTTACGGTTGCGTTCTTTTTGGCAATTGCTATCTTTTCTTTGAGTTTAGCAACTGTCCACGTTGGATTGCCGGGGTTGTTTGGCATATCGCAAATTAACGAAAAACCACCATGAGCAGCAGCTAGCGACCCGTTTTTGATGGTCTCTGCTTTGTTGTCACTTGGTTCTCGCAAGTGTACGTGCAAATCAATTGCTCCCGGCAATTTTATAATCGACATTATAATTATCCTATAGAAATTCGATATAAAACACAAGAGTTGGGTGGTATAATTGGATATAATGAAATATGAAAAAGAGTTAGCTCTCGCAAAAGATCTAGCCGACAAAGCAGGCAAAATCATGCATAAGTATTTTAATGCAGAGCATAGGAAAACTGTTAAACGCGACGGATCATTTGTCACAGCTGCCGACACCGAAGCTAATGACATGGTCATTGAAGAGATACAAAAGCATTTTCCAGACCACGGGATAATAGGAGAAGAAGCATCGCGTCATAATGGGGAGGACTACACCTGGATCTGTGATCCGATAGACGGAACTCTGCAGTTTACACTGGGGTTGCCTGTTACAGTTTTTGCAATTGGATTTATGCATCAGGGAAAGATGCTCATGAGTGTGATTTATAATCCTTTTACAGATGATCTTGCCTGGGCAGTTAAGGGAGAAGGCGCGTATTTAAACGATCAAAAGATATCAGTTTCAGACCGTGAAGATATAAATGCTTCTGTTATGGACGTGTTTGGAGCGAGTAAATACTTTAGCAAATATAAATTCTTCGATAATGAAAGAAGCAAATATGAATTTGTACCATCTGGAGTGTATTCAGGACTTTACGGAGGTATGTTGGTAGCCTGTGGACGTATTGATGGAGCAATTTTTAATATGTCACCACCACACGACAGTGCTATGGCTCAACTTTTAGTGGTAGAAGCTGGCGGTGTAGCGACTAATTTAGTTGGCAGAGATCAGCGATATGACAAGCCAGTCTTTGGTCTAATAGTTGGCAATAAAAAAATCCACAGCGAGCTCCTAAAAATTGTAGAGCCATACTTAGAAATAGAGCAATAAACAACTTTAGCTTCTTGCGCTAAGCCCTTGGCAGGGCTTTTATCACCTTACTTTTTCTCTATAGCAAGAAAAAGTAAGCAAAAAGTGCCACCCCAGTGATCAAAACAAACCCTGAACCTACAAGACAACAGACAAGACTATTCTTGCGGGACTCCTTCCAGTCGGGTCTAAAGACCTAGTCCTCAGAATAATCTGTCTGTAGCTTTGTATCTCCAAGGTGTTTTAATCAAGGGGATAATAAGCAGTCTAAAGTATTTAACCACTGTGTTTTCCTCCAGAAAACACAGATTATTATGATCTAACTGCTTTTGAACCAGGCCTTTGAATAACTGATGAAATATCTATTCAAGCAACGCCATGTTTTGAGGACTACCCCGCCTTCAGGCGGGGCGACCAAAGGGAGTCCCGGAAAAACTGGGTTGGTTGGATAGATATTTCAATCATGTTACTTCAATAGCCTGCTATTTCTTTGCATACTTTCTTGTTAGCACAAGAAAGTATGGTGATTGAAAGCCAAAGGCTTTAATCGCAACGGGGTTACGAGCTTATTCATAATAAAGAGTTTATAAATAAAAGTGTATAATTAGCCTATGGCGACGGAGAGGAAGAAGCTAGTCATAATTGACGGCAAAAGTGTGTTTTACAGAGGGTATTATGCTATGGGTAGCCTTACCACTAAGGATGGTAAGCCAACCGGCGGAGTGTACGGTTTTGCTACGATGGCGCTGGAAGTTATCAATAGACTGAGTCCTGATTATGTTGCAATTGCTTGGGACAAGCCAAAGACCAATATTCGCAAAAGAAGAGAACTTTATCCTGACTACAAAATCCACCGCAAGCCTGCGCCCCCAGATTTTTACGAACAAATACCGATGTTACATGAGCTGCTTGATTCTTTTGGCTGGCCACTTTACGAGCTAGACGATTACGAGGCAGACGATATTATGGGGGCTTTGGCGGTGCAGGCGAAAAAGGCTAATATCGAGACTTTATTGATCACGTCCGATCTTGATATGCTACAGCTAATAAATACTCATGTCCATGTCTATGCTCTTAAAAAGGGACTCAGCAATATTGAGCTATTTCATCCAGAATCTTTTGAAGCAAAATACGGTATTAGAGTTGATCAATACCTAGACCTTAAGAGTTTGAAAGGCGACAGCTCTGATAACATTCCTGGTGTTCCCGGAGTTGGCGAAAAGACCGCCCTGAAACTAATTGAGGAATATGAAACTCTCGATAATGTATATAAAAATCTCCCAAATATTAATGAAACTACGCGCAAGAAACTGGCTGCGGGCAAGGAATTGGCCTATTTGAGTAAACAATTAGCTCACATATGGATTGATGCTCCAATAAAGCTTAATCTTGACGAGGTAGACGGGAGGCATATTAAACCCGATAAGGTCATTGAACTACTGACAAAACTCGAGTTTAGAACTTTAGCGAATAAAGCCAAAGATGTGTTAGATATCAGTGAGTCAGACATGCCTGGAATGACATTTGCGGAGCATTCAGGAGAAGTTGTCAGAATCAATACAAGCAATAAAGCAAAAGCAGTCTTAGTATCACAAATTGCCAATGTAGATAATATTTTTGTTCAAACCAGAGTTCAAGACAATCTTGGCAAGAGCCTGAAGGCGTTAATTGTTAACATAGACGCAAAACAGACGTATATAATTGATCCTAAATTGCTGGAGGATACTTCGTTTATTGCTAGTCTTTTTAGCAAAAAGTCGCAGGTAATCGGTTACGATTTAAAGCCACTGATTAAAGTTATGATCAATCGCGGTATAGATCTTCCGCCAAGTTTATTTGATCTTAAAATAGCTGCTTTTTTATATAATTCCCTTGAGAGAGATCTCTCCGTGAGCGGTATGGCGAAAAGTTATTTAAACTGGCAGGGGCCAGAACTTGATAACCTTGATATTTCAGAACTGGAGGCTTTGGCTGGAGAAATCATGCAAGTAATACGTGGTTTGTACTCATATTTTCAAATAGATTTTGGCAAAAGCCCAGAAATCAAAAAAATCGCCAAAGAAATTGAGATGCCGATGATTCCAATTTTAGCTGCAATGGAAATTCATGGTATAGCCCTGGACACAGATTATCTTAGAAAACTCGGGGATCAACTAACGGACAAACTAAGTGACATTGAGCAGGAAATCTATGGTTACGCAGACGAAGAATTCAATATAAATAGCCCGAAGCAACTGGCTGATATTCTCTTTGAAAAACTTGCTCTCCCAACTGCGGGGGTAAAAAAGGGCAAAACAGGCTATAGCACAGCGGCAGGAGAGCTGACCAAGCTTAAATTCGCACATCCAATTATTGAGTTAATCCAAAACCACAGGGAAATGTCGAAACTGATGAATACTTATGTTAATACTTTGCCTGATCAAGTTGACGAAGATGGTCGAGTACATACCAATTTTAGTCTCACTACTGCACAGACAGGGCGCCTTAGCTCAAATGACCCTAATTTACAGAATATACCTACCAAAACAGAGCTAGGTAACCAAGTTCGTAGGGCGTTTAGGGCCCCCGGCGGCAGATCGTTTGTTAGCGCAGATTATAGTCAATTCGAGCTGAGAATAGCAGCATTTTTGGCTGGCGACAAAGACATGATAGAGGTTTTTAATGATGATATAGATATTCACATGGCAACAGCTATGCAGATATATGGTAGGAATGAAGATGATATCACCAAAACAATGAGGCGTGATGCAAAAGTTATTAATTTTGGCGTTTTATATGGCATGAGTCCGCACGGTCTTTCAGAAGCAACAGGCATGACTATCGTTATGGCAAAAGACTATATTGACAAGTATTTCGTGGTTAGAAAACCATTGCAGGGATACCTAGAATCCTTAAAAGAACAAGCTCGTACCAAAGGCTATGTGGCTACATATTTTGGTAGAAGACGTTATACTCCAGATGTGCTTTCTAGCAATTTTATTGTTCGCTCTGCTGCTGAGCGAGCAGCTATCAACATGCCGATACAAGGCACAGCTTCTGACATAATGAAAATCGCTATGCTCAAAGTACAAAAAAAGTTAGAGAAATTTACCGATACTCACATGCTTCTGCAAATTCATGACTCGCTTATTGTAGAAGTACCAACCAAGGATGCAGAGCAGATAGCGAAATTGATCAAAGAGACCATGGAAAATGCAGTGAAATTAGATGTTAAAATCACCGTAGATACCGCAATAGCCGACAACTGGGCCGACCTTTAAGTCTGCGGCAGAAAACCCCAAATATGGTCACTCCAGCTGTTCTCTTCAAACAGAGCGTTTCTCGCCTAGAAAATATATTTTCTAGGGTTGCACTACGCTTATACTCTGTTTTAAGAGAACAGCCTGGAGCTACTTCCGGTGTTTATTTGATTCTTATGATGAGTTTTTTGTCGGTTTTTACGATAGATTGTAGCTCTAAAATTTTATAGCGAAGACTTGTGGCCAAAGCTCCTGAGTCGACGGTTATAATAATAGAATTTTTGTTAATTTCTACATGGGGTGTTTCAGCAAACTTTTCAAAGACAAACTTTTTAATTTGAGAAATTTCTTCAGGTTCCTGATATTTTTTGTTGCCAAGTAAATAATTTAGGCTGTCTGTCATGATCATAGTTTACTATATAATAAGAATATGCCGGAGTTACCAGAAGTAGAAGTATTAAAAAGAGGTCTAAACGAGCTTATAGTTAACCAAACAGTTAAAGCTATAAGTTCTATAAATAGTCCCAGAAGTTTGATAGGATCTTTATCCGATATAAATCGATTTGTAGTTGGAGCAAAAATAACAGAGATAAATCGCAGGGGCAAAATGATTATTATCAACTTAAGCTCCGGGTATTGTCTGGTGGTTCATCTTAAAATGACGGGCCAACTTGTTTATCGTTCCGATGATGAGCAGAAAAATTTTGGGGCAGGTCATCCAACAAACAGTTTAGTTGGCCAGCTTCCAGATAGATCCAGCCGAGTCGTCATAGTCTTAGAAAAAGGTACATTATTTTTTAATGATCAGAGGAAGTTTGGTTGGATTAGGTTAATTCACAAGAATTTGCTTGAAGATATAAAACTATACAGGACCATGGGCCCAGAACCGCTCGAAGGAATCCCAAAGAACCAATTTAGTGCAAATCTGAGCCGACGAGCAAACTTGAAGATTAAGCCAGCGCTGCTTGACCAAACTGTTATTGCTGGTGTGGGTAATATTTATGCTGATGAGAGTTTGTGGATGGCCCAGATCCACCCTTCGACAAGAGTAAAAAATGTTCCAGCTGCGTCCAGGGGGTTGCTGCTTGACTCAATTGTTGATAGCATGAATACTTCTATAAATTTTGGTGGCTCAACTGACAGAAACTATGTTAATGCTAAAGGACAAGGCGGTAGTTACTTGAAGTTTGCCAAAGTTTTTCGCCGCGAAGGACTTTTGTGCCCAAGATGTGGCAGTGAGATTATAAAGATTAAACTAGCTGGACGCGGAACTCATTTCTGCCCAGTTTGTCAAAAAGAAGAACAAAGCTCATGAATTATCTTTTAACAGGCAATTCATTTTTGATAGACGAGAAATTATCGGAAATAAAATCAGAATGTCTCAAAACTAAACCTGATATTTTGCTTGAAAATATTGATGCAGAAGATGCCACCTTGGCCCAAATAATTGAGCTAATTTCTAGCACGTCTTTATTTTCGTCTAGCAAGCTAGTGGTTCTTAAGCGGCTGGGTAATAATAAGCAAGTAAGCCAACATATCGAACAAATTATTGAAGCAATAATTGATACTGTTGAGCTTATTTTGGTCGAACCCGCAATAGATAAACGCAGTAGCTATTACAAATATTTGCTGTCAGACAAACGCATAAAGCACTATGACAACAAAATAGAATCCATTGATTTATGGGTCCGCGCCCGAGTTAAGGAACTTGGGGGAAATATCAGTGGTGCAACCGTCCAATATCTAATAAACAAAGCAGGCCCAGACCCAAGTCTTTTATCTTTTGAAATTAAAAAACTCATTGCCTACGACCCAACAATTACACCCGAAAATATTGATAAATTGATGGATGTTTCGTTAATGAGTTCGGTCTTTGACTTGGTGAACGCAATTTTTGTTCAAGACAAAAAAAGAGCCATGAGATTGTATGAAGAGCAGCAGTTTTTAGGCATTACAGGCCCAGCAATTATCGGCATGATTGCTTGGCAACTCCATATTTTTGCGCTTATCAAATCTACTGACAAATCTCCAAAAAAAATTTCGGCAGAGACCAAAATCAGTAGCTATGCACTTGAGCGTTCTGCTGCAGTCGTTAAAAACCTTGCTCTGCAAGATATTAATCAAATGATTAAATCTCTGGAAAAATTAGATCACCAATCGAAAACTATATCAATCGATGTTAACGAGGCGTTAAAAAATTGGATTATTACCCAATCGTAGTTATTTTTTCTTCTTAGGGGTCGCTTTTTTGGCTGGCTTTTTTGCAATAGTTTTCTTTGGGGCAGAACCGGATTTCTTGCTAGCCTTTGCTAGCTGACTTTTCTTGCGTGCGGCTTTGTTTTTGTGGATCACGCCTTTTTTAACGGCTTTATCTATTTCGCTCTGAGCTTTTGAAAGCTCTTTTTTCGTTGAACCTGCACCTGATTTTATAGATGCATGGAGAGATTTTACGGCTTTCTTGAGACTTCTTTTGGTGCTAAGATTGCGCAGAGTTGCTTTTTTGGCGGTTCTTACGCGCTTTTTAGCAGATTTTATAATTGGCATGTGTTTTCCTTCAATTTTCCTTAAGTCTTATTACTACTTAA
The DNA here is from genome assembly GCA_001790445.1 of Candidatus Saccharibacteria bacterium RIFCSPHIGHO2_12_FULL_41_12. Classification (GTDB taxonomy): domain Bacteria; phylum Patescibacteriota; class Saccharimonadia; order Saccharimonadales; family 2-12-FULL-41-12; genus 2-12-FULL-41-12. The sequence continues at coordinate 89,497 of MGCQ01000008.1, forward strand.
CTACACTATAAAGAATATTGGGTAAAATGTCTAGACAAAGACATAAAAATGTTGTACCCTGAAATAGGTATTTAACTAAAATAAAAATGGACAATCAAACAAACGAAAACCACGACCAATTTGACCAAGTCGTTGAAAAGCTAGGTTCAGCGAACAATATTCTTGTAACGGTTAAGTCAAACCCAAGTATAGACCAGCTAGCTTCACTGATTGGGTTAACGCTGTCTCTAAACAAAATCGGCAAACACGCTACAGCTGTATTTAGTGGTTCTGTTCCATCTGTTTTAGAATTTTTACGACCAGATGACACTATAGAAAACGACACCAATAGCTTGCGTGATTTTATAATTGCCATAGACAAATCAAAAGCAGACAAACTCCGTTACAAAGTAGAAGGTGATGTGGTCAGAATATTCATAACTCCTTACAAAACTAGTTTGAGCGAAGAAGATCTCGAATTTAGTCAGGGAGATTTCAATATTGACGTAATTGTTACTCTGGGTATTCATGATAAATCAGATCTGGATAAGGCTGTCGTGGCTCACGGAAAAATTCTTCACGATGCTACAGTTTTATCTATTACCAATGACAAGATAAGTGAACTAGGCAGTGTGCTCTGGGTAGATCCTAAATCCAGCAGTCTTTGTGAGATGATTGCTGATGTCGCTAGAGAACTTGACAAAAATATATTTGACGAGCAGATTTCGACAGCATTTCTAACCGGGATTGTTGCCGAAACGGCACGATTTAGTAATGAAAAAACAACTCCACATGCAATGAGTGTAGCCGGGGTACTAATGGCGGGTGGAGCAAATGCGCAGTTGATCAGTACGAAACTCGAAACTCCCAAAAAGCCTTCTCCAGATAGGAACCAAGACAAAAATGACCCAGAAGATGACCAGTCAGCTAACTCTGACGGTGCACTAACAATCAAGCACACAGAAAAACCATCCGATAGCTCTAAAACAAAAGACGATGACGATAAAAAAATCGACTCTTTGGATGAAGAAGAGGAAAAGGATGATATTCTTATTGACCAAGAAGGCAAACTGAAGAAGTTAAAAGAACTTTCGCAAGAAGAAGACAAAAATGGAGATAGTAGCTTCGTCAAAGAACCACCGACTTTTTCTGGTCAGTTGACAGCCAATACCAATTCTCCTGATATCCAGCTTGAGCAAAGCTCTGACCCTCTGAGTAGTACGCAAGCACAGTCAGAACGCCCAATTATGAGTCGAAACGTTGGTAAATCATCATCAAAAACTTCAAAAACTCAATCCCCCAAAGATGACGATAAAAAAACATTGTCAGAGATAGAAGAGCTTATTAAAACTGATGAACCAGGTTTCGCCAAAGAGGATCCATCTCCGCAAACATCGAGCGAGGAAGAGGCAAAAGAAGCTATTGATCGAGCAACATTGGATACACTGCGCCCTGAGCCAGCCCAAGCAACAGGTGCAACCCCAATTGACCTCGATACTCAAGGGATCAAATTTGAAGAAAATGACGCTGGGAGTGCAGATAATGCACCTTCCGTGCCACCACCTCCTGTGCCACCCCCAATGATGCCCCCAGCCTAGATCCAGACCACAATACCTGACTGCCAGCACAGCTGACAGTGCTGTATTGTTCTTGGCACAGAACATTATTTTCTTTTGCGATACTCCCTTCACTGTACTTCTGTACAGCTCGGTCTGTTTCTCAAAGAGAAATAAAGTTCTGCACTCAAGTCTGAACCTAGGTACAACGTAAGCTTAAGGAGGGAAAACCCAGAAAGGTTTTTCGCCTCCTAGTCCGTCCTGGGAAATCAATAGATTTCTCGGTGGATCCTCCCTTTCCAAGGTTCTTATTTTTAATGAACAAGTAATTAAAAATAAGACACTATTCACTGTACTCTTGTATGGCTTGTTCCGTTTCTCAACAAGAAATGTTCTTCTGCACTCAAGTGCAAGAATTAGCTAACAGCACTAGTCACTCTGTGTAAATTGATCTTGGTGGTGAATTTGTCGTTAATTCGTACTTCTGTAAATATCATTTTCTAAACACGTGTATCAAAAATGATATTTACAGAAAGCAGAAGAGAGTCTAAGTTTAATATATTTGACAGGTAATAAAAATTATGCTAATATCTAATTAATAAATTAATAAAATAAAAAGATATTAGATTATGTCAAAACCAGAAAATTTAGCACCAGGGAGCCAATTCCTACACGAGAGAAACCCCAATCTTCACGCTTCGCAAGAAGTAGAAGGCGTGGTGGGCTATTTGCGTGCTGGCGGTGAGCATACCCCAAACGAGCCAGCAGATAAGATTTCTGTTCATTTAGGCTTTCTTGCTCATAGAGAATACGTCAATGACGGCATACTAACCGGTGACCAATCGAGTATTGATCGTCAGATTGAAGCCAATGTCATTAAGGCTGAGGACGTACCGGATGGCTACTTTGAACTCCAGCGTCGTATAGCTCGTGAACAAGGACATGGTGACGTCACTATCACCCAAGATATGCGCGGGCAAATGACTGAAGCAGTCCAGGCAGATCAGCGGGTAGGACTTGGCAAATGGGTTGAATATCTAGGCGGCGAAGATGGTGGCTATCCAGACTGGTTTAAGCACTATACCTTTGGCTCTGTTACCAAGCTTGGTGGCTATGACAAGGACAAGAGCGAATTCCTAAAGCGAAGCAAGGGTACGACTGCAGCCTACCCCGAGCTGAACCGTGAAGCCTTAGCCTATGTTTACGACGTACTCAATAAGTCAAAAGTCCAGGGCGAAAAGGTTGATGGCGGTGCCAATAACGAACAGCTTCAAAAGCTACTCGGTAATGCCAACTTTGGCAAACTGTACGCTCATGCCGTACTTGACGTTGCCCCGACCTCACCTGAGTTACTGAAGGAAACAAAAGGCTCTTGGACTAAATTCAACCAAACTTCAGACCCAAGAACAGCCCGAAGGCTTTCAGGCTCTTTGCAGGGTCACGGTACTGGTTGGTGTACGGCTGGAGAGTCTACGGCAAATATGCAGTTGCAGGGCGGTGATTTCTACGTCTATTACACTCGTGACGAAGATGGTAAAGATACTGTTCCCCGGGTAGCTGTCCGTATGCAAGAAGGTACGGTAGCTGAAGTCAGAGGTGTCAACGCAGCTCAAGAACTTGAGCCCGTAATGGCCGACATTACTTCTGAGAGATTGCAAGATTTGCCAGGTGGCGAGGTGTACATTCGCAAGGCTGAAGACATGAAACTCTTAACTGCTATCGATAAGAAAATAACAGCCGACCCATCTGCTGAACTGACTGGTAGTGAGCTACGGTTCTTGTACGAACTGGACCACGATATTCAAGGCTTCGGCTACGAAACAGATCCACGTATCGGTGAAATACGGACCAAGCGTGGTGAGCGGGACAAACAAGAACTTGCCCGCGTATTACCCGAAACCATTCGCGATCAGTTAAGAGGTGCGTTTATGGCCTACAGTACTGTTGCAGAACAGCTAGGTGCTAGAGAAGTATCATCAAACGAGCTTGAGCATCTCTTTGCTCTTAAAGATAAGCAGTGGCAAGAAAACGGCGTCTATGACTATTTGGTGGAGCAGTTGATAGAAAACGGCGCCCGTTTCAACTTAGTAGCAACTCCTAACGTGGAAGCCAGCGAACAACAAATTGTTGCACTGGCTGAAGCCTTTGGCAAAGATCAGCCATACGAAACGTACGTCTATGACGAACTATACCGCAAGGGTCGCTACACAGGTCGTGAATGGTCTGGTAACTCAGGTAATGCACCGGTAAGGCTAAGCCTTATTCCTTCCAAAGCAGATGCTGAAATTAGCTCCAAAACCGTAGACGATCAAGTTCGAATGCTGCGAGATCGACAAGCCAAGCAGCCTGACCTACATGCCCGTGTTCCGAGCCTGTTGGATGCTGTTACCTACTGGTACAGCTTGCGAGCTGGGGGCGACAAGTTAGCCGACAGCAGTGCATTCGACAAAACCTACATTCGTCACTTTGACCTTGAGCCTAAAACGGTTGGCGGGTGGTCGATTGTTCCGCGCTCCTACGTGGACTGCGATGGCGGGCCGCGCTTGCACGGCTCGGGTGCTGGCAGTCAGGGCGGTGTTCGCGTGGCGGTGGGGTAAAACCTTTAACTTTTCTCCTTCCTTTAATTTTTATTCTTTATTTAATAAACTATATATAGTTTATTGTTATTTTGGGGTAAGTAGTCCAAGGTTATACCCATCGGTGCCCTAAGGTGGATGGTTGTTTGCGTTATGCCTAAAGAGACTCCTTTAGGGGAGCTGATACTTTTTATGGCAGCAAGCACGTCAAGAACCCTTATACCTCACGAATCTTCGGTAGAAGTGCCAAATGGGTGCTGAAAAAATAGAGGTTCACTAGTCATGCGTGACTGATGAAACAGGATTCTACTGAAGACTTAACGGTTGACAGGTGGTCGATTGTTCCGAACTCCTACGTGAACAACGATGGCAAGCCGAACTTGAACAACTCGAATGCTGACAATCAGAACGATGTTCGCGTGGCGGAGAGGTATAGGGTAATTCGGGATCTATTGCACGCTTTTGAGCCAGCCACCGGTCATCCGGCGGGCTTCGCTCAAACGTGCTTGGATCTTGAGAACGTTCGTTTCGTTGACAAGCTTTAGCTCTAAAATAGCCCTGAGATGCAGTGAGGTCATCTCTGCAAGAGAGTTGGCTTTAAGCAGATAGCTTGCTTTCAGGGGTTTGGGCGCATGTTTTGCCAGAAGAAGCTGCTCCGTACAACCAGTCCAGCTCTTAATAGTCTGTTCACCAAGTGAGTAACGATATTTTCTATCAAGCTTCGTGTTGAGCTCCAGTAATTTTTTGTAAATCTCAAAGGCAATAGTAATGACAGATAATTCTTCCATAGATATAAGTGTAACAAACGTCTGGTTATCTTATATAGTTTTTAGAAAAGGCAAAAAATCTAGCAGGGCAATTGTTGAATTTGAAGGCAAGCTACTGGAAAACATAATTAATTTAGCGATGAGTCTTCAAGCTGGCTCGTATCGTCACGATCCTTATTCACACAAGATCATAAAAGACAATAAAAGGCGTGATATAGCGGTTGCGTCTGTTAGAGATAGAGTCATCCACCGTATGCTATACGACTACCTTGTACCAATTTGGGACAAAACTTTCATATACGATGCGTGGTCTTGCCGTAAAAACAAAGGGCTTCACGAGGCTATAAAGCGCGCGCAGTTGTTTATGCGTAGATACCCGGATGCCTGGGTATGGCGAACGGATATAACAAAGCTCTTTGACTCCGTAGATAAAAACAAGCTGAAGTTACTGCTCAGAAAACGCACAAATGACCCTACAGCACTACTGATACTGGATGAGGTTATTGACAACTACTGCAGCTATGAGAACTCCAGGGGCATCCCAATCGGTAACCTTACAAGTCAAATACTGGCGAATATCTACTTAAACGAGTTTGACCGGTTTATGAAGCATAAGTTAAAGCCGTTTGCCTATCTGAGGTACGGCGATGATTGGCTATGTTTTGCTGATAGTCAAAGCAAATTGGTCGAGATGCGTAAAGAGGCCAAAGTATTTCTTAATACTGAGCTTGGTCTGAGCATTCATCCGACTTTAGATTTGATAAAACCAGTGCGTGCAGGCGTTGCATACTTAGGCGTTGATCTTTGGTCGAGTGGAAGAAGAGTGGATAATGCGGCGATGCTTAAGCTTAATGCTAATCTCAATGTTCGTAATGGGTCGAGCTATAAGTCCTTACTCGCCCATCACCACTCAAAAAAGCATCTTAGGAGGTTTGAGTGGATAGCATTGGAGATTATTAGCAAGTAAGGCATGCAGTATTTGGTATAGTGGGGGTATGTTTAGCGAAGGGGTTCATTTGATTGATAAGCCGAAGGGGTGGACTTCTTTTGATGTGGTCAATTATATTCGCGGGATCGTAGCAAAAGACCTGGGCAAAAAGCCCAAGAATGTCAAAGTTGGGCACGCCGGCACGCTTGACCCTCTGGCCACAGGTCTTTTAATAGTGCTGGTCGGCAAAGAATTCACCAAACAGGCATCTCAATATTCAAAAATGGACAAAACTTATGAAGTAACTATGAAATTGGGCCAAACATCTGTAACAGGCGACGAGGAGGGAGAGAAGAAAACAGTAAACAGTAGACAGCCAACGGTAGAGGAAGTGGAAGAAGCAATTAACAAGTTCGTAGGCGCAATAATGCAGACTCCGCATAGTTTCTCGGCAATCAAAGTCAACGGTCAGAGAGCATACAAATTGGCTCGAGCGGGTAAAGAAGTCGTTATAGAACCAAGAAAAATTACAGTTTATAGCATACAGCTGACGGATTATAGTTATCCAGAGGTCAAATTCACCACCAAAGTCAGTAGCGGAACTTACATCCGCTCATTAGTAGAAGATATTGGCAAACAGCTAAAAACTGGTGCCTACATGTCCGGCCTCCGCCGCACCAAAATAGCAGACTTTTCGGTAGATAAAGCATTTATCTTTGAGAACCTCGTAAAATAGTAGTTGATTTCCTCTACGCGATCTGTTACAATTGAGCCTAAGAATGATTACTACGGAGAAAAAGGCAGCTATTGTTGCTGACCACGTTAAAGATAAAAAGAACACAGGTGATCCAGCTGTGCAGGTTGGTATTTTGTCTGCACGAATTGCAGAAATTACTGAACACCTCAAAGTTAACAAGAAAGATTTTATGGCTCGACGTGGACTACTCCAGATGGTAGGCAAAAGAAAACGACTTCTAAAATATATTGCAGAAAAAGACAGTCAGAAATATCTTGATTTGATTAAAAAACTGGGAATTCGTCGCTAGATCCTAGATTTTTGTGTGTAAATTTTATGCCCAAGAACCTAGAACCTAAAATTCTAGAATTAGAATACGTATTTAATAACTTTAAAGAGGGTGGTAGTTTGTACAAGATCCTAAATAGGGAGCTTGGAAAGTATCACTCTCACAGATAAGAAAGAGGAAAAGTGAGTACAATAAACCCATACGGAAAAGAAATAATAACAGTAGAAACAGAGTTTTGTGGCCGAAAGCTAACCCTAGAATACGGACGAGTAGGCTTTCGTACCTCGGCAAGCGTTATAGTTAAATATGGCGATACAGTCGTACTTGGTACAGCGATGGTCAAAGATCAACCTGCAGAAGGTTTCGACTACTTCCCAATGTCAATCGACTACGAAGAAAAGATGTACGCAGCGGGTAAAATCAGTGGCAGTAGATTTATCAAACGTGAGGGTCGCCCAAGCGACGAAGCAGTACTTATCGGACGGCTTATTGATCGTCCTATCAGACCGTTATGGCCCAAAGGCTACCGCCACGAAGTGCAAGGTGTAGCATCTGTTATGAGCATGGATCCGGAGTTTCGACCGGATATGATTGCAATGATCGCAGTTAGTTGTGCATTGATGCTAACAGGAGCCCCATTTGAAGGTCCAGTAGCCGGCGTGCGTGTTGCGCAGATTGACGGCAAGTTTGTTCCTTTTGCTAGTAGAGAGCACTTAGACAATGGAGCACTTGATTTAGTAGTTGCTGGCACAAGCAAGGGTATCATGATGGTTGAAGCCGGAGCCAACGAAGTCAGCGAAGAAGTTGTGGCAGAGGCTCTAGACGCAGCTTTTACAGCCATACAGCCAGCAATTGAGCTACAAAAAGAGCTAATTAAAAAGATTGGGGTTAAACCTCAGGAATATACTTTGAGTCTTCCTGATGAATCTTTTCAAAAACGCGTCGATGCGTGGGTTGACGGCAAGCTTGGTGATGCTCTGAGGTCCCCATATCCGGAGAGAAACGAATTAATCGCTGATCTGCGCACCGCACTACTTGCAGAAATTGAAGCAGATGACTCAGAACATTATCAGGAACATAAGAATACATATAAAGATGCATTTACTATGGCCCTTCACAAAGATGCTAGAGCTGGCATAGTTGAGAAACAACTGCGCCCAGATGGTCGAAAACTCGATGAAATCAGGTCACTTTCTAGTGAAGTGGGCATTTTGCCTAGAACCCATGGATCAAGTCTGTTTACCAGAGGTTTGACCCAGGCTCTTAATATAGTGACGTTGGCACCACTTAGTTATGTGCAACTTGTAGATACCATGGAAAGAAGTGGAGAAAGACGGTTCCTCCATCACTATAATGCGCCCGGATATACAGTTGGAGAAATACGAAGACTCGGCAGTGCTGGGCGTAGAGAAATTGGTCACGGATATCTAGCAGAAAGAGCTTTATCGGCCGTACTTCCTCCAGAAGCAGAATTTCCCTACACGATTCGGTCTGTAACAGAGATAATGAGCCAAAATGGCAGTACCTCAATGGCTGCAACATGCTCAAGTTGTTTGGCTTTGATGGATGCTGGTGTCCCGATCAAACGCCCAGTTAGTGGAATTGCAATGGGGTTAATGCTCGGAGACGATGGAACACCATATATTTTGAGTGATATTGCCGACGCAGAGGATTTTGCTGGAGACATGGACTTCAAAGTTACAGGTACAGAAAAAGGCATTACTGCAATTCAGATGGATATGAAAGTTCATGGGCTTGGTGTAGATGTCTTGAAAACAGCACTTTTAAAAGGCAAAGAAGGCCGTAACTTTATATTGCAACATATGATTAGTGTTCTGGGAGCACCAAGAGACGGAATTAGTAAATTTGCCCCTCAGGTGGACAAATTGCAGATAAACCCTGAAAAGATCCGAGAAGTTATTGGTAAAGGTGGCGAGATAATCAACAAGATTATTGCCGAATCAGGCGCAGAAATAGAAATTAAAGATGACGGTTTGGTGCTAATTTCTGCCGTGAGTAGAGAAAGCATGGACAAAGCTATGCAGATGATCAGAGTCATCACTGCCGAGCCGGAAGTTGGCCTAATTTATGAGGATTGTCCTGTGGTCAGTGTGCTTGATTTTGGCGCATTTGTGCAGATAATGCCAGGCAAAGAAGGTCTAGTGCACGTCAGCGAAATGGCAGAAGAGCGAGTATCAAAAACAACTGACTTTATCAAAGAAGGAGACAAAGTAACTGTTAAGCTGACCGGTATTGATGATCGTGGACGTTTGCAACTAAGTATGAAAGCAGCAAAAAGAGAACGAGATGAAAAGAAGAGTTAAACACGTTATTTTAAATCACAATGAATATCTTCATTACAGTGTAGCTACCAATGTAGTTCTGGCGATTTTAGTCGTGTTTTTGGGGACGTATGCTCTGGACACTGGGGCTATGATTTGGTGGTTTGCTTGGATAATCTCTATTTACTATTGGCTAGGCATAACTATGCCAGCGCTGTGGAGATTGACCCACCGACACATAAAAAAACGTAGTAAAAACAATGAGGAAAAACATAACAATTCTTGAACAGATCAAGGCAGATATTATAAGTCAAAATATCTGTCCAGATTTGGCCAAGCAGGCCACGAACCTTGTCATGGGTGTAGGAAATACAGATGCAGATGTCATGTTTATCGGAGAAGCTCCAGGAAAAGCTGAAGATGAGCAAGCTCAGCCATTTGTGGGTGCTGCAGGAAAAATCCTCAACCGTGCTTTGATCGATAATGATTTTAAGCGAGAGGATGTCTACATAACCAACATTGTGAAATTCCGTCCACCCAATAATCGCGATCCTCTGCCAGAAGAAAAACGTGCATTTTGGCCGTTTTTGTTAAGGGAGATTAAGGCAGTTAGTCCTAAGCTGATTGTGCCTCTCGGGCGACATTCTATGGGATATTTTCTGCCAAATTACAGCATTTCTACGATGCATGGCAAAACTAGAGATGTAGTAATCACAAATGGCGAGGTAAAGCAGACGATTGTTGTTATGCCAATCTATCATCCAGCGGCAACCATATACAATCAGTATCTAAAGGGCGATTTTGATAAGGATTTTGCCAAAATTAAGAAAATAATTAAAGAAATTAAATAATAGGAATAAAATGAGTAATCAACCAAACGAAAAAAACAAAAAGAACCAACCCAAACAAAACTCTAATAACTTAGGTCCGAGACAAGCTAGTCGAGGAGCAGCTATTCGTGCACAAAAACGCACAACTGAAGATGCCCAAAAACTGGCCAGCCAGTACTTAAATGCCAAAGATAACACTGGTGAGAGGGCAAATTTCATAGACAATAGCCCACGGCTTAAAATTATTGGACTTGGTGGTATGGACGGTGGCGGGTCCAAAAACTGCCTGTTAATAGAATATAAAAATGATGTAGTAGTTATGGACTGTGGCAATGATCTTGGTGTTGATTTGCCGGGTATCAACTATGGTATCGCCGACATGTCATATCTTGAAACTGTAAAACATAAACTCAAAGCTTACATAATTACCCACGGACATCTTGATCACGTTGGCGCTTTGCCTCATGTTTTACCAAAATATCCTGCACCTGTATATGGTAGTAAGTTCTCCATTGGTCGTGTAGAGGAAATTTTTGAGAATTTTGCTCTGCCAATGCCTGATGGTTTTGAGCTGAAAACTATAGCTATGAACGAAGATACACATGAGAGGCTAAAAATCGGTGATTTCTTTGTTGAGCTAGTTCGTGTGACTCACTCGATACCAGGTAGCACTTGTATTGTCTTGGATACGCCGGTAGGTCGACTTATTAATACTGGTGACTTTAGGCTTGATCCAAATCCACTTGATCATGAAAAAACAGATGTAGCTAGACTTGAGGAGCTCGGTCGTGAAGGAGTTTTGGCGCTGCTTAGTGAAAGTACCACCACAGAACGTTCTGGGCGTACTCCTAGTGAGAGCACGATAGAGCAGAGCTTTAACGACATTATGAAGAATGCTCCAGGGCGGGTGTTTATCGGACTTTTTTCAACTAATATGAACCGAATCCAAATGCTGGTTAATGCAGCTGTTCACAATAATAAAAAGGTAGCTATGGATGGACGAAGCATGGTTAGTACTCTGGAAATGGCTGTACGCCATGGGTTTATGAAAATCCCTAAAGGGACATTTATCCCTATATCTAGTGTTGCCAGCATGAAAGATCAAGATATAGTAGTGGTCTGTACCGGCTCACAGGGTGAGCCCAATTCAGCTCTTCAGAGAATGAGCAACGGGGAGCACCAACACGTCAAACTTAAAGAACAGGACACTGTAGTGTTGAGTTCAACCCCAATTCCTGAATCTGGCAATGATGCGTTGATCGGCGATATGGTTGATCATTTTATGCGTAATAATGTCCATGTTTACAGGCATGAAACATACAGCTTGGACGGTTGTGGCCCGCTTCATGTGTCTGGTCATGCCAGTATTGATGAGTACAAAGACATGATTAATATGACTAAACCAAAATTCTTTATTCCGATATACGGTAGTTTTCGTTCTAAAAAGCGACATCTGGAAATTGCTATCGAAGAAGGCATTCCTCGTAGGAATACTTTAAACGCAGAAAATGGTCAAGTTATTGCCCTTACCCCTGATAAATTAGAGATAATAGGTGAAGTACCTCACGGTACAATGCTGGTTGATCAAAGCGGTGAGATTGTTAGCAACGTAGTAGTTAAAGACCGGCTAATACTTGCCAGAGAAGGTATCGTGGCTGTGATACTGACTATTGATAAAAAAACAGGTGGCTTGCTAACCAGCCCTGATATCATCAGCCGAGGATTTATCTACATGAAAGACGAAGAAGAATTGATGAACGATTTTAGGGCAGAACTCCGCCGGGCAGTTTCCCAGAGGTTTAAGCGAGTTGACTTGGATAGATTTAAAGTAGAACTACGTGAACACGTTACTCATTTTTTGTACCAAAAAACAAACCGCAGTCCAATAGTTATTCCTGTCGTTAACGTTGTTGGCGGTGGCCAAAAGCAACAACAACAAAATAGTAAAAACCCAAACCAAAAATCAGGTGAAAACCCAGCCGACGCCCAAAAACGTTTCGCCAACATGAGAGCCAGACTTCTCAACCAAGACCCTCGTGTTGACTAGACAAACAACAGATAACATGGTATTATCTGACAATGCGACTATCAAATACTGCGGAGTCATCGGTTCATAGTCCGACCTCTGCTTTTGGTTGGACTACTGATCCCTCTTATTTGCCTAGTTTGGACGAGGTCAGGGCCACTGAAATTTCTTTCGAAGGAAAAGAAGCTCTTCGTCAGTACTATGTACGACCGTGGGAGACTGAAAGGTTCGAGGTCTGGACGCAAGAATTTATTGCAGGACTGAGCAAGCACATACTGTCTGGTGTTAATGTGGCGCAAGTAGAGGCACCTATGATACTAGAAGTCGGCGCAGGTGATGGCAGGCTTGCCGGGTTTCTGGGGCAGATCATTGAGTTAAGCGATCCCCAAGCAAGCGTGGTCGCGACGGACACAGAGCCACAACAAGGTTCTGCTTTTCCCGTCATAAGCATGGACGTGCGTGAGGCGCTTGAGGAGTACAAACCCAATGTAGTCATATCCAGCTGGATGCCTCTCGGTCATGAATGGACGAGGGACATGAGGGCTGCGCCCACAGTGAATGAGTACATAATTATAGGCGTCCCGCACATGACAGGATCTTATTCGACTTGGCACGGACCAGAGCTTGGCGAGTTCATACCCGCCGATCTAGAGCAACTTGATCAGCAAAAGATAGGACAACTCAGCGATGAGGCCATCCTTGGTTATAAAACTATCACCCGTTCCTTCAAACGCCAGACCAAAGCTAGGCTAATTCCTGAACAGTAAGCTACTAAAACCCAAAAACGTTTCGCCAACATGAGAGCCAGACTTCTCAACCAAGACCCTCGTGTTGACTGAGAAAGAGGTTTGACAATTGTTGTGATTTTTGCTATAATAAAGCTTACAATATTTAAATTTTCTCTGGTAGAATAAGAATAAGCATCATGGCAAAAAAGAAACATAGCAAAAAAGCTTCAAGTACAAAAGCAGACAAGCAAAAGAGTAATGTCGTGGCTAATGTTACCAGCGTGGTTCTGGTCATTATCTCTACTCTTGCCCTAGTCGGCTCTTTCCATACTGGTGGTTCTTTGCCAATTGGTTTATATCGCGGTTTTGATTGGGTTTTTGGTTGGGCATCATTTGTTGTCGCTTTTTCTATAATCTATATGGTGATTTATCGGTTTACTAGAGAAGATCAGAAATTAAATTTTAAACATCTAGCATCTATGGACATGTTTATAATTCTGTTGGCGGGGTTTTTCCATGTTTTAACTCTTCATAGCAATTCAACAACTGGCGAAAGAAGTGGGGGAAATGGCGGATTTGTTGGTGAACTAGTCGGTGGCACACTTTTTGACTATTTAGATAAATACCCATCAATTATCTTAATGTTTTTACTGTGCTTTGTGTTCTTTTTCTTTGCGTTTAATTTGTCACTTAAAAATTTCCTTAATTTTGTGAGGAAGAAGATATTTTCAACACCAAAAGAAGATCAAGATCTGGAAAACCTCGATCAGCATGCCGGCTTTAAGCTTAACAAAGGCGTCCCTCTGGAAGACCACAGTGAAGAGTTAGCAAATAAACCAGCTAGACTTTCATCTTTTAAAAATACTGCAAAACAACTTACAGGGGCAGATGATCAACAGGCATTAACTGCTCAGAAAGATCCTGACTGGAAGTTCCCAACCATTGACTTGCTAAATCTCAAGCAGGACAAGGCTGACGCGGGAGATATTAATCAAAATGCCGATATTATCCGTGACACTCTCAGCAATTTTAGTATTAGTGTAGATATGGAGGGCGCAAATGTTGGTCCGAGGGTAACGCAGTATACCCTAAAACCTCCAACAGGTGTGAAATTAACCAAAATTACCGCGCTTGAAGACAACCTGGCTCTGGATCTGGCGGCACATTCTATTAGAATTGAGGCCCCGATACCAGGTAAAAGACTGGTTGGCATAGAAGTTCCAAACTATAAGTCAGCTACGGTGAGAATTGGTGGAGTGCTAAGTTCCGATGAGTGGACGAACCTTAAATCTCCACTAGGATTTGTGATAGGCAAAGACATTTCAGGGACATCTATTGTGGCAGATTTGGCTAAAATGCCCCACCTTTTAGTGGCTGGTCAGACAGGGTCCGGCAAGTCGGTTATGATCAATACTATTTTGGCCAGTTTGTTATTTCACAATACCCCAGCAGATTTAAAATTAATTTTAGTTGATCCTAAACAAGTTGAACTGACTCCTTATGACGGCATTCCTCATCTGTTAGCACCGGTTATTCATGAGCCAGAAAAGTGTATCAGTGCTCTCAAATGGGCTATAGCAGAGATGGAGCGACGTCTAAAAACAATAGCTGGGGTAGGCAAGAGAAATATCGAAGAATATAATAATCTAAAAAAAGAAGAGGGTATGCCTTATATTGTGATTGTGGTTGATGAGCTTGCAGATTTAATGATGGTGGCAGCGCGCGATGTTGAATCATTGATTGTTAGAATTTCGCAAAAAGCCAGGGCGGCTGGTATTCACCTCATATTAGCAACGCAGAGACCAAGTGTAGATGTTATCACAGGTTTGATTAAAGCCAATGTGCCATCTCGAATTGCCTTTACGGTGGCTAGCCAAGTGGACTCAAGGACGATTATTGACCAAATGGGGGCTAATAAATTGCTTGGTCAAGGTGATATGTTGTTTAAGGCATCAAATATGCCAAATCCTAAGAGAATTCAAGCAGCATTTATTTCGGAACAAGAGACAGCCAAAATTAATGAATTTTTGAAAAATCAGAGAGAACCGCAATATGATGACGAAATTATTTCTCAACCTGTCCAGTTAAACGGGCGGGGCGGTCTTGTAACTCATGATAACTTTGGTGGAGGTAGTGCTGATGATGATCTCTGGAAAGACGCTGTGCATGTAGTCCTAGAGGGGCGCAAGGCCAGCACCAGCTTGCTCCAGAGACGTCTAAGAGTTGGTTATGCGCGGGCAGCTAGGCTAATTGAAACCATGGAAGAACAAGGCATTGTTGGGCCGGCAGATGGCTCGCGTCCTAGAGAGGTCTTGATATCCAGCATGGATGATGTCTTTGGTAGAGAAGATGACGAAATAATCGCCGGCGGAGATAATGATTTTTCTGATTCGCACAGTAGCGCCAAAGACGAATAACTAAGTCGCTAGACAAGTTCCTCTGCATAAAAAACGCATGGTTCGCCATGTCTTCTTCTGTAATCAGCGGTGTCTGCCATTATTCCTGGGACGGTATCTTTAGTTACATCACCTGGTGGGATGATATCACCCAGTTCAAAGAAAGTTTCTCTTTTGCCCTTACCAAAACTTGCGTTTACCGGCAGCAATCCGCATTCCATATTCATAATTAATCTGGACGTAGCAGGAATTACCTTGTGGGTTATTAGTTTGCCTTCATATTCGTCTTTACCCCAAATGTTTTTTTCACCCCCAGGTGACATTGTGATCAATGCTTTTAATCCGTCAGGATGGTTCGTTGGGGCTTGTGCTGCTGATTTAGAATTATCCTTAAACCTGTTGTTGTATTCTCTTACGAAATCTAGTGGCATTTTAGCCTCTAGCATAGGTTTATTTATAGGAAAAGCGTAATGTGGGCTACCGACAGAACGCTGTATTGACAAAAAAGGTTTTTTAAATGGGGTATGTTTCCAGCCGATATTGATTGGCAGTAGTCCTCTTGTGGCAACACCAAGAGATATATTGATCATTGCGCTTAATCTATCCCACTCAGAGCCCCATGTTTGTTCTGACGCAAGTCCCATATGAGCTGAAGTCAAAGACCGTGCCCCCTGAAGGTCTGGGTGATGGTCATTTACTAGGAGCAGTGGATATTGCTGAAGTGCCTCGGTTATAATCGATGCTTTTTCGACAAATGGACGAACGCATACTCTATCAGCTTCTTCTTTGGAAAGTTTGTCATTTTTTCTTATTATGAAATTAGCGACTTGAAGCCCCCTCTCGCTTGGTTGAGCAGACCAAAAGGTTTTGTCATAATCGCATAGTTCATTCCCAGCATCATAGGGGACTGCATAAGCTACGGCTCCAAGGTGTGCCTCCTCTATATATCTTGCGGTAAAACCACCAACTAGTTTTTCGTGGACTTCTCTGGCTTCTGCGCTCATAGGGATAACTTTAGCGTAGATTTTACTAAAAGAAAATTGCTTAAGGTTTGTTTTTGCAAAAAAAATGGAAAAAACGACCGATGTTTGACAGAATATATATTATTTGTTATAATAGACAAAAGGAGATAACGACTTGAGCGAAGTGAACTTTGCAAATTTTAATCCAGCGGAGCATTCTGTTTACGATGTTGGCGAAGGGGTTATCCGTGAAATGGCAGGAGCTTTTGGCTATGAACTTACAGCTGAGCCTGATGTAGATAATCTGGGTGATTTAATCGGTGCCGTTGGTCCCGCTAAAACCCTCCAGGACAATATTGAAAAAGTGCAAGCTAGGTTAGGAACTGACCAAGATGCGGTTAATATTGCCAGGGATTGGGTTGAGCGGTCAGGGCTTTTGACTCCGGTGGAGCGTTCTTTTATGAATCCGGAGCTAGAGGTGCTAAAAGACATTGATGTTGCAGTGATTACGGGTGGTGTAGCTAACTGGATGCACAGACGTGCTGATGCATTGATTCAGAGGATAAATCGTGATGGAACTCAAATTGGCAAAGTAATTTTGGCTGCAGGAAACAGAAAAATGCCAGATAGTGAAAGAGACGATGTGATGGGTGGCGAAACGGAATATATATACATGGGTGATATTATAAAGCCGAAATTGGGTAAAGCGGGCGTTATTGTAAGTTCAGTTATAGGTGCAGATTCAGGAGTGGGGGATGATGTTGCCGAAGCATTTGTAGAATATGGCATTTCTTCAAAGGCAAGAAATGTTTTAGTTGTTAGTAACGCTGGTGCCTGGGTGCAAAATGCTGGCCAAATTAAACGAGCGATGATGCGACGACTTCAGTTAGACGAAGAATTACCAGATAATGAATTGTTTGTTATCAGTGATGAATTTCCTTTAGGCACAGGAGTGGAGCCAGCCGCTACACACCAAAACCCGCTTTCTGCACTAGGTCAGATCGCCAGAAACGCACAAGAATTTGTCCGCCACCAAACCTAGAAGTTGATTTTTAAGAAGTTCTTTAGTATAATCAATGTATTAATAACTCAGTTTGTGGCTCCGATAGCTAACGGGTGCGCACAGGCAATAACCAGAGGAGGAAACACCTAAATGAAAAGCGAATACGAAGTCGCAATTATATTTGACCCACAGCTTTCTGTAGATTTGGAAAAAGCTACTACTAAAATAGAGCAAATTTTCAAAAAAAACGACGTAAAAATACTAAAAAGCGACAATTGGGGTAAGAAAAACTTAGCCTACAGAATTGGTCAACATACTGAAGGAATTTACATATTCTATAATATCGAAGTCGTCGGTGAAAATGTCGCCAAACTCGAATCAACTTTTAATATTACAGATGAGATTATCCGATATTTGGTGGTTAAAATCGACCACAAAAAGGTAGAGAAAATCGAAAAGCTAAAGCAGATCAAAAAAAGTAAAATGCCAGCAGTGGCAAGTGAGACAAAGGAATAATAGGAGGATCAAATGGCAAGAAGTTTTAACCAAGTAACACTTATGGGTAATCTAACGCGTGACCCAGAGCTAAGACAAATACCAAGCGGTCAAAGTGTCTGTAGCTTTAGTCTTGCGCTTAATCGTAGTTATAAAGGTTCTGATGGAGAATGGAAAGAAGTTACAGATTACGTAGATATAGTAGCGTGGGGGCCCTTGGGCGAAAGAGTAGCTCAATACATAACAAAAGGACGACCAGTGTTAGTTAGTGGACGTTTGCAAAGCAGATCATGGGAACAAGACGGTCAAAAACGAAGCAAACTTGAAGTCATTGCCCAGGACGTTACTTTTTTGGGTAATGCAGGTGGTGGTGCACCAGCATCTGTCCAGACGAGCGAAGAGGCTCCTGCGGCGGCGCCAAGCAAAGCCAAAGCATCCAGCAAAAAAGATGACACCAGCGGCGAAATAGATGATGAGCCAATTAATTTAGATGACATACCTTTCTAGAAACCAAAGAAAGAAGAAACAAGAAATGAGAAACAAGCACGAAATAATAAATCAAAAACAAAACGGCAATCAGATTGTTTCGAATTTGAGAATTTCTAGTTTGTTTAGGATTTTGGGCTTAGGATTTAGAATTTAACGACTAAAAGGAGTAAAACATGGCAAAGATATTTAGACACAGAGAAGAAGTCCCATATTTTGACTATAAGGATTTCAAGAATTTACAGAGATACGTTAACCAATATGGTCAGATAGAACCGCGCAAACGCACAGGACTACGTGAGTCAGAACAAAAGCGTTTGGCAACGGCTATCAAAAGAGCCAGACACTTGGCGCTTCTGCCTTTTGTCAACAAATAAACGGTTAGGCGAGTAAATGAACGATTTATATAGAGATGTTATCAACCTAAGACACAAACTAAATAATGTTATTGATGATCATAGCCACCCTTCCTCGCAAGCGTTAAAACGTGAGGTTCAGAGACTTGAGGATGAAATGCAAGTTAAAAAACCTCTTAAGAGTTTAGAGTCACGGGTAAAACAGGTGATAGATTGTCTTAAGCAGGCTGAACGCGCATGCGTTATAAGTCAAGCGGATATTAACTATTTGCACAGACAGCTTGAAGTAATTTTGCAGTCACTAAGAAGTGGGAAAATATCATGGCATTCGGCATAACAGACCTAAAAAAGGGCACGATTTTTGAATATAACGCTGTCCCATATAAAGTTGTTGAATATTCTCAGAAGGTTATGGGGCGGGGCGGTTCAATAGTTAATGTCAAAATTAAGAGTTTGATCGATGGGAAAGTGCTCGACAAGACGTTTAAAGGTAACGAACCTATCAGCCCAGCTCATGTTGAAAATTGTAGTGCTCAATACACCTACGAAGAAGGCAGCACGTATAATTTTATGGACCGAGAGAGCTTTGAGAATTACGAAGTTAGGGGCTCATTAATTGATGATATCATTGGATATTTTAAAGAAGGTGACGAAGTAACGGTCCAGAAATACGAAGGAAGAGTAATCAATGTTAGTTTGCCTAAAAATGTTTTTCTTAGGGTTGTTTACGCAGAGGATGCCGTAAAAGGCGACACAAGTAGTGCCTTGACCAAAAACGCAGAACTTGAGACAGGGCTGAAGGTCAAAGTGCCGGCTTTTATCAGGACAGGTGACGAAATAAGTATTGATGTAGCGACAGGTGCTTACCGTGAACGCAAAAAAGCTTAGGCTTGACCTAGCGCTGAGTCTGCGACGCAAGATCAGTAGAAGTCAGGCAGAGAATTTTGTAAAACTTGGTATGGTAAAAGTTAATAGTGTGGTGGCAAAAAAGCCAAGTGCATACGTACAAGCAAATGATAAACTTGAAATTACAGACCAAGAGACCTATGTATCAAGAGCTGGGCTGAAACTTGCATCTGTAGCTGAAATATTTAATATTAATTTTGAATCTGCCATAGTGCTCGATATTGGCAGTAGCACGGGTGGCTTTACTGACTATGCTCTGAAGCGTGGAGCAGCCAAGATTATTGCTGTCGATGTCGGCACAAATCAGCTTCATCACACACTTCGCGGACATCCCAAAATTGAGCTACGAGAAAAAACAGACATCCGAAATATAGAGAAATTAGAAGATAGAGTAAATATTGTGCTCATAGACGTGTCTTTTATTAGTATTCGTGAAATTCTCGAACATCTCCCAAAACTAATCGATAAAAATACAGAGGTAATAGCTATGGTTAAACCTCAATTTGAGGCATGGCAATCACAGCTCAAACACAAAGGAGTGATCAAAAATAATGCAATGCGCAGAGATATATTACATGATTTTGAGCAGTGGGTTCGGGCAAAATACAAAATTGTATCCAAACAAGATTCTGGCGTTGCTGGGCAAAAAGGCAACCTAGAAAAATTTTATTTACTTAAATTACTTACAAAAAAGAATTATTAAAAAGCCATATGTGCAAATGCTTATGCTAAACTTATCTTTGATGATTATGGCTTACACACTTGAGACTAAAATTGCTTTTTCTTTGAGAAATGGGACGAAATGAGGTATTTCAAAAATAGAGCAGAGGCCGGCGCAGAACTTGCCGATATACTTAGTGATCTGACAGCTGACAATACTGTAGTTATTGCCGTTGATGAAAAATCAGTTTTAGTCGGAGAGCCAATTGCGAAGAGAACCAACAGCACGCTTTTTATGTTGGTAACTGATGAAGTTTATGTGCCAGGCGAGTCAGAGCCTATCGCTACGCTGACTTCTGCTGATACTTATACGTATAATAGTTCCTATTCTGCCGGGCAAATTGAAGAACTTAATTCTGAATACAGTGGCGTTATCAACCAAAAACGCGACGAATCGTTCCATAAAATCAATCGCATTGTAGGAAAAGATGGGGCGATGGACAAGCGTCTTCTAAAAAGACATACGGCTATCGTCGTATCAGACGGGCTAAAAAATGGACGGACAATGGACGTTGTTAAAGATTTTTTCAAGCCTATTGTCCTGGAGAAACTTATAGTGGTTGCGGTGCTGGCAACCGCAGATGCTATAGATAAAATGCACATTACTGCAGATGAGATACACTGTCTCAGCGTTGTTAATAACTTTATTACCACAGATCATTACTACGAAGAAAATGTTGCACCCACCCATGAGGAAATAATCTCTATCATGAAGAATATGGTTTTTAATTGGAAATAAAGCAAGCAGATTGATAAAAAAGTGCTTGATTGTGGTTAAAAACTTATGTTAGCCTAGTAATAAGACGATTAATACAAAAACCGTCTCGGCAAAAATATATACAAAAATAACTACCAATACAAAAATGAAAAACATAACAAAAAAGAATGTTTATTATGTGCATGGATTTAAAGAATCCAGCACAAATCGAAGGATAGGGCTCCCAGGCTATTTGCTGACTTTTCTATTTGCTGGGTTTATTGTCTATGGAGTTTGGGCGAATTTAATTCCGAGTCCAGTCGTAGCTTTTCGGAGTGGTACAGAAAAAATTGCAGCCAACATATTAAATCAAGAGACAACACCTACGCAGGAGCCAAATATTAACGGAGCCACGTCAACTAAAAAACCACAAAAAATTAGGCACAAGAACAAAGAGCTAAATCGACAATTAGTTACAAAGACTCGAGAATACAAAGATGTTAAATGGTCAATTTACGTCGAAGATATTAATTCTGGGCTGACTGCGTCGATCAACGAGAATGACAGCTACAATATAGGCAGTGTTTCTAGGTTAGTTGCCTTGCCTGCACTGGAGTCAAAAATTAACCCTGATCGTTGGGGCAACTATTTGTTTGGCAACTCCGTTAAACAATGTGTTGGTAGCGGGTTAGGGCAAAGTAACGACGCATGTTATGACAAATTAATGAAATATCTTGGCAAAGACTATATCAATAGCACCATGAAAAGTTATGGATATGATATAGAGGTGAATAATGAGTTTAATGCCAAAGTTTCTCCGGAGGACCTCGGAGCATATTTGTCGGATATGAAACATGGCCAGAGCCTATTTTCCAAGACTAGAAGAGCGGTGTTTGATACTCTGTATACGCCAAAGCAGACTCCAGGCTTAAGTCTTGGTTGTGGTGATTGTAGAGTTGCCGACAAACAATCGTTTGATAAAAATATTGCCGTTGATGCGGGTATTGTTACCCACGGACCAAGAAGTTACGCTGTTGTGATCATGGCAGAAGGCGGAACGCTAGATCAGATTACAGACATAGCTCAGACTATTGATCGATATATGCAACCCTAGGCTTAAGGAGGGAAAACCTCGTCTGTAGAATCGAATCAGTACCTAAAAGAGAGCGTTTCGAGCCGAGAAGATATCTTCTCGGTCTGCACTCCGCTTATACTCTCTTTTAGGTACTGATTCGATTCCATCAGGATTTGTAACTCGTACTAATTTTATAATCTTTAGAATATCATTTTTGATACACGTGTACAGAAAATGATATTTCTGGTTTATGCTATTTATGTTCTGAGTTTCTTTGTTACTTTCTTGGTCGGTACAAGAAAGTAAGATATAAACGTATTGAAAATAATTTGAGATAAAAGTCACAAATAATCAGTAGTTACTAAATTATAAGAAATTAAGTTCTGAGTTTGTAGCCTCTGTTAAACAGACGAGAGTTTAGTAAATAAAGTCCAGCTACAAAAAGAGTTACTACTCCAATGCAAAGCCAGGGATTAACTTGTGAATTGCCAAGGATGGCATAACGGACAGTGTTGACCATGTAATATATCGGGTTAAAAAGGATCAGTGTTTTGAACGGCTCAGGAAGCAAAGTAGCAGAGTAGAAGACTCCACCAAGGAAAATCATTGGTGACAGTATAAATGTTTGATAAAAACTTATATCATCAAATTTCTCTGCATTTAGTCCGATCAGTACACCCAAAAAAGCAAAAAACAAGCCTATTGTCGTTAAACTTGCGATTAGCATCAGCGGATGTGCTATAGAGAAGTCAGGGATCAATACACTCGCAGTAGAAATTATGATAACAGCGATAATACAAGAACGGACAAACCCGCCCAGTGCATAGCCAAGAAAAAGCTGTACATTGGGGATTGGCGATGTTAATTGGTCGTCAATAGCTTTTTGGAATTTTTGCTGCAAAATAGATGAGCTGTTGTTTGAGAACACATTCATGGCAAATGACATCATCAGAAGTCCTGGAAAAATAAACAGTATATATGAAACACCTTCAAGTTGGTTGATCCTAGAGCCCAGTGATGCCCCGAAAACGGTTATGAACAAAGAGGTTTCTAGTAGTGGGCCTAAGATAGTTTGGCGTTTAATACTCCAAAATCTTGAGACTTCACGGCGCAAAATAGTATAGATTGGCAAAAATTGATCAAACATTAGCTATCCCTCTTTGTCCCATGGATTACGTCCAGATATATGCTCTCAAGATTCGTCCTTTTGTAATGTTTTTTGATATCAGCTTTTGTCCCTGAGTAAATAATTTTGCCTTTATTGATTAGAGCAATTTGGTCGCATAACTCTTCTGCTTCTTCAATATAGTGAGTGGTTAGCAGAATTGTTGTGCCGGATTTGTTCTCATTTTTCATATATTTCCAGAGCTCGAGCCTTAGCTCTATATCAACGCCTGCTGTAGGTTCATCAAGAATTAGCACCTTCGGGCTGTGCATCAGAGCACGAGCGATCACTAGTCTTCTTTTCATCCCACCAGAAAGTGTACGGATATTTTCTTTGCGTTTGTCACCCAACTTAAAAGCTTTAAGCAACGTGTCAATTTGCTTTTTTCTCTCATCACGCTTCATGCCGTGGTAGCCACCATGATAGTCAAGGGTATCCTCTACACTCAAGAACCAATCTAAATTGATTTCTTGAGGCGACATACCAATGATTTTACGAGCTTTTTTGTAATCCCGGACGACATCGTAGTCAAATATTTTGGCCTGTCCACCAGTAGGGATTGAGAGACCAGTCAGACAGTGTATCAGAGTAGACTTGCCCGCTCCATTGGGGCCAAGTAGTCCAAAAAATGACCCTTCTGGCACTTGAAGATTGAGTTTATCAAGTGCTTTGAAATCATTCGAATAGCTTTTATCCAGATTATTAATACTAATTGCTATGTTTTTAGACATTAAATTTGAACTCCACCACGTCGTCGGGTTTCATGACGTAGTTTTTCCCTTCAGTTCTTATTTTACCAGAATTTTTGGCCTTTTGTTCTGTGCCTGCCTGGACCAAATCATTGTAATCAACTATCTGAGCAGCTATAAACCCTTTTTCAAAATCTGTATGGATGACCCCAGCAGCTTGTGGTGCTGTAGCACCTTGTTTGATGGTCCAGGCCCGAACTTCCTTGGGGCCCCCGGTCAAATAGCTTTGTAAGCCGAGTGTGTCATAGGCCGCATGGATTACCTTGACCAGACCAGATTCACTCTGCCCATAGCTTTTTAGCATTTCTTGTTGCTCGGACGTTTCAAGACTGCGCAGTTCATCCTCTAGCTTGGCGCAGACAAAAATAGCAATGGCTGGCTCAACAATATGAGATAGTTCCTTCTTAAAAATATCATTTTGCAGATCGTCCTCGTCCAGGTTAAAAAGATAAATCATCGGTTTTGCAGTTAGAAGCTGCAAACTCTGGAGTAGCTTTATGCTTTGTTCGTCATCTGTCTTAATAATCTCAGGGTGCTTATGGAGAGGAGTCCCAGCTTCTAGGATGTCTTTTATTTTGGTCAAAAGTCCAGCTTGGGGTTTTAATTTTGGGTTAGACCGAGATTCTTTTTCTATTTTGGGTAGTGATTTGGTCACTGTTGAAAGATCAGCAAGGACTAATTCGATAGAGATTATATCAATGTCATAAGTCGGGTTTTTACTGGATTCACTACGGATGATATTCTTGTCGTTAAAAGCTCTAACCACCTGGATAATAGCCTTACATTCACGGATATGACTAAGAAATTGGTTGCCAAGACCCTCGCCCTTGCTGGCGCCCTCAACAAGTCCTGCAATATCTACAAATTCTACAGTAGCAGGCAGGATTTTTGGACTACTATAAATCTTTGCCAGCGTTTTCAATCGGTCATCAGGCACGGGCACAATACCGCTATTTGGCTCAATTGTGGCAAAAGGGTAGTTGGCCGCCAGCGCCGAACTGTCAGTTAGAGCGTTAAACAAAGTCGACTTGCCAACATTTGGTAAGCCAACTATCCCAATAGATAAACTCATACAATGTATTTTAACAGATGTAGAGCTTCTTGCATATGTAAAAAACTATCAACCTCAAACTTTTATTATTCTAATTGCTTTACCAGCAAAGCGTTTATGCTATAATTTAATTAATTATGAGTATATTGAGTGGGGTATCAGAATTTTTCGGACTAGACATCGGCTCAACTGCTATTAGAGTGGTCCAATTATCTTCTGGTCCAAAAAAACAGCTCCTTCGTTACGGGATGGTTCCTATAGAAGCAAAGATAGCTCTAAGTGATAGCAAGGCAGATCAACAAAAAGTCGCAGCTAAAGTCCAAGAAGTTATAGCCGCAGCTAAGATAACAACTAAAAATGTCGCTGTAGGGTTACCTTCGACAAGAGTGTTTACAATGGTGACAGACATCGACAGGTTGCCGCCCCATGAATTGACCAAATCAATAAAATATCAAGCAGATTCGTTGATACCCACTCCTATAGAAGCTTCAAAAATAGACTGGGCAGTTATAGGTGATTCTCCAGAGAGTAGCAATAAGGTGGAGCTTTTGCTGTCAAGTGTTACAAATGATTACGTAGAAGCAAAGCTTGATCTTCTGGAGTCAATTGGGCTGAATGTTATTGCCTTTGAACCCGACAATTTGGTGCTGACAAGATCAATGCTTCCACCAGATGCAAATACAACAAATATGATACTTGATATTGGTAGTCTTAATACAGATTTAGTGATTACTATTGATAATATTCCCAGACTTATCAGAGCAGTTCCTACAGGTTCGGAAGCGATTATTAAATCAGCCATGTCAAACCTGAGCATAGACGAGAAGCAGGCCACCGAATTTGTATTTAAATTTGGTCTTTCTCAGCAGAAACTAGAAGGACAAGTTTACAATGGCATTATTGGGACCATAGATCTGCTGGTTTCTGATATAGAGAAATCAATAAAATTCTTCCAAACTCGCTACAAGGATAAAAAAGTTGAGAAGATTGTTATGACGGGGGCTGCCTCATCTTTGCCAGAATTTCCTCTGTACATTGCTAACAAATTGGGCGTCAATGTAGAAATAGGCAATTCTTGGAGGAATGTTGCTTATGATCCAGCTCGGCAAAACGAGTTAATGAATCTTTCCAACCATTTTGGGGTAGCCGTTGGGCTCGCAGAAAGGAACATATAGTCGATGGTTCAATTTAATTTATTACCAGACATAAAACTTGAGTTTATTAAAACCCAAGCCCGCAAAAGATTAATTATTCTGGCCTCTTTTATTACCAGCGCAGTTTTTTTGACTATATTTATACTGCTTTTGATCAATGTTAAATTTGCTCAACACAAAAGGATGAACGATCTCACAAAAGATATAAAATCAAGCGTAGCAACAATTCGCAAGACACAAGATTTAGACAAGATCATTACTGTACAGAACCAACTTGCAAGTTTGCCAGGGCTTCATGACCAAAAAATAATTAGTTCAAGAATCACTGATTATCTGATACAACTCACACCAGCGAACGTAAAAATAACAGATGTTGACGCAGACTTCGTTGCAAATACTTTTAGTATCAAGGGGACAGCATCAGAATTATCAACAGTTAATCAATTTGTAGATACTTTGAAGTTTACAACCTTTAAGGTCAACACAGAAGGCGGACCTGAAGGTAAGGCATTCAGCGGAGTTGTTTTATCGAGCTTTTCAGTACAGGATAAAGCTACAAATCCGGCAGAAAAGGTTACATTTAATATAAGCGCCACTTTTGATCCGTATTTATTCAAAATGATTAAAAAAGAGGGTCTAGCCGAGGACAAGGCAGTGAGCCTAGTCATTCCGAATATTATTTCGACGAGATCTGTAACTGAAAAGCCAACAGATCTTTTTGGGGCACCGCCGGTAGTACCAAAGGAGGGTCAGTAAATGGCTATTAAACTATCAGCCAAAAGACTAGCTATCGACAAAGCCAACTCCACTGTGTTAATCGTTGTTGGTGTGGCTTGTTTTGTGATTGTTCTTTGTAGCGTTGCCGGAAAATCACTAATTGACCAAATGAAATATCAGTCAAAAGTGATAGGCCTAAAAGAAAATACTTTAAAACAAGCAAAAGCCAACGAAAAAGCAACCGAACAGCTTAAGACCTCATATCAAGAATTTGCATCTGTCAGAGAGAATGTTTTGGGTGGTAATGCCTCAGGCACAGCAGACAAAGATGGTGAAAATGCTCGAATTGTTCTTGACGCACTACCTAGTAAGTATGATTTCCCAGCACTTGCGACAAGTATCTATAAACTACTCGGTAGTAATGGCTACAAGATAGACAGCATGACCGGAACGGATGATGAAGTGGCGCAGTCCGCGTCTGAGAGTGGGGACGCCTCAGTAGCTGTCGACATTCCTTTTACGGTGTCAGTAACTGCTTCGAGCAGTAACACGAAACAACTACTGGCGTTATTCGAAAAGTCAATCCGCCCAGTGCAGATATCAAAAATTAGTATTAAAGGACAAACAGATGGCGTAAAGATATCTATCGATGGTAAGACATATTTCAAACCACAGAAAAAGTTCAATGTTAAGACAGAAAAGGTTAATAGAACAGATAAAGTTAGCAAGACAAAGAAAACGGAGACTAAAAAATGAGGCAGAAAGATCTACCAATTATTTTGGCTATCGTCATAGTTTCTTCGATGTTGTCTCTGCTGATTACAAAAACTTTATTTGTGCCCAAAAAAGATCAAAGTTTAACTGCTGAAAAAGTCGATGTGATCACATCGACTTTCAATAAACCCGACCCCTTCATTTTTAATAAGGACGCTGTTAATCCAACACAGTTGATCAAAATCGGCGGCAATAACAATACCAATAATAATTGAGCAGTGCGGGTGATTAAGCCATGAGCGTACTATCAGAAGAAAACCAGCAACTACTCGAGAAGTATTTGGTAGAGGAAGGCGTTATATCACAGGTTAAGCTTGAAAGTGTCAAAGAAAAAGCCAATGCAAACTCTGCGCCAATTCTGGCTACTTTGGTCGACGAGGCACAAGTCTCGAACGAGGTCCTCACTAAACTTATGGCCAAGATCAACCATGTTCCTTACGTCAATTTACAGGATGCAAGAATAGACAAACAGGTTTTGAGGTTATTGTCTAAAGAAGTTTCACAACGTTATATGGCCGTGCCACTGGGACAAATCCAAAATAAATTAGTTGTAGCCATGCTCGACGCCGACAATGTCCAGGCAGTTGATTTTTTGTCAAGTCGTATCGGTCGTCCTCTTAAGGTTTATACCGCCAGCGAAGAAGGCATTATAAAAGTCATTAAGCAATACGACGAAGATATTGAAGCAGATGTTACTAGTACAGTTGGTAGCATATCTTCTGCTGCAACAGAAGAAGCCCAGCAGATCAAAGAAGCGGCTAATGCTCCCACAAACAGCAACATCAAGACTATTATTCAGGATTCACCGATTTCAAAAGCTCTATCAGCTATTTTGGAGTATGCGGCGCGTACACGGGCTAGTGATATTCACATTGAGCCACTTGAGCACGAGTTGAAAATTCGTTGTCGAGTTGATGGAGTACTACGTGAGATCATGAAATTACCAAAAAGCACCGAACCGCCACTTATTTCCCGAATAAAAATTCTTAGCAATCTTAAAATTGACGAGCATCGTATCCCGCAAGATGGTCAATTTACTGTTGACGTAGAGGGTAATTTGATAGACTTGCGTATAGCTATCTCGCCTGTGATTTGGGGTGAACAAGTTGTGATCCGTCTGCTTGATAAATCAGGCACGAGCTTAAAGCTCGAAGACATGGGCTATACCGGTCGTGCTCTAAGAACAATAAAAAAAGGCGTTGCTCAATCAAACGGTATGATTTTAACCTCTGGACCAACGGGTTCTGGTAAATCAACCTCAATGTATGCGTTAATACAGGAAATAAAAAACGACACTATCAATATAGTTACGCTTGAAGATCCTGTTGAGTATAAAATTGACGGGATCAACCAAATCCAAGTTAACGCAGAGGTTGGCTTGACGTTTGCATCTGGGCTCAGGTCTATTTTGCGTCAAGATCCCGATGTTGTCATGGTTGGAGAAATTCGCGACAAAGAGACAGCAGCTCTTGCAGTGCAAGCTGCGTTGACGGGGCACTTGGTCTTTAGCACGCTTCACACCAACTCTGCTGCTGGCATTTTGCCCAGACTTTTGGACATGGGGATAGAACCATTTTTGATTGCTAGCACTGTTAGAACTGTCATTGGTCAAAGACTTGTCAGACGAATTGCCGACAAAGACAAAGAGGCATATACGTCCTCAGGAGCTGAAAAACAAGCTATTCTTCAAAATGTAGGTAATCTTCTGCCACCAGACGAAAAGAGTAAACTCGCGTACTGCAAAGATCTCGGTTATGAGGATTTGCCTTTGCGCACCCAAAACGCTTATACTTTATATAAGGGCAAAGATAGCCCAGACACCCCGGGTGGCTACAAGGGAAGAATGGGATTGTACGAAGTCTTTGAGGTCAGCGATGCGATTCAAAAACTTATAATAAATCATTCAACCAGCGCAGTTATCCAAACCCAAGCCATAAAAGAAGGCATGGTAACCATGAGGCAAGACGGTTATCTCAAAGCCTTAGCGGGGCAAACAACAATTAGTGAGATTAATAGGGTTGCAGCAGAAGATAATGCATAAAGAAAAGGTGGAGTGATGAGCAGCGAACTTAGGATAGAACTTTTACTAGAAGAAGTAGTCAAGAACAAGGCTTCAGATCTGCACCTGCAAGTTGGTCTTCCGCCAATGATTCGGATTGACGGGGCTCTCAAACCGTCAACTAGTGGCAGCGTACTCAAAGAAGCCCAAGTTGAATCATTAATTTTCTCAATTCTGGATGATGAGCAAAAACAAATTCTGCTAAAAGACAAAGAATTTGATTTTAGCTTTAGTTTTGGTGATCTTGGGCGATTCCGTGTCAACGCTTTTCACGAAAGAGGAAATTTGGCTGCGGCCCTTAGGCTAATACCTAATGAAATGCTAAGTGTTGAACAACTAGGCCTGCCAAAAATAATTAATAAATTTGCTGAATATCCAAGGGGCCTTGTGCTTATTACGGGGCCGACAGGTTCGGGTAAATCGACGACTCTAGCTGCTCTTATTCATAAAATTAATACAGAACGCGCTGCGCACGTAATAACTATCGAAGATCCAATCGAATTTACGCACAAAAGCGCCAAATCAGTCATTGTCCAACGTGAAGTTCACTACGATACATACTCATTTTCGGCGGCGCTTAGAAGCAGTTTGCGTCAAGATCCAGACGTGGTGCTTATCGGTGAGATGCGTGACCTTGAAACGATTGCAGCTGCAATAACTATTGCAGAGACGGGGCACTTGGTCTTTGCTACACTTCACACCAACTCTGCTGCGCAGAGCTTGGACCGCATGATAGATGTTTTCCCGCCACATCAACAGCCACAAATAAGGGCGCAGCTCAGTAATATTTTGATGGCTATTTGTTGTCAGAGACTAGTTCCTTCTATCGGTGGCGGACGAGTTGTCGCCTCAGAGATTTTGATCGCAAACCCAGCTGTAAGAAACATCATCCGTGAAGGCAAAGGGCATCAGCTCGATGCAGTTATTCAGACGGGTGCAGAGTTTGGTATGCAGTCGATGGACAAAACACTTGTCAATTTGATTCATGCGGGTACTATCACTTACGATGAGGCGCGAATTGTTGCAGTTGATCTTGATGAACTAGATAGACTTATGAGAGGGTAAGTTGG
This sequence comes from Candidatus Saccharibacteria bacterium RIFCSPHIGHO2_12_FULL_41_12, assembly GCA_001790445.1. Taxonomy (GTDB): domain Bacteria; phylum Patescibacteriota; class Saccharimonadia; order Saccharimonadales; family 2-12-FULL-41-12; genus 2-12-FULL-41-12. The sequence continues at coordinate 120,029 of MGCQ01000008.1, forward strand.
AGATTCAATAATGTTAACTTTTGAATACGAGGCCAAAAACGCAAAAACAGGGGAGAAGATAAAAGCCACCTTGCAGGCAGATTCAGAGGCATCAGCAGCCAAATTGATTCGTGAACAGTCACTAGTCCCGCTGGATATTCGTGCGGTCGGCTCTGGTGGGTTTACATTCCTTGGTAAATTCCGCAATAGAATTTCCGTAAAAGACAAAATACTCTTCTCTAGGCAGATGTCTACACTTATTAATGCTGGTTTGCCGTTAGTCCAGAGCTTGCGACAAGTTGATGAGCAGACTGACAACAAAGCTTTTAAAGTAGTCATCGGCAAAATAATCACCGATGTAGAGGGTGGTTTGGCGTTCTCCAAGGCACTGGCTAAACATCCCGAAGTTTTCAATAACATTTATATTAATCTAATAGAGGCTGGTGAGGTATCAGGAACTCTTGACATGGCTCTGTCCAGGATAGCCACACAGCAGGAAAAAGACGCAGATATAATCAGCAAAGTTCGTGGGGCTATGGCATATCCGGCAATAGTTATGCTGGTGATGATTGGTGTGCTAGGTTTCATGATTGTCAAGGTTTTGCCCCAGGTTGAAGTCATCTATAGAGATCTTCCAGGAGCACATTTGCCACTTTTGACCGTAGTTTTATTATCTATTTCGCATTTTACTATCAAATACTGGTGGTTAATGCTGATATTGCTTGGTTTAGCTATATTTGCCACCACACGTTACGCTCGCACGGTAGGGGGCAAGCAAGTAATCGATCTGTGGAAGATGAAAGCATGGCCAATGGGCCCGCTATTTATGAAAGTCTATATGGCTCGGTTTTCCAGAACTGGCACAACTCTAGTTGCCAGTGGTGTGCCTTTAATCAAAGTGCTCGAGGTTGTGGCTGGCGCTATCAACAATGTCCATGTTGAGGCTTCTATTAATAAGGCGATAGAGAAAGTTAAAGGAGGCAAATCGTTAAGCGAATCTCTAACGGGTGATCCAAATTTCTTAACTCTTGTGCCGAACATGCTTAAAATTGGTGAGCAATCAGGGGCCTTAGAAGATATGATGGAAAAGACTGCAGATTATTATGAAAAAGAAGTTGATAACCAGATCAAAACCATTTCTACTATAATTGAGCCAATGATGATGGTAGTTCTGGGTATCTCGGCGTTTATTATTGTAGCAGCGGTGCTATTGCCAATTTATGGGCTAGCTGGCCAAAATATCATCAAATAGTTCTTTCATTATAAGCGAATAACTCATTGCGATTAAAGCCTTAAAAGGCTTTTTAATCACCATACTTTCTTGTGCTAACAAGAAAGTATGCAAAGAAGTAGCAGGCGGTTGAGCAGACTTGATGGGATTTCTTGTCGAGGATTACAACAGACTGCGGAACTCTCTCCCTTTGGTCGTTCAAACAGTCCTCGGCTGATAGTTGTAATCTCGACGAAATCTCTCAGGTCTGCTCAAGGCCTGACCCAAGCTTCCCTTGTATATTTCCGTAGGAAATATTATTAATTATGACTTTAGACTGCTTTTTGTCCCCTTGATTAAAACACCTTTAGATTAAATGGCTACGAACAGATTATTCTGAGGACATGGCTTTATGCCCGACTGGAGGGAGTCCCGGAAGAATAGTATGTTTGTAGTTATTTAATCTTAGGGCAGTTTTTGATCACTGGGGTGGCACTTTTTGCTTACTTTTTCTTGCTACAGAGAAAAAGTAAGGTGATAGAAGCCCTGCCAAGGGCTTAGCGCAATGAAGCCTTTAATTATAATTTTTAAAAATTAGTGTTGCATTCTTGCTCAAGATGGTATATTTTGATATTGTATAAGCATAAACATTAATAAATCAAAGAAAAGGGTTGGGGATATGAGAGATTTAATAAAAAAACAAAAGGGTTTCACTATCATCGAGGTATTGATAGTTCTAGCCATAGCCGGACTTATCATTTTGATAGTCTTCCTCGCAGTGCCATCATTGCAAAGAAACAGCCGTAATACACAACGTAAGAATGATATTAGTGCACTACTAGGCTCAATACAAGAATCAACTAATAATAATAATGGTCAACTTCCTACTCGAGCAACCGCAGCCGATTCTGGTAAACTATCATTTTATGCAATAGCTGATTTAGAAGGAAACTTACAGAATGCAGCAGCTGTTGGTTCGGTCACTCCAACGGAGTCTAGTATACAGTTGAATAATTTCTCAAAATGTCCGGCTGCTAACCCAGCACCAGGGGCTATAGCTGCTTTGACAATGGGAGCATCTCCAACAAAGAGAAACGTTACTGCTGTATATCGTATTGAAACAAGTGGTGCTTCTCAAACAATTTGCCAAGACCTATAAATTAGGAAAAGTTAGCATAGTAATAAAAAGGCTCGTTTATTGGAGCCTTTTTTGCTATCATAAGTGCTAATGATTATAGGGATATTAGTTATATTGGGGCTTTGTTTTGGTAGTTTTGTCAATGCTTTGGTCTGGCGGGTTCATCAACAGAGTCTGCCAAAGGCAAAACAACCAAAAAAAGTCAATCTATCTATCAAAAAAGGTCGATCTGTCTGCGTCAATTGTCATCATATTTTAAGCTGGCAAGATTTACTGCCGGTTATCAGCTGGGTTGGCCTGAGAGGCAAATGCAGATATTGTCACAAATCTATATCTTGGCAATATCCACTAGTAGAAATCCTCATGGCTGCTGTATTCGTAATCTCGTACAATTTTTGGCCGTTTAAATTTACAGGTCCTGAGGCTGCCGTATTCGGTCTGTGGCTAGCGGTTGTAGTTAATTTAGTAGCTCTAGCAGTTTATGACATCAAATGGATGCTTTTGCCCAATAGATTAGTCAAAATAGCCTTTGGATTTGCTTTAGTGTTGAGTGTGATCACTATATCCATTCGTAGTGGAGAAATATATGTAGATTTGGCAAAAGTATTGGTAGCTATGGCAATATCTGGAGGTCTTTTTGCCATTTTGTTCTATGTCTCCAGTGGCAAATGGATAGGCGGAGGCGACGTAAAGTTGGGCTTTGTACTTGGGCTTGTCGCTGCTACCCCAGTTAATGCTTGTTTGATGCTATTTATTGCATCTTTGCTTGGTTGTTTGGTAACGCTGCCGGCCGTAGCTTTGGGCTCTAAGAGCATGCAGACCAAAATACCCTTTGGACCCTTTTTGATAATTGCGGCTTTTGTTGTGTATCTGTTTGGCGTAGTAGTGGCAGATGCTTACTTGCGATTACTCGGTCTTTCCTAACCCCCCTGCTTAATACTCACTACTTTTTACTATTTGGGCGATAGCGCTTGTGCTATAATTTATGGTATGAAACTCTCTGGGGGCACAAGAGGTTATACTATCGTTGAGGTTATGATATTTCTGGTTGTATCAGCCGGACTTTTGGTGTCTGTCTTGGGCGTGATCAGTGGTCAGCAACAAAAGACTCGTTTTCAGACTGGTGTCAGGGATTTTGAATCCCAACTGCAAGACACAATCAACGACGTTGAAACAGGATATTATCCTAATACTGCTGGCAACGCCGGGGAAGGCGGAGACCTCAAAGCTGGTGACAAAATATTCATCGGCAAAGGCATCCAATTTTACAAAAATTCCTCGACCAACGAACTAACTAGCTGGCGAGAAATGGTTATTAGTGGGAATACTACAATACCTGATCCTCCCGGAGAGCCAAAGGATGTGACAACCCTCAGTGAAGCTACCCCCACAGCATCAGGCTCTTCCGTTAGTCATGAGCTTCTCAACGGAGTAGTCCTGACAAGTATCAAATATGGTACAGCAGGTACATCGAGTTTTGGGATTGCCGTAGTGTCAGGTATATCAAGTGATGGCAAAAAATCTTCTGGCTCCAGAGGTCAGTTGGCATATCTAGATATTAGTTCTGTCGATAATGAAGGGTTTCTTGATTCAGCCATTGGCTCCCTTACTGATGCTTCAATTGCCAATGCAAGCAACGGAGTAGTTTTTTGCCTTAGCGAAGGGGGTGGTGGTAGAGTTGCAGCCGTTGCTCTTGGCCTGGCCCCACAGGGCGCAGGAATTGTCAGCACAGGGCAAAAAAATATTTCAACAGTTTATTTTGATGATGAGGCAAAAAATAATTTTGGATGTACCTCATGAAATTAAAAATAATGCATAACCAACGAGGCGATACAATCATGGAAGTACTGATCTGTGTTGCTATGCTCGGGTTTATGCTCGGTGCAGCCTTTAGCTTGACGAATAAAAATCAACAAAGCGCTAGGGCTTCACAGGAGCGATCAGAAGCTACCAAAATAGCAGAAAAACAGATAGAATATCTTCGGGCACACTATGCCAAACATGCCACAGGTCCTTTTGACCCACCTTTGACAGATAATTTTTGTTTTAAAGAAGACGCATCAATCCCAGACAAAGGCTATAAGTATGTCGAAAATGTTGGTTTAGCATCACCAAGCCCAGTAATAGTCAGCGGTGCAGCCAATGAGGACAAAGATTCTAATTATGTAGCTGACTGTAAATTATCTCCAAATGGTTACAATTACAGGATTAGTGCCTGGAAAGCAGGCACTGCTAACGCAACCACTTTAGGTGCAAAAGCCGGGGCATTTGTTGTCACAGTTCGTTGGGATAGTGTCAAAGGCAATGGTCAAGAAGAAGTCAAAATGTTCTACACCATAGACCAACTTTCTGCAGGCTTTTACACCAGTGGGATTCCCGTAACACCCCCATCACCCCCACCACCTCCATCAAATTTCTGTACCAACATTCCTGGTCCATCGCTTCCTCCAGGAATGACTCAAGATCCTGCCACAGGTTTTTGCAAGTACACTCCTTATACCTGGTATGGAACTTGGAATACGGGTTTCTTTGGTTTTATGTCGTTCCAGTTTCCAGGATTGACACCCAACCTTACATGTTCTCCAGTCGATGCCGGCCGGAAAACATGTCTGAATGGCTATACATTCTGGCTTCTGTCAACCGTAATTAACTGGTCATCCCCGATAAAAATAACTTATGATCTTAAGACGAACCTATATAATTATAGTCCCGTAGATTACACATTTTCTAATGTTGCTACTCCTTTGGGGAGCAGCACAATACCCGCTGGCCCCGCCATATTAAACATGTATTGGACTAATGACGAAAACAACGGTCTTTCGCCCCCACCAGGCTATAAACCGCAAGTGAGAATTCGTATCAATGACAGTGGCGGCGGGTCATACAATCCGTGTGCTCCCGCGGACTATTGCCAACTGCCATCTTACCCAAATAATTCACTTTCTAATTTAATCCTAGCCCCAATAGATATAGTGGTGCCAGAAAACGCAACCACGCTAACAGTAGAGTGGCTAAATGATGCCTGGTCGCCCGGAGTATATGATGCCAATGTTAGTTTCCCAGATCTAAGAATAGAGAGGAACTGATACATGTTTATTTATGAGCGACAAAATAGGGGCAGGGGAAAAACAGAAGAAGGCTTCACTATCCTTGAGTTGATTATTGCCTCAACGGTTTTCAGTTTGATCATGCTACTTTCTACCACCGGACTTATTCAGATTGGCAAAACTTACCACAAGGGACAAATAACAGCCAAAACACAAGAAACAACTCGTGGAATTGCAGAAGAAATATCTAGAGAAGTCCAATTTAGCAATAGTGCAGTGGAAAAGTCACATAATGATTCTGCCCCAGGAGCAAATTATGGCGGAACCGTGGGTGGGGTCATGGTAAAGGCAAAATGCATTGGTGACACCAGATATAGATACGTAGTTGGTCAACCCAAAATAAAACTTGGTCAAACGGATAATCTTGGTGATCCGGCAAATCCAACATTGAGGCATCTTCTATGGGTTGATAAAAAAGATCGTCCAGAAGATCTGTGCAAGGCCGACGGTTTGGCTTTTGTTGATCAAAATAAGGGCAGAGAGTTATTGGCACAAAATATGCGTCTAATAAGTTTCGACGTTTCACCTGCCGGAGACAATGTAAATATCAATATAAAAGTCTATTATGGAGATTATGATTTGGCAGGTGGCTTAGCTGGGAATGGTACGGCGTCCTGTGAATCAACCAAAAATGGTGGGCAATTTTGTGCCTCCAGCGAACTATCCACAGTTGTACGGAGGAGAATATAAGTGTACTATAAAAGCAATATGAGGGGACAAAATAACCTAGTGAGTAACCAGTCAGGTATGGTTGCTTTTGTTGTTACGTCTTTTATTATCATCATGATGAGCTTAGTAGTACTAGCTTTTTCGCAGAATACCCGTCGTGAACAACGCCAAGCTTTAGATCGCCAACTTTCTACCCAAGCGTATTACACTGCAGAATCAGCAGTGAATGAAACTATCAAATATATTAAGGATAACACTGCTCAAACCCCACTCCCGGTTGGTTTTAAGGAAAAAAAAGATAATTGTGAATCGTTAACCGGAACAGACATAGATAAGTTAGGTGGTCAAGATTCAGAAAATACGTTCAAATACACGTGCGTGATGTGGAACATATATCCAAAGCAATTAGTCCTTCAAGAACTTAATGACCAAGGCAAAATTATTTCGGTGAACACAAAGGATTCAAATCTCAGTAAACTAAAAATCTCCTGGGAAGATGTTGATTGGAAAGATGACACAGTTGGCAGAATCGGCTTTTGCCCAACATCCGGCAATAATTTTTCGGCGACCACAATTTACGATTGCAATATAGGTATACTCAGAGCTTCAATCATTCCTTTTACAGGTGATAGGACTAGCTTGATTGACAGTACATACACAGTATTTTTGCGTCCAAAAAATGGTTCAACAGCAGTATATTCTCCTCATAATTCTGGATCTTCGACCCAAGGCAATGTTGTTGGTTCAACATGTGATACAAAAACCTGTTCAGTTACTATAAATAATTTACCAGGCGGGAATAACTTTCTACTTCTTAAGTCAATTTATAGGAAGTCAAATGTGACTATTGAAGGTTTCACCGCCGCCGGAGTGCCTGTCGAATTTAGTGAAGGTCAAATAGAAATTGATGTTACTGCCCGAGCCAGCGATATTATCAAAAGAATTAAGGTAGCTGTTCCAAAGGGGCACTATGACAGATCGGGTTATTCTGTAGAAGCTCTGGATGGAATTTGCAAAAAACTCGAAGTTTGGCCAACTAGTTCAACCAACCCTTGTCCATAACGGGTCTTTTTGATAAAACTTGTTTTTATATAGCTCAGCTTGTAGGGTTATGGTTTCTTGCGGTGAAATTTGTCATGCACGCTCTTAAGATGTGGATCTGTTATGTGGGTGTATATCTGAGTAGTCGAGATATTGCTGTGTCCCAGCATTGCCTGTACGGACCTCAGATCGGCACCGTTCATCAGTAGATCCGTGGCATATGAGTGACGCAGAGTATGTGGCGATACATGTTTAGTGATGCCGGCCTTTAGGGCGTAACTTGCGACTAATCTTTGCACACTCCGTGGGGTTAGACGCATGAAATTTCCGGTTTGGTCAACCTTTTTGAATCCTCCAATGCGCGCAAACAAGGGCGGACTAGAATCAGTGCGTTTTTCTAAGTATTTTGCTATCCAACTAGCCGCTTCTTCACTGATAAAAATCGGACGGTCTTTTTGACCTTTTCCGCGCACCATAAATTCTCTGCGAGTTAGATTGATGTTGTCTTTGTTCAAATTGGTCAGTTCTGACACACGTAGCCCACTAGAAAACAGTAATTCCAGTATCGCTCTATCGCGCAGTCCTGCCAAACTTTCAACATTTGGTTGGCTGATTAATCTCTCTACTTCTTCGTTGTCCAAAAATGTTACCTGAACGCGCTTGGTTCTCGCCAGTTCAATTTTATCTGCACTAACAACTTCAAGATCTCTTTTTGAGCAGTACTTTAAGAAGCTTCTCAGAGCAATCAAATGATAATTCTGAGTATTTTTTTGCAGTTCATCACTGTTATTTGTGCCAAGCCTATTCAGCCAAAGCCGCCATTTGCGTATCAAATCCGGAGTAATTTCAGCTACGTCGATATCCCCCGCAAAATCTACTAATCTGGTCAAATAATGCCGATAATTACTAATAGTTTTTAGAGACCTATTTTGCTCAATTTCCATGTGCTCTAGATATTCTTCGATCATCGGCTCAAGCTTCATGCACTCATTATACTCGATTAGCCTAGATGTTCATTCTATACATCTGTTATAATTAGAGCATTAGCATATAAATAGGAAAACTCATGGAAAAAACATTAATTATACTTAAACCAGATGCCCTGCAGAGAAGTTTAGTCGGCGAAATAACCAGTAGATTAGAAAAAAAAGGCCTCAAACTTATAGGGGTAAAAATGTTACGGCTAGATAATGCCATCCTGCAGGCTCATTATGCTCACATTGTTGACAAGCCTTTTTACAAGGGTATTGAAGATTTTATGAAGAGTTCGCCGGTAGTAGTGATGGCTTGGCAAGGTTTTGAGTGCACAGAGTCGGTTAGAATATTGGTGGGGGCGACCAACCCAAGAGAAGCCGCCTCTGGTAGCGTGCGTGGTGATCTCGCCATAGGGCAGGGCAGAAATCTAATCCATGCATCAGACAGTAAAGAAAGTGGTGAGAAAGAAATCGCTCGTTTCTTTGAAAAATCAGAGATATTTGAATATGAAAAGCTTGAATACGAGCATATTTATGAGCCTTACGAGCGCAAATAGAGTAAAACGTGCTTTTTTGGCACAATTGGCCCTGGTAGCTCAATGGATAGAGCAGTTCCGTCCTAAGGAAAAGGTTGTAGGTTCGACTCCTACCCAGGGTACCATCATGACTCTTGCACCAGACAGCCTGCTTTCTGGCAGAGCCAGAAACCCTGCTGTCTTCTTGTACATTTTTGGTTTAAAAATCTTGCGGTGCGCACTTCACCGTACTTGTGTACGGCTCGTTTACGCTACGCAATTTTTAACCAAAACTGCACTAAGTGCAAAAGCCATGAACATCGGTGAAGTTAATATTGTGATGTGTAATTTATGAAAGGTTTTAAAGATCAGCTCGACGGAGAAGAAGTCCTCTTTGTCTTCCGCAAACACCCGATAGTTATGCGAAAAGGACTGATTTTTGCGTCGGTAGCTCTTGTGATAGGAGTCCTCCCATCCTTAGTAAAACCAGAATACAGTGTCCTAATAATCGGTTTTTTGGTTGGATTTATCATGGCCATAGCAGTGATGTTGCCGTTTTGGATAACATGGTACTACAGCGTCTTTATTGTGACTGATCAGCGTTTTGTCCAGTTAACCCAAAAAGGCTTATGGAATAAAAGCGTTGTTGACATCGCTCTGCCACAGATACAGATGGTCAACTACGAGGTCCAAGGATTAGAGGAAACCATGCTTGGATTTGGTACAATAATGATGCAGACATTTGTTGGGGACTTGGTGATCCATGATATTCATCACCCAGAGACAGTCCAGAAAACAATGCTTTCTGTGCTACGAGAAAAGGGTTATATAGGCGCTATAAACAGTAATTTTAGTAAAGGAAATGATGAAACGATTCAAGAAGATAATTAGAAAAAAGCCCATCGCTACCGATGAAGATGATCAACTCTCTCAAAAGATTACCAATGAAAACATAACTGAACACAGGGAAGAGGTTATACAGGCAGGCAGAAAATTTAAGTACCCAATGGCAGTGACAAAAAACCGGCTTGTTGCGGTGTCATTGATGGTTGGGTTGGTGGCTTTTATTATATTGTTTAGCGTTGTTACAGCTATGCTTTATCAAACAAAAAGCACAGCTCCGTATCTTCAAAAAGTCACGAGGGTGGTGCCTTTTCCTATTGCTCGCATAGGTTCAGATTTTGTTCTGTATGAAGATTATCTCTTTGAAGTAAACCACTACGCTTTTTACTACAAAAATCAACAAAAGCTTGACCTTAAAAGCGAGTCGGGCAAAGCCCAGATGTCAGAATACAAAAAACGAGCGTTAGAAAAGGTCATGAACGATGCTTACGTCAAACAAATTGCCAAAAAGAATAATATTACGGTATCAGACAAAGAAGTTGATCAAACTTTAGCAATTTTAAAATCTCAGAATAGACTCGGTGCCAGTGATGAAGAGTTTAAAACAACGCTGCGCGAATATTGGGACTGGTCAGTCAGCGATTTTAAAAGAAGTCTCAAATTGCAAATTCTTAACCAAAAAGTACTAGAATATTTGGACAAAGACACCAGCGCCAAAGCAAACGATGCTTACGTAAAACTTCAATCTGGTGTACCTTTTGACCAATTAGCGACGCAAGTATCCGAAGACACAGTGACCAAAGCTCAGGGTGGAGCTCTCGGTTTGGTTGACAAAAATAACAAGGATATTTCGCCATTTACTGTTGACGCAATTTACAAATTGGACGTAGGACAGTTCTCAAAGCCAATTAATATTGGCTACGGGCTTGAAATTGTAAAAAACAACGAAAAATCAGACGATAAGGTCAAAGCTTCTCACATAGTATTTAATTTCAAAGCCATGAATGACTTCCTAAATCCAATAAAAGAACAAAACAAAGCTCGCCTCTACATCAAAAATTAAACAACCACTAACCTAAACTATTTCATATTTAACTCTATTATTTGCTATGATTTTGTCATAGTGAGCAATATTAAAGCTATTATTTTTGATTGCTTTGGAGTTATATACCCACAGGCTTCAGGTGATTTCTTTGAAAGGCACAAAAAGCTTTTTAATAATGACAGTAGTCCCTTAGATGGCTTGAATCTAAAAATTGATTTAGGAATAATTTCGCGGAAGGAGTTCTTCATCGGTCTAGAATCTGTTACAGACATACCAGCTATCGTAATTCAGTCTGAAATAGATCAAGAACTTTGGCCAGATACAGACTTAATTGCTTTCATAAAAGAATTGAATAAATCATACAAAATTGGTTTACTTTCAAACGCTGGTCAAGAAGAAATCGCCATCATTTTTCGAGACAAAGTTGACGCCCTTTTTGATGCTACGGCAATTTCCTATGAATTAGGTGTCGTCAAACCAAATACTGAGATATTTGTTGCCTGCGCTAAAAGGCTAGGGGTAAAGCCAGAGGATTGTCTATTTATTGATGATAGTATGGTTAATATTGAGGCGGCTGAAAAACTAGGTATGAAAACATTATATTACCCAAGTTTTGGCATTATCCCTGACGAACTAAACAACCTACCAAAATAAAAAGCACTTCTAAATAAAGTGCTTATGCGTGGCGGGCTCGACCGGATTTGAACCGGCGATCTCCTCCGTGACAGGGAGGCGTGATAACCACTTCACTACGAGCCCTCAATCAATCAAGCATAGCAAAAACAGGGGTAAAAATCAAATCATCTTTTTGATATTCAGGGGCATTTTGGTATAATGATTACTGTATTTATGCGAGCAACAAACACATTTTTTCATGACCGAATAGTATTATTCTTTTTAACGATCAATACTTTTTTGTTTGTTGTTTACGAAATATTTTTAACACTCAACTATGATCCAGATGCAAGCTATTTTATCCAATACAGAGCGGGAGCCAGTGTTGACGAGTACAAATCAGGGGACGCCACAGATATAATTTTTTTTGCGGTATTTGCAGCTCTTGTGTATGCCCTGCAATTTCTTCTTAGCAAAAAGATATACAAAGACCAAAAACACGCAGCGTGGGCAATAATGTCCTCATCTACCCTTGTATTAACGCTAACTATTTTGGCAACATGGGCTCTGTTTAAGCTACGTTGATGAAAGATATCGAAATACCTCTTCAGCCACAAAAGACAAAAAAGTATATATTTTTTGAAAAAGTACCAGCACTTTTGTCTTGGTCACTTCTGCTTTTGCCAATCGTTCTGAGCCAAATTAGTCCCCCATTGACGGCTTTGTTTATCCTGACCTATCTGTTGATGTGGTTTGCCAGAGCCATCGGTATGAACATTCGAGTGTTACATGCCTGGAAAGTACTCCATGAACACCAGCGTCAAAATTGGGAAATATTACTTAATGATCTAGAGCATAGGACAGTTTCTAATAATACACCTGTTTGGCATGGAAGAAGTATCAAACGATTAGACAAATACCCCGCCAAATTTAAACCCAGCGAAGTTGTTCATGGTGTAATTATTGCTGTTTACAACGAAAGCGTAGATATTGTTGAGCCAACAATCAAAGCCGTTATCGCTTCTAATTTTGACAAAAACAAGATCGCTCTGACAATTGCTTGTGAACAAAGAGGTGGCAAAGCAGTAGAAAAAACCGTAAAAGACCTGATAGAAAAATATAGGAAGCATTTTATGATGGCAGATGTTTATATGCACCCCATGGATATTCCGGATGAAGTTATTGGCAAAGGTGGTAATATTAACTTCGCTGGTAGAAAATTACAGGCTTGGTTTGAGTCCAAAAGTATTGATCCCGCACGGGTTTTAATTACCATTCTTGACGCGGATAATCGACCACACCCTAACTACTTGGCCTCTCTAACTTACACATTCTGCCTCTGTCCGGAACCAAAATATATTTCTTTTCAGCCAACGCCAATCTTTAGTAATAATATCTGGGACGTTCCCGCTCCAATGCGCGTGATAGCTACTGGTAACTCTTTTTGGATGGTTGTTTTGTCGATGAGAGAACACATGCTGCGTAATTTTAGTGCGCATGCTCAACCTCTTGATGCGCTGATTGAGACAGATTTTTGGAGTAGCAGAACAATCGTAGAAGATGGGCATCAGTTTTGGCGCTCATATTTTAAATTTAATGGAAAATACGAGGTATATCCAGTCTATTCAAGTATTTACCAAGACGCAGTTCTAGCAAAGACTTACAGGGCAACGCTCAAAGCTCAGTTTATCCAGCTCAGGAGGTGGGCTTGGGGGGCTTCAGATATAGCATATGTAGCGCAAAAGGGGTTTTTGACCAAGAACAAAGTTCCCAAAGTAGATCTCTTTATCAAATTATTTAGATTAATAGAGGGACACGTTAGTTGGGCCACAGCACCTATCATCGTCACTTTTGCGGCATTTGTGCCGATAATTTTTAACTCAGACGACATTGCAGCCAATCAACTACCTAATCTGGCCAGCTATATCCAGCGGATCGCTATGGTCGGTCTTATCATCACTATGTATTTGAGCTTCAAGTCTCTACCACCTAAGCCCGCGCGTTACAAAAGACATAGAAGTATCTTTCTTGTATTTCAGTGGGTACTGCTCCCTGTAACTGGTATTTTATATAATGCTTTGTCAGCGCAAGTGGCACAAAATAGACTACTTTTTGGCAAATACTTGGATAAATTCGACGTTACAGAAAAATCTGTTAGAAAATAACGTTCATTTATAGTGGTGGGCATTGTAGTGCACGTAAGAAGCGTGGTCAAATCTCTTTAAAGTTTCAGATGCCAAGTCGCGCAGAGATCCCATATTGATAATGCCGTTTTTCTGAGTTGTATAAATTGTCTCTACGATTGTGCTGGTTATACCCCGCGCATCTTCGACAGGGTGCTTTCTGTGCGTTAAGGACTTAAATACACTAATGAGTAGCTTATCAGTCGAAAACGGGCTTATTTGGCCGTTTTTTTGGCTGACAGAGATTGATAGAGCAATATCAGGCAGTTCCCTAGAGGTAAACACAGCACTGCAAGACAAACATTTGTGTCTCCGCCAGGTTTTTGGTGTGGTCGGTGAGCTACGGGTTATTGTTGTTTTAGTCCCTTGACCACAGTATATACATATCATGTATATATATTGACATATCGCTATATAAAAAACTAGTGGATAAGCTACAAAAACCTGTTGGTTCGTTAATAATGTTGTCTATTTTTGTGCCATTCCCAGGTACTGAAAAAAAGGTTATTTATATACAGAAATTCATCCAAAAATTAAATGACCCCCTCCGTTTCCAGAGGGGGCTGCTTGTTTGTCTTTCGTTAATATTACTTATCGAGTTCTTCGTAAAATAGGTCGAACTCGTCAAGAATCTTGACTCCTGTACTCACTAAACACTCCTGTTTAACCTAAGTATATTAACATAAACAAAATATAATGTCAATACCTATGCTTAAACTTTTCCAAGTTCGTATCTGGTGGGCGATAGAGGATTCGAACCTCTCACCTCCACAACGTCAATGTGGCGCTCTAGCCAAATGAGCTAATCGCCCCCAGTAGAAACATAATAACACACGCCCCTAGGTAGCCAATAAGCTAAAGATTTCCACATTATTAATGTAAATATAACAATATAGTAGTACTAGCTTTATAATACCATTACTGCTATGATAGTCCTTGTTGGTGGGTTTTGCGATGTGTCAGTGTATATCAACTGGCAGTGAGTCCAGGCGGGCTTTATCGCAAATTTAAGCGTTTGTCTTATCAAAAAGTATAACTCTGCGAGGATACTTTTGGGGCAGACGCTTTTTTATTTGCGCCAGTTCAAGTAGAATAACAGGTGATAATATGGTAAAAGCAGGGAATAATACTGATCTTGATACAATGCGCCACAGTTTGGCGCATATAATGGCCTCTGCAGTAACTTCAATTTGGCCAGAGGTCAAATTGGGTGTGGGCCCGCCTGTTGAGGACGGGTTTTATTATGATATTGACCTTGGCGACAAGACGTTGTCAGAAGAAGATTTTGGTCGCATAGAAAAGGCCATGACCCAAATAATTAACGAAAAACAGCCTTTTGAGCAGATTATTAAACCGATAGATGAAGCGATTGATTGGGCAAAACAGTCAAAACAGCCATACAAAGAAGAATTACTTAACGATCTCAAGCGGGCCGGGACAACAGTTGCTAAGGATTTAGACAAAAGTGAACTCGGAACGATATCTACGGGTCAAGCCAAAGTCAAAGAAGTCAGTTTTTACCGTAACGGTAACTTTATTGACCTCTGCAGAGGCCCGCAGGTAGAAAATACTGCCAAAGTGGGCGCATTTAAGCTTATGAGGGTGGCTGGGGCCTATTGGCGAGGTCGTGAGACTAATCCGCAGATGCAACGACTGTATGCGGTGGCTTTTGCAACCAAGGCCGAATTAGACCAATATCTTGATAGATTAGAAGAGGCCAAAAAACGTGATCACCGCAAGCTTGGCAAAGAGCTAGACCTATTTGTTATTTCTGATTTAGTTGGGCCTGGTTTGCCGCTGTTTACCCCAAGAGGGACCGTTCTCAGAGATGAATTAGGGCGATTTTCTCAGGAGATACAGGAAAAGTATGGTTATCAAAGGGTTATGATCCCCCACATAACCAGAGCAGAACTTTACAAAATTTCTGGTCATTATGATAAATATCCGGAAAAATTTACAGTCACCAGTGAAGAATCGGATGACGAATTTATATTAAAACCAATGAGTTGTCCGCACCACGCAATGATATATGCCTCAAGACCGAGAAGTTACAGAGACCTTCCTATACGTTATATGGAGAATACTCAGGTCTATCGTGATGAAAAGTCTGGTGAATTACACGGATTGTCAAGGGTCAGAATGATCACCCAGGATGATAGTCATTGTTTTTGTACGCCCCAGCAGGTTGGTGATGAGCTTTCCAATATTGTCGAGATGGTACGTGAAATGTACACAATTTTGGGGATGGAGTATAAAGCTACGCTATCTTTTAAGGACAGTGACGATGACGATAAATATCTAGGAGATGCCAAGACTTGGCAAACAGCCCAAAAGGCTCTTGAGGATACTGTAAAAGCTCAAAACATCGAATATGAAATTGTTGAAGGAGAAGCAACCTTTTATGGTCCCAAAGTAGACTTTATGGTCAAGGATGCTCTGGGTAGGCAGTGGCAATGCGCCACCTTGCAGCTTGATTTTTTGCAACCTCAGAGATTTGGCTTGGAGTATGTAGATTCCACAGGGGCAAAAAGCCAGCCAGTTATGATTCACAAGGCTCTACTCGGATCAATAGAGCGGTTTCTCAGCGTTTATATCGAACATACAGCAGGGAAGTTCCCAATATGGCTAGCCCCTGAACAGATTAGAATCATAACTGTTAATCAAGAATATGAAACCTATGCTTTCGCTGAGAGCGTTGTTGATCAAGCCAAAAAATTTGGTTTGAGAGTAAGCCTAGATAATGACTCAGAAAGTGTTGGCAAAAAGATTAGAAAATCAGAGCAAGATAAAGTGCCGTATACTTTGGTTATTGGACCAAAAGAAATTAAAGATAAAGTTGTAACGCCTAGAATTCGAAGTGACATGGCGGTTATTGCGGCTCACCCAGAGTTAGGGATAGAGGAATTCTTAAAAACTGTCGCTCATGAAACAAAAGGCAGAGTTACCAAAAGTTCGCTTTAAAAAGGGTATGAAAAAGACAATTGCTATAGATATTGACGATGTTATTGCGCAGCATGTTCCAGAATTTATAGAGTTTAGTAATAAAAATTATAATACTAACTTGTCTATGCATGATTACAGGGACCATTGGGCAGAAATTTGGCAGGTCGATCACGAAGAAATGAAGAAAAGGGAGCTCGATTTTCATTCGAAGAGAGTTCATAATTTTAAGAAGCTTAAAGAAGCTGATAGGGTTCTGGAGTTTCTAAAAGAAAACTATGATTTAGTTATAGTGACTGCTCGACCACAGTATCTTGTAGACTCGACTCATGTTTGGCTGGAACGATTTTACGATGGTATATTCTCTGACGTTCATTTTGTTCCCATATGGGAGGCTGGCAGTAAAATAACAAAGGCAGATGTATGTCGCCAAATAGGCGCGGATTATCTTATTGATGATATGCCTCTGCATTGTAATATTGCCTCAAGTGCTGGGATTACAGCACTTTTATTTGGCGACTATCCTTGGAATCGCAACCTAGATTTGTCCGAGGGTGTTGTTAGGGTAAATAAATGGTCAGACGTAGCGGAGTATTTTGATGCCAAAAATTGATCGAAAATTTAAAGACATGGTTTATTATTTTGTATTTCAGATTCCAGAGGGGAGAGTTATGACGTATGGGCAACTGGCAACGCTCTGTGGTTATCCCAGAGCAGCCAGAGCAGTTGGACAAATAGCGCATTTTGGGCCAATAGACTTGCCATGGCATAGGGTAGTCAATAAAAAAGGGGGTTTGGCTGCAACATTTTCATTTGGTGGGCTAGAAGGGCAGAGAAAGCTACTCGAACAAGAGGGCATAGACATAGTTGATAATCGAATTAACAATTTAGAAGAGTATTTATGGCAACCGATAAACTACCGATAATAATCATATTGGGACCGACTGCTTCGGGCAAGACCGGTTTGTCTCTCAAAATTGCCAAAAAACTGGGTAACATAGAGATAATTTGTGCGGACTCAAGAACCATTTACAGGGGGATGGATATTGGTACAGCTAAACCTTCAGCACAGGAGCAAGCAGTGGCGCCACATCATCTCATCGATATTTTGAATCCTGATCAGAGATATAGCGCAGCTGAGTTCCAGAGACAAGCGAAATTATTGATCAATGACATCAAAAAACGAAATAACATCCCGGTGATTGTTGGTGGCACGGGGCTGTATGTCTTTTCGATAATATACGACTACTCTTTTCCGGCAGGTCCGGCTAGTGCTTCAAGATCAGAACTCGAGTCAAAAGACATTGAAGAGCTTAAATCTATGTTGCAATATCTTGACGCAGAGGCATTTTCGATGATTGATACAAGCAACCCCCGCAGGGTTATTAGGGCGATTGAGACAGCGGGCATGGACAAACCTGATAATTCCCAGCTAATCGATAATGTATGCGTTCTGGGCATTCAGATCCCGCTACCGCAACTAGAGCAAAGAATATCCGCAAGAACTAAACAGATGATAGACACTGGCTTAGTTGAAGAAGTTAAGTCTTTAGTTGACCAATACGGACAGGACATTGAACCACTACAAACAGTAGGCTACAAAGAGATGGTCGATTATATTATGGGCAAACAAAGTTTAAATGAAACGATAGAACTCATTAATCTCCATACCCGACAGTTGTCAAAGAGGCAAATGACATGGTTTAAGAGGTCAAAGGACATTAAATGGGTAGATAGTTACTCAGCCGCAATAAAAGAAATTAATATATTTACTCAAATTTGATATACTGGAGTTATGATTGAGCAACTTTTTGGGTCGAAGACACGTGTAAAGCTACTGCAGCTTTTTTATGCCAATCCAAACAGGGCATTTTATGTGCGAGAAATCACTCGCAAAATCGATGAGCAAATTAATTCCGTACGGCGAGAACTAGCTAATTTGCTCAGTATTGGCATCATTTCATCAGAAACACAGAACAACAAACTTTTTTACGAAGTTGACAAGACGTATGAGTACTACAAGCCGCTTTTGCAGATTTTTAGCACAGAGGGTTCTGTCGGTGAAGAAGGTGGTGTAGAAGATGAACTAAAGGCACTAGGCCGAGTCGACATTGCAATATTTACCGGTCAACTTACCAGAGATAAATCGATAGATGTTGATTTTTTAGTCGTTGGGGATATTAATAAAACCCAGCTAGATAAATATGTGCACGATTTAGAAAAAAAAGAAGGCAAAGAAATTCGCTACGTTGTTATGTCAAACAAAGATTTTGAGTACAGAGGCAAGGTCAATGATAAATTTTTGAATAATATCATGTCTGCAAAAAAACAAATATTACTGGATCGTGATAATTATTTTGGTGAAAGGGGTTAGTCGGTGCAAATAGAATATTTTGGGGCAAATTGTGTTGTGGTTTCGTCAAAAAAAACGCGTATTGTTATTGATGACAATTTGTCAGAGTTAGGGCTCAAGTCAATTACAAAACCAGACGATATAGCCCTTTTTACTTCGGTAGAACACGTCCAGTCGAAAGCAAGCTTTGTCGTAGACACCCCAGGTGAATATGAGGTAAAAGACATCTCAATCAAGGGCATTGGCGCACAGCTTCATATTGATGAGTCAGGTAATAACTCAATTATTTATCTGATTACAATTGGTAATACTCGTGTTTGTGTTGTCGGTAACATTATAAGCAGTTTGACAGAAGCCCAACAAGAGGCAATAGGCGTTGTCGATGCGCTCATAGTACCGGTAGGTGGCAGTGGTTTTACCCTTGATCCTATCGGAGCGAAAAAAGTGATTCACACTATAGCCCCAAAGGTTTTTATTCCTGTTCATTACGCTGATAAAGCAATTAAATACCAAGTGCCTCAGATAGATCTAAGTGTAGTTATCAAGGAAATGTCGATAGAGAACACAGAAGAAATTGAAACTTATAAAATTAAGTCACGTGAAGCTATTGACGAGCATCAAAAAACTATTATTCTCAAAAGAAAATAACCTACAACCTACACACCACCTTTTCCTGACAACTGGCCCAGCCAGCTGTGCCGAAAAGATTCTTGGGCCAAATTAGTTGTTAATTTTTTGGGCAGAGGCAGTAGTAGGCAGAAGACCCTTTTTCTTGAGTGTGCGTATGCCGGCTGCTGATACCTTTATTTTTGTCTTTTTCCCATCAATAACGACGGTTTTGGTTTGTAGATTTGGCTTCCAGGTTTTGCTGGTACGTCGAAGTGAGAAGCTCACATTGTGGCCAAATTGCTTACCTTTGCCAGTTATCTCGCATTTTTGCATGAGTTAAACTTTCTTAATAAAACTACTAAATGTTCTACATATTGTATATTTTTAGTCGAAAGAAGTCAATGTTGAGATATAATAACTAGAACATGGATATAATCAACGGCGTTAACATTGTTAATATTGGGATTTTACTGGTTGCTTTGCTGCTTTCTATGAGTATTCATGAGGCTATGCACGGCTTTGTTGCTTTTTGGCTTGGAGACGACACCGCAGAGAAGGAAGGTCGTTTGACGTTGAATCCTTTTGCACACATTGATCTATATATTACGATACTTCTACCTCTGTTTTTAATAATTTTGGGGATGCCTCCGATATTAGCAGCCAAGCCAGTCCCGTTTAACCCAAACAGATTGAGATATGGTGATTTTGGGGCTGCACTTGTCGGCGTATCTGGGCCAATCACCAATTTATTGCTAGCTGCGGCTTGCGCTCCAATACTTCATGTTGTTGCCCCAGGCACAATTATCTACTCCTTTATAACGGTGATGATTACCTTAAATGTGCTTTTGTTTGTGTTTAATATGCTACCTATCCCGCCCCTTGATGGGTCGCGACTACTTTATGCGTTTTCACCAGAGCCGGTGAGAAGAATTTTAGAGAGCATTGAGTCTATCGGGATAATGTTCATTATAGTTATTTTGCTACTGCTCATGCCGATAATCGCACCATTTATTTCGGGCGTATCTACTGAAATAATTAATTTTCTTGTATAATCTAAGATAGCCATACCGGTGAATTTACTGATTAACTTAATACTATAAAGATTGGGAAATCAAGATTTAATAAAACCGTGGTTTTATTGTGAGATAACCCACCTGCAATTCGCAGGTCAATCAGTTGACCCGGTATGACTTTTATTTAAGCGGCTTCTTTCTCGGGTGCTTCTATAACAGCAGCTTTTGGTAGGGAAGTAGCACGAGTATCAAGGTCTTGTGCAGCCTCATGTGCAAGTCGAAGATGGCGAGGTGGGTTTTTGCCAGCAAGAGAAGCCAGCAATTCAGGAGGTATTTGCGCCAACATTTCTGTCCCCAGCAAGTGATTACGTCTCATTTGTTCGTGGGCCAGATTTTCTGGTGATAATTCCATTGCTCCGTACTGGGCAAAATCGAGACCTGCTGTTTTTGCTCCCATCTGAGATTGTTTAGAATTATAGTGCCAGTATTCTTCGGCATAAGGCTCCAAACCAACTGCAATCATAACATTGCAAAGAAGTCTTCTGTTTTGCTTGGCGTTTTCCTCTGCCTCTGTTAGAGGGCGTTCTTCGGCTAGCACTTCAAAGTAATTTAATGCTGATTCTGGGCCTCCATGATCCCATTTTGTGCCAAAATCTAGCATCTCTGCATTTTGAGCTATTAAACCAATTCTTTCCATCTCTAATTTGTATATATCCTCTACATGAGAGGCATCATCTTCCATCTCTGATACTAAATTATTTATTTCGTTAACTCTGGTTTCAATATTCTCTGGTAGCTGATATAGTACAACATCTATAGAGCCCCCAGTATTGTGAGGAGAAGGTTTATCTGGATCAGTAGATGGTATAGAAACGAATTTTTGAGTTTCTGCAGAGAGCTCTTCCTCCTTCACATCTGGTCTCTGCTTTCTTATGCTATCAAGGTAGTTATCGTATAGTGCCCCTTGGACATCGAGAGTACGAAAGGAATCCATGACCATGATATGGACACCTTCTGGCAAAAGTTCTTCAGCTTCAATTAATTGGTTAGCCACTTCTCTCCGAGCAAATGTCGTAACCAAAGCTCCTTCTAATTGATTACGTGAATATGGCGAATCATTGCGTTCACCAAAATATATTGAACTTGTAAATATTCGGTCATAGGGATTATCGCTAAATGGGCCTATTGCTTCCAGGGGCTCGCCACACTCAGTAAGTGGCACTTCCTTCCATCCAGCGACAGAGGCTATCTCCAGAGGGATTGGATGAAGAAGGTCATTTTTGTTTATTTCATTTTGTTTTTCTGTTTCCATGGATGGTACGGTACTTCTTATATATTTATAACTCATATTCTATCAAAAAATAACCATTTTGTCAAGTAACTGAGATTCCATAACCGCGTAATCGTGTAGGCTATTAAATGATTCAGAGGTATAATAAGCGCATGGATAATAGCCCTCTTAAGAAGGAGTATGATTTTAAAAGCTACAAAGCTGGAGCAGATTTTGTTTTTGCTGTTTCGGAAATTGCTGAGAGTATTGATCATCACCCCCTAATCACTTTAGATTATAAAAAGGTGAGGGTAGAATCTATTTCTCACGATTTGGGGGAAGTAACAGATAGAGATAGAGATTTGATGAGCAAAATTGATGATTATTTTGTCAATAATTATCAATCAAATGGGGCAGATATGCCCGATCAGGACAACCAATATGATTACTCTACAGTAACAATATATACAGATGGGGGATCCAGAGGAAACCCAGGACCGTCGGCCTCAGGGTTTGTTATATATGATGCTAATGAAAAAATCATAGTCCGGTCCGCCAATTATATTGGCGTTACGACTAATAACCAAGCAGAATACATTTCAGTTAAAAATGCTCTAACTTATGCTCAAAAACTTTCTGCAAAAAAAGTTGTTGTTTTTATGGATAGTCAGTTAGTTATTAATCAGCTAAATGGTGAGTACAAGGTAAAAAATCGTGATTTATGGCCAATATACCAGTCGGTTAAGGAGTTATCCAAGACATTTGGGCATATTAGTTTTAATCATACGCCAAGAGAGGGCAATAAATTAGCTGATGCTCTTGTTAACGAGAGCCTAGATAAAGCTACTGATATTCTCTATAATAACTAGTGTCAGACTATTGGCTGATCGCCCCGCCATAGGTGGGGAGGAAAGTCCGGGCAGCATATGAGGAGGGCAGTTGCTAACGGCAACCGGAGGAGACTCTAGGGAAAGTGCCACAGAAACTAAACTACCTCTGTTTACAGAGGAAAAGGTGAAAAGAGTGGGGTAAGAGCTCACAGCTGTCTATGGTGACATAGACGGGAGGTAAACCCTGCCTGCTGCAAGGAGAGAAACGAGCATTAAAGTTCCTCGCTGTTTGTTTCTCATAAGACCCGCTTGACCCTAATGGCAACATTAGGGCTAGATAGATGATCAGCCCCCCGACTTGTCGGGGGACAAAACCCGGCTTATAGATAGTCTGATAATTAAAAAAGACTTACCCTCAAAGGGTAAGTCTTTTTAGTTTATAACTAGTTGTCTTATTTTTTGACTGTTTGCACTATCTTTTTGAAGACAGCTGGTTCGTTGACGGCTAACTCGCTTAAGATTTTTCTATCAAGAGCTATATTTTTCTTTTTGAGAGCAGAGATTAATTGGCTGTATGTAGTCCCATTTTCTCTGGCAGCTGCATTTATGCGGATGTTCCACAGAGAACGAAAAGTTCGCTTACGGTTTTTGCGGTCTCTAGTCGCATAAACAAGCGCTTTTGTTATCGCTTGCTTACCTCTGCGAATGCTTGATCTGTTAGACCGAGTCATTCCCTTGGTTGCTTTGCGGATTTTGTTGTGCCGCTTGTGTGTAGTGGTTCCTCTTTTGACTCTCATTATTGGACTCCAAGCTTTCTTTTCATATTCTTAACTGATTTGCCACTGACTTTTTCTGATCCTGCAAAAGTTCTCTTTCTTGAGGCGCTTTTTTTCTGAAGGTTGTGAGCAACGCCTCCGTGACGGCGCATAACTTTGCCATTTTTGGTAATTTTTATACGGTCTTTTGTCCCGCTATGAGTTTTTAGCTTTGGCATGGTTGCTCCTTACTATGAATATTAGTTGTTTGCCAGAAAATTGCGGTTGTTGATCTACAATTATATCATCACCTAGAATTTCTATCACCTTCGTCGCTAGAGTAAAACCTATCTCTTTGTGAGCTAGCTCTCTCCCTCTGTACATAATTGTTATTTTGGTCTTATGACCATGTTCGAGGAAGTCGATAACTTTCTTTAATTTTACTCCAAGATCGTGATCGCTGATCTTAAGGCCTAGCCTTATTTGTTTAACATCGAGCGTTTTGGCGTTTTTCTTGTTTTTTTGAAGTTGTTTGGTGCGCTGGTAATTGTATTTACCCCAGTCAATTATTTTCGCAACGGGCGGGTCTGCATTTGGAGATATCTCAACAAGGTCAAGATTATTCAAATTAGCTAGCTTCAGAGCTTCTTCTTTGGATATTACTCCGATTTGTCGCCCTTCGTGATCAATAACCCGTAGGTTTTTTGCCCTTATGCCGTCATTGATGCGGGTATGCTTAGCTATTGTTAGTTTCTCCTTATTCTTCTCGCCAATTACTACTCACGATATTTTACCAAATTTATTCAGCAATTTCAATCTGTTTTTAATCTATATAACGGCGTGTCTATAAGTAAATATCTTTTTTCCGGTACTGAAGAGCCTCTGTAAGATGTGGAAGTCCAACTTTTTCTTTATCATCGATGTCAGCAATTGTTCTAGCTATTTTGAGTACTTTCATATAGCTTCTAGCAGAAAGGAGCAGTTTTTCGGCAGCAGAGTTAAAAAATTCCTCACTTGGCTTATCTAATTGGCAGAATTTTTTAATTTCTTTGTTAGATAAGTCATTGTTGAGTTTGCCTGCGCGCAAAAGCTGTTTAGATCTGGCTTTGCTGACTATACTTTGCCAATTCCGCAAGTTTTTTTGATTATTTCGTAGCAGGCGATCATGTTTTACTTCGTCAACACCTACATAAATATCAATTCTGTCGAGTATTGGTCCAGATATTTTTTGCTGGTACCGGATGATGTTGTGAGGCAAGCACGAGCATTCTTTGCGACTGCCAAAGTACCCACAGGGGCAGGGGTTAGCAGTGGCTACAAGAATAAATTTGGCTGGAAAAGTGGCAGAACTTTTGACTCTGGCAACAGTGATTACTTTGTCTTCAAGAGGTTGACGGAGTGCTTCGATAATTTGTTTGTTAAATTCGGGGAGTTCATCCAGAAATAGCACACCGTTATGGCTTAAGCTAATTTCTCCAGGCTTTGGGTGTTGACCACCCCCGATGATGGCAATATGGCTTGAACTATGGTGAGGCGAACGAATAGGCCTCTGGGTAATAATTGTTTCATATTGTTTACTAACTAAGCTGTGAAGATGAGTTACTTCTAATGCTTCGTTTTTTGTTAGATCAGGCAATATGCCAACAAAAGCTTTTGCAAGCATGCTTTTTCCGCTTCCAGGAGGACCATTAAGTAGTATATTGTGATGACCAGAGGCAGCAATCATCATGGCGCGCTTTGCTTGGTCTTGATCGACAACGTCATCAAGGGTTATCAATTGTTGCCCCTGAGGCTTATTAGATGAGTTTTTTGTAGGTTGAACATCCCCGCTTGAAGGGTAAAAAGCCAGGGAACTACCGCCGTTCATTGATTGGAAGAGATCCTTGAGGTTTTCGGCTTGGTGAATATATATACCAGGGATAATGTTTGCTTGAGCACCGTTGTCGCTGGGGATAATAAAATGTTTATACCCGAGGCTTTTTGATGCAATAACTTTACCTATTAATCCTCGAATTGCCTTGATTTCCCCGTTTAGACCAAGCTCTCCCATAACGATAGTTTTATCTGGTAGTTTGACGTTGACCATCTCGCTGGCTTTTAATATGGCAAGTGCCATTGGCAGATCATAGCTTGATCCCTCTTTAGGTATATCAGAAGGCGCCATATTTATGGTTATTTTTTTGCGAGGAATTTTAATCTTGCTGGCGCTAAAAGCATTACGTATTCTTTCTTTTGCCTCATCAATTGATTTGTTGCCGAGACCCACGATAACTATGTTTGGGAGTGAGTTTGATAAGGCACATTCGACGTCAATTATGATAGCTTCACTACCACTTTCTAGTACTGACTGAATTATATTTTTCATTCATTACTCATTATACATTTAATAAATATATAGTTCTAAATTTCTGCTATAAACAAAAACAACGGCCTGCGAGGTGCCGTTGTTAACAGATACGTTTTTGTTTTTGAGCACTTTATTTGTTCAAAGTGCTATGTACATAATAGTAGTACTCATGCTTACTGTCAACCACTTTTTTTAGATTTATTTTGATAATAATAATCAATTAAATATTAAGCAGGTAACCAATAGCTAATTAATAGACAAATATGATGCAAAATTCCAACAAAATATATCAAATTATTTAATAATTAATTATTAAATAATAGTGCTTTTGGCGCGTGGCTAATTGATAAGTTATCCTATGTATTGGATAAAGATTCCTTAGGTGTATATTTATGTTTGTATTAATAAATTAGCTGCATCTTAACTTTTTTGTGTTAAAAGTTAAAAATCAACTAACAATTATTCTCTGAATAATAATTAAACAGCCAGGATACAATTAAATATGTGTTTATAATCACGATCCAAAATTATGTATTGATTTTGTAATTTTAGACGATATGTATTTTGCGTTAAGAAAATGAATATAAGAGCCACAATAAGGTTTATGCAAAAGTCTAATGTATACAAGTACACAAGCTACCGTTTGTGAAATAAATTATTAATATAAAATAAGACATTTGTCAACTTACATATTGACAAGCCCAAAAAATATATTTTTCGTCCGCATGTACATAAATATTCTGTCCTAAAAGCTGGGTAAGCTCAAAGTATATAAATATTGATAAAATCCAAATAACAGCCCAATGAATAGCCAATATTGAAACATATATAATTTATTCATTAAAACTATTGTAAATAATATTACAAAGATAAATACGATTTTTAAGTAGTAACAATGTGCATAATACAACTATAATACATTGACTAATAATTAAAAATATACTAGCATATACCTATAGTAATCTAAAATAAAAATAAGAAGTTTTTGGGAAGATTACTAGAGATTTCGCTCATGGTTGTGCTATTTAGACCATCCTGAGCGGTCAGTCAGCCAATGGATAGTAAGCGCTAAAAGTAATTATAAAGAGCGGTTTTACTGTCCTTGGCGTTTTGTTTGCTTTAGAAAGGGGAAAATGAATAAATTCATACTAGTTATCTCATTAATATTACTTGGGATCATGGCAGTTTCTATCAGTCCAGATGAGATAAAAATGGCTCAACTTATGACTATACTAGCGTTAATTTTCTTTCTACTGGTCAGTGCCCTAGATATAGTTTTAAAATATGTATTTGGTAGCTCAAGAAAAACAACGGTGGGGGCTTTTATATTGACATTATATATATGGCTAGCTTTAGCCATGCAATCCATCGGCTCAGGGTCGATAAAGGACATTGTAATTTTTAGTTGTGTATTCTTGATAGCGTTTTTTTACGTTAAACAAAATTTTGAAGCTACAAAATAATAGCGATACCTAGTGTTGGTTCGCTAATCTGTTATAATACAGGATATTATGGCAGATCAACAAAACAATGATGGGCAACTTCTTCCTAAAGTAGATGACAGCGTTAGTTACGATGATTCTTCTAGCGCTACAAGTGATCCGCAACAGGTTGATGATCAGACAACTACTTCGATGCATAGTCAAACAGATAGTTTTGAGGCCGGGGACGTAGATGTTATCGAAAAAGAATGGATAGACAAAGCAAAGCATATTGTTGAACAGAACTCTAGTGATCCGTTTGAGCAACAAAAAATGATTAGCCAGGTAAAGGCAGAATATATTAAAAAAAGATTCAATAAGGACATTAAGAAAAGCGACAAATAATGGGCATACTTCTAAGCATACTTATCGGGCTACTGATAGTCGGTTTGATAACTGGACCGATACTGTATCTCCATTCGAGATCTGTTTTTAGGGAACAAAAAGATTTTGAACGTGGTCTTAAGATGATCACTCTTCTGATCCATTTGCCTCCACCAAGTGACGATACAGATATTGGCTCCAGAGATGTCAGAGATGTTATAGACGAGAACATCTCAAAAGCTGAGATCGTCTACAATATCCTAGCAAGCACCCTGCAGAAGGGGTTCAAGAGTAGTTTTTATGGTCAGAGACATATCTCGTTTGAAATTGTAGGAGCGAAGGGTTTTATTAATTTTTATGTCGCAGTCCCGATATCATTACTGGAAGTAGTGCGACAAGCTGTGATTAGCGCTTACCCGGCTGCTCAGCTCGAAGAAGTTGCAGAACATAACATCTTTAGCCCTGTCGGTAAAATTAGCGGAACGGTCGGGGGTGAATTGACGCTGAAAGAACAGTTTGTTTACCCGATAGCTACTTATAGAGAAATAAAGCGTGACCCAATGTATTCAATTCTTAATGCATTGTCGTCGCTGGAGAAGGAAGACGGAGTCGGTATTCAGTTTATGGTTCGTCCAGCAAGTGACGGATGGCGGAAAACAGCATCAGATTTTGCAGGCAAGAAGAGAAAAGGACAGAAGGGGCATAAAGGGGGTGGGCTTGCTCTTTGGTGGGTTAGACAGGTTTTTGAAGCATTATGGAGACCTCCAGAAGACCAGGGAGAAGGGGGCGATAAACACAGCCTCTCAAGCCATGAAGATTCAGTAGTTAGTTCTATAGAAGATAAAACTAAGCATCCTGGCTTTGAAACTTCTATCCGTGTAATATCTTCTTCTAATATTGCCCAGAAATCTCAAACTGTTTTGAATAATGTAGTGTCTAGTTTTGCTCTATTTGATGCTCCGGGAAAAAACGGGTTTAAGTATACTCCTGCCCAAGACATTGAACGTTTCGCTACAGCGTACATCATGAGATTCTTTCCAACTGGGCTTTCTAAGAATATCCTTAACTCTGTAGAATTGGCGACACTGTTTCATTTTCCACAACAAGAAGACATTCCTACTTCTCAGTTGTCTAGGCAGGACTCAAAACAAGTAGACGGACCACGTAATGTCCCAGATAAAGGTCTCTTGCTCGGCTATAACGTGTTCAGGAGCGTTAAAAAGCCAATACGACTCTCTGGTGGTGATAGGCAAAGACATATGTATATCGTTGGTCAAACCGGAACTGGTAAATCAGTTTGCCTAGAGAATTTGGCTCTGCAAGACATGATAGATGGGAACGGATTTGCTTTTATAGATCCACATGGCGATACAGCAGAAAAACTTCTGTCAATGGTACCTAAAGAACGTGCAGAAGACGTCATATATTTTTGCCCCGCCGATACAGATTACCCATTGGGGCTCAATATTTTTGAAGCAAAAACAGATGATCAAAAGGATTTCGTTATACAGGAAGTAATAAATGTACTATATAAGTTGTACGATCCACAACGCCAAGGAATAATTGGGCCTCGCTACGAACATATATTCAGAAATGCAGCTTTAACGGTGATGGCAGGACCAGAGGGAGGAACTTTTATTGATATACCAAAACTTTTTTCAGACCCAGATTTTGTGAATAAGAAACTTGAGCATGTCAAAGATCAAAATGTTATAGATTTTTGGCGGAAGGAAATGGTTCAAGCCAAGAGGTCAAATGAATTTGGTGATGTTGTAAGCTGGTTTGTTAGTAAATTTGGTGCTTTTTTGTCTAATTCGATGATGCGCAACATTATTGGTCAAACAAAGAGTTCCTTTGACATTAGAGAAATAATGGACAACAAAAAGATTCTTCTGGTAAATCTCAGCAAAGGGCGCACAGGGGAACTTAACTCCAAGCTTCTTGGCATGATCTTTGTTATGAAATTCCAAGCAGCGGCTATGAGCAGAGCAAATATACCAGAAAGCCAGAGAGTAGAATTCTGTCTGTATGTTGATGAGTTTCAGAACTTTTCTACGGATTCATTCGCCACAATCATGTCAGAGGCGCGAAAGTATAGGTTGAGCCTAACTGTGGCTAACCAATTCACTACCCAACTTACAGATGAAATTAGAGATGCAGTATTTGGTAATATGGGCACAATCATTGCGTTCAGGGTTGGCCAGAATGACGTAGAATCTCTAAGTCGATATTTCCAGCCTATGTTTGACTCTGATGATCTTTTGAGGGTTCCAAACTACAACACAATAGTTAGAACACTTATCGGTGGTGTGCCGACTCAACCATTTAGTATGGCTACACTACCGCCACTGGGTAATCCGAGTAAAGAGCTTCTGTTAGCTCTCAAACAGTTGTCTGCTGCAAAATTCGGTCGACCACGGGCAGAGGTAGAAAAAGAGATTTTTGCTCGAATCATTATCAAACCAAGCTCGACTAATTCAGCGCAGGGTGATCCTTTGGCTCGGACAAGTGCGGGTCTACAGAATAGCCCCACTGCCCAAGCTCCTTCTCAAGCATCATTTTTAGACCAATGGCTAGCAAAAAAGCAACAAAGAGGTGGGGGTAGCGGTATTGCGAGCGTGGATAGGGCTCAAACTTTTCAGCAGAACCCTGTGGCTCCTGGTGTTTCAAATACTCCGACGTCGTCTATAGCTGACGATAAAGTCATAAAACCTTCTGCAGTGGATCTAACACAACCAAAACAAAAGGATGAAACACCTCCACCACAAAAGCAAAGGCTACGTGGCAAAGATATATTTATAGGCAGAGATGGGAAAATAGGAAGTTAAAAGTTTGCCGATTGTTAGTTTAGTACGTAGTTTTTCTACGAAAGATTACTTTAAGGATGATTTCTAAGAGTACGCCTATAATAAATCCCCCAACGAATGCCATAATACCAATAAGAAAGTTGTACGTATAACCAAAGAAATAACTAGCCCACAATACAAACAGGCTAGCCAGGAGAGAGAATGCTCCACCCATAGCTAAACCACTCGGACGGGCTATAGTTTTTGCAGAAAATTCACTGACATTATCAATGATGGGTTTGTGCACAAATTTGCTAAGAATTTTTTGATCAAAGGGGAGGCGTTTGCGAGTAAGATTCAATACTTGTTTTAATGAATTATTCCGAACATCTTTGCTAATTAAATGAACTGTTCCTTTGGTGTTTTGTGATCCATCTAGGGCTTTTGAGGTTGTTTCGCCACTTCTAGCTTTTTCTTGAGCTGCTCTGAGAAGTTCGTTGAGCTCTTCCTTAGTCGGTTTGCCTGGTTTTTGCTCGGGGGTTTTGGTTTTGGTCTCATGAACCTTCGACCCATCTCTTTCTGGTCTGTTTTCTGGAGAGTTTTCATCTTCGTAACTAATGTTTAATCTTTCAGACATATTTTATTTCCCCCCATATGTAAATTCTTGTTTGATAATTCCAAGCTCTTTGGTGAACAATCTGCTTCTGGCGAAGAAATAGCCACTGACAGTTGTTATGGCAAAGGCGAAGAAGACGCTTTGTCCTGGACCCGTGTTTGGTAATTGTTCTACTTGTTTAAGAACTGGACATTCAACGCCCATTGAGATCTCATTGCCGTAGCCATTTTGGATTTTGCAGTCGTAGCTGGTTGAGCTTGCACTTGGAGCTCGGGTCACTGGGATAGAAGACTTCATTTTTACCCGGAATAATTTTTGCAGTTCACCTTTTGCAGGTATTGTTTCGTTGTCCCAAGAGATTACTTTTGTGACTGCGTTGAATTTGCCTCCTTGTGACTCAAGGTATGCCATGTCAATGTCAGCATAGTCAAGAACATCACCAATGTAATCTTCAACTAAATACCCTTTTTTGTTCACAATATTTGTGTTTGTTGTGATTAAGCTATACTCGATCACGTCGTTTGCTCGAGCTTTGGATGCAAGAGTTTGTTCAGAGTTTAAGTTTTGAGTTACGTTGCGTGCTTTTTTTTGTCTGCCTGGTGTTGTGCATTTTGAATCATCTGCAGGAAGCTTTGGGTTATCTATACACATGCATTTTGGATCATCTTTAGGCAGTGCTGGGTTGTTCGGGCAGGCTTCCTTACATTTAGGGTCATTTTTTGCTAGTGCAGGATTGTAAGGACAAGGGTTGCATTCAGGTAAGTTTGGGTTAACTGTACATTTCTCTGGTGTTACGGTTATGGTCGTTTGACATGCTGAGCTAGTTTTATCACCTACAGTACTATTAATTGTCAGGGTAGCAGTATAAGTTACAGGTGTTGTTCCATTGTTGGTGTAGGTGTGGTCAATAACTGTTCCGTTGTGCTTGACGGACTGCCCATCACCGAAATTGAAGGTTAGGCCATTAACTATATTGTTTGTATTAGCAGAATAAGCTCCTGTGAATTTAACACTAAGAGATTTAGTCCCAGTTCTTTGGTTAGCAGTCAGGCTGGTGCAGGCAACAACAGGTGGTGTTACTTGTGGAGGTGGAGGTCCTTCGGCTGGTCGATAAGCGATATTGCCGCAGTCCTTCAATACCCATACGTACCAGTATCTATTATCTGTACCTTTACTTTTACCGAAGTAATAAGCGGGTGTGCTTCCTTGCCATTCAGCAGCGTTTCTGCTGTAAAAAGTTTTGCCACCAAACCGCCCAAGGTTATGATCGTTCGTGCTAGCGAAGTTTATTCTTCCTACTGTTCTGGTCCCTTTTGAGCCTTGGTCTTGGAAATTAAAAGAAGTATTTTGAACACTGTCCATACCTGCGGCATTAAGGCCAAACCTGTTATATAGCTCTTTCACGTCTTGTTTATGATAATAATTTGATTTCAGGTCACTAATACTACTAACACCTCCAGATATCACGTCATTTGGAGATGCTGCGAGAGATTGTCGAGCTGGCAAAGAAGTAGCTACAATTTGGACTAAAAAACTTAATATAACAAAGAACAAACCCAGCCGTCTGATTGATTGTTCTTGGTGCAATCGGCGTAAATAAAAAGATACCTGATCTATAGATCCAGGATTAAAGCTTAGCTTTGAGACGTATTTATTTATGCTCATGATTTGTATTTTTATAACCTCTAGCATTATTTATACATATATATGCAAAAAAAAGCAAGAACGAGATATGTATTTGTGGATGATCGATACTTAGTCTATAATAATACGTAAGTTAGACAGTTATAAAGAGGGATGTATTTATTTTATGACAAAACAAAAAGACTATGATTCTGGGTCTATTCAAGTTCTTGAAGGTTTAGAGCCAGTTCGTAAACGTCCGGGAATGTACATCGGCAGTACTGGTAATGAGGGCTTGCACCATCTAGTTTGGGAAATAGTTGACAACGGTATTGATGAGGCTTTAGCAGGGCATGCAACTTATGTATCAGTTAAGATTGGCAGTGACGGAGGGGTCACCGTTATAGATGATGGTCGGGGTATACCGACGGACATACATCCCAAGACAGGGAAGAGTACAGTAGAGACAGTATTAACGGTACTTCATGCTGGCGGTAAATTTGGCGGAGGAGGCTACAAAGTTTCAGGAGGTTTACACGGCGTGGGTGTCAGTGTGGTTAACGCACTTTCTTCGAAATTAGAAGTTAAAGTATATAGAGATGGCAAAATTTATTACCAGGAATACACCAAAGGTGCTCCAATAACCAAACTTAAAGAAACTGGCAAAACGGATAGGACAGGTACAGAAATTAAATTTTACCCTGATTTCACTATTCTTGAACAAACCGAGTTTAACTATGAAATTATTTTGGATAGATTACGACACGCAGCATATCTCACAAAAGGCATAAAAACATCACTAGAAGATGAAAGAACAGGCGATAAGTATAGTTTTTATTTTGAAGGCGGTATAAAAAGTTACGTAAAACATTTGAACGTTGGTAAAGATGTTGTTGACGAAGACGTTTTTTATGTGGATAAAGAAATAGGCAAATCACAGGTTGAGATTGCCCTGCAGTATTCAGAGACATTTACTGAAACAGTTAAAGCTTTTGCTAACAATGTCTATAATCCGGATGGAGGATCTCATTTGACGGGTTTTCGGTCTGCGCTTACTCGTGTAATCAATGACTATGCCCGAAAGAATAGCCTCTTAAAAGAAAAAGAAGAAAACTTGTCAGGAGAAGATTGCAGAGAGGGCTTAACAGCAGTGATACTCGTAAAGATGGAAGATCCTCAGTTTGAAGGCCAAACAAAAAACAAACTAGGTAATCCTGAGGTGAGAGGGCAAGTTGAGCAAATTCTTGGAGAGTACTTAGGTTATTACTTAGAGGAAAATCCGATTGTAGCCAAAAAAATTATTGGTAAATCACTCCTCGCTGCCAGGGCTAGAAAGGCTGCTCGTGCAGCTAGGGATAACATTCTTAGAAAAGGTTTACTTGAGGGTGCGAGTATGCCTGGCAAACTTGCTGATTGTTCAAACAAAGATCCAAAAGAATCAGAAATATATCTTGTAGAGGGAGATTCTGCGGGTGGTTCAGCTAAACAGGGCAGAGATAGTAAGAGTCAGGCTATCTTGCCATTGAGAGGTAAGGTCTTAAATGTTGAGAGGGCACGTCTGGATAAAATGTTGGCAAACAATGAGATAGTTAGTCTGATAAAAGCCCTTGGTGTTGGGATTGACGACTCTTTTGATATTACCGGTCTGCGCTATGATCGTGTAATTATCATGACCGATGCTGATGTTGACGGAAGCCATATTAGTACACTGTTGATGACGTTTTTCTTTAGATTTATGAAGCCAGTTCTTGACGGAGGACATCTATATTTAGCGAAGCCACCTCTCTTTGAACTCGTAAAACCTGGACGTAAATCCAGTATTTTTATTTATGATGAGGATGAGCTAGAAAAGGCGCTAGATGAAATTATTGAAAAACGCAAAAAAGAAGGCACCAAAATTGACATTAATGAAGATAGACTTAAGCAAGCAGGTTTTATTGAGCAAAAACGTTACAAGGGTCTTGGTGAGATGGATGCAGAGCAACTGTTCGAAACGACAATGAACCCAGAAAAAAGAGTACTAGTGCAGGTCAAAGTCGAAGATGGAGAAAGAGCAGACGCCATCTTTAACAAATTGATGGGTACAGAAGTAGAATTGCGCAAAAATTTTATTCAAACTAATGCTAAATTCGTGAAAGACTTGGATATTTAATATGGATCCTGACATGGAAGATAATACTACAGACCAAATAGAAGAACCAACAAATGAATTACCAGAGGAACTATCTATGGATGAACGACGTGCTGGGATAGAAAATGCCTCTGACATACTGGATACAGGTCATGCACGTTCGGTAGAGAGACGCACGGTTGAAAACGTCATGGAAGATAGTTATCTTCGTTATTCTATGAGTGTTATTATTGATCGGGCTTTGCCAGATGTACGTGATGGGATGAAGCCGGTTCACAGAAGGATCCTTTATAGTATGCACCAGGATGGTCTCCGAAGCTCCGCGCGCCATCGTAAAAGTGCGAACGTTGTTGGAGCAGTTATGGGTAAATATCATCCGCATGGTGATGCCTCAATTTACGACGCCATGGTAAGAATGGCGCAGCCGTGGTCTCTGAGATACACACTGGTTAATGGTCAAGGTAACTTTGGGTCTATGGATGGAGATCCACCAGCTGCGATGCGTTATACAGAGGCAAAAATGGCTCGTCTTGCAGACGAATTATTAGCTGATATCGACAAGGAAACAGTAGATTTTAGAGAAAATTATGACAACACTACAGTAGAGCCTTCAGTATTGCCCGCAAAACTGCCCAGCTTACTTTTAAATGGACAATTAGGTATTGCTGTTGGTATGGCGACCAATATACCTCCGCACAATATTAGCGAGCTGATCGATGCAGAAGTTCACATGATTGATAATCCAGACGCAACTCTTGATGATATTTTGCAGTTCGTGAAAGGTCCGGATTTCCCAACGGGTGGAGTAATTTACGGCAAAGAATCCATCCGAACCGCCTACGAAACTGGTAGAGGTGGGGTAGTCACGAGAGGTATAGCAAACATAGAGGAAACCTCTAAGGGTAAACAGCGCATAATTATATCGGAAATTCCTTATGCTCTCAATAAAGAGACGCTACTACTAAAAATCGTAGATCTTGTGAGAGAAAAAAAGATAAACGGTATTAGCGATTTGAGAGATGAAACAGCACGAGGCAATGTCAAAATAGTTATCGAGCTTAAAAAAGATGCCTTTCCAAAGAAAATTTTGAACCAACTGTACAAATTGACTCAACTTCAGACAAGCTTTCATTTCAATATGATGGCTCTTATCGACGGAATTCAACCGCGAGTGCTAGGGCTGCAAGAAATAATCAGTGAACACATCAAACACAGACAGATTGTAGTGCGTCGTAGGACAGAATTTGAACTTGGTAAGGCAAAAGACCGCGCACACGTGTTGGAGGGTCTCAAAATAGCTCTGGACCATATCGATGAGGTGATCAAGACTATCCGTAGCGCAAACAGCACAGAAGAAGCACAAGAAAAACTGATCAAAGGCTTTAAGCTTAGTGTTATACAAGCCAAAGCAATTTTGGCTATGCAACTTCGGGCTTTGACAGGGCTTGAACGAAAAAAAGTTGAAGATGAGCTTGCTGAACTACAAAAGATTATCGCGGGCCTCGAGGCTATATTGGCTGACGAAAAGAAAATATTTAAGATTATCAAAGAAGAACTCCTTGCTCTTAAGAAACAATACGGGGATGAGCGTCGGACAAAAGTGATCCCCCATGAGCTTGGAAAAATGAGTGACGAAGATTTGATTCCAGAAGAGCAAGTTGCCGTTACTCTGACCTCTGCAAATTACATAAAGAGAAGCCCAATCGGTGATTATAAAAAGCAAAACCGTGGGGGTAAAGGTAGGCGAGGCATGGCTACCAGAGAAGAAGACGTTATTCAACATGTTGTTAATGCCAGTACTCACGACTATCTTCTGTTCTTTACTAACACAGGTAGAGTCTTTAGGATTAAGACTTATGAAGTGCCAGCAGTAGGGTTGAACGCCAAGGGTGTAGCGTTGATTAATTTACTACAACTCCAGCCAGACGAGACAGTTAGTTCTGTTATTAACCTCAGTAAGAACACAGATGCAGCCCACTTATTTATGTGCACCAAAAAAGGTGTAGTCAAGAAAACCGCTTTTGATCAATATAAAAATGTCAGAAGTTCAGGTTTAATAACTATTAATCTGGACGAAGGTGATGAGTTGAAATGGATCAGAATTACCAACGGCGACGATGATGTTCTAATTTCTACTTCTTTGGGACAGGCCATGAGATTCAATGAGTCAAACGTCAGAGCTATTGGTAGAACCGCCAGAGGAGTAAGAGGCATTCGACTCCGCCCCGGTGACGAAGTGATAAGTATGGACGTAGTGCGTGAAGGTGCAAGCATCTTTGTGATTAGTGAGTTTGGCTATGGCAAGAGGACGAAAGTTGACCAATTTACTCTGCATGCCAGGGGTGGTGTGGGTATTAGATCTGCTGTTGTCAACGACAAAACAGGTAAGTTAGTCGCAAGCAAATCGCTTGAGACAGATGACCAAGAAGTTATATTGATATCAATTGCTGGTCAGACAATACGACTTGGCCTTAAGGATATCCCTGAACTAGGTAGAGCAACCCAGGGTGTGAGAATTATGCGTCTTAACGATAATGACCAGGTAGCTTCGCTGGCATTGGTTGATGCTGACGAAGATAGTGAATAATACAACGTCTTTGGTTGACAAACACTTTAAATTTACGCTATTATTATCAGAAGCATTTTTGGAGCTATTGTAATTATTGCCCTAAAAAAGCTGGAACTTTAAAAACTGAATCTAGTGCAAAACAACGTCAGTTTTACCATTACTTTAAATGGTATTTTTTAAGAAGAGTTTGATCCTGGCTCAGGATAAACGCTGGCGGCGTGCTTAATACATGCAAGTCGAGCGGCAGCGCATTCAACACTTTGTGTTGGAAATTCCAAGCACCAAAGTATCAAATAACAAATAAGCACCAAATACCAATGATCAAAGTTTAAAACTTTTGAGATTTGAAATTTTGGAT
>MGCQ01000009.1:0-33790 GCA_001790445.1 Candidatus Saccharibacteria bacterium RIFCSPHIGHO2_12_FULL_41_12
AAGTTATTCAACCAACAGAAGACCCCAACAAAATACCTTTGGGTGAATCTGTAGCAGGGGTCAGTGATGAGATTTCTCCAGCTCAAATGTTCTTACAGGCACAGACAGAGGCCACAATCACTACACAAACTCTTGCTTTAGCTTCAATACAAGCCCCTTCACCAGAGGCAAATGAACCTCTTGTTTTGGGCATTAATAATCCTCAGACAAGCTCGAACATAAGTAATAGCTTTAATAATAATGCACCCACTAAAGATAAAGTTCAGAAAATAAGCACACCAGACACAAAACAGAATTATTATATGCTAGTGCTTATTCCCCCAATTGGTATACTATTATTAATTGCAATTAAATTGA
The DNA here is from genome assembly GCA_001790445.1 of Candidatus Saccharibacteria bacterium RIFCSPHIGHO2_12_FULL_41_12. Classification (GTDB taxonomy): domain Bacteria; phylum Patescibacteriota; class Saccharimonadia; order Saccharimonadales; family 2-12-FULL-41-12; genus 2-12-FULL-41-12. The sequence continues at coordinate 358 of MGCQ01000009.1, forward strand.
TAAGGGTCAGACTGTATGCCAAAGAAAAAAAGTAATAAAAAGAGTAAATCTTATAGTCAATCTTGGTTAATTAAATTATCTATATTTATTATTTTGCTAATAATATTAAAAATAACAGTAGGTTATATTGCTACGATCAGAGATAAAGCAAACTTCAAAAAAATAGAAAAAGATGTATTAACAGTTCAGTCTGAGTTGCAAAAGAAAAATCCACAAATTAATACGGTTGTTAATAGATATTGTGAAGAAAGAAAATTTAAGTTTGATAGTCCCGAAAAATTTTGTACAGTGAAGATTAAGTCAGAAAGATCTTACAGTGAAGAAGAGTTATTAAAAAACACACAACTTAACAATGATGCAGTAATAAATTCAGGCTTTGTTCAAACACGCCAACCTGACTACAAAAACATTTTTTATACTGGTTCTGTCGAGAAGAAAAGCAATGGCGCATCATGTAGACTTGATTATGACTCAGATCTATCCTCTCTCAAGGAGAAAGTAGACAAGTATTACTTTAGCTTTTCTTGCACAAGAAAAGTACACAAATTTATATACTGATCGGTCTCCGCGCCCAAGAACAATAATTGTTTAAACCTAAAGTGTATAATGGTTATGTATGGATGAAAAAGACAAGACTCAGAACAGTCTGAATAACGAGGATTTGCTGTTAACACAGGAGCAGAAAGAACGTCTCGCAGAAATGTTTGATGACGACAGTTTTCTTAAGAAAGAAGTGCCCAAATCAGAGAATAGTAATTTATCAGAACAAACAGCCAAAACAGTGGTCAGTGCACCCCAAAACATAGAAGATGAGCCAAAAATAGAGATATTTACTAGATCGTATAAAAAAACAGTACTAATAATCCTGGGGTTGATCATCCTTGTTGTTTTAACGGGTCTTTTCACGTATAAAATAATTAAAAACCCAAAGTTCCTAAATAGTATTGGCCAGAAGTCTTCGCAAGCATCACCACTTGGCTTTCTTGCGAATACAAAGGGCAAAGAGGGTGGGAGACTGATTGTAAAAATAGATGATCAGGCAACAGAAGTAAACTATTATTTAGTAGATAACCAGCTTTACCTCGAGATGATACCCAATGCAGATATTATCAATGAAAAGCTTTTGTATTTGTTTAACAAGGACATAGAAAATCCTGAGAACAAGATAAAATCAAATGACGAGAAAGCAAATCTCATAAAAGTTAGTAAATATGTTAATTTTAACTTCACTAATATGTACGGCCTAGAAAGCCTAAACAATTATTCTCCAGATGACTTGTTTAGTCTATATTTACCCTTTGCCACAGGAGATATCTCTATTAAAGAACTTGGTGGTGCAGTTAACGAAGAGTCGTCATTTTCATACAGGATATCTAAATTTATCAAAAGACCAAAGTGCCAACCGGCAGCACAGGACGTTAAGAACTATGTTTCCGACGATAGATTAAATATTGGCTTATTTGCCCCCAAAGACAAAACAAACCAAGTCGATGCCAAAAATACTTTTCAACTAGACAACTCTAAGCTAAGCGAGTTGTCACAAAAGCTTGATGTGTATATAGATGAGTGCCTAGTTGACGGGTCAAATGTTGGGCAGTCTGATAAGAAAAATCTTCAAGATATTGCGAAGAAAAGATATGGTAGTTTACCGAAAGTTACAATAACAGTCGACAAGCAAAAGATTAATATTCAGACAGAACGACAGCTAGAAAACAACCAACCACCCATCAAACAGAACGTAGAATTTGAGATATTACAAGCAGTACCTGCAACATCAGCCTATTCCCCGCAGACAGCCAAAAACAAATATTTGAATAGTCGAGTTGTTTCGTACGCACTTGCTTACGAAGAATGCAGAAACTCGCCAGTTGTTATTAGTGAGAGCCTTGAGAGTTATCACTACATGCTAGAGGACAAGGAGTATTCTTATCCAAGCGCTTTAGATTCTGGGTATGTTTGTTTGACGACAGATAAAGCAACAGCTTCTGCTAGTTCAACAGAAAAAAGATCCTTAGACCTTACATTCAGCCTGCAGTTAACGAAAGAAAGTGAAGAAGAGAAAATGTTCCAAAAATATCACAATATTCGATATTATTTCGAACAGTCCTATAAAAAGAATAATCGATATCCCACAGAACAAGAATTGGCAGGTGGTGCAGTTGACGGTGTTACAAAAGAGCTATACTCTCAAAACGTTAAGACAAAGGATGTAACAATGAGATTAGCCTACAAAGGACTGCCAGATAAATGTGCATCAGACTGTAAAGATTACGAGCTAAGTTTGGAAATGTACTTCATTAGAACGAATAACCCAGTAACAATAAATAGCCACACGTTTTTTAAGAAAAGATCCGAGTGACAGGGCCGAATCATTTAAAGATAACCTGAGGTTAAGCTTGACATTAACCTGAGGTTCGAGTATACTTACGTTATGACATATCAGACCAAAGAATCAGAATTAATTAGTGTACAACAGATCAGAGATGATCTAAATGGTTTTGTTGATGGGCTGGCAGAAGGAAAGAAATACACAATACTTCGCAGATCAAAAAAAATTGTCTCCGTCGCACGTGAGACAAATAAAAAACCAGAAAGCCATGCACCGGGCAGCCACGAATCTATAATGAGCTCGCTAGATCTTGCTTCTCAGGCCAGAAAGCAGGCAAAAGTTAGCCTAGATCCTAAAAAATCATACAAAGAGCTCTATTATGAAGATAAGGCCAAGCAATATGGTCTATCTTGATGCGAATATTCTGATCGAAATAGCCCTAGGTCGCAGCAGGTATAAGAAAATTGAAGAGTTGCTGTCTGTTCAAAGCAACACAGCTCTCAGCATACTCAGCGTTCATTTGTTGATATATTTTGGTTTAAAATCCGGGATAGACATAAAACTCCTTGAAGCCATAGCTGAAAAACATCAGATACTGGACGTAACATATGATGACTATTTGTGGGCAAAGAAGAACTGCGTTAATAATGACTTTGAAGACGCCCTGCAGGTGGCCTGTGCTATTAGGAACGGAGCAACAAAGATCCTGACAATTGACAGAGATATGGTAAAAAATTATGGGGATGTACTGAATTTCGAACTGATTAGGTAGCTATTCATCGTGGGTCTTGTGAGATAATGGGTGCAGTGATTGAGAAATTGAATAAATATTATACCTACTCCTAACGATAGTTGACTATTCTTACATTTTATAGTACAATAAGCTTAATATGACTACACAAGGTGCAAATCCAGAAGAATTCCCTACACAAAGGGAAGCAGTTATTCAAGAAGTAACGCTTGAATCTCGTGCTCCAGAAATCGTAATGCCCGATAATGACATGTGGCCCATGTTGTTAGATGATGAGGTGTATCGTTTTTCTGCTACTGAACAACTTCCACAACTAGTGCAAACTTTATCTGAACCAATCTCGCCTGCAACGCAAGACCAGATTACCAATATATTTGCTCAAAACCCCGGTCAACGACGTAAGCCATGGACATGCACAGGAGGAGAGAATGGTTCTTACACCTTCGCTACCGAAGCCGATGAGGGACAAACAGACGAAGAAGGTATGAAGTGGTTATATCCTGGTATCAACTATACTTTTGACCAAAATGGTCGTTTAATCAAAAAAGAGCACATTGAAGGTGGGTCGTCTTATGATCGGGGAAGACCAAATTATCAAGAATTTCTCACTTATGATGATGAGGGATATCTTATCCAACGTGCTACATGGGCAAAGTATAGGCATCCTACAGTTACTGACCGTTTTGATTACAAGGTCACTGCTGATGACACCAAAAGTCCTACAAAAATGACAAGAACCATAAAAATAATGGGTGCTAGCCAAGAAAATAAAGATAGTCGTCCGATGACTGTTGACCTTGCTAATTACGAAGAATGGATTGCAAAGAATCCCAATGGGTTCAAGGTATTAACAAAAAAAGAACTTAAGCCGCAAGCATTGCAGATAAAAGATTTCTCAGTTAGTGAGCGTAGAAAAGGCATATTATTTACTGATCCTGAACAATTAGAACACGCCCTAGTGATGTATGGGGAAGGTAATTATCCAGCGCCAGGAGGAGAAACAGCACTTGAATTTAACGAACAAGTATTCGCAGAAAAATCTAGCCAAGCGGGTGAGTTATTTTCCCTATTTACTCGTCGTGGTGATATGGGTGAATTTGTACAAGCTAGAATAATGAACAACGTACAAACGAAATGGGAAGCAGTTCAAAAATCCAGAAAATCTGACGTGTGCGAAAGTGTGCACTTTTCTTTTGATTATGATGGGGCCGGACATTTTCATAAAAGTTCTGGCGAAGTAGAAATTACTAAAAATGGTCTCGAACTGACACTTGGCGCAGCTTATGTTGGCGACAAGGTAGAAGACCAGTTAGCAAGTGCTATGCGTAAAAAGCGCGGGCTGCGTTCTGCAACTATAGAAATTCCTGTGAATCAAACCGAGCAAGATGGATACTTCATGGTAGATGTGAGAGCAGTGTGTGATCAGCTTGGGATACTTGTCACAGATGAAGATATAAGTAATTATTTACAAAAATACGCAGACTCTAGTCTAACTGACCGTATCGAAAGACAGAATGGGGGACAACCAACGCTCTGGCAAGATGATAAAACTGGGGTTAGTGTGATGCTGGTTACGCAAAGAATAGATCAAGACCTCAGGGTAGGTTTAGATGAACTTTTTGACCACGATAGGACGTCAATATGGGGTCCACTACCAAAAGAGATCCTGCACATAAGTGATGACAAAAGAAACACACCACGAATTAGGGTGACTGTAAAACCTTCTGGAGATCCTTTTGACGAGGAGACTACCAAACGAACTGACGAAATTGTGGGAGATTACATGAGCTGGCTTGAACAAGCAACTGCTTAAAAACTAGCAAGTTTATTTATTGATAGATTCTACAAAACAACGCAGAGAACCAATCTTGTGAGACAGGTGGATTTTATAGGGCAAAAACTAGCAAGGTTATTATATTGATCAATTAACAACAATGTGATAACATAGCGTAATGACAGGAGAACGTGGTTTTGAAACAAGTGGTGGCTCAGCACCAGCAGAGATCCAGCCCGCAAATGGGAGGACTGTACATGAGTTGTATCAAAGAATACTCGAGCTAGAACCAAAAGAAGCCGGTGTGGCAGAAGTTTTTCTTATCCCAGGAGATGACAGGCGCCTTGTTTTAGACGAGACAACTGAAAGGACGCAACATTTAGTAAATGCCCCTGCTGCTATAACACTAATTGACTCCGAACAAAATGAAACCCGCTACGTGATTACCCCTATGTGGCGCAGTAAAGTTATTTCCCGAAAGAGCGTTTCACCAGATGGGGAATCTCAAACACAAAGGATAGATGAAACCCCAGTTTCAGAAGAAGAAGCACAGGGTTTACTTGAGCTCATTGAAAACGCAGAGATACAACCGGTTACGCAAGAAACCATGCAAGCTCTATGCGAATTTGCTAGGGGAGAACTAACAGGTGAAGGGGTCATTGATGGTGGCAGTTTCAGGAATCGACAGTATAAACAAAGCACAGGTGGCGTATGGTCTGTAACTGAGTGGTCGGATTTACCACTTACAGAAGGTAGCAAAAAACAAATTTTAATTTCTCAAAGTGGGCTATGTGTTGGGACAGACGATGGAGAAAAACCAAAGCATAGATATGTTAGCTACGCGATAACCCCTGACCCAGAGAGAGATGGTCGTCTTGAGATGAATAGACGCACAATAGCTGACTTCGGTGCCTACTCTAATGCAGGAGGTCCCCCCGCTCTACGAGAAGATTCTCCTGTGTCAGAAAGAGAGGCACGAAAACTACTTGCAGCAGTAGCAACTGCTGAGCAAGAAGCAGTCAAAGGCGAGAGGCTCGTAATTGTTAACCTCAAAACTGGGAGATTTGTTTTCTAGATAGAAAAAGATTAAAAATACAAAGAGCAGGCCAATATCTCGTCTTGTGAGATAATGGGGTGATGATTGAGAAAATAAACAAATATTATAAATATGCGATGGTTGGGCTTTTTGTTTATATGCCTTTTCATATTTTTCTTAGCCAGTGGTTGAGTACTTTTACTGGCGGGCTGGACTTTTGGAAGATTGGGAAGGATGTTTTTGCTTGGTTACTTCTTATTTTTGGCTCAATTTTAGTGATCTGGGCCAAAAAAACAAACAAATTATTTTGGGTACTTTGGGGGTTATTGTTGGCATATACGGCAATTCACGCGATCTTGTTTGTTACGACTAATCAACCGACAAAAACAGGGGTGCTGGCGATGGTTTATAACACGCGACTGATGTGGTTTGTTCTGATTGGCTACAATCTGAGCCTTTTGACCAAAAATAAGGGTGAACTAATCAAGCAATTTACCAAATATCTGCTGATTGTGTCTACAATTGTCTGCGTAGTTGGGCTGTTGCAGTGGATTTTGCCAAAAGATATAATGACGCATTTTGGCTACTCGTTAGAGCGGGGCGTCAAGCCAGCATTTTTCATCGATGATAAGCCAGATTTGCCTAGGGTAATGTCCACCATTCGTGATCCGAATTCTCTGGGCGCATTCCTAATCTTGCCAATATTGCTACTGCTCAATCTCCTAATAAAAAACTGGACTATGGTCTCCTCAAGACAAAAACTGGCTTCTACGCCGAGATCGAGCAACCAGAATAGATTAAACCTCGAGCAACGTGTCCAGACACGCCTTACTCGGTTTTCTCAATTCTACTCTACTCGAATCAACAGCCTAAAAACACAATTTTTATCTCAAGGAGACCATGCTGACAAAAAAATGATGCTCAGCGGAATTTTGCTACTCCATTTATTAATATTATTCCTGACATTTTCAAGAAGCGCATGGTTGGCAATGATAATAGCTGGCGGGCTGCATCTGGGGCTGACCTACAAAAAACAAATCATAAAATACGCTGTTGCCTATAAATACATAATTATAGCTTTAGTATTGATGTTTGGGCTGTTCACATTTGTCATGCGTGACCAATATATAGTCCAAAACGTTCTGCTCCATAGTGATGAAAACACCAAACTCCAAGATTCAAACTCTCTGCACGTTACCCAAATAGAAAAGGGCCTAAGTGGCATAGCAAAACAACCCCTGGGTCACGGCCCTAGCACCGCCGGTCTTGTATCCACACGTTTGCCAACGGGGGGGCTGCTAACAGAGAATTATTTCGTGCAAATTGGTTACGAAGTAGGGGGACTTGGTGTAGCAGTATTCTTGGGCTGGCTAGGCTGCCTGCTATGGCTACTACGAAAACACACAATCATAATTGTCACATTAATCGGTCTCATAGCCATGAACCTCCTCCTCCACATCTGGTCCAACGAAGCCGTCGCAGCCAGCGTATTTATATTCATCGGCCTATTACTTTACGATACCAAAAGTAAAAATCCTGCGAAAAGTTCTTAGTTTTTTAGCATCCGGCGGCAGGTCATTTGTGATGATTGTTTTTAAATAAGCTTTATCAACAACTGAGGTCCTTTGAATTGTTCTTCGTTCTTTCAGCTTTTTTGGGAATAATCTAACAAACATTAACCAACCCTTAAATGCAGACACAAAATTACCTTTGAGCGAGGAACTGATAAATATCGATAGGTAAGCAATAGAAAATCGGATATAAATCCCCAAAAACATACTGCGCGGGACGTTTTTGACCAAAATTAGAGGATAATTCTTGAAAGTTTGATATGTGGCAAACCCAGATATTTTAGAACTTGTAGCGCCTTGAATATGAAAAGCCACCGCTTTTGGCGTAAACAGTATTTTGTAGCCCGCTAATTGGGCACGAAATGAGATGTCGATATCTTCATAGTAGGCAAAGAAATCTTCGTCAAACAGACCAATTTTGCGCAGCATAGAGGCTCTGTACAGGCTGGCACCGCCACTGGCGCCAAATACTGGTTCAATAGCTGTTCTGTGGGTCTCTGACACCAGCAGATCCCTATCTCTTGGATAAGGTAGCCCCCAACTGGTATAGATGTCACCCGTGCTGTCAATGTGTTTTTTGTCTATTTTTTGGAAGAAACAGGTAATTATCCCCGTATTTTTGTTATCATCAAGAACTTTGACGAGTTGTTCTAGCCAGTCTTTTTTAGCAATAGCGTCGTTGTTGAATAGGGCAACTGCATCAAACCCATTATCAAGCGCATATCGAATACCAGTGTTCACCCCACCAGCAAAACCTAGATTTTCAGTATTTTCTATCAACTGAACATCTTTGTTCTTTCTAACAATTTCAACTGATTTGTCTGAAGATGCGTTGTCGACGACAATAATTTTGCATGGATAAGATTGCTCCAAAAGAGAGGTTAAAGATTCTTGCAAATACTTCTCACCATTCAGATTAGGGATAACAACGGCTACTTTCATGTTCATCTATTATATTCTATAATGAAGTACATTAATAACCCTATGAAACATATTTTTAGTAAACAGAACAAAGCTCTGCTTTCCGAGCTTGTTAGAACAGACTTCAAGCTTCGCTACCAAGGGTCAGTTCTCGGCTATACTTGGTCACTGCTCAAGCCACTCCTATTATTCCTAACTCTGTATATCATTTTTGTAAAGTTCCTTAAATTAGGGGCTGGCATCCCTCATTTTCCTATCTATCTGTTGCTTGGTATTGTGCTTTGGACTTTCTTTGCAGAGATTACCTCGCAGGGTCTCAGCTCTATTGTGGGCAGGGGTGATTTGATTAGAAAAATTCGAATTCCTCGCTGGATGATTGTGCTTTCTGCCAGCATATCCGCCCTTATAAACCTAGGGCTGAATCTGCTGATTGTTTTTATATTTATGATCGCTAACAACGTGGATCTGCTTATTACCAGCGTTTGGTTGCCTTTGTTGTTGGTACAGATATATGTTCTTGGGCTCGGAGTTGCTTTAATACTTGCAACAGCATATGTTAAGTACCGCGACGTAAGCCACATCTGGGAAGTAGTGCTTCAAGCTGGATTTTATGTGACGCCAATATTGTTCCCACTAACGTTGATCACCAATGTTACATATCAAAAATTATTGCTCCTAAACCCAATGGCTCAAACAATACAAGATGCTAGGTACGCACTTGTTACTCACGAGACATTGACGATCTCAAGTGTTTTTGGCTCAGGATACTATAGGTTGATACCAGTCATTATGTCAGTTTTGATACTGATTGTTGGCGTACTTTATTTCAAAAAGCAGTCAAAGTATTTTGCGGAGAATTTATAGATGAGAGATATTGCGATAAGAGTAAAAGGTGTTAACAAGTCGTTCAAACTACCTCATGAGCAACACAATTCAATTAAGAGTTTATTTGTCAGTGTTTTTCGCCCAGGCAGAACTTTTGAAAAGCAAGATGTTCTAAAGAATGTATCACTTGATGTTAAACAAGGAGAGTTTTTTGGTATAGTTGGTCGCAACGGAAGTGGCAAAAGCACGCTACTTAAGCTTATTGCCGGTATATATTCCCCCGATACAGGAGGAATTCAGGTTAATGGCAAACTAACTCCGTTCATAGAACTTGGAGTCGGTTTCAATCCAGAACTTACCGGTCGAGAAAACGTTTTTATGAACGGTGCTTTGCTTGGCTTTGACCGTAAAGAAATGAATGCTATGTATAATGATATTGTCAGCTTTGCCGAGCTCGATAGATTCATGGATCAGAAGCTAAAAAATTATTCATCGGGGATGCAAGTGAGACTGGCATTTTCAATAGCAATACGTGCGAAAACCGACATTTTGATACTAGATGAAGTGCTCGCTGTGGGAGATCTGGACTTTCAGAAAAAATGCTACAGTTATTTCTTTAATCTGAAAAAAAGCGGACAAACAGTTGTTCTGGTTACACATGACATGTCTGTTGTGAGAAAGTTCTGTAACCGCTCTGCTCTTATCAGTGGCGGTGTGATTGAAAAAATTGGTGATCCAGAAGAGGTAGCTGAGTTATACGAGGAGATCAACCTTCGCGTAGCGGAGGGGAGATTGGCAAACGGAGAAAGCGTAAAGCAGTTCAAGCAACGTGAAGGCACAAAAGAAGCAGAAATAATTAAAGTAGAAACGTTTGATGCAGAAACTAAACATTCGCAAAATACTTTTAGTGCAAAAGAAAAAATTGGAGTAAGGCTTACCTATAAAGCAAACAAGTTGATTGAAAAGCCTTCTCTTAGCTTTATTTTGCAAGACCAAGAAGACCGAACAGTTTTTGCCACAAATAATTGGATCAAAAAGCAACCAACAAAAAATATTAACTCTGGCGATACAGTAATATTTGAGACGATTATTGATAATGCTTTAACTGACGGAGAATACACAGTAACCAGTGCGATTGAAAGTACTGATTTTTCTGTTATCTATGACAGAATTGAGCAACATCATAAATTTATGGTAGGCGGCCACAAATTATCTCATGCACTATCTCATCCGCACCACGAAATGACAATACATTACCTAAAAGGGGGTAGATAATTATGCTAAACACAGAACTCCAACTTAAGGTGCTTAGAAAGTTCAGTAGACCAGGCAAGGTCGTTTTGAGACCGGTAATCAACACGCATCATAAATATCAAAAAATGAAATTAAGACTTAGTTATCATCCTTGGGCTTTTGAAAACGAGGAAGAATGTTTTGTTAGCAAAGAACTAAATGGACCAAAAATTAGTGTAATTGTACCTTTGTACAATACGATCCCAGAGCATTTATTACCCATGATCTACTCCGTTATTAATCAGCATTATGAAAATTGGGAATTAATCCTCGTTAATGGCTCAACGCAGAATAAAAGCAAAGAATTAATAGCCAAACAAGCAGAAATTGATACACGCATCAAAATAATAGATCCAGGTCGGAATCTTGGAATTGCTGGTAATACAAACGCAGGAATTGCAAAAGTAAGTGGCGATTTCATAGCGTTCTTAGACCACGACGATCTGTTGCATCCTTGTGCTCTACACTCCGTTGTAGAAGAGATTATTGCTAACAAAAGTGAGTTTATTTATACCGACGAAGACAAGATAAACCACGAGGGCACTCAGTATACAGACCCCCACCTTAAACCCAAATGGTCTCCACAGTTGTTTGAGAATGTAAATTATATTAATCATTTGACGGTGATTAAAGCAGAGTTTGTTAATAAAGTAAAAGGTCTTAGAGAAAAACTAGATGGTGCCCAAGATTATGATACGTTGCTTAGGATAATAGATAAATGTGAACCAAAGATAGCACATATACCCAGAGTTCTCTACCACTGGCGGGCTGCAGATAGTTCGACAGCAAAAGATATTTCAAACAAAACATATATTTTTAAAGCTGGCGAACAAGCTCTCAATGATCATTTTTCTCGGAAAAAGATTGATGCTGATGCAAGAGCAATCAAAGGAAAGCCTGGTTTTTACGGCGTAAAATACAAAAATCAGAATAAATTTACAATAGTTATTGGTTCAGTTGGCAAAAAATATGCCAGAATTTCTGCTTGGTGGCTTAACGAATTACTTAAAAAAGAGAAATACCTGAGCGGAGTTGAGCTCGTAGTCGGTGATTGGTATCGACCATATGCTAAACACAAAAATGTCAAAATCACCTTCGTAGCAGATCAACAGAATTACTGGGAGGAGGTTGCTACATCAATTACTAACAACAACGTTATTTGCTTTCAAGAAGCAGTGTTGCCAAGACGCGCAGGTAGTTTGTCTGAGCTTATTGCTATCTCTCATGGTATTTTAGGATCTATAGTCTCCCCCGTGATTATCGGTAAGGATGAAATTATTGTTGACGCAGGTTTAGTTGAGTCAGATTATGGCTTGCAACCACTCTTCAAAGGTTGCAAATACGGAGAAAGTACGTTTTTTGGTTCAACTGACTGGGTTCGTAATGTTAGCTCTCTAACCCTAGACGTATTTGCTACAAATAAAGACCAGTTCATCCAACTAATTAAGAACAACACATCAGCTCAAAAACTGACTGCGGATCTAAGCCAAGACGCAAAAGTACATTCGATAGTTTGGGCGCATACACCGTGCGATTACAATGGGTTTTTGACCAATCAATCTGTCAAAGATGGTTATTTCAACCAGCAACTGGCAAATGCCTCATATGGGATCAGCATGAAGGTTACTTCAAGGGAGGGTTATGATGAGCGAGACGAGACCTAAAGTAGCCTATATTATCATTGGCTATAACAACGAAGATTTATTGGCTGAGTGCTTTGATTCGATTCTGTCCCAGACACACCAGAACAACTGGATATTATTTATAGATAACATGTCCTCAGACAATTCAGTCAAATTTGTCAAAGAACATTACCCAGAAACCACGATTATTGAACCGGGGAAAAACACTGGCTTTGCTAAAGGCAACAATATAGGCATAGCTCGAGCACTTGAGGATGAGCAAGTTGGGTATATCGTTTTGCTAAATACCGATGCACGACTTGATAAAAATTGGACGGAAAAAATTACTACATTTGCCAAGAAAAAACCAAAAGGCGCGTTCTTCCAAGGAACAACACTTGATTACTACGATCATGAAGTAATTGATTCGACGCATATCTTTGTATCTCACAATGGGCAAGGAACCCAAGGCAACTGGCGTTATTATGTAACGGACGAGAAAGGTCCTAAAAAGATCTTTGGTGTTAATGCTGCGGCCTGCATGATATCCCGAAAATTTATTGAGGCTCAACCATTTGGGGCCAAACTATTTGACGAGACATTGTTTATGTATTTAGAGGACATCGATCTTGCAGTGCGTTCAACCATGATGGGTTGGGATAATTATCTCGTTCCGCGAGCTCAGGCTTATCACATGGGCTCAGTATCTTCAGGTAAAAACCCAGACTTTTCTTTGTATATGACTTTTCGTAATAACAGCGCAATATTATTTAAAAACTTTCCTTTGATAATGCTGACCAAGATGCTGCCAAACATCGTTCGAGGCGATATTGATACGATTCGTACGCTCCGACGAATAGGGAAGAAAGGTGCAAGCTACAAGGTGGTCAAGGGTAGATTTGTTGGAATTCTACGGTTGCCTCTATTCTTACAAAAGAGATTAAAACTCAGAAAATATTATCGTAGCATGAATAAAAACTATGTCTGGCAATTGATGAGAAAAGGCTACTAGAACTTTTAGAGAGCCCCGACATTAGTGGCAATGTTGCTGAGCCATGCTTGCTGACCTGCAGCCCATGTATGAATTTCAATGCGCCCGCTGCCACTGTTTCTATATTTAATCAAAACCAGTTCGTCGATAGCTCCGCCATAAATATTGCCTGATGTGACTTCAATGTCGTTAGGGTCAACGACGGGGTGATTAGTGGCAATGTTGCTGAGCCACGATTGCTGATTTGGCGTCCAAGTATGCGCTTCGATTCTTCCGCTACCCGTATTTCTATACTTAACAAATACAAGTTCATCTCGTATGTCACCATAAAGATTTGCTGCAATAACTCGACCATCTGCAGGGTCGATGGCAGGCTGATTAGTCGCTATGTTGGTTAACCAAGCTTGTTTATTAGGTGTCCATGTGTGAATTTCTAACTTACCGCTACCAGTATTGCGATATTTGACGTACATAAGTTCATCACGCCCATCACCAGTAACATCGCCAGAAATTATTTCCCCGTCAGCTGGGTCAACAGCAGGCAGGTTGGTTGCTATGTTATAAACCCAACGTTGGTAAGTATCGTCCCATGTATGAACTTCAACTTTTCCACTGCCAGTATTACGATATTTTACGAAGGTAATTTCAGATTTTGAGTCTCCGTGGACATTGGCAGAAATTATCTTTATATCTGCGGGGTTAATCGCTGGATGATTGGTCGCCACGTTAGTTACCCAACCTTGTTGATTACCCCCCCATGTATGAATTTCAATGCAGCTGGAACCAGTATTATTAGGGAGCGTTAGAGAGAAGGTGGCATTACCCCCTTCAGTGAATTGGTTAGGTATAACTCTTCCCCCAGTCGGTGTACTTGCTACATTACTAGCTCCCTTACAGGAGTAATCAATTGGTCCATAGGGGCTGCCAAACCAATCATTGAAGAGTCGCCAGAAATTACGATTGCCATAAGCACCACAACCATCACCTGTGCCATAAAGATTTGCTAGTGCTGATGCGTTTGGTTGGTAGGGGGTATAGTTATAAAGTCCAGCTGTTGCTTGATTTTGAATATATACATTTGTGCCACCACAAGCAGCATTGGGGTTATACAACACATAACTATTGGTCCCGACAGTGTGGTTATAAGAACCAGAATCTCGTGCGTAGCGTTTAAATTGCCGAGCAGCCATGTATACTTGGTTGAAGAATCCGTAGTAAGTGGAATCACAAGCTGCTGTATCTGGACAACCATATCCAGTTGCACTGCGGTACTGAACATCAAGAGGCCAAGTATCTGTGACCAGTGACTGTTCTTTTTGGAGTAAAACTATAAGGACTTGTGGGTTAATCCCGCAACTTTGAGCTACCCATGCAATAGTTTCGGCTGCTGTAGCACCAGAAGCAGTGATGCCATTACACAGACCAGCTTCAGGAGCTTTAGATGGAATGGAATTACGGAAGTCTTTAAGACAGATAAAAGGAGGGTTCTGACCATAACCAGCACTGTGCCACGTATCACAAACAGGCACTTTAGAATTTAAGAAAGCTTGAATTTCAGCCACTGACATTGTATCGCCACTGAAGAATTTACTGTCGTCGATAATCCGTCCAGGTTGAAATTCACTACCAGACACTGCTCGGACTTGTTGTGATTGTATCGGCAACAGCGTAATCGCAAAAAATAATATTGCCAGCGATAAGGTAAATAAACGTTTAACCATACTACTATTGTACTCCTAGGCTAACTGATTGTGTAGAATTGCCGGTTGATGAAGCAGAAGAATAATTTAATGTAATATTCCAGGTTCCAGCACTTAGCTCACCGTAAGGAAAGGTTACTGCGCCACAAGAAGTGGTCTGAGCATCCTTGCTTGCAGTAGTTGTTTTTGTAACTTTTTTCGCATTATTTTGCATAGTAAATGTACAAATTCCACCAGCTTCGTAAATACCTGGAACAAATCCAACTACCCTAACGTCTTTTGTTTGAGGATTTTGCCCCCAGGAACTGATTATTGGAGTAACTGGCTTTATTTGGCCGGGAGTAGACTCTGTTATAGTACTGTTTCGATTTTCGGCAGCTTGTTTTTCTTTGAACTGTTCGGTCTCTTTTTTCTCTTGTTCAGTTGGTGGTCCATAGTTAATTCCGCCTTGGACAGGTGGAGGGGCGGTTTTACCTACAAATGGTAAATCGATAACGTCAATTTTCTCTAGTACAAGCAAAGTTCCAACTGTAATCAACAGCAGAGAGGTGGGTATTAATATTAATTTAGTTTTTTTTGAAATTGTTCGCATGCTTTTTGTTTTAATTTAACTGTGCTTATTATACACCAATAAGAGTGAACTTTCAAGTAGCAGAAGTTTAATTTAGAAGATAAGCCTATATATGTATAAGGTTTGTAGGGGATATACTACTTCTTCAATTAAAGTAGCGCATCTGTCGGCTGGGTTAAGTCGTGCAGAGGCAATTAGATAGCGAACATGGTGTTTTTGCAAGAAATCACTACAAGGCTCGGTTGATATACGCAGACTGTCCTCACCGGTTAGTGAGACTTTCGTAGGGGTTGTTTTGGTCGAGTCTCTATCAAAAGCAAAAATAGTGTGAGAATAGCGATTATATACTTTGTCCTGTGCCGTAGGGTCGGCGTCGTGCCAAAGAGCGAGTTGTGGGTAAGAATATACACCAGAAAGAGAATGTGCCCCGTTCATAAATACGAAGTTCTCTAGCAAAAAATGTTCGGTTGCCCAAGTAGAGTTATCCGTGTTTGAGATGTTTTTGATTTTTGTGGAGATTGGTGTCTGGCTGAGCGCACCGGTTCCTTGATATAGCGGATTAACGCGGAAAGTCATATAAAAAGAAAAAAGCAAGAGTCCGCCCATTGCTAGCTCATATCGCTTTCGTAGAAGTAGATAGATTATGATTGGTAATGGAATAGCAAAGGCAATAGCTCGTGACGTAGTAATAAAATCTGGTGAATGATTCATAACTTGTTGCCCAATACCAAGCTCAACTAAAAATATTGCAATAGCATATAGCAATGCCCATTGAATTTTGATGGTGAAGTTTTTGAAATAATCATAGCGTTTTACAAAAAGGGCTATTTGGAGAATACTTAAGACCCCGAGTCCGATCAGGAGTCTTGCGTGAGGCACACGCTCTAAAAGTGAAATTTTTCCCAAGAGACCCAGATGGGGAATGAATAGCCAGATAAGTCCTGACAAAAAAAGGACACTTGTCAGAATAATAGACCAGTCAATTTCTTGTTTTGTTTTGTAGTATCTATAGGCAAGATACAGCGATGGAAGGAGTAAGAAAGGCAAAATCAAAACAAAGTTAGAGGTCTCACTCTGATTGGTGTGTCCCCTCGGGGCCTTGTGGTTACCTGCTCTGGGGTCGGTGCTGGGCTGTTTACCAAAATTGCTCGAGAATAGATGTAGTGCGTCAAATCCTCCACTTTTCTGTAATCTATTTCCTGGGTATGCGGTATTTTGGATCGTACTAATTATATCTGATCGTGTATTGAGAAAAGTAAGAGTTATGAAGCCAGTAATTACCAATGCTCCAGCTATAACGGCTAATCTTTGAAACATCATTTTTCTAGGTTCGGTTTTAAATTTCTCTAAAATATAGCCAATGACAAAGGCTAACATCACAAGGATACACGGGATCTGAAAAGGGGGGTAAAGGATCAGCACGAAACAGGTGGTTATATAGGCAAGCGCTACTCCCCAGAGCAGGCTTTGTTTGAGCTTCTTGGAATTAAACAATTTTATTAAGATCGCCCCACCAAGTAAACTATATGACACTGCACCTAAAGTGCCTGAGAGATACCACCACTGGACAAACGGAGCAAAGAAGAGACCAACTGACAATAGGCCAGCGAGTAATTTTCTGTTTGGAAGAAGAGCCAGTACAAAGAAGTAGCAACTTAGGATTAACAGGTAACCCATGAACCACCACTTAAAAGCGAAGGCGTTATCAAATGGTATAAAAAAGAAGGCTAGGTTCTGTGGCTTAAATATAACCGACCATTCTTTATATGGAGCATCCACGAGTATAGAAAGGTCTTGCCCATTGCCAATGTTTTTGTTAATTCGTGCAAAATCATTGTTTTTTTGAGCTAAAGTCATTTGTGTATTAACCAACCATTCGTCAGAGCGAATTGATTGCGGTTTGTTGATCAGTAGATTGTTGTCTTTACTGATTTCGCCATAAAATAGAGTGTGATAAACACCCAAAGAACTTCCACTAATTTTAAAAGCGGTCAAGAGGAGCAATAGTAAAGTCAAGGTTATTGGAAAGAGCCAGATACTGCCAAAAAATTTACGTATAGAAGTCTTAGAAATTGCCAATTTTTTATTTTTACTCATTTGCCTAAACTAAGGAAAATAACCCCACTGACAATGAGGACTATGCCCGCTATTTTCATTGCTGTAAAAGCTTCTTTAAAAATAAAATATGAAGCAACAAAAATAACCACATATACAAGAGCGGTTGTTAACGGAATTATATAACCTAGATCAAATTTAGAGATCAAGTATACGTAAAGTAAAAAACTCACTCCGTACAAAAATATACCAATTATATTAAAGAAATTTAAGTGAAATTGTAATTTTTCGGCGCTAAAAGTAATGGGCAAGCCACTGCCTGTTCCTTGTTTAATGGCTATAAGCCCAAGTGACGTAGAAAGCACATACAACAATAATATAATGACTTTTAACACCTGTGTATTATACAGGTATTCTGCTATGAGTTCTAGCCAAATATAAAACTGTATAATTTGTTTAGGATCAGGTTTCTTTCAAAATGTTTAATATGATAGGCGCGTGCTTGATTGCCCATTTCAGATCGTTGTTTGGGGGACAAGCCGTAGATTTTTTTAATGTTAGTTGTTAGTGCTTTTGAATCCTCAGTGGGGCCTACGTATCCACATTTAATTTTGTTATTTATAAGATCTTGGACCTCACCATCCATAGCAAGTACCATAGGTTTCCCAGATGCGATATATGACATTACTTTTGCTGGGATTGTTGCTTCTAGCAAGTCACTTTTTACTAGACAGCCAACTAAAAGGTCTGCTACACCGTTATATTTTGGTATATCGGCGACTGGCTTCATGCCTTCAAAATAAAAACTGTTAGCAAGACCAGCCTTTTTGACTTCCTCTTCTAGCCATGTTTTTGACATGCCATCTCCCACAATTATCCAATTAATATCGCTCAAACCGTCCGTTTTAAGATTTTTTGCTGTTTCGATTATAGTTTCAAAAGATTGAGCTGGGCTAATGTTGCCTGCAAAGAGTATGTTAAAACCTTTTTTAAATTTCTGCTGAAGTACCTTATCGCGAACATCAGTCTCGTAAATCTTTTCACATGCTTGCGGTAAAATAACAATTTTGTCTGGAGATACACCAGTAACATCGATAATACGACTGCGCATTTTCTCAGAGAGAACTACAAACTTGTCGATCCGTTTGTAGTGCCAATGCGACACACTAGTAGCAAGTTTTCTCATTAAGGGATTCTTTATATTAATCACAGAAAAAAGATTTTCTGGCCAAAGGTCAAGTACATACATAGTCGTTTCTATTTTCTTAATTTTGCCAACCAAAATACCGGCTATCGACATCATGACGGGTGATAATTGGTAGAGAATTATTTTGTTATATTTTTTGGTCAATAGTCTCGGTATATGAAAAAGACTTGAAAATGGGAAGGAGAGATAATTAATGAGAATCCGTGGGTTTGAGTTGTTACCTCTAGGTACCTCAAAAGCACGCCTAATTTTTACGTCATTATGAGTCTCTTTGCGCTTTTTGAAATAAGAATACCCGTCGAAAAATTTACCCTGAGGATAGTTGGGAATACCGCAAAGTACTTCGACGTTCGCATTTTTTTCTACCAGAAAATCACATATATCATTGATACGAAAAGACTCAGGCCAATAGTGTTGGCATACGACCAGAACTCGCTGTTTTTTCATTTATGACTTGTGCCACACATTTTTATTGACTATCTTTGTATAGCTCTGGATAATCTTCACAACTTTTGCGGATACGTTGGTATCGATATAATCAGCGGCAAGAATATTGGGCGTATCAGCTTTTCTCATTTCGTGGGATAGCTCAATTGCTTGTTCGATATCATTTGCCTCGATACCACCGATTATCACTGTCCCTTTGTCAATGACTTCTGGTCGTTCAGTAGATGTGCGTATAAGTACGCCGTTAAATCCTAGAATGGCACTTTCTTCAGACAGTGTGCCACTGTCAGAAAGAACACAAAATGAGTTTTGTTGCAATTTGTTATAGTCGAAAAACCCAAAAGGCTTATGTGTCTGGATCAGCGGGTGGAGTTTAAACCCTCTTTTAGTTATACGATCAAGACTTCTAGGGTGAGTTGAATAGATTACGGGGAGCTTGTAGGTCTCGGCAACATTGTTAAGTGCCGTCATAAGTGACATAAAATTATCCTCGTCATCAATATTCTCTTCGCGGTGTGCAGACACCACTATGTAATCATTTTTCTTTAACTGTAGGTTTTTAAGAATGGGGCTATTGTTTATCTGTTGCGAATGGACAGAGAGAACTTCAGCCATGGGTGACCCAGTTACAAAGATATGTTCTTTACTAATGCCTTCTGACAGAAGATAGCGTCGAGAGTGTTCAGTGTAGGGTAGATTAATATCTGAAATATGATCAACAATCTTGCGATTTATTTCTTCAGGTACGTTTTGATCAAAGCAGCGATTGCCGGCTTCCATATGAAAAATCGGGATTTTTAAGCGTTTTGCGGAAATAGCACATAGCGCACTATTAGTATCGCCGAGTATCAATAGGGCATCAGGTTTCTCTTTTTCAAGTAGCCTGTATGATTTTGCGATAATATTACCAATAGTCTTCCCAAGACTGTCTCCAACGCTTTCAAGATAGTGGTTGGGTTCGCGTAATTCGAGCTCTTTAAAGAAAACTTGATTTAGTGAATAGTCATAGTTCTGGCCGGTGTGCACAATAGTATGATCAAAATAAACATCACATGCTTTCATGACTTCGCTCAATCGAATGATCTCAGGTCTCGTGCCGATAATTGTCATTAATTTCAGTTTTTTCATAATATAACTCCCATCATTCAACTTTATCATAATATGTGTCAGGTGATTTTTTATTAAGAACTTCATTTGCCCAGAATACGGTGATAAGGTCTTTATCCCCTGTGTTTTTAATTGAGTGGACGTATCCTACTGGGATATCAACGACGTTCGATTCGCCCCCAGCAACTTTGTATTTGATTACGTCTTGTTGATCGATTTTGTTGCGAAATAGTATCTCGGCGGCGCCTTCAACAACCAGGAATTTTTCTATTTTTGTATTGTGCCAATGGTTGCCTCTTGATTCGCCAGGCTTAGTTCTAGATATAAATATTTGACCAAACTGGTAAGATTTTATAAATTCAGCTAATTCGCCCCGCTCATCAGCATGAACTTTGAGCTTGTAGGAAAAATTATCAGTAGCTAAATAAGAAACGTATGTCGCGTAAAGATATTTATTCAAGTCATCTTCTAGGTTAGGCAGGAGCAAAGTTTTGCGGCTATCATGAAGATTCATAATTCTATCCCTAAGATCGCTCAGGCTGATTGTAAATGTGGGCGAAATAGAGTAATAGTCCTTGTTATTGCTTTCTTGCTTTTCAACGTGATCAATGAACTTATTGACTACATTGTCAATATATACAAGAGTAACAGGGATTTTACCATCGGAGATTTTTATAGGTAAATTGTTCGCAATATTGTGACAAAAAGTTGCTACCACAGAATTATAGTTTGGTTTGCACCACTTCCCAAATACACCCGGTAGACGATATATATAGACTGGGCTTCCAGATTCTTTTGTCCAGGATAACAAAGCTTTTTCGGCAGCGAGTTTGCTTTTACCGTAAGGGTTGTCAAGCTCTGCTTGAGTGGACGAAGTAACAAGTAAAGGCGTTTTTTTACCTATACTCCTTAAGATATTGATTATATCTTCTGTCAACTGTTGATTGCCGACGGTAAACTCCTTTTCTTCTTTTGGACGATTAACTCCAGCAAGATGGAAAATAAAGTCGGCTTCAGAGACAAAACTGGTTAACTCGTCAAGCGAATTATCAAGTGTATATTTGATTATGCGTAAATTATCTACATTTTCAAGATTTAGACAGAGATTTTTTCCTATGAATCCAGATGCTCCTGTAACCAGAATGGTTTTCATGCTAGTGATCCTGAGTGTCCTTTTAGTTCTTCCTGTATAAAATCTGTTGTTTTGAGCTTGGCTATAACTCCGTCAACATCGAGTCTTTTGGTGTTGTGTGAAGTATATTCTTCTAATTCAGTGATGGTCTTTTCACCCTCCACAAAAAACTTGTCATAATTGAGATCTCTTGTGTCTGCTGGGACTCTAAAGTACCCGCCAAGGTCGGTTGATTTTGCTTTTTCTTCACGGGTCATAAGAGTCTCATGTGCTTTTTCTCCGTGTCTGGTACCAATAATCTTAATATTTGTTTCAGACTTAAAGAGTTTTTTGAGAGCATTTGCAAGATCTATTACTGTACTTGCTGAAGATTTCTGAACGAACAAATCACCCTGCTTGCCATTTTCAAATGCAAAAAGAACTAAATCAACCGCCTCGTTAAGATTCATCAAAAATCTTGTCATGTCTGGGTCAGTTATTGTTATTGGTTGTTTGGCTTTCATTTGGCTGACAAAAAGTGGAATAACTGAGCCCCTTGATGCCATTACATTGCCATATCTAGTGCAACATATAGTTGTCTTGCTAGGGTCAACATTCCTTGATTTTGCAATGATAACTTTTTCCATCATGGCTTTTGATGTGCCCATAGCATTGATCGGGTAGGCCGCCTTGTCAGTGGAAAGACAAATGACTTTTTTGACCCCTTCGTTGATGGCAGCAGTTAAAACATTGTCTGTTCCGAGTACGTTAGTTCTTACAGCTTCCATTGGGAAGAATTCGCATGAAGGTACTTGTTTGAGAGCTGCAGCATGGAAAATATAATCCACACCACGAACAGCTTCACTGATACTTTCCATATTGCGAACGTCACCTATATAAAACTTTAATTTGTCGTTATTGTATGCCTTTCGCATATCGTCTTGCTTCTTCTCGTCACGTGAGAAAATACGAATCTCCTCTATGTCACTATCAATGAAACGTTTTAAAACAGCGTTCCCAAATGAGCCTGTGCCACCAGTAATTAATAAAGTTTTTCCTTTGAACATTTTTAGCAACCTCTATATTAGCTACTACTATTTTAACAGGATATTCTTCATTGGACTAGTCAAAATGAGAAGTTAAGCAGACCACCACATATTTGATTTTATTTTGGCTTATCTGACTGAGAGGTAACCTTGTAAGTACCAGATTCAAGATCCCGAAGTCCTTGTTCCTCCGCGCGGATAGTTTCTTTAAATGCCTCTGTTTGTTTTACTCTTTTCATATATTCATCGAAGAGATAGTGTGTTGTACTGAGGACATCTTCTGCACATATAAATCGTACTTGCCCTGTTTTTTCTTTAAATTTTTTTAAAGCTTCTTGAAATTCTGAATTATCCACCAAGGCATCTAGTCGATCATACATCGCTTGGGTTCTGGGCAAATGATATTTATTGATTACAATGGCAACATTAGTCCAGTTATTCTCGACTGCTTTTTTGACCATCTCTGTTAGCTGAGTTATAGTACTGAAAGATTCTTCTTCTGTCTCTAGTTTGTTTTCGTCTACACCCCTAGCAACTAGTTCGGTGTTTTCCACAGATGCCATAGTTGGTATTTCATCATCAAATCGGTTTTTACTGGTGGTTACAATTTTTAGATCAGGGAGGGCTTTTGCAATTTCAGATGTAGCGATGACTCTAGTCCGGCCACCTGTTACTAGCCCAAGTTCTCCTTTGACGGAAAATGGCAGAGATCTGTACATACTATCTTCATTTGTTCTGCCAATACCCCCACTAAAAGAAAAAAGTACGTCAGGAGTAAGACCATCGAAGCTATCAATAATCAAATTCTTGACCTCTGTTAATTTGTCAGAGTCCTGTGCTTCAGTGTTGGTCTCTCCAGGAACGACTTCAGGCACTATTTTGACTTCCTATCTTTAAATAAACGGATTGATAGTTCTTGGTGTAGGTCATGAGTTTGGCGCTCCAGTGTCTCTAGCTTTGTGCGCGTGCGGTTTGCTATATAAAAAACAGTAACTATGCCTGTGATTTGTACTACATCGAATAGGCTTAGTGGCTCGCTTTGAGTTAAATTATTGCTGAATAACCATTCGTAGAGAGGCTTAGCAGCGGCAAGACCAACTAATATAATTGTCCACATTAACATCTGGAATTTTAACCGTCGCTTTGAAGAATTACCTAGCTTGTAGCTAACTACTGCACTTACCATAGAGGCGATTATAAAAGGGAGGTTTAAAAGGAATAATAATAGATATCTGCTCATGCGAATAACTCCGATAATCGCCTCTTGATTAGGCTTTTAACAATATTAATACCGTTCCAATTATTTTGCCCCTTAGTCTTTGAATATTCGGTATAGATTGCTTGTATTGGGTATTCCTGGATATTGAGACCAAGCTGTTTTGCTCTCCACAACATTTCAGAACAAAATTCATATCCACTAGTTTCCCAGCGTAATTGTTCAAGTGCATTGCGCGAAAAAACTCTCAGACCCGATTGGGAATCTGTTGAATTTATACTAAATAAAAGGTAAGTAATCATGCTAAGCCCTTTGTTCCCCAGCACTTTAACAGAGCTCATACCATTGCTATTGAGTAGCCTGCTTCCTATCAATAGATCTGCTTTAGTTCTTATTATTTCGTCTACACCGCGTATTACATCTTTAGGTGTGTGCTGTCCATCGCCGTCCATTGTTACTGCAATATCAAAATTTTCTAACTCAGCAAATCTAAGTCCTGTAGCTGTTGCACTACCAGCCCCGCTGTTAATAATATGCTGAATCACATCGGCGCCACCAGTTTGTGCCTCTTTGGCTGTATCATCACTTGATCCATCATCAATTACTATGATTTTAGCCTCATATTTTATCTTGCTAAAAGCTTGATTAACAGAATGTACCACATGACGGATAACCTTTGCCTCATTGTATGCTGGGATAACAACGCAGATTTTATGCTGATAATTTACTTTACCCATATCACTTATTTTAGCAACCCATGGAGGTACACACCGTAGCCGGATTTTTTGAGAGGTTCGGCAATTTTGAGAAGTTGATCTTTACTAATAAAACTTTGTTGGTAGGCGATTTCTTCGATGCAGCCGATTTTGAGGCCGGTTCTTTTCTCTATAACTTCTACGTATTGGGCGGCGTCCATCATTGATCCAAACGTGCCGGTATCTAGCCAAGCATCGCCGCGGTCCATGATCTGAACTTTTAGCTTACCTCGCTTGAGATATTCATCATTCACCGAAGTAATTTCTAGTTCTCCTCTACCGCTTGGTTTAACATTTTTGGCGATTTCTACTACGTCGTTGTCGTAAAAATATAGCCCAGTTATGGCATAGTTAGACTTTGGCTTTTCTGGTTTTTCCTCAACAGAAACGGCCTTCATATTTGCGTCAAATTCTACAACTCCGTACCTTTCGGGGTCAGATACGGGGTAAGCAAAAATTATGCCACCGTCTGGGTCTACAGAGCATTTTAGTTGGTCCTGGAAGCTGTGCCCGTAGAAAATATTATCCCCGAGCACCAAAGCAACGCTATCGTTACCAATAAATTTCTCACCGATGATAAAGGCCTGAGCGAGTCCATCTGGGGAGGCTTGGGAAGCATATTGAATATTTATCCCAATTTCTGATCCGTCCCCAAGCAAATTTTTGAAATTCTGGCTGTCGTGCGGGGTGGTTATCATCAAAATATCTTTGATACCGGCTTGCATCAGCGTGCTAAGTGGATAGTAAATCATCGGTTTGTCATAAATTGGTACCAATTGTTTGCTGACACCCTTTGTTATGGGATACAGTCGAGTTCCTGATCCACCAGCTAGTATTATGCCTTTCATTTAGCCTGCTCCTTTTCTATGTATTCTTTGAGGTTTTCTTGCCAATCTCTGGGTTCAAAGCCCGTAGCTCTAATTTTATCAAGATTTAGTGCACTTTGCAGTGGGCGGGGAGCAATATTCTCTTTTCCTGCGTAATATTCCAGCGTAGTTGTATCAGTAACAGTTAGATCATCTCTGCCCAGTAATTTAAAGATTTCCCTAGTAATATCTGCCCAGCTGGCTGGTTTACCTGAGTTAGAAACATTGTAAGTGCCAAAAGGAGCACTTTTTGTTAATAAATGGTCGATTGCTCGAACAAGTTCGGATGTAAAAGTAAGTCGGCCGACCTGATCGCTAACAACTGTAGGGGACACATCTTTGTCAGCCAGTCCCATCATGATTCGCACAAAGTTATGCCCATCGCCGATAACCCAAGAAGTACGCAGGACATAGTGCTTTGGAGTTTTGGTTGTCTCCGTGTCTCCGCCGGCTTTGCTCCGACCATAGACAGATAGGGGGCTAAATTCTTCATCTTCTGTGTGATTGTCGCGCGTTCCATCAAAAACATAGTCACTTGAAATATGCACGAGAGTAAGGTCTTTTTTGCTAGCTATTTCTGAAAGATTCGCTACACCAGCGACGTTTATTTTCATGCAAAGCGCTTCATTGGTTTCAGCTCCGTCCACGTTAGTGTAGGCGGCGGCGTTGAGGATGTGCGTGATATTTGACCAGTCAAAGTTGTTGACGGCTTCTGGGCTAGTTATGTCAAGTTTGTCGCTGTCAACCGCCAGGGCGTCTGGATACTGGGCTTGAAGGGCTTTCCCCAACTGACCGTACGCACCAATAATTAATAGTTTTGTGTCGTCCATTATAATTCCATCCCATTAGAGACAGGTAT
This sequence comes from Candidatus Saccharibacteria bacterium RIFCSPHIGHO2_12_FULL_41_12, assembly GCA_001790445.1. Classification (GTDB taxonomy): domain Bacteria; phylum Patescibacteriota; class Saccharimonadia; order Saccharimonadales; family 2-12-FULL-41-12; genus 2-12-FULL-41-12. The sequence goes on from MGCQ01000009.1 coordinate 26,411, forward strand.
AACTTGATAATTTTGTTGGATTATCGCGATCATACTATTGTTTACTTCCTAGGTCTCTAACGGGATCCATCGGGGTTACGTCTTTGAGTAGTGGGTGGTTAGCATCTTTATCTGAAAAAACAGCTTTTTCTTTGGGAATAGGCCAGTTAATGCCAAGTGTTGAATCAAATAAATTAACAAATGTGTATTTGGTCTCCGGCGACCAATGAGCGTTTACAAGATATGTGTAGGTAACATTTGACTCTAATGTCTGGTAGCCATTGGCAACACCGCGAGGCACAAAAACGGCTTTGTCGGGCGTGATCTCAGTAGTGTAGACTTGGCCGAAGCTATCACCGGCTCGCAGATCTACCCAAGCGCCAAAAACGCGCCCATTTGCCACAGAAATAAACTTTTCCCAAGGTTCTGCGTGTAGCCCCCGCGTAGCACCAACTTCTTCGTTATATGAAAAGTTATTTTGGACTACTTCAAAGGTGGGGAGCCCCAGTGCTTCCATCTTGGCTTTTTGATAATTTTCTTTGAACCAACCACGATTATCACCGTGAACAACCAGATCAATCTCAAAAAATCCTGGGATTGGCGTGGTTCTAACCGCGAGATCTTTTGGCATTTAATTTTCCTCGCCTTGCATAAATTTTGGTACGTATAATTTTTCCATATATGGTTTCCACCAGGTTTCGTTGTCTTTGTACCACTGAATAGTCTGTTTTAGACCTTCTTCGAAAGTTACGCTTGGTTGGTAGCCAAGTTCACGTGATAATTTGCTGTAGTCGATAGCGTAGCGCCGATCATGACCCGGTCGATCTGTTACAAATTTCTTTAAACTTGGCTGTTTGCCTAGAATTTCCAGTATTTTGTCTGCTATTTGGACTCCGTTTTGTTCCTCACCACCGCCAACACAATATGTCTCACCGGCCACGCCTTTGTGCAAAATCAGATCTATTGCTCGGCAATGGTCTAAAACGTACAAATAATCGCGTACAGACAAACCATCGCCGTAAATTGTCAGAGATTTATCTTGCATTGCCATGAGAGCAAAGACCGGGACGATGTTTTCAGGAACTTGATAAGGACCATAATTGTTGGAGCAGTTAGAGATAGTTACGTCCAGGCCGTAAGTGTGAAAGTATGATCGGGCTAGATGATCGCTGCCTGCTTTTGTTGCTGAATATGGGCTACGAGGGTCGTAGGGTGTTGTTTCGTTGAATTTATCTGTTGATTCAAGCTCTAAGCTACCAAAAACCTCATCTGTTGATACGTGGTGAAATCGCTTAACCCCATTATCACGCGACAATCTTAAAAGTATGTTGGTTGCCAGAACATTGCTATTAACAAAATTGTCCGGGTCTTCAATTGAGCGATCGACATTAGTCTCTGCGGCAAAATGGACAACGTAATCTATGCCAGATTTAAAAATTGGTTCCAATTTATCTTCTTCGATCAAGTCAAATTTGTGAAAGCTTATGTCGTTGATTACACTGTCTAAATTTGCTATGTTGCCCTGTTGGTTGAGCTTGTCGACAACTGTTATTTGATAGTCAAGATAGTTTTGTCGTAAATAATGGACGAAGTTGGAGCCGATAAAGCCAGCACCACCTGTAACAAGTATTTTCATAGCTTCACACCGCCTTTGCCTGCTACCTGGCAGAGCCAGGAACTCTGCAAAGACTCTTGGACTCTAGCGACTTTTTCTTTTGCGAGATTCACTTCACAGTACCTCATGTACAGCTCGTTGCATTTCTCAAAGAGAAAAGCCACTAGAGCCTCAAGTGTGAAAGCTATGATTTTCATAGAATCATTATAACAAAATGATATAATGGAACCAATGAAAACAGTTATTGTCAGTGGCTTTTTTAACCCCCTGCACGGCGGACACTTGGACATGATTGAGTCAGCTCACGCGATGGGTGACAGATTGATAGTCATTGTTAATAATGATGTTCAGCAAGTGGCTAAGAAAGGCAAAGTTATATTAGATCAGGATAATCGTGCTCGGCTGATTGCTGCGCTACGTTTGGTTGACGAAGTTTTTATATCTGACGACCAAGACGCCACAGTAGTTGAAACTCTAGAGAGAGTCGCCAAAGAGTACTCAGATGATGAACTAATCTTTGCCAACGGGGGGGATAGAGACTCTGTAAAAGTAGTACCAGAGACAGAAGTTTGTACAAAGTATAATATTGTCATGAAATTTGGCGTTGGTGGTAACCACAAAGCTGATTCGTCGACTCGTATTAACCAAGCACTAGGTCATAAGAAATAACGATGCGAAAAGAAGACAAATAAGTGTCAGATTTCAAAGTAGATGCATCAGTGTTCAAAGCCTATGACATTAGGGGGACTTACCCAGATCAAATAAACGAAGAACTCGCCTATAGAGTCGGTCGAGCTTTTGCGACATTTCTTAAGATTGACAAGGTGGTTGTTGGTCGCGATATGCGACTTTCTGGCCCAAAGATGTTCGACGCGCTCACGAAAGGCCTGATGGATCAAGGTGTAGATGTTATTGATGTTGGCATGGTCAGCACTGATCAATATTATTTTGCCTGTGCCAAGCTGGGTCAACCAGGTGTTATGGTCACCGCTTCGCATAACCCCGCAAATTACAATGGGTTTAAAATGGTCAAGAACATGCCTTATTTGCTCAGTGGTGACGAGGGAATCCAGGACATAAGACAAATAGTAGAAAATGATAGTTACGCCGAATCTACAAAAAAGGGCAGCATGACCTCAAGAGATTTGAGTGAAGGTTTTGTTGAGCAAGTTCTGGGCATGGTAGATATCGAGAAAATAGCTCCTTTAAAAGTGATTGCGGATACTTGCAATGGTATGGTTGGACCGATACTTCAGAGGATATTTGAGCACATACCGCAGGTAGAATTTACTGGCATGTATTTAGAACCAGATGGGAGTATCCCAAATCATGGGCTAGATCCGCTTCAGCCAGAAAACAGAGAGGAACTCGAGAAAAAAGTAGTTGAAACAGGGGCAGATGTTGGTTTTGCCTTTGATGGTGACGGCGATAGATTCTTTACGATCGACGATAGAGGTAAATTTGTGGCGGGTGATTACATGACAGCATTTCTTGGGCAATATATGTTGGAGAAATATCCAGATTCAAAAATTTTGTATGATGTTAGAGCGTCTTGGGCGGTCCCAGATTTAATCACTAAAGCAGGAGGCACCCCACTTATGGAGAGGGTTGGGCATTCTTTCATAAAAAAGAGAATGGCAGATGAGGGCGCTGTGTTTGCTGGTGAGGTGAGTGGGCACTATTACTTTAAGGACTTTTTTGGGGCTGATTCTGGCGTCATACCTGCGCTACTAGTACTAGAGATGTTATCTACAAAGAAGATAAAGTTGTCTGAACTTCTCAAACCGCTGGAAGCTGAGTATATAATTTCTGGAGAGATCAATAGTCGAATCGAAGGAGATGCTAAAGAAAAAATGCAGGAGTTAGCAGAAATATTTCGTGATGGGAAAATGGAATGGCTAGACGGGGTGTCAGTCACGTATCCTGATTGGCATTTTAATGTGCGCTCATCAAATACAGAACCACTACTTAGGCTAAATTTAGAGGCAAAGTCATCAGAAAAGATGATAGAAAAAAGAGATCACCTGCTCGGTATCATAAGAGCCTAAAGAAGCTATTTGATGTATAATATTTGGATATGGCAAGAGTAAAGATTTCTGAATTTAGGGCGAAGAATTTGTTGAGCGGAACGCTCGGCTTCCAGTACACGGGGGTTAGTGTTGATTTGTCTCAAGATAATTCAGGGTTGAATTTAACAGAGGGAAAACACGTAGTAAAGGTTGATCAAGCTGTCAAAAAGCGAAATAAACTCGGGCTGGTTAAATTAAATAGAACACCAGGAGAAGTACAAGAGGATTTGAAGGATTTTGCCAGCCAAGGCTACAGCGGGGCACTAGTTGAGCCGTTTTTTGAACATGACCGTAAAGATGAGCATTTTGTGGCCATGCAGTTAACAGATAAAGGCATCGAATTACAATATTCCCCCCAAGGTGGTGTGGAGATCGAAGAGAACAAAGACAGTCTTCAGAGTTGCTTGTTCTCATCTGGTAGCGACGGGAGCTCCAACACGACAGATTTAAATACAGCAGTTGTTCAGAAACTATTTGATTGTTTTGAGCAAAATCAAATGACCTATCTTGAGATCAATCCGCTGGTGATTCAAGGCACTTTGGTAACACCGCTAGATGCAGCCGTTGAGGTAGATTCTGCGGAGGAATTTGGCACCAAAGACTGGTCTGCCCTAGATTATCGAAGCCCAAAGAAAGAGCTTCAACCGGCGGAAGCAGCGGTTGAAGAGCTGGCTAGCAAAACTCCGGCTTCACTGGTGTTGAAAGTGTTAAATTCTAACGGCAATCTATTTTTGTTACTATCGGGTGGCGGAGCAAGTGTGGTGATTTTGGACGAGATAGCAACGCTTGCCGACAAGGACGCTATTGGCAACTATGGCGAATACAGTGGCAACCCGAATGAGGAAGATACCTATCTGTACACCAAGCAAGTTATCAAACTCATGTTGGACTCAAAGGCGACCAAAAAAGCACTACTCATCGCAGGGGGTGTGGCCAACTTTACAGATGTAGCCAAGACTTTCAAAGGGATAATTCGGGCGCTAGATGATAATATTGATCAGCTTAAAGCACAAAATATCCATGTAGTAGTACGTAGAGGTGGCCCTAATCAGAAACAAGGCCTGGAACTTATGAGAAATTATCTACAGTCCAAAGGTCTCAAATCGCAAGTCTATGGCACGGAAATGTCGCTTGGCGGAGCCGTAAAGTCGATGGTAAGGGAGTTGGGGCTATGAATCACGTTAGAACTCTACAAGAACTGAGAATTATTCCGGATTTTAGCACCATTCAATTGCAGTACGGAGTTCTAACGGGATGAATATTGACAGCTTAAAACAGAAAAAAGAGATAGGAGCGGTTGTTTTTGGCAACCACGTGGGGATAATTCAGTCGACTCTTGATTTTGATTATCTTTCAGGCAAAAAGCGGCCAAGTATCCGCGCTGTAATCGGTGTACAACGAAACTATTTACGATATTTCTGGGGGAGCAAAGAGATTGCTTTGCCCGGCCATGTCTCACTGGACGAAATGTCAAAAGAGGCAAAAGAAGAAGTAGACTTATTCGCCGTAGCTCAGTCAGGACGGCGAGCAACTAGTGCCTGCGAGGAAGCTTTAGACCAATTACCTAATGTAGTAGGCGGGATGGTTTTTGCAGAAGGCGTGCCAGAGCGTAGCGCTCTAAAACTTCGGGACTTGGCACAGAAAAGTGGTGTATTTATTCTAGGACCTGCCAGCGTTGGGTTTTTAGTTTCCGGAGTATGCAAAATTGGGGCAATTGGCGGGACGCTTGCTTCGCAAATTGCAGGGTCTGGTATAACTAAGGCTGGTTTAACAGCTGTAGTGTCGACGTCTGGCGGCATGACAAATGAAATTATTAATGTGATTGCAGGATTTGGCGGGAGTGTATCTTTCGCTGGTGCAGTGGGTGGGGAGAGATACCCGATACTGGGGCCAGTTGAGCTAGTTGAACTTGCTATCAATGATGATGAAACAAAAAGCATCGTATTCTTTGGTGAGCTTGGGGGTAGAGACGAATATGAAATTGCCCAAGTCTACAAAAACTCTGGCACGACTAAGCCATTGATCTGTTATATCGCTGGGGAAGTTGCAGAAAGTTTTGAGTCAGCCCCGCAGTTTGGACATGCCAAGGCCATGGCACAAAGTGAGCAAGAGACCGCTTCAGCTAAAAAACAAGCTTTGTCAGAAGCTGGCGCAAAAGTTGCAGATAGTTTTAGCCATTTTGAACAATTAATTAAAAACTCAGTTGCCGGGGAGGCGAAAATGAACAATAATAAGATTATGAATGACGACATTTCTGACCTAGAAAATAGAAAGCACGCAACTTTTGTCAATAATGTTTCGTCAGACAGTGGTGGCGACGTAACAATTTTAGGTAAACCACTTATAGATTTTATTGAAAACAAATCTTTGAGCCAAGTCGCTTTGTCGATGTTTTTAGGCAAAGAACCAAAATCAGAGGAATTTGCGAGATTTTTTGATCTAAGTTTACGATTGCTCGTTGATCATGGGCCACAAGTATCGGGTGCAGTGAACACTATGGTTACAGCTAGGGCTGGCAGGGACTTAGGCAGCGGGCTGGCTTCGGGGCTTTTGACTATCGGGCCAAGATTTGGCGGAGCGATCAACGAGGCTGCGAAGAATTGGCTAGAGGCGGTGTCAAAGAACGAAAATCCACAGGATTTTGTAGAAAGATTTGCTTCCAAAAAAGTATATATTGCAGGTATCGGACACAAAAAATATCGGGTAGACAGCCCAGATCCAAGAGTGACGAAGCTTTTGAGCGAATTTCAATCGGGGGAATATACTAATTTTGCTTTGGAAGTTCAAAAAATTACCACAACAAAAAAAGCCCAACTGATCTTGAACGTTGATGGACTGATCGCAGCACTTACTCTGGACATGCTAGAAAAAGAAGAAGGCTATTCGCCACAACAGCTAAGTGCGCTGATTGATACGGAATTTTTTAATGCCATATTTGTCTATGCCAGGAGCGTTGGGTTTATTGCGCATTTCTTAGATCAAAAACGTCAAGACGAAGGACTTTTCCGCCTCCCTGACGACCAAATCACCAGCCTAACTTAGATTAAATATGAAGATTTAGGCGACTTGTTTTAGGTATTCTTTGAGATCTGCGGATATTTCCGGGTTTTTGAGGGCGAAATCTATGACGGTTTTGATGTATTCTAATTTGCTACCACTATCGTAATATTTGCCGTTTTTGATTTCTAAGGCTTTGAAAGGTAACCCGTCATTGATCATTTGCTGAGTTGAGCTGTGAGTAGTAAATTCACCAGATTTGGGATCAAATTCTTTGTTTGCTTTATTGAGATAACTAAAGATTTCTGGAGTAAATAAATAGCCACTGACGCTAGCGATGTCAGATGGTGCGTTATCTTTGCCGGGTTTTTCGACAATGCTGGCTAGATCATACACTCCGTCGCCAGTTTGTGTGCCACTGGCATAACCATATCTGTCGTAATCTTCTGGTTTGTTGGCTTTGACGCAGGACGCTATGGATGCGCCTGTCTGGTTGTATAGATCGACCATTTGTTTGAACCTGGATGGTGTGGCTACAAAGAAATCATCAGCAAAAGTGTAGATAAATGGTTCGTCGCCTATGATGTGCTCTGCGTTGAGAACTGGTGTGCCATTACCGTGGTGACCCTTTTGGCGGATGTAGATAAAGTTGGCGAGATTACTGACAGCGTTGATTAGTTCTAACTCTTTTGTTTTGCCAGACTTAGTTAATTTCTCTAC
>MGCQ01000009.1:33798-218866 GCA_001790445.1 Candidatus Saccharibacteria bacterium RIFCSPHIGHO2_12_FULL_41_12
CACTTGGCAAGTCAAAATGGTCTTCGATGGCTCTTTTGTGGTAGCCAGTGACTAGGACTATGTCTTCAATCCCTGCATCAACCAATTCTTCGACGATGTACTGGATAACAGGTTTATCGACAATTGGCAGCATTTCTTTGGGGAAGGCTTTGGTTTGGGGTAAAAACCTGGTGCCAAGACCAGCAGCAGCAATTACAGCTTTACGAACTTTCTTGTTGTTCATATCTATTATTTTACTCGACCGTGACTGATTTTGCTAGATTACGAGGGCGGTCGATGTTTCTGCCGAGTTTGCTGGCTATGTAGTAGGCGAACAATTGGGCAGCGACTTGTTGCAATATGGGCTGAAGTTCCTCCTCGCACTTTGGTATGTAAATGACATCATCGGCCAGTTCCTTGATGGCCTTATTGCCCTCGGTAGCAATGGCCACGACAGGTCCCCCGCGGGCTCGAATTTCCTGAATGTTGGAGTAGGTTTTTTCTAGCAATGGTGAATCGGTAGCCATGGCAAAAGTCGGAAAGTTCTCATCGATTAAAGCGAGCGTGCCATGCTTCATCTCACCTGCGGCGCAACCCTCGGCGTGGATATACGAAGTTTCCTTAAGCTTTAGTGCTCCCTCAAGGGCGGAGGGGAACGAGATATTGCGGCCGATGTACAAAAAACTATCATAATTGGCATATTTCTCAGCGATTTTTTTGATGTCCTCGGCGCTATCTAGTACGGCTTGAGCTTTGGCTGGTAGGGCTTCAAGCTCCTTAAGCAGGGGCTTAAACTGTGGGTGCTTGCCGTCTGATAGATGCAGGGCAATTAGCGCAAGAACAGTTACCTGAGCGATAAAAGCTTTGGTGCTGGCTACAGCTCGCTCCGGTCCTGCATGGCAGTAGACACCGGCATCGGTCATTCGGGCAATGGTACTGCCAACGGCATTAACAACGCCGAGACGCAAGACGCCGAAATCTTCGACTTTTTTGATAGCGGCAATGGTGTCGGCAGTTTCGCCGGATTGCGAGATCGCCAGTAGCACTGTGCTGCGTGAAAATGGCTCATCACGGTACTTGAACTCACTGGCCAGATGAACTTCGACGGGGATACCGGCTAACTCCTCGATCAGGTATTCGCCAATCAAACCGGCGTATGACGCGGTGCCACAAGCGACAATCACGATTCTCTCAATGTGCTTGAGTTGGCGTAGAACAGTTTCCAGACCGCCGAGTTTAACAGTTCCAGTATCCGCTCGTGCTCGGCCCAAAGTAGCGGTTTTGATAGTTGCTGGGGCCTCAAAAATTTCCTTGAGCATGAAGTTCGGAAAGTCGCCGAGCACAGCCTGCTCATTATCAAAATCCAATAACTCAACTTTAGGCTCTATGCGATTGTGATCTTTAAGGTTCTGAACCTGAACTTTTTCAGCGGTCACTACGGCCACATCGTAATCTTCCAGATAAATAACCTTCTTAGTGTGGTCCATGATAGCCGAAGGGTCAGAAGCGACGATGTGCTCACCGTCACCAACGCCAATAACCAGTGGGCTGGACAAACGGGCGGCATATAAGGTATTGGGCTCACGGACGGAGATAGCGACGATTGAATAGGCGCCACGCACATCAGCCAGCGCGGCTTTAAAGGCCGCCTCAAATGAATCGAGCTGTTTTAGGTAAAAATCAATCAGGTTAGGAATAACTTCGGTGTCAGTTTGCGATTTGAAGTTGTACCCAGAGGCCTCTAGTTTAGTGCGTATCTCAGAAAAGTTTTCAATAATACCGTTATGGACGACGAAAATCGTTTGGTCGTTGTTGGTTTGCGGGTGGGCGTTTTCCGCCGTGACGCCACCATGCGTGGCCCAGCGGGTGTGACCCATCACTAGCGGTGCGCTAACATCTGACTGCTTAGAAATTGTCTTGATTAGACCGCTGACTCGGCCGACTTCTTTAAATACCTGGCTCTTTTCGCCGTCAATAAGGGCAATCCCGGCCGAATCATAGCCTCGATATTCCAGAGCCTCCAGACCATCAAGCACGACTTTTGTACCGGAACGCTTACCAATATAGCCGACTATCCCGCACATATGTTAATTGATTTCTTTCATTAGTTCCTTAATTTTATCACGAAAATTGACAGACGAAAATTGCCCCGCAGACTGAGCCACTTCGTGGGGGTTGTACTTTTTTGAGTCAAATTTTTTAAGGACAGACAACAACGAACTAACAGATTGCTGATCAAAAAATTCGCCTGTTTGCCCAGGATTAACATAATCCAGAGCTCCACCACCTCTGAAAGCAATTACCGGCGTTCCTGCAGCCAAAGCTTCTATTGAGACAACACCAAAATCATCAATACCGGGGAAAATAAATCCCTCTGCGTTTTTTAGTAAACCCACAATATCTTTGTCAGAAGGATTATTGAAGAACTGAACGGTTGCTCCAGCAATAGACCTAAGTTTTTTATTGTCAGGTCCATTGCCTAGAACTTTTAGATCAAGACCGAGTTTTGTGCAGGCAGAGACAGCAAGATCAATTTTTTTATATGGTGTTTGACGACCAATAACTACAAACCCGTGTCTTGTTTGTTGGTTTTGATTTTTGGTGAAACGATTTAGATCAACAGGGGGGTGAATTACCTTTGAGTCCCGACCGTAATATTTTTTTATCTGGTCTTTTGTATAATTTGAATTAGTAATAATCTGGTCGATGGCCTGAGTCTTTTTGAAGTCGAGTTTTCTGAGTGGTCCCACTAAAATTTTAAGGCCTAATTTTGCCAACCAATTCGTGCCCCTAGGGAAACCTGGGTATTTGAGATAATTATCATAACGAGCCCAATAATAATGAGTAGGAGCATGCATATAACAGATGTGTTTTTTTGCTTTGATATATTTTGCCTCTGCTCCGCTGGAGGAAATAACCAAGTCATAATTAGTTAAATCCAGCCGAGAGAAATATATAGCACGCAGCACAGGCAAAAACTTTTTTAACTTTGGCGATAACTTTTGTAGCCAACCTGCCCTGACATCTGAATTTTTAAACCAATCAATTTTCTTTGGATCATACTGAGAAGTATAAATCGGCGCCTCAGGATATAAATTAGCCAATTCTTTGACTACGCGCTCAGCGCCACCTTTACCGGTCAACCAATCACATACAATCGCTACTTTCACAACCACGCACCGCCTTTGCCTGCTAGCTCGCAGAGCGAGCTACTCTGCAAAGTCTCTTGGACTATAATAAATTTTTCTTCTGCGGTATTCACTTCACCGTACCGTGTGTACGGCTCGCTCCATTCCTCAAAGAGAAAATTCATTCTAGTCTCAAGTGCGGTGGCTGTGCTCATCGTAGGGTTATTTTGCGCCATTTTTTGCGATGACTACCCTTATTGTGCGGACTAGGATTGATATATCTAACCAGAAGTTCCAGTTTTGGACGTAATAGACGTCTAGGCGTCGACGTTCTTCAAAATCTATGTCTTTGCGTCCGGAGACTTGGGCCAGGCCTGTGATGCCTGATTTTACGCTCAGAATATGATGTTTTTTGTTATAGGCTCCGATTTCTTTAGGGATCAGTGCACGCGGGCCGACTAGGCTCAGATCGCCCACAAGCACATTCCAAATTTGAGGTAACTCATCAAGGCTCGAGGCTCGTAAAAATCGACTAAATGATCCATAACGTAGGTCATTATCTATTTGGTCGCCGCTGTCTCTATATTTACGGATTAGCTCTGGCTTGCCCATTTTAGTGAAAGCTTCCTCTGGAGTCAGCCCATTGTACTCAGACTTGCAAGTTCGAAATTTGATCAATTTAAACTCTTGGTGGAACCGAGTAATACGCGTTTGTTTGAAAAAGATACCAGCTTTTGGTTCAGTGATTTTTTGCAAGAGGGCAATAGTCAAATATATAGGCGACAACAATATGAGCAGTGAAAGACTAACGAATATATCGAATAACCTTTTAACTATTCTCCCCCAGCCGAGCAGAGATGTTTGATGTACCGATACAACAGGGGTATCATGGACTAACTCAATTTCGATTTTGCCAGACATAATTTCGTTATTTCCAGGAACAAATTGATATGCAATATGATTGATTTGAGCAAATTCTAGTATCTTGGAATCTTCGTCAGAATTGTTCGAAAGTTCAATCACAAGGATTGATTGGATACTGTATATCCCAAGCTTATCAACTGCCTCATCGATAGAAGAAAATTTTCGTATTCCGTGAGTGTTGTCAGTAGACCCAACAATTCCAAGAATTTTGTACTCATTTTCTCGATCCATAAAATATTTAATTAAGTCAAAAGAGGCCCCGTTGTAACCAACTATCAGCAGATTGACCCGCCCCCAGCCACGTTTGAGCAAGATCTTTCTGGAAATTTTTGCAAAAGTTCTAAATATAATCAAAAAGCCCAGGCTCAACACCAAAGCATATATCGGGACAAGGCGAGCAGGAAATAAGTTTTTTGGGACAACAAAATCCCAACCAATAACCAACAAAATTCCAATAAATGATCCAATTATCAGCCGCCCAAGTTCTTTGAAACGATTATTGTAGATAGATCTTTGGTAAAGACCAATCGCAAAATGTGCCACTATCCAAAGAGGCACGACCAAAATAATCGCAGTCAGATATTCTTTTGAAGAAATTTGTTCTATCAGTGGTCGATCATCAAATTTTACACGAATAATATAGGCAGCAACAAAAGCTAGTACAATAGCCAAGAAATCACCAATAAGTAAGAAAAATGAGTAAATGACGGATATATTTTTATGCATAGCTTTGACCAGCCTATTATACCACCTCACTAACTGTGGTATAATTGACAAACAATAATCAAAATAAAATGGCACAAAAAAAGACAAACAAAACAAAACTTCAAAAAAACTGGTTGAACCGGCGAGAGTTTGTCAGATTTGCAGAATATATGGCCGCCGGTGGGGCCCAGTTTTGGTCTGGATACATCGGGTTTGCGGTTCTCGATAAAATCCTTGGTGTAAGTTTCTGGCCAGCAAAGGCGCTGGCTTTTATCATCGGGGCAAGTGTCAACTTTTTTCTTGAAAGATATTGGGTTTTCGCCCAAAAGAGAACAACAACAAGAGATTTGAGCGAATCCGCCGAGAAATTTTATTTTTTGATGTTTATTAATTTTGTACTTGATTTGGCTATAGTTGGTGGCCTGCGAGAAATAGGCATTTCTCCGTATATTGGACAATTTGTCAGTGCAGGATTTTTTACGGTATTTAACTTTGTTTTGTTCAAAATATGGGTATTTTCCAAAAAAAGAAAAAGTCAAAAAACTAAAAAGAGAAAATAGCTATGTCTGGGCAACGACCAAGCAAAAAACAATTTGAAATCATAAATTTCATAGATGTGTTTATCAAACAACATGGGTATGGACCAAGCTACCGTGAAGTTATGAGCGGGCTGGGTTATTCATCAGTGGCGACCGTATCTGTGCACATCAATAATCTAATTACCAAAGGTCTTTTGACGAAGAAAGACCACAGCGCACGTTCTCTTTCTGTGGTTAAAAGCGATGGTCCAACAGTCCTGCCAACAAATCAAATAGAGTCAAAAGACGAAAAGTGGCTAGTTGATAAAATCGAATACTTTTTCCGCCTGGCAGAGGATTTGCCTGATCAGGACCAGGTAGATAACCTCTATGTTTTAATTGGTGCTTTGAAAGTGCTTGGGCTCAATGAAGCAGCGCAATCCTTCATGCCAAGATTGTCCGAACTTAAGAAGCGAGTATAATTAACCCAAGATGATCACAACCTTCGCACTTGAGTTAAAAAATATTCTTCTCTTTGAGAAACGGACCGAGCTGTACCAAAAGTACAGTGAAGGGAGTATCGCAAAAGAAAGATTATTTTTTAGCCAAGAGGCCTTTCAGCGCAACTGGCTGAGCCAGTTGACAGGAAAGGGCGGTGCGTAGGTTGTGATGGACTTACTTCAGGCAGTTTTATTAGGGATTATTGAGGGGCTTACAGAGTTTTTGCCAATATCTAGTACAGGACATCTTATAGTTGCGGAAGATCTGGTTGGCTATAAAGATACAGCAGAAATTTTCACTGTGGTTATTCAAATGGGGGCGATAGCCGCGGTTTTGTGGTTTTATCGACTTGATTTGGTTAAAAAAACACAGGGACTTCTTAAAAGAGATGAAAAAACAATAAAGTTCTGGATTAATTGGGTGGTTGCTACGATCCCAGCAATTGTTTTTGGTTTGGCGTTCAAAGATATTATAGGTGAATACGCTGTTTCGTTAACGGTTGGCATAGCTTTGGTTGTCGGAGGTATTATTATTTGGCTAATAGAAAATTATCACAAGGCTTCCAAAAACACAGGCGACGCAAAGCTCGACGAGCTGACATTAACACAATCGTTCAAAGTAGGTTTGTTTCAGGTTTTAGCCTTGATCCCAGGGGTTTCTAGGAGTGGAGCGACTATTATGGGCGGATTGCTCTCTGGACTTGATCGAGTTACGGCGACGGCTTTTTCATTTTATTTAAGTATTCCAGTAATTATTCTGGCGGGGTCATATCAGTTGATAAAAGGACATAGTGAGCTAGGCACAGTATCTGGAGGGCCAATGGCTATCGTTGCAGGTACAGTCGTATCATTTTTCGTAGCATTATTTTCAATAAAATGGTTACTCCACTATGTGTCGAGAAATGACTTTAAGTTCTTTGCTTACTACCGTATATTTGTAGGATTGTTGATCATATTCGCGATAATTATTTGAGTGCAGTAGTGTGGTAAAAAGTACCTTTGACGCTACTGGTAGCGTAAAGATATACTAAAAGTACTTTAAAATTATGAGCTGGAATCCTGTGCAATTCAGGAACTGTGCCGCAACGGTAATCCGTTCTTCGCGTAAAGCTTCGAAGGACAGTAAGTCCGATACAGCGAATCTTACGTTAAAGCCTCTCGAGCAAGAGCAGTCCATGCGACTTCTCCGCTTTACTAAAGAGAAATAAACAACATGGAAGCATTAGAACAAAAACCACCAGCATTAGCAGAGTATCAACCAGGTTTGGTGCCTGATTTTATGGGGCCTGATTTTACAGTTATTTCAGGTGGCGGTGAGTCAACGCCACACGCTGGGTCGCTAGAGCTTGTTGCCCCTAATGAAAGCCGCCTGCTTGGTGATGTAGATGATCTGGCGCGATATAGACTAGGTGATGGCTCATATGAGCCACATGCTGAGGTAAGCGTATGGCAGAGCAAGGTAACTGCTGTTCAAGAAGGAGCAATGCCGAACGCAATCTCAAATGTAGAACACCTATGGTTTGCGCGACCTGAGGGCACAGGCGGAAGAATTATGAATTTGGGTAGAACAGCCGTAGAGACTGCGATGAGGGGTTCCATGTACTATAAAAGTCCTGAGACGCAAGCTCGAGGTGATGTTGAGGTAGAACAGGCTAGACATCAAGAAAACACTTTAAGACCAGGTTATGCGCAGATTATGATATCTCCAAGGATGACCCTAAAAGATGCAACTCTTGAAGTTGCCAAGGCAGAGGGCCTAGCAGAAACAGATTCAATCCAGGTTGGCTGGCTTGATACTAAGTCAGATGAACAGCCAAAAGCAGTTACAAATTGCCTGTTAGCCCCAGATGTCCCTATACAGGCTTGGGTAAAAATGTTCGCCGATGAGGACAATATATTTGGTAAATCTATTACTGTTGAAGATCCTGAGTCAGCTTTGTCAGTTATGAAGTGCTTCAATGAGCTAGAAGTGCCAGTCGATAAACTACCAGAAGGACCGCTGACTATTCTCGCAGAGGTGGTGTCGTACATAGAAGATCCTATCGCGCGTCAAAAAGTCACAGATCATGTAGGGACATTTCGTAAAAGCGACCAGCAAGAATTAAAAGAATTAGCAACCGGTCCCGCCAAGAGATGGGTGAAGTTTGATAAATCGACAGAGCAGAGTCTGAGGAAGGGTTATGCAAATGATGAGATTAGGGGCTTTATTGATAGTCTAGACGGTAGTTGGAATGATGAGGATCAAGAGACAGTTGAGAGACACAAGATAGTTGATAATAGTAGTGTTGGGTATCTGATGACCCGCGAATTAGCAGAAATAGTGCAAAAAGCTGAAGAGAATCTTATACTAACCACAACGGCTGTTATGGTTAAAAACGAGAAAGTTATAGCTCAGATAGAACCAGAAGTAGTAAAGATAATTCGTGCAAGAGAGACAGCAGTTCAACAAGCTCAAATGGCAAACGCACAGATTCATTTTTATGAAATCAATCAGCACAATATTAATAGAACCATAGCTAGTCAGAAAGTTAGGGTTGGTGGGGGTTGTAATGGCGAAAACAATGCATTCGGGAATAGTACACAAGGGGAAACAGAAGTTGAGATGAGCTGGGGAGTATCTCTTAACAGCAGTAGTACAAGAGGCAGAAGAGATAGGCGCGGTCTACTTAAATTCAAGTGCCAAAATGGCCACCCAAACACCAGAGATTACGGTGAATTGATAGAGAATTGTACTACTTGTGGCAAAAGAGTAAAATGCAAATAGATGAGTGCGATTGGGATTTTTACTGGAGCATTTGACCCTATTCATAGTGGTCACCTGGCTTTTGCACATAAAGCTTTAAATCTGAGTCTGGATAAAATTTATTTTTTGCCTGAGCCTAAACCCAGAATGAAACCAAATGTATCTGATCTAGATGATCGCATATCAAAATTAAATAAAGCGACAGAACAAGACTCTAGACTCGGGGTTATTAAGCTAAAACAAAATAATTTTGAAGTTCAAAGCGTATTGAGTGAGCTAAATCAGATATTTCCAGATAGCAAGTTTGTATTTCTGTTCGGTGATGACGTGCTTGATCATTTAGCCAATTGGAAAGATCTAGATATTTTCGCAAAAGAGACAGAGTTTTTGATAGCGACACGAAATAATTCTATTGGACAGATCAGTAATGTTTTTAAAGATTTCAAATTGCAGGGCTTAGGGTTTAATTACCAAATTATTGAACTTAATGAGGGTATATCTTCTACAGAAATACGTAGCCGAGATACTAATTAATACTATTCTATTGGGCTGGTGAAGTGGGTTTGGAGATAGTTGAGGTGTTTGTCGCGGAATTTACGGAATTCAGATTTCTTGAGTCCAGATCGTTTGATAAACGTGCTGATTTTTTCTGAACCAATATAGTGTGGCATCATAACGTAGCTGGCTCCCATTTCATACAGTTCGCCCGCTTCCGCTACAGAATCTGCATGACAAAGCACCACGGCACTAGGGTTAATCTTTTCAAGATGTTTAATCAAAAACACGTTTGTCAGGTGATCTGTCATGGTTGAAACAATCAGCTTGCTTTTTTCTATGCCGGCTTCTTTTAGCAGCTCAAGATCTGTTGCATCACCGTAAAGATAGTCGATTTTGCGATGCTCCAACATTTCGATGACTTCAGGATCATAGTCAATTACTATGTATTTTTTGTTGAGCGATTTGAACACATTGAGAAACTCTCTCCCCCCTTTTTGATATCCAAAGAGCACAAGTTCATAGTTCTTTCGGGCTCTGGGTTCGCCTTGAGTATGTTTTCGCTCAAAGAGATCAAAATGTTGTTCAAAAAATGCATATATTTGGTCCGAGTACGTTATCGCATATGTGGAAAAAGCAATGGACATTAAGGTAACAATAGTAACAATAGTGACTAGATCATTACTAATTAGTTCCGCTTTGTAACCCAGAGCCAGAAAAATAAGCGAAAATTCACTAATTTGACCCAGAGAATTAGCAGTTTTGAAGCTAACCTGTTTGGTGTATCCCAAGAGCCCCATCGTAGCCAGAACTATCAGCGGCTTAACAAATGTAACGCAGACAAAAATAATCAAAATTATCGGCATGTACACGAGCACGTTATCAAAGGTCAGTTGTGAACCAAGAGAAACAAAGAACACGACGATAAAGAAATCTCTCAGTGGGCGCAGTCGTGAACTGATTTCTTGGGTGTAGGGCAGTCCAGCTAGACTAATTCCGGCTATTAGGGCGCCGACCTCAAGGCTAAACCCAGCTTGCCCGTAAAGTGAAGCGATCCCAAAGCCCCAGGCCAAGGCAAACAAAAACAAAAATTCCTGTGAGTCGGCGAGGATTTTGTGGAATCGGGGTAAAATGTACCCGCCAAAAAGTAATATGGGCACGGTTATGAGTAATCCCTTGATTGAAAGCTCAGTGATAGCGCTTATCGACAGAGCTGTCCCATTCCCCCGAGCAGCTAACATTAAAAGAGCTATGGCTGCAACTAAATCCTGGATGATCAGCACACCAGTTACAATTTGGCCGTAGAGCCGAGTTTGTTCTCGTCTATCTGACAGTAATTTCAATATGATAATAGTACTGCTGAACGAAATAGCGATACCCAGAGCAACGGATTCGGTTTTGTTGAAATTAATTAGTATGCCCACTGTATACCCGAACAAAAACGTCAGGCTAATCTGAACAAACCCAACAATACTGGCCACGTTGCCAATATCTTTGATAACTTTTAAGTTGAGCCCAAGGCCAATAATAAATAGCAATAAGGTTATGCCAATGCTAGCAAATGCTTGCATAATATCTTGAGATTTTGTTAGGTGGAGGATAGTTGAGCCAACTAAAACACCTGTTATAATGTGCCCAATTATTAAAGGTTGACGAATAATACGCATAATTAATGCAACTATGCCTGCGACGACCATGACGGAGCTTATTTCGTAGAAAAGATTATCTTGCATAAATATGTGTTTATTTCGCTTACGCTAATTATACTCGACTTGCCTGAGAATCACCATAATCCCAAGAAGGAGTCGAATATTATTGAAAATATTTGACTTCGCAAACCGCTTTAGTTTAGACTACTTGTATATCCTCGGAGTTTCAAAGTGAATTTGACAAGTTTGCTTTGAGAAATAAACAAAAACAATAAAAATAAAATAGCAAAACAACTTGTTGCTGATTTCGGGGAGAAAGGGAGCAACCAATGCCTATCAAGGTAAAAGTTATTAGTTCGCGGCAAACACGTCTGGAAGTACGAGTTGTCCGTCCTAAGTGGCAAAACTACCTGATGTATTAGTAATATTAGTTGAGCCCCGAACCAGCTTTAGCGAGTACGAGCGTAAAAACTCTAAAACGAGCTGGTTCGAAGTTCAACTAATGGCCAAACGGTTTATTTATTTGAAGCTAGAGCTTCGTCAATAACTTTTTGAAATTCTTCTACACTTTTTGGGCTAGTAATTTTTTTGCCATTAATGAAAAAGGTTGGAGTTGAGTTGGCACCAACGGTCTGAGCGTCTTTGGCATTGGCGTTAATGATGCTGGATATCTGTTCTGACGCCACATCTTTCTTAAATTGGTCCACATTTAGCCCTAGCTGTTTGGCAAACTCTTCAAAAATAGGGGTAGGGCTTTGTTCTTGAGCCCAAGAATCTTGGTTTTCATATAGTAGGTCATGATACTCAAAGAACTTGCCTTGTTTGCCAGCAGCTTCTGCTGCTCTGGCTGCCACAAAAGAATTTGGGTGGATTTGGACTAGAGGAAAATGCTTGAACTCAAAAACAATTTTGTCTTTGTTGGTTTCTTTAATTTGTTTGACTATAGGGTAGTAGCTTTTGCAGGCAGGACATTGGAAATCGCCGTATTCTGTAAGTGTAACTTTGCTGGAAAGGTTTCCTACTTTGTGGCTTGGGATTTCTGTGGAAGATTTGGCACCACCGTTCTGCGTGGGTTTATTTTCGTTTTTCTTTGTGAGAACTAAAACTCCACCAAGTAGACCAATGACTATGACTACTATCAATAAAAATTGCTTGCTCATTTACCCTCCGATATATATGTTAGTCTTCATTTTATCATAGAGCCTACCATGACTTCTAGATTGAACAGATTTGTTGTAAAATATTACCATGATACCATTGGGGATAATTTTATTTATAATCGTGATAATTTTATTTTGTCTAGATCGTAAAATTTCTAATGTACATTTAACAAAACTGCAAAATGTTGCCCAAACTCCACAAAATAGGGCACTGAAAAACTTAGCTTTTAGGCGTTCTCAGAGTTTATTCTTGCTTAGAACGCTACTATTTATTATTGGTTTTAGCGGGCTATACATCGCGATGACTCATTTAGATTATTTATATGCCTTAGTTTTGGTTGTTGCAGTAGTTTTGATTTTAAAAATACTAGAAAAAAAGATGAAAATTCTTGATCCAGTATTGACAAGACTTATGCTCCCAATTGATCAATTTGTTAGACGTTATGATCATCAGCTCAACAAGCTAAGCAAATATTTTATAGGTGCTGAAAGTGACTTAAGAATCTATAGACCTTATGATGACAAGGAGTTTAAAAAACTAATTATCAGTTTGAGTAGTAGCGATAATCTTGTAAATAAAAAAGTACTTGGCAAAATTGAAAATCTTTTCAGGCTTGAGTATAAAACTGTCGAAGATATTATGATACCAATGTCAAAAGTTATAGTTATTGATGAAGATGATTATGTTGGCCCAATTTTGCTTGATGAACTACATAAAACAACGCGCGTCATATTTCCTGTAGCTGCAGAAGGTCAAATTATTGGCAGTGTTCATTTATCAGATATGAAAGACCACACAGGAAAAACTAAAATTAAAGATCTGGCTAAATCAAAAATTAATTATGTTCAGGAAGATGCGACGGTGCAGGACCTTATTGAAGTTATTTCTGAATATAAGAATGAGCAATTTCTTGTCCTAGATGGCAAGGAAAATATTCAAGGAGTGGTAGATATTTATCAGGTTATACAACTTCTTTTTGATCAAAAGACTGATAAATAGTAAACTAATCAGATGAGAACGCTTGCTCGGGATATACATACTCACATTGATGAACAAGTGACAATCAATGGCTGGCTACATAAAAAACGCTTGCTGGGGGGGTTAAATTTTATAAATGTCCGTGACAGATCAGGACTTGTTCAAGTATTAATTCAAGAAAAATCAGAAATTGAAAAACTCCGAGGACTGCAAATCGGGAGTGTACTTGAGATTAAAGGCAAAGTTATTAGTGATAAGCGAGCTCCTGGTGGCGCAGAGATACGCGAACCTGGAATAACTGTGATTGTCCCTGTAACGGATGAGCCACCAATAGAGGTTGATAAACCAATTTCTCATAAATCAGAAAATCTCGATACTTTATTTGAATATAGAACTTACGGGCTAAGGAATCTTCAAGAAACAGCAATTTTTCAAATCCAAAGCAAGATTTGCGCCAGTATCAGAAACTATTTTTATGAGAATGATTTTAAAGAAATTCATACCCCAAAACTTTTAGCGGCAGCAACAGAAGGAGGAGCTGAAGTATTTAAACTTGATTATTTTGGACAAGAAGCTACTTTGGCTCAAAGCCCACAGTTTTACAAACAAATGATGGTAGGGGTTTTTGAGCGAGTTTTTGAAATTGCACCGGTTTATCGGGCAGAACCAAGCGCTACGACTCGCCACATGACCGAATATACCTCTATTGACGGCGAGATGGGTTTTATAGACATCAATGACTTGAAGACTTTCTTGAGCGGACTGCTCAACAAAGTAGTTGATGAAGTATGGGCAAAATATGAGCCAGATTTGAAACGTTGGAATACCACCAAGCCGATTTTGCCTAAAGAGATCCCGACGCTTCCTATGTCTGAAATACATGAAAAATATTCAAAAGCAAACAATGAAAATACTGTTGGTGAGTTGGATTTAAGACCAGACGAAGAGCGATGGATTTGCGAATATGCCAAAAAACACTTGGGTAGTGAAGCAGTTTTTGTAAGCGATTGGCCTGCCAGTGATATGAAATTTTATCATAAATCCCAAGCAGAGAATCCTGATCTAGCAGAAAGAGTTGATCTGCTTTTTAGAGGAGTTGAAATAACAACCGGGAGCATGCGTGAAAACCACTACGGCGTTTTAATTAAGCAATTAAAGAATAAAGCCGGTGGTGACCCCAAAGATCCTGGTTTTAAGTATTTTCTTCAAGCAATGCAGGCAGGTATGCCTCCGCACGGTGGATTTGGCATGGGGCTAGAAAGATTAACCCAAAAAATAGTTGGTCTGAATAACGTTAAGGAAGCGACACTTTTCCCTCGTGATATAAACCGACTTACTCCCTGATAAAACATAGAAAAAACTTACCAAATCTGTTATGCTTATGTTTGGTAAATAGCTATGGCAAAAAAGAAAAAAGACAATTCAAAAGAGACGTCCAGCGAGTATCCAGATGTAGAGATTGAAAAAAAGGTTGACGCTATGATGAGCATTGAGCCTGAGGAGACTTCGCAAGAACCAGATTTACAACCACCTGAACCGTCTATCAGTACAGCTCCTTTACTAAATGAAGAGAATTCAGAAAAAAAGGATAAAGATTCAACGGAGACTGAACCAAAAGAAGTAGTTCCGGTAGTAGAAGTTGAAGACAAAAAAGAACCAGAAACACCAGAAACGGATGAAATTAGCGGAGAAGATACAGAACCTGTTCTTGACCAAACAATTCAAGAACTTCAAGAACAAATCAACAATGCAAGTTCTAATGAATCTGCGGAATTAAGCCAGCCTATTGCCCCAGAAAATTTAGAATCTAGTGAAGCAGTATCCGAAAGCGATGCCATTGATGACATAGTAGCAATGGAATCAGATAACATCATGAATGTTGAAGATAAGCAGAGAGAAGCACTGGATAATCCAGTTAAGGCTTCAAAATTTTCAAAATTTGGAAAAGCTTTTAAGAGTATTTTCACTGACCCCAAAAAACGAAAAATTTTAATAGCGGTTGTTATTTTGCTTATTTTAGTTTGTGCACTTGTGCCAACGTCAAGATACTTTTTGCTTAATTCTTTTGGTGTTCGAGGTTCCAGCTCAGTGAAGGTTACAGATGAAAAGACTCTGCAGCCACTGAAGAACGTTGAAGTATCAATTGGCAAAATAAGTTCAAAAACCGACAAAGAAGGTAGGGTTACTGTCAATAATATTAAACTTGGCCAGCAAGAAATAGTTGTTAAAAAACCTGCCTTTGCTTCAATCAACAAAACAGTAGTTATCGGCTGGGGATCAAATCCATTGGGAGAATATAAATTAAACCCGGTTGGTAGCCATTATAATTTTAATCTGAAAGAGTTTTTGTCATCTCAACCTATCAAATCAGCAGAAGTAGAGACAAGCGATGGGCAATCAACAGCTGTGTCTAATGAAAAAGGTGAAGTAAGCTTGGTGGTAGAAGACACAAAACAGCCAGAAATTAAAGTAAAAATACACGCAGATAAATTCAGAGAAGAGAACATGACACTTGATCGTAATGACAAACAAACAAGAGAGGTTGCGATGGTCCCGGAGCACAAGCATGCTTTTGTCTCAAAAAGAAGCGGGAAATATGATCTTTATTCTGTATATATTGATGGCAAGGATGAGCAAAAACTTCTCAGTGGTAGTGGATATGAAAAACCCGATACTTTGATGATTTCACCAGCGTTAGAATCAAGTAAAATAGCTTTTATTACCACTAGAGACAATAATCGCAATAAAGATGGGTTTTTACTAAGCAGTTTGTACCTCGTAGATGTTAATGATAAGAGCAACAAGGTCATTGCTCGATCAGAAAGAATTCAAATTATTGGCTGGTTTGAGCAGAGGCTTGTTTATGTAAAAGCAACAGAAGGTGCAAGTGCTGAAAATTCTTCCAGGCACAAACTAATGTCGTATAACACGGGGTCGGGTGAGGAAAAAGAACTTGCTAGCGCGAACTACTTCAATGATGTTCTGGCAGCCTCTGGCAGTATTTACTATGCTCCGACTTCTTTTAAGACTGCAGGGTCACTTGGGCTCTTCAGAATTACCCCAGATGGTACCAATAAACAAACAATTATTAACCAAGAAACATGGAATATTCTCAGGCAAAACCAAGAGAAGTTAGCTATTGCTGTAGGTCAACAGTGGTACGAATATGGTCTAAATGACAGTAAATTAAGTAAATTGCCTGGTGCACCCGCTGCAACAGACAGCAAGGTTATTGTTGATAATTCAGATAAGCAGAATGCGTTAGTTGATCAGCGAGACGGCAAAGGCGTTCTGCTGCTTTACGACAAAACGTCTAAAAAGGACAAACAACTTGCTAGCGAATCAGGGCTTGCAAATCCTATATATTGGCTTAGCAATGACGTTATTGTGTTTAGGGTGGCAAATAACAACGAAATTGCGGATTACGTAGTTAGCACAAAAGGTGGAGAAAAAAAGAAAGTTGCTAGTGTGACTAACACGGCGGGTATTGACCGCTGGTACTACTACTAAAGCTTTAGTTATTATGGTTATGCTAAAATGTTTGTATGCAAGAGGATATTATCAGTTCAGACAAAAAAATCGAGAAAATAATGAATAATATTCCTGTGGTTCCTGCACCGACTCAACCGCCTCAGCAACCAAGCAATACGACAGTGATGGACATAAAAAAACCAGAAGTCCAACAGAAAAAACCAGAAGATAATTCAGCTAAACAATCGAAGAAACAAGCTCCAACCAAAAACAAGCCACATCCAAATATGGGTGTGATAATCTTTGCGTGTTTAATTTGTGCATTGTTGGTGAGTCTGGCGATATACATCCAAATGAAGTCGCCAGAGGCTTCCAGTGCAATTCAAAACTAGTAGATCAAACTGACTTTTTATTCAGAGTGATCTGGGTATCAGCCAGTTCGATATCTCGGTGACGGAATTCTTCAATTAGTTTTTCGTATAACCTGCCAACAACCTCTAGCTGTTCGTCTGGGGTGGTGGTCCCCAGTACTCTAATTACAATGCCGTCTTTGTCAAGTTTAATGACACGATCAAAATATGGGGCTTCTTTAATCATTGGACCAAGAATTTTATCTTTATCCATTGCTTGTCCTACGTCGTTAACAATTTCACGAACTTTGTCTACGGAAGAATTTTTGGCAATTAATATATCTTCTCTAATTCCGCCAAAATCAACTGTTTGGTTAGTTGCTACAACTATTGAGCCGTTGGTTATATGATGCCGATCTCCCTTAAGATCCCGTAGGACTGTAGTTCGGATAGTCACTGCTTCAACTTTGCCGGCTACTCCGTCAATATCAACATAGTCACCAACTCTGTATTGGTTATCGATAATAATAAATATGCCACTGGTAAAATCTTTAATCAAGCTTTGTGCGCCAAATCCTAGAGCAATACCAATCACGCCAGCACTAGCAAACAAAGGTGCGGTATTTATACCAAATTCGCCGATTATGAGGATAAACACAACACCGTAAATAATAATTCTAAGGACTACATTGACAAGACCTTCGATAGTCTTGAGTCGTCTTTCTCTGTCAACCCGTGATGGGTACAGGTCTGCTCTGACAGTGTGGTGGAGCAAGCTTGATATAAACTTGCTTGCAAGAGCGTGTGTAATCCAAGCAATAATTAATATTATTACTATATCTGGTCCGTGTTCGTGAAGCCAGTTCTTGGTGTTTAAATATGCAAGATCATAGTAGTTGCTTATTTGCGTAAAGATCTTCTCAAACATATAATGATTATAGCGCAATATATTATTAAACTTAAGCAATTAGAGGTGCGAACATGACATTTGATGAATACCAAAAACAGGCAATACTTACTGATTCGTTTGATGGCAAAACCGTCGATATTGATTCACATGCATTTATCAGTAAACTTCTTGGTCTGGTTGGCGAGTCGGGCGAGGTAGCAGAGAAGTTCAAAAAAATCTTTAGAGACAAAGGTGGCAAAATAACATCGGCAGATATCGAAGAGATTTCGAAGGAACTCGGTGATGTACTTTGGTATACAAGTGCAATGGCTTGTTACTTGGGTCTTTCACTAGAAGACATTGCCAACAATAATCTCACAAAAGTTCATAGTCGCAAATCACGAGGTCAAACCAAAGGTTCCGGAGACAACAGATGATCAAAGGCTTGCATCACATTGGTTTTCAAGTGGATGATTTGGAGGAAGCTGTCCTGTATTACAAATCGCTTGGTTTTAACGAAATAAATCGTTTTGAATATGAAGAAGTGGAATTTCAAGGCGTAATGATGAAGGCTGCAGAATACGGTAATATTGAATTTTTCAAATTCAATAATCCTAACCATGAAATGGTTGGCAAAATCAAAAGTCACTCAGCATTTGAAACAGATGATATTGAAACAGATATCCAAAGTTTTTTAGATAGAGGTTACGAATTAGCTATTCCAATTGCATCAGGTAAAATTGTTAAAAAACGCGGATACGTAAAAGATGCTTATGGCAATTTTATAGAACTTCTTGAGCTATAGAACTTAACAAGCTAAGTATTAATAAATTGTTGGCGTAGCCATTCGTCTAAACTGCCACCCCCACCGGCCGTTAGGCAGAGGACTAACGTGCCTTGAGAGGCTAGATCTAAAATATTTGTCTTTAGGTTTTTATCGAGTTGAGACGGCTCTTTATTGGCTGGTTTACGGATTATCTCACACAGTTTTTCTGGTGTGAGTAGTTCTAGATCTTTATCTTCACGGGCCAGATAACTTGGGACTACATAGAGTTTTTTTACTCCGTCGAATAGGTCAACAAGTTCACCTTTTATAAAATGTTGGCGAGTGTTGTGTAGACCTTCGTAGACAACTGCTATGTTTTCACCTGCAACTTCGTGTGCGAGCTGTAGGGCACCACGGATTTTCTCTGGTGTATGTGCATAGTCTGTATATATATTTTCTGCGATCTTTTCAAATCGTCTGGAAACTCCAGGGAAGCTGTCGGCTATCTCAATCAGTTTATCGACAGGCTCGCCAGTCAAGTTGTGAATGGCTTCAACAACCAGAAGAGCATTTTTGCGATTAACTTCTCCAGTGAGCGTGAAATCGGATAAACTTATCTCACTTGAGTGCCCAGCCAGTCCAATCTTTTCATAATCCTCAGGGTGTGCAAACACTTGTTTGCTCTGGCAGAAAAAGTCGTTGAAGGCTTTGTAATACTCCTCACGTGTCGGATATATATCTGGATGATCATAGTCAATTCCCGGGATTATTGAAATTGCTGGCTCAAAGCTTAGAAAATTCCTATCATACTCATCGCATTCATAGACAAAATATTTGCTAGCTGGGTCGAAGTGCCCCATATCACCGAAACTAATCTTTGCCCCCACAGAATAACTAATAGGGATCCCAAGTTGCTTAAATAGCCAAATGACCATGGTTGTGGTGGTGGTTTTGCCATGAGTACCGGCAATAGCAATCAGCTTGAGATTGTGCTTTTGGATAATTTGATTCAGCAACTCATCTCTTTTGGTGATCCTTATGCCATGTTCTTTGGCAAAAGCTAGTTCTGGGTGGTTAGGGTCTTCGATACTCACTGCAGAGGAATACACTAGCCAATCAATAGGCTGTGTTTCATGAATATTGGATATTTCCTCTTTGGTCTGTCCGATGTGTATATTGTTGACCCCCTGGGCCTTCAAATAATCAATATACCCCGAAGCCTGTTTGTCAGAACCAGAAACGGTATATCCAGCCTGATGAGCGATCAATGCCAAAGGTCCAATCCCAGTTCCCCCTATACCAGAAAAATACACATGCTTCACACTAATATTCTATCACCAAAAGAGGTGCTATAATTGTGCTAATGACTAAAAAGATAAAAACTATCTACAATTTCCACAAAAAACTTCAGATTATTAGGCCCGAATTTTTCCTTGTATTTGCTATTATTATGACGATTATTAGTGGTTATAGCTTGCGTCAAAATAACCTCAAAATGCTAGAACTAAAAAAAGCAGTAGAAATTTCCGATGCAAACAACGGTGATATTGAAAAATCTTTGAGAAATTTACGCGCCTATGTTTATGCTCATATGAACACAAACCTGAGTAGTAACTCAAGTATTAAACCTCCTATCCAACTAAAACACCAATACGAAAGATTGCTGGCGACAGAAAGCGAGAGGGTCAAACAGACCAATATCCAGGTCAACAGTGATGCAAATAGTACCTGTGCGGCTCAGTATCCAGGTGGCGGCTTTAATCAAACAAGAGTTAGTTGTGTTCAGCAATATGTATCAGCTCATGCAGCGCAACCCAAGGAAATACCAACAGAATTATACAAATTTGATTTTCTTAGTCCTCGTTGGTCCCCAGATTTGGCTGGGATAAGCCTCGTTCTGGCGCTTTTTGCCTACATTTTGTGGATTATGAGAATAGTTGTTGATAAATTATTGATACGCAGGATAGAAGATAAGTTTTGATGGATAATAATTGGGACAAACAACTTATGAGTCTTGGGGGGCATTTTCTTCAGTCAAATAGTTGGTTAAAATTCCAAGAAAGCTTAGGCCAAAAACTTATCACTGATCAAACAGAAGATTATCTTTGGGGTGGTTACGAGGTAGATGGGCGAATGGGCGTCAAGTATCTATATGTCCCGTATGGTCCTACGGCAAAGAAGGAAAAAGATTTTGTCCGTGCGTTATCGTCAATGAAGGCTCAAGCAAAGTCGCTCGGGTGTATGTTTGTTAGGTTTGACCAAGTCCAAGGTTTTGCAGAGGATGTGCTGGAGAATAATGATTGTCTGTATTTTGGAGAAGTCCAGCCCAGGTACACGCATTGTATTGACCTTAATGATGATTTGTCTGATATCAAAAGCCATATGAGCAAGACTGACAGAAATTTGATTAATCGCTCAGAAAAGATAGGTGTTGAATATGGTTCAACAAAAAAACTCGATATGGTAGATGTTTTTTTGGATTTAATGCTTGATACAGCCAATTACAAACATTACCAGGCAAAGTCGCGAACTTATCTAAGAAAACAGCTTATGTTTTTGCTTGACCGTGGAAACGCCAGGATCTATTACGGGAAATATGACGATAAATTTGCTGCTGGGGTAGTAGGAATTGACTGGGCAGACACGCGGTACTATATCCATGCGGGAGCTGACCAGGAAGTTATTAGGAAGATTCCAGTTTCTCGCGGACTTGCTTGGTTTATGATAAAAGACGCCAAAAATGCAGGGCTGAAGTGGTTTGACTTCTACGGAGTTTCTGCCCCGGGGGACAGACACCATAAGTGGGCAAGTGTTAGTAGCTTCAAGCGTTCATTTGGTGGGCAAGACAAAGATTTTGGGGGAACATGGGATATTCCTGTTTCCAAGTTTCACTACAGGCTTTATCGGCTTGTGAAAAATATCTCAAGACACTTTCAATAGAGAATTTATTAGCTGCTACATTAAGAGCGTATTGACTAACTACGGGTTGGTTGTTGTTGGTGCAGGTGTTGTGGCAGGTGCAGTTGGGGTCGTTGTAGAAGGTGTAGTTGTGTTAGTGGTACTATTTTTTTGGGTGTTAGTACCTGGAGTGTTGTTGGATGATTGATCTTCACACTTCTGAGCTCCCTTTGATTGATTTGCTTTGATGGTTTTTACTACTTGACCATCATCTTTTAGGTTTTCCCAGAACAGAACCTGAGAATTGTTAATGACCATTTTATCTTGGGGACCATGGATTTCACAGCCGAGCTTGACCAATGTTATGTTGTTAGCGTTAGCTTGTGCCTGGGCGGTGTCTTGTTGTTTCCCATCAAGCTGGATGTAGTAGATGTCTGTCAATGAGATAGAACCTTTTTGAACATCAGAGATTTTGCCGAAGTAGACTTGGTTATTGTTGAGGAAGACAGCTTGATATGCGGATTTGTTGATTTCTTTTGTGCCGTTGTCGCTTGAAGAAACGGAAATTTTAAATACAAGAGCTACTACTAATACGACAATACAAAAAGTTAATACTAAGAACGGAATTTTTGCTGCAGTCATTTTATCAAGGTGTTTTTTCACTTTATTCTCCTTATTGTTTGAATGTCCTGATTGTTGATCATAATCTGGGTTGGACCCGAGAGTACTCGGTCTTTGTGACCCCTGTTTGTTATTTTGATTTGTAAAATCCATCTATCACCCCTACCTAATTATTAGAACTATACGCTTATTCTAAAGCATAAGTATTGTCTTATCAATACCCCAACTGACGCAAAATTTACAATAAGAAGTTGACAAGTGTTAGTGATTAGAGTTACTGTAGATATGCATTATTAAGCAATTAAGAGGGGAGCAAATATAATGGCCTATAGTCACAAAAACTCAAAAGGTGTAACATATCACCTAAACACCAAAGAAGTTGTACTTCGTGGTGGTAAGAAACAGCGAATCTACTACTTCAGTAAAGATGTTCGAAACGACACTAGTACTGACCTACCAGCAGGTGGAAAAGTAAACGAAAATCCACGAAACGGATTTTTGACTGTCAGCTTCAAGTAATAGACACCAAAACAACAAAAACTGGACTCGCCAAGAATAAATCAGGGCGAGTCTTTTTGATATACTCAGCATATAAAGTGTTATGACGAATATTTTACAACAGCTACCAAAACCATTATTTATACTGGCTCCAATGGATGATGTGACGGACACAGTTTTCCGGCGTATTATCGGCCAGTGCGCACCGCCAGACCTATATTTTACAGAATTTATGAATGTTGACGGTTTTTGTTCGCCTGGGAGACAGAAAGTATCTAAGAAAATCAAGAAAACAGACGTAGAATCACCGATAATTGCCCAAATTTGGGGCAAGAACCCAGAAAACTACTACATGGTGGCTCAGGAGCTAGCTTTGCAGGGCTTTGACGGTATAGATATCAATATGGGTTGTCCGATCAAAACAATCACTAAGAATGGCTGTTGCAGCGCTCTTATCAATAACGAAGACAAGGCGAAAGAGATAATTGATCGCACCCGGGACGGAATAAATAAAACCGGCATGAAAATTACTCTAAGCGTCAAGACGCGTATTGGTATCAAAGATCTTGATACATCTTGGATAGAGTTTTTGCTAGGTCAAAATCTTGATATGCTGATAATCCACATGAGAAGTGCCAAAGATATGTCTAAAGTCCCGGCGCGATGGGAGCTGATGTCTCAAATTGTTGCGCTGAGGGATCAAATATCACCAGGCACACTGCTGGTTGGTAATGGCGATGTTATGTCTATAGAGCAGGGTAAAGATCTAGTCCGGCAGTATGGTATCGACGGGATAATGATCGGTAGAGGGATATTTCATGATCCTTATTTATTTTCTGGAAGAGATGTCTGGGCAAACAAAGACCCAAAGTCAAAAATTAGTTTATATAAAAGCCACATAGAATTATTTGAAAGCACATGGGCTGGTCAATATAAAACAACTGCTCCACTAAATAAATTTTGTAAAATATATATTAACGGGTTCGACGGAGCTAAAGAACTTCGGGAAAAACTAATGAGCTGTAGGACTACGGAAGAACTTCTTGAAATTATCGAAAACGCATTGCAAAAAATTCAATAAATTCGTCCGCAGTTAATAAAATTACTGTGGCTTTGTAATATGTTTCACAACTAAAATGCGGTTATTTTTGTATAGTAGTAATTGCTAAGGAGGGCAATAGCCATGGCAACAGTGTATGAATTATATGGTGAATTATTTGATAAGGTTGAAGCCTTTTTGCAGGCTCTGGCCCACGAGTACAAAATCGGCGACAGTGACTACGTTCTTAGTAAATTAGACGACTACGGTTTTGATTTGACAGACCTCGGCGTCCATCCATAATAACTAGTAAATCAAAAATAAAAACGCCCACATTGCAGGGCGTTTTTGAATGAATTTTGGTGGGGGTGGTTGGAATCGAACCAACTACCAAGTGGTTATGAGCCGCCTGCTCTAACCGATGAGCTACACCCCCAAAATTCTACTAGCTTTACCTAAATAATATAACATGACAGAAAGTTTTTCTAAAGAGACATCAATAGGTAGACCTACTCATCTTTACCTCGCTAAGCCTATTTCCTGTGCAAAGTAGGCTGTATAATAATCACATGAACCTAGTGCACAAATTTCTTAAAACACTCAGAGCAATCATCCACGATGTAAGGGCACTGGCTTTGATAAGTTTTGCGATTATCGCAATGCTTGTAGCTTGGAATAGTATTGGGGTTCTACAGAAAAATTATGAACTAGAAAAACAAATAGCTTTGTTAAAACAAAAAAATAGCGTCGCCAAGCTGGAAAACGAAAACCAGAAGCTTAGAAATAAATATTATGAAAGCAACGAATATGTAGAGATAACAGCTCGTCGTCAACTAGGCAAGGCTAAAGAGGGCGAAAAGCTTTATTTAGTACCAAGAAGTGTGGCAGAAGCTGCATCGATAGAAGTTAAGCCAGTTGTAGAGACCATACCTGACGTTGTGATTCAAAAAAGCAAATATCAGAGAAATGTCGAAGGCTGGATCAGGTTTTTCAAAGGGGAGTCACTCAACTAATCTAGATCAGAGTTTTCCAGTAATACCAAAATTTATAGACGATTATCAAAAAGATTAATAAATACCAACCGAGAAGTATATCAAGATGATGCTTAGAAGCAAATTTGCTAAATTTTTCTAGGTGTTTATTATTGCCAAAATTCTTTTGCTCAAGATTGTGGACCAAACCGTACCAAAAAACTGTCGCAATAGCTACCCACGTCACCATGCAATAAACGCAAAGGTTTTTAATAACAAAAAGCGATTGGCTAATCAGCCACAGGGAAAAAATAAACCCAAACGTTGTCCCGACTTGAAATAATTTCCAGAACCAGTTTGATAATTTTGCCCCAGCAATTAGGCAGGTGACAACGCCGAGAATTATAGAGAAAGCGATCATACCGATGTAAGAATTTGAAAATCCAAAAACAAAACCTTGCTGCGAACCAAGCACAGAACCGCAGCTGATAATAGGGTTAATACTGCAAAGTGCGTGGTAACTAGGATTTTTTAAGCTGTTGGTATATTCTACGCTACTAGCAAATGCAGCAAATAGTCCCAAGAACCCGCCAATAAAAAGCGCGATAACTAGTTTGTTCTTAAAATATTTTTTTATGACTTTTTTCATCTACTCCCTAGATTTTAATACAAAAGACGCCTCCCCTCAAGTTTACAGATGTTAAACATCAAGTTGTAGTGTCTATCGTTCTTAATTCAGGGACCCCGGTGGTAAGATATACAGTATGAAAAGCAGACTTAGATTACTTACATTATCCTTAGTCGCAGTCTGCTTATTCGTAGGGGCAAACAGTGTGTGGGCTTTGGATACAAGTGTGCCCGCAGTTGAGCAAATTACCTCTTTTGATTCTCAGATAAACATTTCCAAAGAAAATAAGGCGGATATAACAGAAACAATAGCCTATGATTTTGGGGCAAATCAGCGACACGGTATTTATAGAGACATCCCAATTGATTACAAAGATTCTCAGGGAAATGTCTATCGTTTAGCCATAGAGTACCAAAAGACAGTCGATGAAAACGGGACAGAGGTCAAGGCCGAAACAGCAAAATCCAGTGGCAATTTCCGCATTAAACTAGGGAACGGCGACAAGTATATCACTGGTAAACATACATATAAAATTTCGTATATATTACGACCAATAGTTACCCAAAAGAATGAAAAAAGCTATTTGTCACTAGACGTTACTGGCAATGGGTGGCAAGTACCAATTCAGCGCGTAAGCGCAGAGGTCAAGCTTGACGGTGTAAGCCTCGATAACCCTATTTGTTACACTGGCGTCTCTGGTTCAAAAGAACAAAAGTGCACAACAAGTGGGCAAAGATTTTCTGCAGAGAATCTTAGCGGGGGACAGGGGCTTACCATTGAAGGAGCATTGCCCAGTGGCTATGTGTCCACTTATTTACAGGCCAATCAAAAACGTCCACTTACTAAGTCAGACATTATTATGATAGCCATATTTATTTTGCTTGGACTGATCGGCGCTATAATTGTCATTTTGTTAATGATAAGGAGCTTCAGAAAAAGAAAAAGACGTAAAAATCAAACAGTTGTTCCCGAGTATGAGCCACCCGCAGGGTTGACTGTAGCAGAGGTAGGGCATTTAGAAGATGATACATCGAGTATTCAAGAAATAACTGCTATGATCATAGATCTTGCCGTAAAAGGTTACCTCAAAATAGAGCAGACAAGAAAGAAAGGATTTCTCAAGAGTGCAAAATACACACTGCATAAATTAAAAGAACCACAAGGTTTGACCAGTGATGAGACGTTGCTTTTTGATGCAATTTTTAGTGATGCTACAGATAACAAAATAGAAATAGATCAAATCAACAAATCAAATATGAGCTCGACTATTTATGAAATCAATAAAAATACCAAAAAAATACTGACAACCAAAGGCTTTTATTCAAGTATTTCCTCAGAACCGAATATTCTTGAGAAGATGTTAGATGCTGGCAATATAACAGATGAAGGAGCCAAAACTTGGGCAAAAGTGGATGGCTTTAAATTATATCTGAGTGTGGTTGAAAAAGATCGCATGAAATTTCACGATGCCCCAGAGAAAACACCAGAGTTATTCAGTAAATATTTGCCGTATGCTGTGGCTTTGGGGGTAGAAAAAGAGTGGGCTAAGCAATTTGAAGGAATGGACATTAGTCAAACCACTAGCAATTGGTACGCAGGATCTTATGTTGGTTTTTCTGCGATGAATTTGGCGAGTGATTTAAGTGGTAGCTTTGCACCAGTTGTTAGTTCTAATTCGAGTGTTGGTTCTTCTGGTGGGGGCGGATCATCAGGCGGTGGTTTTGGTGGAGGCGGTGGCGGAAGCTGGTAAAACCCTCACGTTATTTCTTTGAGAAGTCTCTATATTTAATATCTTTTGGTGTTATGCGGATAACTACGTAAGACCCATCGGTAAATTTTGTAACAGGCGGGAAAGATTCACCTTCCCGGTAGTGTTTTGACTTAATCATTTGATCAAAAATAATTTTTCTTGTATCGGCGTCATTCTCAACTTCTGCTATGCCAGATACCTGAGCTGTTTTAAGAGAAGAAGGTTCGTATACAGTTAATGCAACTTGTCCGTGCCCAAAAATATTATGGGCTTTTGTTGTTTCCGAGCGGGTAATAATATAGATCAAATTATTCGCCACAAGATAATACATGATAGCACCACTAACCATGCCTTTTTTATCGGTAGTAGATAAAACTGCAACCTCATGCTCTTTGAGAAATTTAAGACCAGCAGTATTGGTATTGTTATGAAAAATACTTATTTGTGGTGTTGGCTGTGAAGGCTGACTATTCATAGAATTGTCTCTCTTAATGCGACGACTTTCTATATATTTAACAAATTTACGAGCACACCGAACATTGACAAAGTTGATAGTGTAATCTTTGACTCTTGTGTGGAGCGTAATAGAAGAAAAAAGTACAGCATAACTATTTTTGACACCAGAAACAACGTCGTATGTTACCTCATCAGTTTCTGAATACAGTGGTTTGCTTTGAAAATACAAAACACGTTTGTCTGTAGCAACTAACATTGTAAAATCAATGCCAACTCTACCATATATCACACCACCAATGTGCTCGTTTTCGTGCAAAAGTTGTGGCAAATATTTGCTTTCACTCCTAAATAGCCCATATCTGGTTACACCTGCCTGTTTTAGCTCCTTGATGACCCTATCTCTGTGTCGTTTTGTGATCATAGTTTATCCGATGTCTCTTCGTCTAAAACTCACCCAGCCGATGAATATGCAGACAGCTATTAAAATGACAAAAAATAGTGCATTTGACCAGTTGTAAGTTTCTCTGAGAATTGCCTCAGACTTGTAGTAGCTAAAAGGGAATAGCTTGCTTGGGTTTTCAAGCCAACTGACGGTCCCCGCAAGAGAACTAACTAGATAGCCACCAATTGCAATGAGTGAGGCAATCCCCAGGCTTGCACCGCGGGCTTTGCCAATAGTTGTCAACATAAAAGCTATAGCGCCAAAGCTAAGCGTTAGCAAAAAACAACCAAAAGTAGCCAAACACATCAAAATAACAGAGACATCTAATTTGACAAACTTTGCAGTTATTACAGTTGTCAGAAGTCCGACAAGAGTTATGGCGGTAAGTATAATTATGCCCGCCGAACCTTTGGCAAGAAGAAAGGCCGATCTGGATATTGGTCTTGAAAGCAAGCCTTCAATAGTGCCGTCTTGTTCTTCCCGAGCGATCAAGCTACTGCCCAGCCCGATTGCCAAAATTCCCAAAATTAGAGGAAGCATTATAAAGAATATCTGACTGTTTAAAAAGCCAATTGGCGAAAAGAAGTCAGTGCTCCCGCCAAATAGTTGTACAGCCGCGTCTGGCATGTTCTCAAAACTTTTTTGTAATTGCTGGGCCTGGTCTTTGAACGAAGGATAAAAGATCATGTTGAGAAATATCATGCTGAACATGGCAACAGACCACCACATAATACTCCAACGTCTTTGCCAAAGAGTCCATCGTATTATTGCCTTCATTTTTTGACCGCCTCGTTTTGGTAAAATCGCAAAAACACTTCCTCGAGATCTAAACTACGTGCTTCAACATTAGTCACATTGTGTTTTGCAAGCACAGCGAACAGTGGAGACAATTGCCCATGGACGTGGATAGTTGCAATATTATTATCATGATTTACTATCTTGACTCCATGAACTTTTTTTAGATTATTGATTGGCGCTTCGCCGACAAAAGTAATAACAAATGTTTGGGCGGCTTCGTGTGCCATTTCTTTTATGCTTCTTTCTGCCACGAGACGGCCGTCACGGATTATCCCAACCCGATCGCACATTTTTTGGACTTCACCAAGTATATGGCTACTGGTAAAAACCGTTGCTCCTCTGGCTTTGACCTCTTTGATCAATTCATAAAATTCTTCTTGCATGAGCGGATCAAGCCCGCTGGTTGGCTCGTCGAGTATAAATATATTTGGCTGGTGCATAAAAGCCTGAACAATATTAATTTTTTGACGATTGCCTCTGGATAACTCTCCTAGTTTTTTGTTCAGATCTGCCTTAAACCTTTTTGCAAGCTGATTGATATAAGTTTGGCTTTTGGCGGGTTGCAAATCGTTCAAATAAGCCAAATATTGACGTCCAGTCATTTTTGGATACATTTCTCCGTCTCCGGTTAGGTAGCCGACAGACTTTTTAATATCAACGCTACCACGGACAATATCTTTTCCCAAAATGGTAGCCTGACCAGAGGTAGGTTGAATAAAATTCATCAGTAATCGAATAGTTGTAGATTTGCCGGCCCCGTTTGGACCCAAAAACCCGTAGACCTCACCAGGCTTAACAGAAATAGAAAGTTTGTCCAAAGCAAATGTATTTGAACTGTCGTAGCGTTTACTCAAATCTTTAATAATTATACTTGCCTCAGACCCAGCCATATACTAATTGTACCAGTTTGGGACAAAACTTTCAGTGGCTAAGGTAGTATAGTTATTTTTTCTTTTCACTCATTCCTGTAGTGGAGTCGGTTTTTGTTTTGACTACTTTTTTCTTTGGCTTTTCTTTGATCTTGGTTGTGGCTACCGGTATGGAGAAGCTAAATGTGCTACCAACGCCTTCCTCAGATTTTTCTAGGGCGATATTGCCTCCCATATTTTCTACAATCATTTTGGAGATGTACAGACCCAGCCCCGTGCCACGAGTAGTGTCGCGGGTGATTAGGCTGTCACCAGCTTGCTGGAATTTATGAAACAAGAGTTGCTGTGATTCTGATGACATGCCATGACCTGTATCTTCAACAAATATTTTGACAAATTTGTCATTTGCCTCTGCCCGAATAGTTATCCCTCCTTTTTCAGTAAATTTAGTAGCATTACCAACCAGATTATAGACAACTTGTTTTAGGCGATTTTTGTCAGCCCAGACTTTTGGCAAAGTGTCGAGAGTTAGCTTTTCTACCGTTATCTGAAGGTGTCTATTGGCCATTTCTTCTTTCATTTCATAAGCGACTTTTTCAATAACTTCCTGTAAATTGACAGCTTCATAGTCATAACTTACTTTGCCTTGTTCAAGGCGCGATATGTCTAAGAAATCGTTGACAATATCTATTAAGCGGACAGAACTTTCGTGGACATCTGCCACCATTTCTTTAAGAGTGTCGTCTTTTAATATTTCTTTGTAGTAATCCATGATCATACTGCTGTTACCCTTTATGGCCGTCAACGGGGTTCTCAGTTCATGTGAAGCGATAGAAAAAAACTCATCTTTTGAACGTTCCATGACTTTTTGTTCGGTGATTTCTTCTATAAGTACTACCGTCCCTATAATCTTGTCCAGCTTTGCGATAACCGGAGCGCCAAAAATACTGAGGATATGATTACCATAAGTGGCTTCTTTGATTTCAAAAGGCTTGCCATCTTTTTGGCATGTGGCAATGGCTTCATTTAAATTATGTTTTTTTATTTGTTGAAGTTTTTGTTGTATCTGGGCTAAGGTAACGCTTGCTCCGACTTTTCTGCTAGATAATGCTGTGTCACGCAGCCCTAGAATATTAATCAAGGCCGGGTTGTATGAAATATTATCGCGGTCGTTAAATGTCATTAGTAGTCCAACGTTTAGCCCATCAATTGCCGAACTAAGACGGGCTTTTTCTTCTGTGATTTCAAGAGTACGTTCGATAACTTGTTTTTCAATCTCTTTCTTGCTGGATTGTTCTGTATTAATCAGACGACCTTGTTGCATAATTCGTCCGACAGTGTACATTACGATAAGAATCGTGCTCAAGAAAACCCCTAAAATCACGAGCATATAAAAAAACAAGGTATGTTGTGCTTGCTGGAAAATGCTCCTAGGAGCTTCGACATGTGCAACAAGTAAAGGCTTTCCGTATATATCGTTGATTACTTGATATCCAGATATAAGTTGGTTGCCAGTGGTTTGTATTCGGGCAGAGTCGTCCGAAGTGTTATCAGCCTCTGGAGTTTTGGCTCCACTAGCATCAATTGCTGGGTCGAATTTTAAATTGAGGTGGGTTAGCTCACCGAGCTTGGCTACGTTTTCTTGCTTGAGGTAACGTGCAAAGACAAGGGTGCCACGCACAGGCCCAGATTCATCGCTCCGCAATATAGGACTAGACGAAATAATCAATGGATAAGCAGAAGTGTTGATTAGTCCACTATGTTCTTCATCTTTTGTCTTTGCCAATAGACTACTATTTGGGGCAAAAGCTTTTGAGAGCTCTTGTGGCAAGGGTATATTCTCCCCATTCTCGGTATTAATACCTGCAGAGAAGACTAGACGTTGATTATCGTCATAAAAAAGCACAAAGTTGATTTTTAAATTCTGCAGGCTTGCGCTTTGAACATTCGATATTATGTAGGCATTATTACGATCTTTTATAAATTTGTAGGTATCATCCCATGATGACCAATCAGGTGTCTTTTGGGCCAGCTGATTAACTTCGTTGTTTAGAGCATCAACCCCCCGAGAAGTATCTTGTTTGGTATTGTTGGCTTCAATCGCGACGTATTTAGATTGGACAAGAGTAATGGTTGCAACCCAGGTGGCTACGGCAGCAACTAAAAAAACAAAACAAACAATGCCAAATATTTTTGACTGTACTTTCATCCTTGCATTTTAACATACAAGCGTAAGCGTTTTGATACATATTTGTGCGGTTTGCCCAAAGTATACAGTGCTGTTTTAGATCCGGCAGAAACACTTGTCAAAAGAATATTATAACGTGAAAATACTTGACTCGACTTACGCAAATCCCCGCATTCTCCAGAATCTTCCAGAGGAGATTTAGAAATTCTTTTCTCTGGTGGAAGCACACCTGTAGGTGTGGTGACATCAGAAAAAAGGGTTCTGGACTCATCTGGAGAGTTTGAGAGTGTGGAGATTTGCGTAAGTCGAGTCAACACTGTGCTCATTAAGTAGTCAACTAAGCTATAGATAGCTTAGTTTGCGCGGGATTGTTGACGTTTCTTTTTGATAAATATGTATGCGGTTGCTAAGACGGCACCGACTCCCAATACGCCAACAATGATAATTAGCTTGATTAAGCCGTTTGATCGCTTTGCGGCGGTAGTGCTGGCAACTTTGTCCTGGGTTTTTTCTGCCTCCTTGACGGCAAATTTCAGTATTTCAATTTTTGATGATGTTTTTTTGGTGGTTGGGTCGGTCACCTCAGCCTCAGCATGGTGATTCCCAACAGGCAGCCCAATCACAGACAAAGTCCATTTACCCTGAGCATCAGCGGTTACGCTAAATTTCTTTGGCTGGGAATAGACATATATGGTAACTATTCCGTTTGGTATGGTCGTGCCGGTAAAAACTATCGGTTTATCCTGTGTGGTAGTAAAGGTATCTTTGACTTTTGCCAACGGCTGACTGTTAATTTGCACTTGGGTCATGTCGAGTGGTTTAGTTTCTGTTTGTTGAGTTGTGGTAGTTGAAGGAGTTGTTGAGCTAGGCCTGGATGTTGAAGTGTTGGTTGTTGTTGAAGGAGCGGGTGTAGGCGTTGGAGCAGGAGGTGGCACAGTAAACGTCACAGTTCCGGTGTTTTGTACGTTTCCATAAGTACAATGTACGAAATTAATAGTTTTGGTTTCTGCTACAGTTGACTTAATAGTAAAATAGGTATACCCATCAGAGCCGGTATTAGCTGTATTTGACGACAGGGTATTACCGCTACCTGATACATTAAGGCATATTGGATAATCAGGGATTACTACAAATGGTCCATTTTCTGGGTATACGCCTATGGTTATGGTCGAGACTCCGTCGGCTGGTGCTGGTGATCCAACTGTTTTACCGATTGTGGGCAAATATCCACCAGCACCCTTTACGGTGTTGCTGCCGACTGTTAACGAGAGAGCCACA
The DNA here is from genome assembly GCA_001790445.1 of Candidatus Saccharibacteria bacterium RIFCSPHIGHO2_12_FULL_41_12. Taxonomy (GTDB): domain Bacteria; phylum Patescibacteriota; class Saccharimonadia; order Saccharimonadales; family 2-12-FULL-41-12; genus 2-12-FULL-41-12. The sequence continues at coordinate 66,491 of MGCQ01000009.1, forward strand.
ATTACAAACGAAGATAAAATACAAACGACCGATAATAGTAATATTTTTTTCATTTTTGTTTTAATTAATCTTACGTATAACTTATACCATAAAAAAATCCCAACAGTCAAGCGATTGTGGAGGTTCAATACATCGAGGACACTTCTATACCTAGTTTGGCCTTGTATTCATTTGGTGTCAAGTAGTTCAAAGACTGGTGGGGTCGGTAACTATGGTATTTGTCTAGCCATTGATCAATAATCTGTTGTTGGTCTGCTAGGTCAGTAGCGACTCCACCCCACTGGAGACATTCACGCTCCAAACTACCAATAACCCTCTCAACATGGGGTTTGTCTTTGGGGGTGTGTGGTCGAGCCCAGTAGTGTTTGGTTGGCTGAGATTCTAGGAGTGATGCAAATGCACCCATGTTCTCACTGCCATTGTCGGTTAGAACTGCCTGCGGTGGTAGTCCAAGTTTGTGTACAGCTTTCTTCCAAGCTATTACACCCTGGGCACTGGAAATAGTGCTAGCTACATGGACAACGGTCTCTTTACTCACAACATCAATGACTACAAAACCATAGCGTTTGGTGCCAGTATTCGGTAGATGTTTCACATCTACCTCAACTAGGTCTCTTGGTTGGGTGGCTACGAATCCCTTGGGTTTACGGATTCGCTTAATGCTTTGTCTGCGTCCTGGGTGACCTTTGGGTCTCACTGGAGGAGTAAAGAAAAGATTGTACCGAGTAATAACTCGGCCAACTGTGGAGGCACTCAGTGAGTAGCCATAGTCACGTTTTAGGATAACAGCTAGTTTGTATTTGGAGTATTCAGGGTTGGCTTTTCGGAGGAAGCGAACTGTACTTAAGACTTCTTGGGGTACGAGCGACTTACGTACATGCTTTGGTCTTGTGCTAAGGGTCTCCAGCCCTGCAATACCTTGGGTATTAAATCTTTTCAGCCATTTGTAGAAACAACTCTTGGCAATACCGTAGTGACGACAAGTTAGCATAGCGTCATTACTGTGTTGGTGGTAGTAGTCTATCCATGACAAGCGAAGCTTTGCTTCTTTACTTAATGAAATAGTAGTACGGATACTACCTAGTCCTGGCACTAACGTGCCAATACAGGTCTGCGACCCGATCTTTCTAGCCATATGAGAACCTCCTCTAGTTTAGTCTAGAGTGTTCTCGATGTGTTTGAACCTGGACAGCGATATTATTAAAAACCTGAAATCCCCCTTTTTCTATTCAGAGATTTATTCAATGGGTAATTAAACCTGACTGACCAAAACAAATCTACAATAGATAACTAAGTTTTGTGTCGTTGGGGTATAATAAGCATAAATATAATTTTGGGGGGCACACTATGAAAAAAAACGAAAACGGCTTTAGCTTTATTGGGTTTCTGCTAATTCTGATAATAATTGCAATTCTTGGTTTCGTGGGTTGGTATGTATACAAAGCTAACAACGACGCTAAAAACGCTCAAAAAAACACCTCTCAAGAAGCAGAAAATCCATCCAAATCAATCAAGTCAAAAAAATCCGCGCCGATTGATCCAACTAAGGATTGGACTGCGTACTCTGATGCCAAAGGACAATTTTCTCTGAAATACCCTGTAAAATGGGTTAAAGCTGAGCGTCCTGAGCTGTGTAATCCAGGACTCTTGTTATTGGGAGCGAACGCAAGTTCTGTTGGAGTTTGTGCCAGCGAAAGTTTTGGTCAGGTCGCCATTGCGTCCATCGCTGGAGATCAGCGGGCTGATAACAAACTTGCTGCCGGTTACAACAACATCACTAGCCAGCAGGTTACAGTCGATGGCGTGGTCGGGACCAGAGATGCCGGCTCGGCCTTTGGGCAACAAAGCGAAATCGGGGCCGTTTACCCCAATGGTACCAAAGTCGTAAAATACATATTTTTCACGGCGGGCATCACCTACACAGCAACTTACGTCCAAGGAGCAAATTATCCGGACGCGCTGAGTGATTTTGACCTACTGGTTACCAAAACACTCAAATTTTCTAGCTAAAACAGTTTTTTTGAACGTGGGCATATTTTAATTTTCTGGATTTGTCGTGGGCTAATCATGATGTCTGTAGCGATAGTAAAATTGCATGATTATTGCCGTGTAGATCAGACCTTGAATACAGCCGGCGATAAGTGGCCATGAGTGTATGAGAATGCCATAGGCAAGCGTACATAACATGGCTCCAAGCGCAAACATGAGACCTTTTTCAGATATACCACTGACTTTTTTCTTTGTAATAACTTTCATTAGCCAAGGGGTTGCGGCAATCCAGTTAAAGATCATACCCACCCAACCCGAGCTGGCAGGATGACGTAGTAGCATATAACTTGTTAGTGGTCCAACAACTGCAATAGCAATTATTCCTTTAGCAAACTGTTTTTTGTTTGAGAGTGTAAAGCCCAGAATAGACATGGTCAGCGCTAGAACTATCACGTTGGTGACAAACGGATACCAAAGATGTTGCAAAGCAAAGTATGCACACCAGGCCACATTTCCTGCTGCATTAAGTGTCTGACTTGGTGCTGAAAGACCACGGGTATTGTGAGTTTTAACAAGACGCCTTAGTTGTGAGGTAGCACTCAAGACCCAAAAACCTTCACCAATTACAATCAACACGTTACCAGCTAGCGAAGGATGATAGATCACCATAGAAGTTTATCATAGCCGTTATTTTAGCTAGCTTGGTGATTTACGCCTTGGTAGTCTACGGCGACGAAGCATAAGAATAAACAAAAATTTTCCAAATAATCTGTGCAGGGGCTATACTATTGCAATATGTCGTGGCAATTCTTTATAGCTATCAGTGTGATTACGAGCTCTGTGGCTGTTTTGCTCCAGAGATTACTCCTGCACAGAGACAAAAGTAACCCCTACGCCTACATTGTAGTTTTTGAAGGTTTAGTCGCATTATTTGTCGGAACGTATGCTGTTATTAATGGGTTTGTTATGCCAGATTTTGGTAAATACTGGCTAGCTATCATTGCAACTTGTGTTTTGTACGGTGCAGGCAACGTTGCCTACGCAAAGACTCTTCAACGAGTAGAAGCATCTATCTTTTCTGTACTATTTGCAACCGGAGCAGTGTGGGTGATGCTTATGGGAATTATTTTTCTTGATGAAGTTTTGTCTACTTCACAAATAATTGGCTCTGTTTTAATCTTTATTAGCATTGCAGTTTTAGGTTATAGTAAGAAATCTTTAAAATTTAGCAAAGGTATTTTGTTCGGATTATTGACAGGACTAATCTACGGTGTTGCCACGGCACTGTGGGCTTATGTTGGTCGTGGTTCAGATGTAGCTTCATGGACAGCTATAAGTTTTGCAGGACCATCTTTAGTAGTGCTTTTGGCATATCCTAGCTCCGCCCCCCACATTAAATCATTCCTGAGCGGTACGAAGTTGATCAGAATGGTACTACTTGGTTTGTTTTTCAGCGTTGCTTCCGTCTCACTTTTAACTGCTTATAACAGAGGGGATGTCAGTGCAGTCGCACCTATTAACCAAACAGCTATTGTCATCACAACCTTGCTTGCAGTAATTTTCTTAAGAGAAAGAGATCATCTGCCTAAGAAAATTCTATCAGCCACAATTTGTTTTATAGGGGCGTTGTTAATAGCTTTTTAGGCTAGAGATATTAGGTGGCTTGAGTTCCAGGAACGTTAGAGAAGTTGCTAGATAGTTTCATTTTAAGCAGCTAAAAAAGGAAATATCAAAAATTATTTAACTCGGTACCCAAAAACACACCACGAGCCACTGCTTTTTAAGAGATCTACTTCCAGTGACTTGTTGGGAGACAAGGGACCTATTTCGCCCTTAAGTCGAGCCTGGTTGTTCCTAATTTGCACATCATCCAATTTTATAGCTGCTAAGTCTAGGGTGTAGATGCTCTGTGTGGCAACTACTTTATCAAATTCAGCTTGTGAAGTATTTTGTTTAAATTCACTGCATGTTACTTCGTAAGCTTTGCTAACTTGCTTATTTTTGATAAGAGTAAAATGCTCACTGGCTGCAGCTCTTGCAGCGTCTTCGTCTGAGTTTTGGGTTGGCTTAGTCGATTGCTGTGGCTCTGTGCTCGTAGATGTTGTTTGGGAATTGTTCGTTGATTTTTTTGTTTTTGTATAGACTAGATAACTGGCTCCCACAATTATAGCAAGAACCACTACACCCAGTATTATCAAATGAGTGGCACCATTTTGATTAAGTTTTTTCATAATAATTTAAGCATAAGCGTAAATGGAATTATTTGCAATATTAAGAAACTTCTTTTTTATAGAGTTCAAAATGTTTGAGGTAGTGGGAATATAATAAATAGGAATCTAGTCTGTGGGGGTAGTGTGTTGGAAGTTGCTTATCAAATTGGGTAAGTTGCTGACTTTTCTAGCTGCTTAAAATGGGGCTATCGAGGAACTTTCCAACGATCTGATTAACTTCGTCAATGATTTCTGGGTGTAGGCGGTAATCGTGTTCTGTGTTTAGTTCGTGAATCGTTTTGGGCTCTGCTGATACGTCATACATATGTTGCACAAATTCTGGTTTAGATAACTCATCTTTTGAACCGTAGAAAAATAATTTTGGTTTTGTGCAGGTTTTTAAACCCTCTAGAGCATTGTACTTTTCACTATCTTCAAAGTAATGATAAGGCAAAACAAAGCGTTTTTGTTCTTTTGTTCTGGTTGTGCCAGGTGGTAGGTCACGATAAGAAGTATTTGGCTCACCGGGGACTGGCGCGTCTACGTCAATAGGGCCCCCAGGGGACGAATTAACAGATATCATATGTGTGACATGTGGGTTTTTCGGTCCAGCTAACATGGTGACTGTGCCGCCTCTACTATGCCCCATGAGCAAGGTTGGCTTATTGCCAAAATATTCAATCAGCTCATTGACAGCCTTGATGTAATTGGTGGTGCTGTAGAGCCCAAGTCCACCAGGGCTATCCCACGAACCTGGCGGGTCAAAAGACAAGGCAAAATAATCCCGAGAGGCAAGATACTTAATATGACTCGGATTTTGGGCGTAGTCTTTGGTGTCAAGTCGCCCGGGGATAACAATAGCCAGTTTCGAGGCGTTTTTGTCCCCCTGGCTAATTATTGCCAGCTCAAAACTTTTAGTTTTGATTATTCGCATAGTTATATCATATCAAAAGTAAATAAAAAGTGCCTCAAAATAGAGAGACATTAAGCATGAGCAAAATGATTAGGCGACTAATCTAATCTCTTGGTCCAAGGCTTGTCCACCCATCGACTGCAACGCGTCAGGAGAACGATCACGAAATGATTCCCTCAAATCATCATCAAGTGCGGGTTGTAATTCATGTCCTGAGAGAACTGGTACTTCTCCAAGAGTGCCGAGTATGTTTTCTTCAACAGCTCTACTAGCCCCAGCTATATCTACCCATGGTATTCGAGGGTCTGGTTTTTTATCGTAGTCACAGTCATGTCGATGAGTTTTTCCCATAATAATGCCAAGTATATCAGACGAAACATATAAGGTAAATTGTTTAAGGTTTTTGGATTTAGTCCAGACTCTGTAACAAATAATAAATCCCAGCATAAGGCTGAGATATTTTACTTGGTAGGGGGCAGGGGCTGCCTACGGCAATCCGCTCCTTGTTCGAAACAAATACTTCGTGCTTGTTTCTCACTGTGTCGTTTGCGCGTTCCTGCGACTATCGTCAGTTAAAGCTGTCGAGTCGCAGAACCGAGTCAACACCAGTACCAAAATAAAAATATCTGAGAGGGGGCAGGGGCGACGCTTCGATGACATTATATTTCGGCAGGCTTCATATTATGTCATCGGCTCCAAACTGTAAAATATAAATTTGACAGTTAACGAACCTTTTTGACTCGAATCTTGTCTCCGTTCCAAGAAAAATACCCGTCGCAAGGACGGGCACTTTTCTTGGTAGCGGGGGCAGGACTCGAACCTGCGACCTTGTGGTTATGAGCCACACGAGCTGCCGCTGCTCTACCCCGCAACAGTCCATAAGACAAACCTACGGTTTTTCTCATCGCGCCGGGCGCAAAATAAATTTGGACGCCCAAGGCTGCTCTTTTCCCTCAGCAGCGCACGATAAAGGAAACTAAATTGTATCAAACAGAGGTAAAAAAGTCAAACCTCAGGCAGCATTCGGAAGCCCAGGATCAGGTTTTGGTGTTGGTCTGTCAGACAAGCTTCTTTTTGGTGGCACACAGGAAGCAGTCGGGTCTTTAGCTCGTCTTTTATCAAAATGTGTTCGTGTTTCGTGACCTATTCCATTTTCTTCTCTTGATTCCCAACCATAAGGCGCTTTATCTTTGTAATGGTGGGCTTGGTCCCAAGCGCGTGGGCTACTAGCAAGCGGACATGTTGGATTGTCGGGACATACCTGACAAGCTTGCATTATCTCAGAGATAAATAATTTGAATTTATCTCTCTCATTACTTTCTCGTTTTTCCCTAAGTCTTGGGTTGCCACGCTGGGCAAGTGCCTTGGCACGGTTTCTTGCATTTAAGGCAATAATTGCCTTATCAAGATGTTCATTTCTTTTTTCATAAAGAAATTCAACTTCTTCGTCTACGAAAGGAACATTCAAAGATGCCATGCCGGACCCATCAATCACTATAGGTTTGGTTTCCTCGTTTTTTGATATGGCGATTTCATCTTTCTCAGGGTTGCAATGAGCCTTTGGATTTGGCACAACTCTCACAATCATTACATTCATAGGCTCTTTCTCGCCAATAATACCAAATTTAGCACTTTCTGTTAGTTGAGGATGAACGTCTTGCATTCCTTCCCAACCTTTACCCTTAATCTCATCACAATCATCTTGTCTGGGACAAGAGACACAAGCTTGTTCCATAAAATTATCTCTGAGAGCTTGATCTCGTTTGATTTCTCGGAGGAGAGCGCCCCGTTCGTCAGGGGGTACAGTAGCTAATCTTGCTATTTTGGGACTTAGACCTATCCCAACGCGGAGCATATGAACAAGGTTTGTAACTCTTGAAATATGGTCGTAGCTGTCAGATGCTTCTGTTTGAGTTTCATCCATTGGGACGTCTTCAGGAACAGTTTCAAAAAACACTTTGTCAGGGAAAACTCCCAAGACTCTATAGGTCGCCTCAAAACGGCTCATAGTACCACCTTCGACGTACCTGTTGATTTTTTCTATATTTGCAGCAGAAGGGACTACTCCACCTGTTGGTATTTCCATGTTTATATTATATGATATTTGTCAAAATTTGTAAATATTTAGTAAATATTATTTCATTTATTTGAAATGGAGGAAAAATAACAGTAAGTTCGACATGAATTAAAAAGAATTCAAACAATATTTAATTTGCCTGAATTCTAAGTTTATTCTAACGTGGTAGCAGGGGCGAGATTTGAACTCGCGACCTCAGGCTTATGAGTCCTGCGCTCTAACCAACTGAGCTACCCTGCCACACTGAATACGCGCCACACTTTCCTGCTTTCTGGCTGAGCCAGAAACACCGAAAGTGTTCTTGGTCTATTTTTGGTTTGTTTGATCCAGTGCTCACGCACAGTACCAAAGTACTGCTTGTTCCGCTCTTCACAAACGCACCAAACTAGACTCAAGCGCGAATCCAGTGCCAGCAAGTGTGTAACAGATGAAATTATAGCGTAAATCTTTGGTTTTAACAACAAAAGATTCTAAAATAAAGGTATGGAGATTGAAGTTAAACCAGGAAAGTATATTGTTGCGGTTAGTGGCGGGGTGGATTCGGTAGTACTTTTGGATTTGCTCGTTCAATGCAAGGAGCTAGAGTTAGTAGTGGCGCATTTTGATCACGGGATTCGACCTGATTCAAACCTTGACCAGAGGTTTGTAAAAGATTTGGCCAAAAAGTATAATCTTGAATTTGCTAGTGAAAAAGGTAATCTCGGCGAAAACGCCAGCGAAGAAAAAGCCAGAAATGCCCGCTACGAATTTCTGCACCGAGCGGGCAAAGAAAATCATGCAGACGTAGTTATCACAGCCCACCATCAAGACGATATGCTCGAGACCGCTTTGATCAATCTGTCCCGTGGTACGGGTAGAAAGGGGCTTAGCTCTCTTGATTCGGGCAACAAAATACTGCGTCCGCTACTGGGCTTTACAAAAAACCAGATTATCGATTATGCCAAAAAAAAGAATCTGCAGTGGCGAGAAGACAGCACCAACCAAAGTGACAAATATATGCGAAATCGCATTCGTAAAAAACTCGCAGAAGCTGACCCACAGCACAAATCTGATCTGCTGGATCTGCTTCACGCAACAAAGCACAGCAATCGGGAAATTGATCAAATACTCCAGCTAATGCTCAGACCAGAGTTGCCCAAAAAGTACCTGCTTGAGCTGGACCATAACGCATCGAAGGAGCTTCTGGCCCAATGGCTGAGAATGCACGGGATACAGTTTGACAAACAACTTATCGAGCAATTAATTGTCAAAGCTCATACAGGACGTGTGGGTAGTGTGTTTGTGCTCAAAAAAGATGCAAAAGTTCAAATAGACAAGCAATGCCTCCGCGTCGTATAATGCACATACAATATGGTGAAAAATAAGTTTAAAATACCAGACCTCAACAAATCGGGGGGCAAGAAAAGCAAAAATTCGCATTTTAAAAATGTTGGATTTGTCGCGCTGATTTTGTTATTCGCTTTGATAGTGGTCAGTGCATATGCCAAACCAGCTAGCCTTAAAACTGTGGCTTTTTCTGACGTAATTAAGCGCGCTAACAGTGGTGATGTTAAAAAATTAGAGCTTAAAGGGGACAGTATAGATGTCACAGTAAAAGACAGTGATAAAGCTACGGAAAAATCACGCAAAGAATCTGGTTCAAGCATTTACGAGCAAGGTCTTAACAAAGATGCGCCTGTAGAAGTCGTCAATAAGCCAGAATCCAACAGCGGGGCAATATGGACAAATGTGCTACTTAGCCTTTTACCGATTGTTATTATCACCATGGTGCTGATTTATATGATGCGCAGTGCACAGGGGCAAGGGACTCAGGCGATGAGCTTTGGCAAGAGCAAAGCGCGACTCTATGGTAATGAAAAAGACAAAGTTTTGTTCAAAGACATCGCTGGTTCAAAAGAGTCCAAGCAAGACCTAGAAGAAGTTGTAGATTTTTTAAAGCACCCCAAGAAATTTGAAGACGTTGGGGCAAAAATACCAAAAGGCGTTCTGCTGATTGGTCCTCCGGGAACAGGTAAGACTATGCTAGCCAGAGCAGTAGCTGGTGAAGCTGCAGTGCCGTTTTTTAGCATTTCTGGTTCTGAATTTGTCGAGATGTTCGTGGGAGTTGGCGCCAGCCGGGTGCGTGATTTGTTCTCAAAGGCCAAGAAGAACGCACCATGCATAATTTTTGTTGACGAGATTGACGCAGTTGGGCGCCGTCGTGGTTCTGGTATGGGTGGTGGTCATGATGAGCGTGAGCAGACACTTAACCAAATTCTTGTAGAGATGGATGGTTTCGAACAAGGTCAAAACGTGATTGTGCTTGCTGCTACCAACAGAGGTGATGTGCTTGATCCGGCGTTGCTCCGTCCTGGAAGATTTGATAGACGGGTCAATATTGGTTTGCCTGATCGTAAAGATCGTGAAGCAATTTTGAAAGTGCACTTTGAGAAGAAACCTCTGGCAAAAAATGTAGATATAGACGCGCTTGCCGCCAAGACCGCCGGTAGCTCTGGGGCAGATCTTGCCAATATCACCAACGAAGCTGCGATACTAGCAGCTCGCAAAAACCAAAAAGAAATTAGTAGTGATGTGGTCACTGAAGCCTTTGAAAAAGTTGCCATTGGTCCAGAACGCAAAGGCAAGGTCATGAGTGACCACGAAAAAGAGATGACTGCATATCACGAAGCAGGCCATGCAATAGTCGGGCATGTGCTGCCAGACAGTGATTTGGTCCACAAGGTAACAATCATCCCCCGTGGTGGGGCTGGTGGCGTGACTTGGTTTATTCCTCCAGAAGACAAAAGTTACCACAGTATTATTGAATACAAGGATGTTTTGGGGAGGATGTTAGGCGGGCGAATCGCCGAAGAAATAGTTTATGGCAAAGACCGAGTAACAACAGGTGCAGGTAATGATCTGCAAAAGGCCGCAGAGCTAGCCCGCGATATGGTCATTAACCAAGGTATGGGCACAAAGTTGCGTGATCAAGTTTTTCAGGTAGAATCTGGCATGATGTTTGACAGGATGACTCACGAAAGACAATATTCTGAGGATACAGCCAAAATCATCGATGATGAAGTAGAGGCATTAATCACTGAAGCTGCCGAACGTGCCAGGGCAGTTATTAACGCAAACAAGGGTTATCTAGAAAAACTTAAAGACGTGTTGATCGAAAAAGAAACAGTCGAAGCAGAAGAAGTGCTGAAAATTTTTGAAGGCTCACACGTTCCCAAATCCGCTACTCTTTATTAAACTATATTTTTCAAATATTGATCTGTAAAAATGATAGTTTTAGAGTATAATATTAATCAGTGAGTCCCGTTAGAATTTATCGGGGATAAAAAATGATATATGTACAGGAAAGTATACCTAGGAATGGAATTCTAAAGGGATGAATAGATTATTTAAACGAGCTAACAAACGAATAAGTTTGGGCAATGCCGCAGCATTGCTTGTTGTGACCACCATGTTGGGGCAAGTCTTGGGGTTGCTCAGAATTAAGCTTGTCAACGCAAACTTCTCTGCAATCGGTCCCGAAAGCACCGATGCTTACTTTGCTGCGTTTAAAATTCCTGACTTGGTGTTTTTTGCCCTTGCCGCCGGTGCGCTTGGCGTGGCGTTTATGCCATTTTTGGCAGATCGCCTGGCAAAAAATGATAAAAAGGGAATTTGGGAACTAAGTAACAGCTTACTCAATCTTCTTGCCATAGTTATGGCTATAGTCGGAGTTATTATATTTGTTTTTGCCGATCAGTTAATCCACTATATTGTCGCCCCGGACTTAAGCTCAGAACAACTTCATAACGCCGCGACTATCATGCGCCTAGTCGCCTTTAATCCGCTAATATTTACAATTTCCGGAATTTTTACAAGTGTCCAGCAGGTTTTTGGCAGGTTCTTTTTCTTTGCAATTGCTCCGCTTATATATAACACTTCAATAATACTTAGCATCTTTATTTTCAAAGATAGTTTGGGTTTGGTTGGGCTTGGCGTAGGGGCGCTTGTTGGAGCTTTATTGCAACTCGTGATTGTTCTCGGTGGATTTTTCGGTCTAGGCTATTCGTTCAAAGCCAGAATTAATTTCAAAAACATGGAATTCAGACAAATACTGAGGCAATTGCCACCAAGAGCAATTGACCAAGGTGTTGACTCAATTAACAGTATAGTAGAAACGAACTTTGCTCGTAGGCTGGGTGAGGGATACTTGAGCTACTACGAAAACGCCTACGTTCTTTATATAGCACCAACATTACTGGTAGGTACGACAATAGCTACTGCTGCCTTCCCTAGGTTGAATGATCGGTTAGCACAAAATAGAAGCGATCTTTTCAGAAAAGAATTTTTGCAAGTTCTCAGAGTAATATTTTGGTTGATTATGCCTGTGGCAATAATTATGTATTTCACCAGAGGGTATCTGGCTAGATTGATTTTTTCAAGAGATTCCCCAGAGATAGCCTTGATACTTGGATTCTTTGTAGGCGCAATAATTTTTAGGACAATATATATAATTGTTTCGCGTTGGTTTTATTCCCATAAAGACACAAAAACGCCTCTGTTTGTCTCTCTTTTTGCTATTGCGATAAACATCATCCTGGCCTATTTACTATCTCGTCCTCATCCGATAGGGTACGGCGTAGAAGGTTTGGCCATGGCTCAATCTATTGTAGCTTTTGTGGAAGTTTTGATACTTATGACAGTTATGTTTATACGTGATCACAAATTATTGAACGCAGAATTTTGGGATGGAATTGTCAAGATTATAGCTGTGTCTGGATTCACGGTTATAGCTACCTACATGATGGTTTCAATATTCCCACTACTGACGACAGATACAGGATTTTTCAAACTTGGGTCTAAATTGCTGGCAATTGCGTTAGTGTCGTCCCTAGTTTATCTTTTGATGTCTGTAGCTTTGGGACTGAGTGAAGTCCAACCAATAGTCAAAAAAGTTAAAGCTATTATTCTAAAACCAATCAAAATCCAATGATAAAAACTCGAAACTTCTGTATTGTGGCACACATCGACCATGGCAAGAGTACTTTGGCAGATCGCCTACTTGAAATGACAGGTACAGTAAATAAACGTGACATGAAAGCCCAGCTTCTTGACAAGATGGATCTAGAGCGAGAGAAGGGCATTACTATCAAGCTTGCCCCCGTGAGGATGCTCTACAAACATCCTCCAAATCCGAAATCCGAAATCCGAAATCCGAAACAAATTAGAAATTCGAATAATTTAAACACGCGAGGTTTAGAATTTAGTGCTTCTGATTTAGGATTTGAGCAAATTGAGTATCAACTCAATTTGATAGATACTCCGGGCCACGTGGACTTCAGCTACGAAGTGTCGCGGAGTTTGCAGGCGTGCGAGGGGGCGCTTTTGATTGTTGATGCTTCACAAGGCGTTCAAGCTCAGACTTTGGCGAATCTTTATCTCGCCATGGAAGCAAATCTGACGATAATTCCCGTGCTTAACAAAATTGATTTGCTGGCAGCGGATATAGAAAAAGTCAGCAAAGAAGTGATCAGTCTGGTTGGTTGTACGCAGGAGGATATTCTTTTGATCTCTGCCAAAACCGGCGAGGGCGTCGACCAAGTCCTCGACCAGATTGTTGAGAAGATTGCTTCGCCAAAGGGTAATCCAAAGAGCGAGACCAGAGCTTTGATATTTGACAGTTATTACGATGATTACAGAGGTGTGATTCTCTACGTCAGGATTATTGATGGGCAAATAGCAAAAAATTCCAATATAGTGATGATGGCAACAAATGCAGAAGGTATAGCTCTAGAAGTAGGAGCATTAAGTCCCAACATGATCCAGGGTGCCACCCTGGAAACGGGTGAGATTGGCTATGTTGTGACAAACCTTAAAAGCACTCGAGAAGCTAGAGTTGGGGATACTGTTACCTTGACTGATAAACCGGCGCCCAAAGCATTGCCTGGCTACAAAGATGTCAAACCGTTTGTTTATGCAGGGTTTTTTCCGGAGAGTAACGAATACTATCAAGAGCTCAAAGACGCAGTAGAAAAACTATCGCTCAGTGATTCTGCATTGCAATTTATCCCTGAGAATTCGCCGGTGCTTGGCTTTGGGATGCGGATTGGCTTTCTTGGACTTTTGCACATGGATATTGTTCGTGAGAGATTAGAGCGCGAATATAGCCTTTCGTTAATTATTACTAACCCATCTTCTGACTATCAAGTCAGCATGGTTGGTGGCGATACCCTAGATATTAGGTCTGCCAGTGAGTTGCCAGATCAGAGCAAGATTGTAGAAATTAGAGAGCCCTGGATTAAGGGAGAAATAGTTGTGCCCAAAGATTACGTCGGTGGGGTTTTGAACTTAATAACCAGCAAGCGTGGATTTCAAAAAAACTTGAGCTTTGTAGATGAGCATCTAGCGGTGATTGATTTTGAAGCCCCACTGGCTAATCTTTTGACAGATTTTTACGATCAGCTTAAGAGTGTGACAAGTGGCTACGGATCGTTTAATTATGAACTTGATGATTATAGAGCAGAGGACTTAGTGCGAGTAGATTTTTATGTGGCTGGTGATATTGTCGGAGCATTGAGCGTGATGTGCCATCGTTCAGAGGCACAGAGTCTGGGCAGAGAAACAGTCGGGAAATTAAAAGATATTATTCCTCGACAGAATTTTAAGGTTGCATTGCAGGCAGCTATTGGCGGGAAGTTCATTGCCCGCGAAGATATCAGTGGATATCGAAAAGACGTAACCGCCAAATTATATGGTGGCGACGTTACTCGGCGTAAAAAACTTCTTGAAAAGCAAAAAAAGGGTAAAGCTCGAATGAAAAGATTTGGCAAAGTCGACATCCCAGCCGAAGCCTTCACTGTCATGCTCAAAAGAGATTAACTTACCACGTTAAATATGATAATTCGTTACTTCTCTGGGACAACAAAACTAAATGTAGAACCTTGACCCAGGTGGCTTTCTAAGTGTATTTTCGCACCTATTTTATCGCATAATTTGTTGGCTACGTACAGACCCAAACCGGTGCCGCCAGATTCTCGGATATGGTAATCTTCAGAGCGGTAAAACTTCCAAAATATTTTATTTTGATCTGTTTTGTTGATGCCAGGTCCAGTATCAGACATGGCAAAATAGACACCTTCTTTGACTCTATGGACATGCAAACTTATTGAGCCTTGTTGTGTATATTTAACGGCATTTGTTATAAAGTTTTGCAGTATTTTATCAAGATATGAATGATTAGTGCGTATCTCACCAATATCACTAGCAACATCAAGAGTGAAAATTAGCCCAACTCTTTGCGCCAAAGGAGAGAATGTCTGATATAAATCCTGCGTGAGTTGGTTAATATCAACAGGTTTGTATTCTAACTTAATAACGCTTTCGGCTTCACTTAGGGTAGAGATATTATTGATCATTCCGGCCAGGTATATCACCTGATCATGCGCACTGACTAGCCCCTTTGTTATCATTTCATCGGCTTTGTTGCGTTGGGCTATCAACATCATGTTGCTAATGGCTCCCTCGGCAATCGTAATAGGGGTGCGTAGCTCGTGGCTAACAACACTTATAAATTCATCCTTTTCATTTTCGAGGCTTTTTGCTTTTGTAATATCAGAAAAGATAAAGGAAAAACCACTGAGGCCTTTCTCAGAACGCTCAGGACTAATTTGTGCAATTTTTATTGAAAGAGCGATAACATCCCCATCTGAAAAATGATGAGAAAGATTAGTATAGGCTACATTTTTTGTATTAACCTTGCTAGCAAGTTCCATAATGCTTACATTCTCACCATGCTCGTTGACGATGTTTACAAGCTGATCAATTGAAGTTCCCTCAAGTTTTTGGTGAGTATCAAATAATCCTAAGGTTGCTGCATTATATAGTTGTATGGTGCCTGTCTGATCCACTGCTACGACGGAATCCAATACACTGTTGACAAGTCCTGCCAGACGTCTGTGTTCAAACTGTTCTACTTCCCGGCTTTTCTCCAGGCGTTTTAACCGGTCTTCGGCCAGTCTCCATGCATATATAATCACTAGGAACAAAAAACCTTCGAAAACTATACTCAATAAAGATTGTACAATTTCTTCGGGGCTAAGCCTTGGGTAGTACAGCACGAGCCACAATACTCCAGAGCAAAGAAACGCAATATATAAATATGCAGCTCGAACGTTAAAGAAAATATAGGCAGCAAAAAAAAGTGATGCCCAAGCTGGATAGATCGTGGCTGTATTTAACCCAAACACAAAAGCGCTGATTAGTGCACCGCCAATGCCAAAGCCTGTGTAGTAGAAAGCTATTTTTCGCAGAGAGAATGGGTTCCACACCACGTGCAAAATACTAATAACTGTAAAAATAAATGCAGATAAATATGCTACTGTCGGGTGGGCCGCATTACCGTTAATCTCATGGTGTGCTATGAATACCAATAATCCCGCCAAAATGATCCCAAAAGTTGCACCAATTAGCCGCAGCGCCATAACCATAGTCGGTTCTAATCGAATCGATTCATCAGAAGACAAAACCATTTTATTTACTATCCTTAATCACTAAACACAAAACTGAACTTTGATTTGTCCGATTGCCTAGATCAATACACGCGTCTAGTCTTAGCATAGTCTAACGGTTCCCGGCCATTGTTGCCCACTCATCGATTTATTATATAGCAACAAGCCCAGCAAACGCTAGTTACCAGCTTGTTGAGAGGGTTTAAAGAGAATGAAAAGAGGTCATAAATTAGCAAAAAACGAGCTATCTGATAGAATTTTTGTCTTGACTGCAGTAGAATAATGACCAATGACTGCAGTACTTGCATATATATTTTTCTTTGTGGCGGCCACTGTGTCGCCATTGCAGAGAAGGCATCAGTCCCGTCGGACAAAGACTGATCCTATAGTTCTGGCCGCTTGGACACAGGCGTTTGTTTGGGTCCTGGGGCTTAGTCTTCTTTACAAAGCAGATATTTCATTTAGCTGGAGTTGGCATTTAATTTTTTTAAACGCTGGTTTGTTTATTTGTGGTCCATTATTTTTTTATCTTTCGTATAATTCACAAAAACACGTTGATGCTACTCAATCAGTGGTCCTCAGTAACATTTATACTCCGGTTGCAATAATTCTTGCTATTTTGTTTTTGAGTGAGACTTTGACCCTGCAACAGATCATGGGCGCAATAATATTATTTATCGCTATGTTAATCATCTCGATTGAAAGGGCTACTAGTCAATCGTTTCGATTCAGCAAATATTCCATATATATGCTGTCATCTGGTGTGTTCTTGGGTATTATTTTATTTCTAGAAAAGGCAACAATGAATTTAATAGGCAACAGAGTAGGCATAGTAGTTAGTTGGACAGCTCAGACAATAGGCTTGCTGATCCTAGCCTATGCGCTTAGAGGTATCCACAAATTGCCTACAAAACGTGAGATTTTCACAAGTGGGGCACTGCGTTACGCGCAACAATTATCATACGTTACTTTACTAATCGTGGTTGGTAACTTGGCTTTGGTGGCTGCAGTTACGACTTTTAAGATTGTTTTTATATTTTTGGGTGCATTTGTTTTCCTGCACGAAAAGGAACATTTATATCGCAAATTTTTTGGAGTAGTGATAGCCATCGTTGGTTTGCTGTTAATGAAATAAATATTTAACCACATTTTTCTCACGATCGTGAAGATTTTGAGGCTAAATGTTTTTCATGATTTGGCTAGTGTATAATTAATCTATGGAAGAAGTTTTGCTCCGAAAGCTGTCTAGCTACAAAGTGCCCCAATTTGCAGTCGATCTAATTCGTAGTACAAAAATAGTTTTTCTGGTTGGTGTAGCAGGGGCTGGCAAAGACACAGTTATAAATCATTTGCTTAAAAACGCCGAGTACCACCACGTTGTCTCTCACACGACTCGTTCGCCTCGGCGCAATCACGGTGTGATGGAGCAAGAAGGTACTGATAGATATTTTGTTGATCCAAAAACCATTGAGCGCATGCTTGACAACCAAGAATTCGTAGAGGCAAAATTAGCCCATGGCAATATCTATGGTACAAGTGTAGCAGAGATCAAAAAAGCCCATGACCAGAACAAAATTGCGCTGAGCGAGATAGAAGTCCAGGGTGTGGCAGAATATAGAGCAGTTGATGACAATGTGGTCCCTATATTTCTGTTGCCACCAGATTTTGAGACTTGGCAAAAACGCCTAGCTGGTAGATACGAGGGGCAGGCAAACCCAGATGATATAAAAGAGCGGATGAAAACAGCAAAGGTTGAGCTTCAAGAAGCTCTGGAAAAACCATATTTTGAATATGTAGTAAATGCAGACATAGAAACTACTATAGAAATAGTTGATAAAATTGCTCATGGCAAGCATTCAACCAAAAAGAACGAACAAGCCAAAGAAATCGCTCGCCAACTTCTACGAAAGCTATAGATCTTCCTTATAGAACTTCAACATAAAGTTTACATATTGACAAATTATATTGCTTATGCTATGCTTTAAATCTAGCAACAAAACAAATAATAGAAAGTAGATAAATATAATGATCAAATCATTGGTGCGACCTGCGGGAGTAGGTAATGACGAGCAAATAACCTTTGAGGATGACAAAAAGATTCTGGCGACTTCATCTGAAAAACCCTCAATTGTGGATGTACTAGCAGACTTAGAAGACGAATCAAAATATTATTTAAAAGCCATGTTTGGTAAAGATTATCACAGGGAAGCGGGCGTGGAATATGTCCAAACAGAGAACGGCTCATTTTACCTCGACTAGCACTCTTGCATGTTAAGTGCCAGGATTGTATAATCTATCTATAATGATGAGTCCTCGGCAAGAACAAATTTTGAAATCAATTATAGAACAATACGCAGAGGTAGCCAGTCCAGTTGGCTCGAGTTTACTTGCTAAAGTTTTTGGGGTGAGTAGTGCAACAATTCGTGCAGAAATGGCAGATCTTGAGCGCCGTGGGTTGATCACCCAACCACATACCAGTGCTGGACGTATCCCGACAGACAAAGGATACAGATATTACGTCAACACACTCAGCGAAGAAACAAACCCAGTAGATAAAAGGACAGAAAGGGCGCTTTCTGCCAGAGTGAGCGACACCAACGCCCCTGAGCGGACTATTCGTAGTGCTGTAGATACACTTGTAGAGATGACCCATAATCTAGGCCTGGCAACTATTGGCAACCAGCTGTATATGTCAGGACTAACTAATCTTTTTGCTCAACCAGAATTTTCTAGTGGCGTACATGTTCGAGAAGTCGCTAGTTTATTGGACAATCTAGAACCGTGGTTGCATGAAGCCAAGCCAAATGAACCTCTTAGCGTTTTTATAGGTCAAGAAAATCCGATTGGTCGCAACAGTGGCTGTAGTTTGATTATCAGCAAATTCAGAAGTCCGTATAGTGATAGCAGTTACATTGGAGTCCTCGGCCCAACTCGGCAAAGCTACAAAGGCGTTATGAACTTGGTCAAAAGAACAGGCGAATCCCTAGAGGAAGCCATCTATGAGTAAAAAATTGAGAATATACTAAATGGATAAACTCAGTATTTCTGCACACGAAAGGAATGATCAGAAGAGACGAGAGGATGTTTTTGAGCGTTTGCCTCAATATACGCCATTGGTGGATCTATGGGCCAACTACCTAGAGTTTTGGGATAGAACTGGTGGCTTCGATAACGCACCCCAAGAAGAAATTGATCAAGCGAGAGAATTAATCAGAGATAAAGCAGAAGACATAATAAGAGAAACTTCTCCAAGCGATCTTGGTATAGTTGATGCACATGTTAATTTAGCACTGCATACTGCAATTGGCATAAGAAAAGAAGCTGTAATGGCAAATCCAGAGGATATAAATGAGTAAGAAAGCAAAATCCGAAGATAGGCAAATAGCAGAAGAATTAGCAAAAGAAGTCGCCCAGCTTACAGAAGCTTTGCAGAGAGAGCGTGCAGATGCCATGAATATTCGCAGACGGCATGAGGAACAAATTACCAGCCTGAGAACTAGCGTCAAATCCAGTGTAGTGAGGGAGCTGTTGCCAGCCATTGATAATCTAGAGAGGGCACTCAAACATGTGCCAAAAGATATAGCCAAACACGATTACGTCAAAGGAGTCAGCGGAGTAGTCAAGCAATTTGAGAAGGTTTTGGCAGATATTGGTGTAGAGCGGATTAAAACTGTCGGTGAACATTTTGACCCGGAGTTTCATGAGGCAGTAGCAATGGATGGGGGGGATGGTCACCACGAAATTATCAGCGAAGAATTACAACCAGGCTACATGCTTGGTGGGGAGGTCATCCGCCACGCCATGGTAAAGGTTAAAAAATAGTGGCAGAAATTTTGCATGCTCTTAGCTCAAACGGGTCGTGGGCCTATCAACCAATGAGAGAGCTTGGTTCAGAGAGTCAGCGCGAAGTGCGTGAACTAGTTGGCAGCCATTTGATCGCAACAATAGACGACGGTAAAGAAGTGAAGCCTGGGGCATTTTTGGTGGAACTTGAGAGCGGGAAACAGGTTGCATTTGAATATAATGTAGCGATTCCTAGAGAAAAGATCAAAGCAGGTACAGAAGTAAAGTCTTTGACTGATTAGCACCCTTGACTCATGCCAAGAATACTAACAGATCTGCCTGCTAGCACCAGATTCATAGCGAATAATACTGACTAATTTTCTTTGATTCAGCGTACTGTACCTACGGGTACAGCCTGCTCAGATTCTCAAAAATTAGCGTATTCTTCATCATGACTCAGGCACTAACAAACAAATCCGTTAGCACTCTTGACGGGGTATCAAGGGCGCCAGGCAGATCATTGCTAAACTAGTCTATATCATCATATCTCGACGCTTTTCTCTCCAGTCCAGCAAGTAGTAGCTACGGCTACAACTTGCTCAGGGCTTCAAGAAAATCACCAAGCTATAATAATCTAGACAAATTTATCAATAAAATGACTGGCACTCTTGACACCCGAGTGCCAATTTATTATACTGGCAGTATAAGCATGAGAGTGCTAGAATATTAGAAGATAATTAACAATTTGTTAGCTACATTTGCTTGCGTTTGATGATAATACAAGGAAGAAACGAGTAGCTCCAACGAAACGTATAGATAATACGTAGAGTGAGCAACGCAGTTTCTGAAGAAGTATTATTGTTAAAAACAAATTGCAGAGTTTTGGCTCTGCCAAAAGCAGGCAATATGTGGCGCAAGTAAATGGAGGAACAAATGGGAAAGATAATAGGAATTGACTTAGGAACAACCAACAGCGCCATGGCTGTCATGCAGTCTGGCAAGCCTGAGATTATTGCTAACAGCGAGGGTAATCGGACTACACCGAGTGTTGTGGCTATCAACAAAAACGGCGAGAGACTTGTCGGACAGGTGGCAAATCGTCAACGCGTAACTAACGCAACCAACACGATCTTTGGCGTCAAGAGACTTATTGGTCGCAAGTTCAGCGATAAAGAAGTCCAAAAAGACATCAAATTGATGCCATTTAAGATTGAAAAGAAAGGTACTGGTGTCCAGGTAGAAATGTCTGGTAAGGGCTACAGCCCAGAAGAAGTCAGTGCTATGATCCTGAGCAAGCTAAAGGCCGACGCAGAGGCGTTTCTTGGTGAGCCAGTAACAGAGGCGGTTATTACCGTTCCTGCATACTTTGATGACTCACAAAGACAAGCAACCAAAGACGCGGGTAAAATCGCCGGACTAGAAGTCAAAAGAATCATCAACGAGCCAACCGCAGCTGCTCTAGCTTACGGATTAGACAAAGGCAAGGAAGAAAAGATCGCTGTGTTCGACCTTGGTGGCGGAACATTCGACGTATCAATCTTGCAACTTGGTGACGGCGTATTTGAAGTGCTAAGCACCAACGGCGATACACACCTTGGCGGTGAAGACTTTGACCTGAGAATAGTCAACCACTTTGTGGACGAGTTCAAAAAAGAGTCAGGCATAGATGTAAAAGACGATAAAGCAGCCATGCAACGGCTCAAAGAAGAGGCAGAAAAGGCGAAGAAAGAGCTATCCAGCACCGAAGTTGCAGATATTAACTTGCCATTTTTGACAGCCAATGCAGATGGTCCAAAGCACTTTGAGTACAAACTAACCAGGGCAAAATTGATTGATCTTGTGGGCGAGCTGATCGAAAAAACTGCTACCCCATGCGAAAAGGCGCTTAAAGACGCCAAGTTAAAAGCCAGCGACATTAATGAAGTGATTTTGGTCGGTGGTATGACCCGTATGCCAGCCGTGATTGAAAAGGTCAAAAAAATCTTTGGGAAAGATCCAAAACAAGGTGTAAATCCAGACGAGGTCGTAGCTGTTGGTGCAGCTATCCAAGGTGGCGTACTTGCTGGCGATGTCAAAGACGTGTTGCTACTGGACGTGACCCCGCTAAGTCTTGGTATTGAGACACTTGGTGGTGTTGCAACCAAACTGATAGAGAGAAACACAACTATCCCAACTAGCAAAAGCGAGGTATTTTCTACCGCTGCTGACAACCAGCCCCAGGTAGAGATCCACGTTGTTCAGGGAGAGCGTGGTATGGTCGCCGACAACAAATCCTTGGGGCGATTCGTGCTCGATGGAATCCCGCCAGCACCACGTGGTGTGCCACAAATCGAGGTGGTATTTAACCTAGATGCCAATGGAATTCTCAACGTATCTGCCAAGGACAAAGGGTCAGGCAAAGAACAGAGTATTACCATTCAAAACAGTGGTAATTTGTCCAAAGAAGATGTTGAGAAAGCCGCCAAAGAGGCAGAAACTCACGCAGATGAGGACAAAGCAAAACGCGAAGTTATAGAGATTCGCAATACTCTAGAAAATGCAGTCTACCAAGCAGAAAAATTGAAAAATGATAATAAAGACAAGATTTCTGAGGAAGACGTCAAAGTAATTGACGAGGCAGTAGAAAATGCCAAAAAGGTCCAGTCTGATGAAAAAGCAGACAAAGAAGCACTGGAAACAGCAGCCAAAGAACTAAGCGAAAAAATCATGCCAATCGGTGCCAAGATGTATGAGTCTGCTAAAGAAAGCGATGTAGATAACCCTTCGACAGGCTCAGGGTCCTCGGATAAATCCTCGGGGGACGAACCAATAGAAGGCGAAGTAGTAGAAGACGACTCTTCGACTAGCTCAGAGCAAGACAAAAAGGAAAAGTAAGAAAATGTACAAGCCTTACCTTGTACCTATATCAGTAAAGTGCATTGTCTTTGAAGACAACAGAGTATGGCTTCGCAGGAATGAAAGAAATGAGTGGGAGTTACCAGGAGGTAAGCTTGACGAGGGTGAACAGCCGAAAGAAACTGCTCAAAGAGAAGCACTGGAAGAAATTGGAGTCGAAGTTGCTACGAAAAACATCATAGGAGCGAAACTTTATACAATTAGTAAATCAAGTGACGAGGATAGGGGTGTTTTTGTCATGGCTTACCACTGTAAATTTATTAGGCGTGTTGGTGAAGTTGAGCATATTGGTGAGGCAGGACCTGCAGAGTTTCAGGCATTTAGCATTGATGAAATTGACGAGCTAAACATGCCAGACTTCTATAAAGAATGGATTATAAATGCGAGGTGAATATTGCCAATTATGGCTAACATGTACTGATCAGAAAGAGGCGGATAAGATAGCTAAGGCACTTTTGGAAAAGCGGTTGATTGCTTGTGCTAAGCAAGTTGCTATAACTTCCGATTTTATTTGGGAGGGCAAGATTGAGCGGAATAACGAAATCTTACTAATTATGGAATCTAGAGAAGATTTGTTTGACGAGATCGAAGCAGAAGTTGCTAAACTTCACAGCTACGATAGCTTTGTTCTAACCGCCACACCAATAACAAAAGTTTCCAAAAAAGCCCAAAAATGGCTGGATAAAGAATTAAATTAAATATTAAAACGAGGGTATAATAAACAGATGGCAGATCATATTCTACATACGAGAATTTCAAGAAAAGACAGAAAACTAGTCGATAAAGTGATGATGTTCGCTTGTGTAGTAGCGCCACTGTTTGTGTTGCCCCAACTTTTTCAAATCTTTAGCAACCATGATGCGACGAATGTATCGATCACCACCTGGGTTAGCTTTGCGCTTTTTGCCTTTATCTATCTTCTTTATGGGATCGTGCACAGACTTAAGCCACTGATTATCACAAATATATTGTGGCTTATTGTCGAGTTAGCAGCAGTAGCCGGAATATTGATTTATGGATAGCAACGAGCGTGAGGCAACCATGACAAAAACCATAAATTTTGCTAATATAATACACACAGCACCTCGTCTTGAATCTTTAGATTCATTGCGAGGCTTTTTATTGACAAAAGGCAATATTTTTGCTAATATTTATGTACAGCACCCCGTGTTGGCGAGAGCCTCAGCGGGGCTTTTTATTGAGGAGTATAAGCTATGAAAGTGATTATTGACGGAGAAAATCTACGACACCAGATCGCTGATGTGCTGGTAAAAAACAATAAGATTTTACCAAAAGACAAAAACAAGTATTTCAAGTTTGATTTGAGGGATTTCCTAGAAGATATTTTGTCAGAGCCTGAACTAGACATTAACTATTACGCTACAAAAGTGAAACAGCCGAAACATAAAATTCCAAAGAAATTAGTAGATAGGATACAGATGATATCTCAATCGAACAGGCAATGGATAGCAAAGATTACAAATGACAAGATATGGGTAATAAAAGCAGGATATTTGCGTGTTAGAGAATCCAGCTCTTGTACGCACTGTGGCAAAAAGACTCTTGTACTGCAAGAAAAGGGTGTTGACGTTCGAGTAGCGACAGACATAGTTCTTGAGTCTCAAGGGAACCCAGGCACTTCACTCGCTGTGGCTTGCTCGGATAGTGACATTGTGCCGGCTCTGCAGGCTGCTAATTCGCTTGGTGGCAAGATTATTTATATTTGCTACAGTGGTCGACTTAATCGTTCGATAGCAGCTATTGCTGATAAGGTCGTAACTTATGATGATCCATCAGTGCTTAGATTTTTTGAGGCAACAAAATGAGTAAGAGAGATTATTACGAGGTACTGGGAGTAGGCAAAGACGCTAGTGCGGACGAAATTAAAAAGGCTTTTCGCAAGCTTGCAGTAGAACACCACCCAGATCAAGGCGGTGATGAGACCAAATTCAAGGAAGCCAACGAAGCCTATGAAGTTCTAAAAGATCAGGCAAAACGACAGCGATATGACCAATTTGGTCACGCAGGTGTTGGCACTAGTGCGTCGAGCGACGGTGGGAACCCATTTGCCGGATTTGGTGGCGGACAAGGCCAGGAAATGCACTTTGACTTTGGAGATTTGGGGCTCGGCGACATATTCAGCAGTTTTTTTGGTGGTGGCACAGGTGGTGGTCAAAGAGGTGGTCCAAAACGTGGTCATGATGTAGAGACTGCCATAGAGCTGACCTTTGAAGAGGCAATTTTTGGAGTAGAAAAAGAACTACGGATCCGAATGCACGACAACTGTGAGCACTGTAAGGGCACGCGAGCAGAACCAGGACACGAGCTCAAAACATGCGAAGTCTGCAAAGGTGCGGGACAGGTGACACAGGGGATTCGGACTCCGTTTGGTGTAATTAATCAAGCAGCTATCTGTAAGAACTGTCAGGGATCAGGCAAAGTACCAGAAAAACTCTGCACAGTTTGTGGTGGCAAAGGCGTCAAAGATACACGGCAAACTATTAATCTCAAAATCCCCGCCGGAATTGACGATGGTGCAACGATTCGTTTGCACGAACGCGGTGAGGCTGTGGCAGGGGGCAGTAAGGGTGATTTGTACGTCCACATGAGGGTCAGGCCACACAAGAAGTTCACCAGAGAAGGTACTTTAATACTCAGCGAAGAAAAAATCAGCATGGTTGACGCTGCTCTGGGCACAGAAATATCAGTAGAAACGGTTGACGGTCCAGTCAAAATGAAAGTACCCTCAGGCACGCAGAGTGGCGCAGATTTTAAGTTGTCAGGACACGGAGTGCCACATGTAAAAAGTGGATCTCGGGGTGCTCACATTGTGACAATAACAGTAGAGACTCCGACAAGACTCAGCAAGAAACAAAAGGATCTGCTAGAAGAGTTCAATGATACAAAAGGTGGCGGGATCTTTGGCCTCTAGAAATATTAGTGACAATTAGTGTAAAATACTTGCAATGATACAAAAGCATAACAAGAATCAGTCCGGATTTGTCTTAATGGCAATAGTCTTGATCGTGATCTTCATAGTAGTTCTAGGACTGGCCCTCATAAGAGTTAAATCGCAAAACTAAACATGTCCTTAAAAACTAGATTGAATGGCAACTTGAAAATCATTTTTTTGATAATTGCTATCTTGCTGATATTTTTTTCTCTCAGAGCAGATGTAACCACTGCTAGGCTAGGAAAACAAGATTTTCGGCTAGAAAAAGCAAACACACAGCAAAAAGAAGAAGCTGGCTTATCTGGCAGACAATCACTGGGCAAATACCATGGCATGATTTTTCAAAATAACGGAGATAGTGACATGTGTATGTGGATGAAAGACATGCGATTTGATTTGGCGATGATTTGGGTGGATGGTAGTGACAAAGTTACCTATATTGAGCCGCATTTGACGTCTGCATCTTATCCGAAAACGTTTTGTCACCCTGGGGACCAAGTTATAGAGGTCAATCCTACGGACCAAGAAGCTAGTGGACTAAAGGTCGGCGACCAGTTATTATTATAAAGTGATAAGCGTTAACGATTTACCCCTAATTGCCGCAGGACTAACTGTAGCGATTTACGCAGTTGGCGTGGCGCTACGAGTGCCGGCCGCGTTAATAATTATTGGGGCGCTGATTGGTGATTTTATGGCCAACCAGTTAAGCTATTGGGCGCCAAGCATTTCGTTTATGAATCAGAGCGTAGGTAGCTTGCTTTTATTTGTTGCCCCGATAGTATTTATCGCAGTTATTGGGCGAAAAAGACAAGTCAAACCAGCACTATTTGACCATGTGCTACGGATAGTGGGGACTTTTTCGGTGGTTGTGCTGGTTAGCAAATATAACTATGCTTTGTCTAGTGATTTGTCTGGTAGTATCTTGGGAAATTGGAGTAACTCGGTAGATATTTATGTTAGTGGGTGCGTGCTATTTTCTATCTTTTTGATTATTTCTAGCATTCACAAGGTTAAACGCAGCCACCACAAATAGCAGTTTTTACTGATATAAATTCAGCTTAGACTAAAATAGAGCGTTACACGCAAGGAAACCTTCAGTTTCTTTGGTTGCTCTACGCTTATACTCTATTTTAGTCTAAGCTGAATTTATCTAACAATGTTAGGTGAATGTGTCTGTAATCTGTTAATTGATTGACTTTTTGCCAAAAATCTGCATAATTATAAGAGTAATTCCGCATTTTGCAATAGATTGTGGGCCTATAGCTCAGTTGGTAGAGCAGCGGCCTTTTAAGCCGCGTGTCGTGGGTTCAAGTCCCACTGGGCCCTCCAGTTCTGAAATATAAAAGGCTTCCCCGAGAAGTCTTTTTGTTTGGTATACTCAATTTATGGCGAAAATTGCGATTGTTGATGAGAATGATAACGTTATTGGCTCTGAGGAGTGGGATGTTGTTCGAGCAAAAGGTTTGCGCCACCGCATAGTCAGAATATTTGTTATAAATAGTGATGGCAAAATACTACTTCACAAAAGAAATGAAAGTTTGAAAGATAATCCAGGGAAATGGGACCAGTCTGCGGGCGGACATGTTGATGAGGGCGAAGACTATGTTACTGCTGCAAAACGTGAAACACATGAAGAGCTGGGGATAGAAATTGATAAATTTACCAAAATAGGTAAATTCTATATTGAGAGAGAAGCCCCTGGTGGGATTGCACGTAGATTCCACACAGTTTTTACATGCAAATGGGACGGCGATATAAATTTTGCCAAATCAGAGATTGCAGAAATAGGTTGGTTTTCTGTCGACGAGATTGACTTATGGTTCAAAAAATCGCCAGACAGATTCACAATAAATTTTGCCAAGGCATTTGCCCTACTCAAACAGTCTCTCTCAAGCGAAGCAGATTATAGGCAGTGATGGCGGAGGCGAGTTGGTGGAGACGGACCTCGGGGTTCGACTTATTCGGCGGTTCTATTGCTCGGGCTAGCCAATATCCAATAAGTGTGTACGCATGTTTTGGATTAAAATACTCATCCAAATACTGTGAAATATCGATTTCACTCTTTGTCAGGTCAATCAAGAACATCGTACTATCAGAATTTGGAAGTCCTATTCCGGCCCAGCTCCAATCAACTATTCTAACTCCAAGAAAAGGGTGCCAAGCGATGTTATGTTGACGAGCGTCATGATGGCAAAAAGCAGTCAACTCAGTAGCGTCAATTGGTTTGAACTTGGCCATAAGATTATCCAGGTTGTTAAGTAGTTCCTGCCCCGATGCAATAGTCATAGGATAAAGATTTGTCTTGTGTTGTTTCAATTTATCAGCAACTTGGGGCTTAAGCCCAGGTGTTTTGATCAGTTTTTGCCAACCTTTGCGCTCAAGAGTTTGTTGGCTAGGTGCGACTACTGATTCATCCAGATTGACACTAACCGATTCCTTTTGGAAAAGAGCATTTAGTATTTCTTTGATGTATTTTGGTCGCAACTCTTCGTCTTCCGGAGCTTCCCAAAACCAGCCGAGCTCTTCAGTGTATGCGGGTAGCACTAAAGATCCATCAATTAATTCCGCGTGTTCAGGCACAGTGTCAATAGTCGATAATTGGTTGATCACTGTATTCTCTTTTTGAAGATAAGCTACTGCATGTGCCGATTGAGTTGGGTTTAAGTTAGCATCTTCCACAAATTTCTTGACAAAAATACGTTCGCTATCATTAGTGTAGATTGCTTTTTCATAGGACATGTGGCCTTTATTAACAGGTGTTTTTTGAGTAAGCTCACTATCTAGTCCAAGACTGTCAAAATAGGCAAGTATTTCATCCATGTATCTTAGTATATAATGTTAGCAAGAATGAAAAAGCTTAAGCATTATTTTGCTATGCGTTTTAATTGGACGACAGGGTTAACTTGTTTTTGTTTTGCGGTAGTTGCAGGAGTGTACTCAGCGAGATTCTACCGAAGTATTCAGCTTGAAATAGTTCTAATATTAGGATTACTTAGCATGTTAACTACCCGGCGTAGACAAATCATTTGGACAACTTTAATGATCTTGTTTGGACTGAGTCTGGGGCTATGGCGGGGTGGGCAATTTCAGCAAAGCTTTGCTGGCTATGAGCAAATTTACGGTAAAAAAGTTATTATCACAGCACAAGCAAAAAGTGACGGAGTTTACGATGATAAACAACAGCTAGAATTTGATATTGGGGATATAGTAGTCGCCGAGGAAGATCTGAGCTTGCCGGGCAAAATGACAGTGTCAGGATTCGGTGCACCGGCGGTTACAAGAGGCGATATTGTGCAGGTAGAGGGCAAAGTCTACAAAACTTTGGGCGGGAAGGTAGGCAGGGTTAGCTTTGCACAAATAGAGGTACTAAATCATACAAATTCAATCGTCGAGCAAGTTCGCCAGAGGTTTGTGGCTGGGATGTACAATGCTTTGCCAGAACCAGCGGCATCTTTTGGTTTGGGGCTTTTGATCGGACAGCGTAGCACCTTGCCAAAAGATGTCGACCAAGATCTGCGGAATGTAGGCCTGGTTCATATTGTGGCGGTATCTGGATACAACTTAACAATCTTAGTATTGTTTTCTAGGCGACTGCTAGAGAAACATTCTAAATACCAAGCTACACTTTTGTCAGGCCTTTTGATAGTTGGATTTTTGCTAATAACTGGGTTCAGTGCCTCAATAGTTAGAGCAGCGATTGTTAGTGTGCTGTCTCTGTGGGCTTGGTATTGTGGCAGAAACATAAAACCACTTCTGTTGATTGGTCTTGCAGCCACAATGACGGGGTTGGGTAGTCCGCTATATATCTGGTTTGACATTGGCTGGTATCTGTCATTTTTGGCCTTTTTTGGAATTTTGGTTTTGTCGCCTCTGCTGATCAAAAGATATTCAAAAAGCAGTAAATTGTTGGAGTACAAACAACTAGTTAGTGATACGTTTTCTGCGCAAGTTATGACGGTACCGATAATAATGTTTATCTTTGCCAAAATTTCGGTGGTTGGATTTTTGGTCAATCTGGTTGTGGTGCCATTAGTTCCTTTTGCGATGTTGTTCAGTTTTATAGCGGGGCTGGCAGGGACGATTGTGCCCACAGTTTCTGGGTTGTTGGCATTGCCAGCAAAGATACTGTTGGTGGCAATTCTTGATTTGGCACAACTTTTTGCACAAATTCCCCATGCACTAACGATAGCTAAAATAAATATCACAGGAATGATAATTTGTTACGCCGTAGTAGTCGCGTTCTGTATAATTTTGCATCAAAAGACCAAAGGCCTTCGTGATATAATTGACGAGGAAAAAGATTTGTTCTAAAAGCGGGAGAAGTTATGTCTGGACACAGTAAATGGGCAAAAATTCATAGAGGTAAGGCTGTTGAAGACGCCAAAAGAGGTGCAATTTTTACAAAATTGGGCAATAATATTGCGATTGCCGCGCGAGCAGGTGCAGACCCAGACACAAACTTTTCACTAAGGTTGGCAATAGATAAAGCCAAAGCTGCCAACATGCCAGGGAGTAATATCCAAAAAGCAATTGACCGAGGATCAGGGAAGTTGGGCGGTGAGCAGATTCAAGAGGTTATGTATGAAGGCTATGGACCAGGTGGTACTGGGATTTTGGTTGAATGCGCCACAGACAACATCAACAGGACATACCCAGATGTAAAAGTAGCTTTTACTAAACATGGTGGCAATATGGCAGAAAAGGGCTCTGTTGCCTTTCTTTTTGATCACAAGGGCATGATAGTGGTCAAAGAAACAGGAGAGGATTTGCTACTCGAAGCAATAGACGCAGGAGCAGAGGATGTGGTAGAGGAGGACGGCGAGACTATAATCTATACTGAGCCCAAAAAATTAGCCGAAGTCAGAAATGCACTAAAAGAAAACCACAATATTACAGAAGCAGAGTTAACGTACGTACCCAAAAATATTATTACTATCAGCGACGAAGCAACAATTGGCAAGATTACTCGCCTGATGGACAAAATAGAAGAAAACGACGATGTAGTAAAAACCCACGTAAACTTCGACGTTGAGGTTTGAGGGTGAGGATTTTGGGGATTGATCCAGGGACAGGACGGCTTGGGTTTGGCATTATTGACTATAGGGCAGATGGGCGGTTAGAGCTAGTTGACGGTGGAGTGATTACTACACCAGCCAATTCGGACGAAGCAAGTCGATTACTAACTATTAATAACGAACTAGAAGAGATTATTAGAACTCACAAACCGCACGTTATGGCCGTTGAGAAATTATTCTTTATGCGGAATGTAACGACAGCTATGAGCGTATCACAAGCCAGAGGAGTGGTTCTGCTACTGGGCAAACAAAACGGTCTAGACATTTTTGAATATACGCCACTCCAGATAAAACAAGCTGTTACAGGTTATGGTAAAGCAGATAAAAACCAAGTACAGGAAATGGTCAAAGTTATTCTAAAGCTCAAATCTATACCTAAGCCAGATGACTGCGCCGATGCGCTAGCTTGTGCAATAGCGCATAGCATGACAACAAGATTCGCCTAAGTTCATAATACTAAAACAAAATCACCTCAGAATATGCGTCAGGGTCGCACCCTGACGCAGTTTTAGATGACTACTGTTGGGCTAGCTCCCATTTTAGCTCATCAATAATTTGTTTTTGTTCTTCGTAATCATGTAAAAATTTTACATAATCTTGTTTTCCTTCAAATAAAGTCATAATTCTTTGAGGATTTATCCAATCTGCCTCCCTCTTATTTAGGTAGAAATCAAGGCTTGATTTGTCTGTATTGACCCAGTTATTTGGGTTTAGGTGAATATATCTAGAAATATGAGTTAAGTAATTGTCTGCGTCAATCAGACTGGCAAGATATCTACTTTGAAACAGCGGACCAGCACGCTTGTGCGTCTTGTTAAAATACATACTGTAACTTATCATTAATGATTTCATAAGGTCCGTCATGGCCTTCTCATCATGTTGGTAAACTAAAATATGGATATGGTTTGGCATGAGTGCGTAGGCAAGAAGTTCAATCCTATTATGATAATTAGGGTAGCCATGTCTTGTTGGGCTTATTATTTCTTCTGTTGATAAATATCGTTTAAATAAGCTAATATACATTCGATAATCCTCATCGTCAGCAAAAATGTTTTGCTTAGCTACACCTCTGGAGTAAATGTGATAGTAGCGTTTAGGCAGATAAGTTTTTATTACATTGCGAACAGGCATACATACATTATGCGTCAGGGTCGTACCCTGACGCAAGGGGTTTGTGAGATAATAAAGATAATGATCGCTTATTTAGAGGGAATAATAAAAAGCAATAACTCCAGCAATGTAATTCTGGATGTGAACGGAGTTGGATACGGGATATTCGTATCAACTGAAGATAGGTCAAAGCTAAAGAGTGACACTAACCACAAATTCTACATCTACGAGCATATCAGAGAGCAGAGTCATGATTTATTCGGTTTTACAGTAGAGGGAGATAAGGAATTCTTTGAAAAGTTATTAGGAGTGAATGGTGTAGGGCCCAAGATGGCACTTAACATGTTAAGTATTGGCTCTACAAGCGAACTGCGATCTGCAATAGCAAGTGGGGATGTGAAATTTATTCAACAAGCCTCAGGGGTAGGCAAAAAACTAGCCGAGAGAATTATCATTGAGCTAAAAGACAAAGTTGGGCTGGCCAGTGATGTTACTGCAGGGGACATGTTAAGCGGTGATCATGCCTCTATCAAAGACGACGCTACGTCGGGACTTATTGCTCTTGGTTACTCAGATTATGATGCCAGGAGCGCTCTTGCAAAAGTTAGCAAAGATCTCTCAACTGAAGAAAGAATCAAACAAGCACTGAAAGGAAACCTGAAATGATTGTTATTACAGGTGCGAGTGAAGGACTGGGGCTTGAGGTAGCCAAACTATATAAAAATGATGACAAAAAAATTGTTAATATCTCTTTGACAGACTCTATTGCTGCTGATATAAATATGATTTATGATTTGTCGGAAGGCAAACAGATTGAAATGGCAGCGAAAGATGTAATTGCTCTTAATGAACCACTCGACGTTCTAATAAATTGCGCAGGAGTCTGGACAAACGAACCAATTGGCAAGATTACCGAAAAAGAAATTAAACAAACCATGGTCTCAAATGTAAAATCAACGATACTACTAACCTCAAATCTAATTGCCAAAATCAAAAAAGACGGTAGTGACGTTGCCAACATATCATCAATAGCGGGGACAAAAAACTACACTAATGAGTGCGTTGTTTACTCTGCTTCTAAATGGGCAGTCAGAGGATTTAGCGCAAATTTGCAACGTGAACTGAAAGATACCAAATGCCGAGTGATCAGTTTTTGCCCTGATGGATTTCACAGCAAGCTCATGGAAAAAGTTACCGGAAAAAGCAGTAAAGAGCGCAAAGATTTGATGAATGTTAGTGACGTGGCCTTACTACTGAAACAAATTCTGGATTTGCCAAAAAACATGGAAGTATCAGAAGTGGTGATCACTAAAAAGGGTGCAAAATAACATGGCGATAGAGAGAATTACCCAACCAGAGCCGGATGAAATTGAGCTAAAGGAAGAGGTTACTCTCCGGCCGAAGGATTTCAAAAGTTATGTTGGACAGGAACGCCTAAAGAAAAACGTCAAGCTAGCTATCGATGCCGCCAAAAAACGAGGTGAACCGATTGACCATGTTTTGCTATATGGTCCACCAGGACTTGGCAAGACAACCATGGCGCATGTTATAGCCAATGAGATGGGAGCAGCACTGCGCGTGACTTCCGGTCCTGCCATTGAGAGAGCAGGTGACCTGGCCAGCATGTTGACCAATCTTCAAGATGGAGACATTTTGTTTATTGATGAGATTCACCGGCTTAATCGCTCAATAGAAGAGATACTGTATTCTGCAATGGAGGATTTTAAACTTGATATTATGATCGGCAAAGGACCAAGCGCCAAGAGTCTGCGACTCGATTTGCCAAGCTTTACCATAATTGGCGCGACAACAAGAACGGGGTCTTTGGCGGCGCCACTGCGAGATAGATTTGGTATTCAGCATCGCCTGGAATTTTATAACGAGGACGAAGTAAAGCAGATTATTAAAAGAACAGCTAAAATATTGGGGGTAGATATAGATACAGCAGCAGCTGAGCATCTTGCTAAAAGATCACGATTAACTCCTAGAATTGCCAACAGACTGCTGAAGAGAGTTCGTGATTACGCAGATGTGAACGGAGACGGAATTATCGACGCATCTATCAGTCAAAAAGCGATGGGGCTACTTGAAATTGATGAGCTTGGGCTTGACCCGGCCGACAGAAAGATACTAGAGACTATGATCGATAATTACCAAAATCGTCCAGTAGGGCTTGATACAATTGCTGCACTAACGGGAGATGAAAAGGTGACTATAGAAGATTTCTTTGAGCCATATCTTATGCAAATAGGGTTACTAGAGAGAACGCCAAGAGGACGAAAGGCTACGCCAAAGGCCTACAAACATCTTAAAAAAGACTTTCCAAAAGGAGCGAAAGGTAATCCGGAGCAAGAAAAACTGCTATAATCAAAATTATGCATCAAGACAATTACCAAGGACCAAGTTCTGAGACCAAAGACATTAATATCAGCGATATAAGCAGTGGGGAGCAGAAACTAGCAGAGATTAGGCGTCATCCTTTTGGGATAATTATTATTTATGTTCAAGCGTTGCTAGCTTTGTTGCTGTCAACATTGTTGGTTGTTTTTTTACTGCCAGGTGTTATTAAAACTTTGGGAGTCTCAGCTACGACAACGACAGCAATTGTCGGACTTCTCGGGCTGATTGTCTTAATTTTAGTCATTATATTTCTGTTGCTTGCGACTTGGATTTATCACAGAAGTCTCTTAGTCGTAACCACCAGAAATGTCACTCTAACCAACCAAATCGGACTGTTTAACCGTAAAATCTCAGAAATTGCTATGACAAATATTGAAGATGTTACTAGCCAAAAAGAGGGAATATTTCCGACTTTATTTAATTTTGGGGTTCTCAAAGTAGAAACGGCAGGTGAGCAGTTTAATTTTCATTATACTTACTGTGTTAATCCTGATGTTTCAGCAAAAATCATCCTCGATGCTCGGGAAGCTTTTATTATGGGACACAAACCCGAATAGAAAAGCAATTTATTGATCAGAAAATGGGTTGTTTCTTGCATCCTTGAAGAGTGCTTGAACAGGGACGCTTTCATCTTGAAGTTTTTGAATCTTTTCAAGTGAGTCTTGATCAATTGTTGGGCCTTTTGTCTCTGCTAGCTTCTGGGTCAGTTGCTCATTGGTTGGTGATTGAGAAGAGAGTTGGTTAATTCGAAAAATTATTGATGAGTAAAGCAATATTATAAATACCATAAAGATCATTTTGTAATATTTGATTAAGGCTTCACGGGTTTTATCTATGTAGAGAGAATAGTTGATGTTTTTCATTTTTTTGCCTCTGGTTTTACGTAAACTCTTAGGGTTATATTGTAGGTCAGTTTGTCTCCGCGTTTGCGGTCAGGCGTCAAGGAAATATTGGTAATATGAGCCGTTCTTCTGTTAGACTCTAGCCCATTCATAAATTTAGTTATATTATCAAAAGATACAAGACTATTCGAGTCGTTAGCTAGAACAATTTCCATAGTATAGACACCGCTAATGCCGTCAACCGGCTTCACCTGAGTGATTGGTGGGGTTGTTTGTTTTGGAGCGGTTGTGGCAGATTTGTCCTCTGTTTTAGGTACGGGGACAGCTTTTTGGCCTAGAGTAGAAGTGCTAAATGTTATTGTTTTTACTGGGACTCCGTTGTTCTCAGCAATCTTGTATATTTCTCTAAGTGTTTTTGCTTGGTCTTTATCTTGAGGAACGATACTTTTGGTCATTTCGTTAAGAGAGGAGTATTTAGCGATGTCTTTTTTGGCTTGTTTAAAGGCAGCTTCTTGAGCTTCCAAGCTGGCAGATTCGACTTTGGTCTGAATAAGTATTTCTGATTGCTTTTGGAGCAAGACGTCGCCACCTACTGCTACGCCTATTATAGCAAGCACGGTGAGACCAGTAAGAAACACCAAAACAAAAAACAATCTTTTAGCTGTCATGGTGTTTTTTCTCCTGCCTTTGTCGCTTTTGGTGCGTATTTAGGGTCAATAAATAAGTATGGATTATTTTGCTTTTTAAAGGTTGCTTTGATAGTGACACTACAAGGATATTGCACGTCGTCGCCAGATTTACAGCCGATATTATCTATGTCTGCTTTTTCAAAAATACCGTTATTTTTATCCTCTAGATTGAGTTGAAGTTGTGTAGCAGACTGAACATCAAGTGTGGATGCCTTTAGGGTAATCCCACCCTCAA
The DNA here is from genome assembly GCA_001790445.1 of Candidatus Saccharibacteria bacterium RIFCSPHIGHO2_12_FULL_41_12. Classification (GTDB taxonomy): domain Bacteria; phylum Patescibacteriota; class Saccharimonadia; order Saccharimonadales; family 2-12-FULL-41-12; genus 2-12-FULL-41-12. Next base: position 102,145 of record MGCQ01000009.1, read on the forward strand.
TGTTTTCAATATTGAGGCCATCAAGAGCTGCACCGGCTGGCATAACCGAACCAATTTGTTTGATAAGTTTAGAGAATAAGACTTCTTTAGACAAGACCTGAAGAGTTAATCTTATGTTGTCAGATATGACAGAAAGTTCCTTATTTACGCCCTCTATATTTCTCTCTTTGAGTGTTGCAAGTTTTACGGTGTTTTCTTTTGTTTGGCCTTGCGTGAGGTAACGAGTGTAAAGTAACCCGCTAATAACTATTAGAGCTACTCCAAGACCTGAGATAATTAGTACAACAAGCCATCGTAGCAGGACGGTATTTTTACGTGCATAAAAAATACTATCTCTGTAATCTGTGGGTAGGAGGTTAATCACGAGAATATCTCCTTTGAGTCAATTAAGGCTAATCCCGCAACAGTTACATACATAGATCTTTCCATTTGAGTAGGATGCTGCAATTTGTTAAGATCAATATTTTGCCAAGGGTCACACGTACGGACAGGCAGTCTTAGAGAATTTATTATGTATTCACTGAGCCCTTGCATATTTGCTCCGCCACCCATAGTGACTATTTGACCAATTTTAGACTTTTTGTCACCTCTGTCTTCGTAGTAGCGAATCATTCTTTTAATTTCTTTAACCAACTGCTCAAGTTCAGGTTCCATTGCTTTTAATACTTGGCTTTGTTTTTTACTCTTACTCAAGCCGTATTTGGTCTTGATGATGTGGGCTTCTTCTTGGCTAACAGATAAACTGGACGTTAGTCTATCTGTAAACATCTCACCGCCGGTGGGTATGGTGTTGGTAACAATCATGGTTTTGTCATGTATTGTTATGTCTGAGGAGTATGAACCAATATCTATCAGTACAGAGGGCACAGCATTATGTTGGTCTTGTTTCTCGAATAAGCGGGCCACCGCTCCAATATTTGTTTCAAATGCTATTGGTTCAAGCCCTAACATACGGGCGAGTGCCATATACGAATCAACAATTTTGCGAGGTGACGCCACAACAAGAACCTCAATGTCGTCTTTTCTTGTTTCTATCACCGAATAATCAAAATAAAGATCTGCGAATGCCATCGGGATATACTGTTCTGACTCCATTGCCACAGCTTCACTAAGTTGACTAGGCTTTATCTTTGGCAAAGTCAGCACCTTGCTAAAGGTGTGGTTAGATGGAACCGTCATAGCGACCCTGGAAGTTGTTATTTTGCCGACTATCTTATTTTGGAATAATTCACCAACGGATTTAGCCATGGTATCAAAGTCTTCAATGACGCCGTCTTTAATAGCATTGTGGTCTAGTTTGCCTACACCGTAGGCCTGGAGCTTGCAGGTCTTTTTGTCAACTTCAGAAAGTTGCATAATTTTCAGGGTGCTAGAACCTATATCCAGACCAAAAATTGGTTTATCTTTGAAAATTAGTGTTTTGTTTTGGCCACCCATAATGTTTCTCATCAAATTATACAATAGTTATGCTTATAGCCACAACACTTCTGTTCAATAAAAAAACTCCGCTGTTCCTAGGAAAGGCGGAGTTTTAGTTTGAAGCTAATTTAACTATTAGTTAAGAGAGCTTTTTGTGAAGGTTAGTCCTGTTCCTTCTTCTCTGTTTGCAGTCAATATGTACGAAGTACAGTCAGCTGCAGCTGTAGTACAAGCAACACCGCCGTTAGTAGCGTAACCATACTCTGTTGCAGATGCAGCAGCAGCAAGTGTTTGTGCGCTCCCTTTAGGATCTTGTAGCGCAGCGCTATCTAGACCTTTCATGTTGTCTGTTCTCCAGCTCCCAGTGTTTACTTCTGCTAATGCTGGATATGAGCCATTTTGAGCATAATATGCTTCAAGTTGACTGTGCAATGCACCGATATCTGTTTGACGCTCTTTATCACGAGCTTTTTGTTGTATTCCACTAAATGTAGTTACCACTAATGCAGCCAAGATACCAATCACAACGATTACTATCAATAACTCAACAATAGTGAAACCCTGTTGCTTATTTTTTAGAGAGACCATAAGGACCCACCCTCCTAATTTATTTAATTTTTTGATACGATCTCACCGCTAGGGTAAGCATCTAGAAGATATAGTAACCATAAGCGTCACGGAAGTCAAGAGATTTCCCCAGCAAACACTTATTCCTTACCTGCATTTTGACTTAGGCTAGCGATTGGGCCCATCACACTTGCGGCGATAACACCGACCATGGCGCCAAGCACAATAATCATAACAGGTTCTATCAAAGAGCTAATCCCGTCAATAACTGCATCGACCTCTTCCTCATAAAAATCAGCGACTTTGAGTAGAATTGTATCAATTTGCCCTGTTTCCTCGCCAATTGCCAGCATTTGGGAGACAATTGCAGGGAAGTAAGGGCTTTTGCTAAGAGGTTCAGAGAGTTGTTTGCCAGCTTTTATCTGTTCTGCAGCTTCTTTGAGGTCTTTTTCTATGACTAAATTACCGATAGCGCCACCGGTTACTTCAAGTGCATCAAGTACGCCAACCCCTGCTGACATTAGCGAAGCAAAAGTTCTGGCAAAACGAGCAATAGCAATTTTAATAATAATATTCTTGACAACAGGTATCCTGAGTAGAGTTGCATGGAGTTTGTACTTGCCCTTTGTTGTTTTTATGTAACGACGGAAGAGATATACTCCGCCAAACAATACGATACCTATAATAATGGCATTGTGTCTCATAAAGTCGCTCAGCCCAAGCATAACTTGGGTATAGATTGGTAGTTGTGCGTTCGGTCCACCAAGATCTTTGATAATTTTGCCCAATTTTGGAATGACAAAAATCATAATACCAAAAAACGCGACAACAGTGATGCTGAGGATCACTACAGGGTAGGCCATAGCACTTTTTATTTTTTTTCTGATAGTAGCATCTTTTTCAACTTGGGTGGCTAGCCTTTGCAATATCTCATCCAATATTCCTCCAGATTCACCGGCTCGAACCATGTTGACGTATACATCGCTAAATACATCAGGATGTTTTGCGAATGCATCCGCAAGTGGCATACCTCCTTCTATATCTTTTGAGATAGCACCAATTACGCTCGTGAAGTATTTGTTATCAGATTGAGTCTGCATAGTTGCCAAAGAACGATTTAATGGCACGCCAGCAGATATCATAGTTGAGAGCTGGCGAGTGAATACCACAAGATCTTTCAGCTTAACTTTGCCTTTGCCAAGAGAGAGTTTGCTAAATCTATCTATTGTTGAACTAGCTTTGATATTCAGAACATGAACATTTTGGCGAGATAAGGTGGTGATGGCATCTTCTTTGGTTTGGGCCTCAACCTTGCCAGAGATTTTTTTGCCCTCTTTAGTACCAGTAAATTTATATGATTCCATATATTATCTTTCGGAAGTTACTCTTAAGATTTCCTCTATGCTTGTTTGTCCCCGCAGAGCTTTAATGAATCCGTCAATTTGCATGATCACCATGCCGCCCGCGACCGCTTGGTTTTGTATGGCGTCACTTGTGCCATTGCCAACAATTAATTTCTGGACGTCGCTTGAATTATCAAGAACTTCATAGATACCTATTCGACCTTTATAGCCTGTATGTCCGCAAGCTTCACATCCATCGTCTTTGGCTTTCCATATTTTCATTATGGTGTCTTCTGTGGTTGAAAGGCTGTCGGTTTCAGAATGGCCACTTTTGCCGTTGCTTTTGCCAATACCTCCATCGAGTGCTGCTTTTTCGAGTTCGTGGATATATTTCATTTTAGTTTTGTCAACAACTCGGAACGTTTCATAGATTTTTTTAGTCGTGGTAGCGTCTGGTTTTTCAGGAGATCGACAATCAACACATAGTCTTCTTACCAACCTTTGTCCAACGACTGCACGTACAGTGCTGGCAATTAAAAACGGCTCTATCCCCATATCAAGCAAACGGGGCAGGCAGGTGGCGGCATTATTGGTGTGAAGAGTCGCAAAGACTAAGTGTCCAGTCAAAGCGGCTTGGACGCCAAGCCCAGCTGTTTCGCCATCACGGATTTCACCAACCATGATTATATTGGGGTCCTGTCTGAGTAGTGCGCGTAGTCCTGAAGCAAAGGTCATCCCAGCTTTTGGGTTAACTTGAGTTTGGTTAGCGCCAGGAATTTTATATTCTACGGGATCTTCTACGGTAGAGATATTGACGGACGGCTTGTTAAGTAGGCTTAGTGTGCTAAATAGACTGGTTGATTTGCCTGAGCCAGTTGGTCCAGTGACCAAAATCATGCCGTGAGGCTGGATAATTGCTTTATTGATTGTGTCAAGCGATTTCCCCCAATATCCCAGCTCCTCAAGGGTTAGTGCTTTGCTAGACTCATTTAATATACGCATCACAACTTTTTCGCCCTCGCTGATTGGCAATGTAGAAACACGTAGCGCGTAAAACCCAGAGCCTATTTGGATTTTAAATCTTCCGTCTTGTGGGGCCCGTCGTTCATCAATTTTGAGATTGCTGAGAATTTTAATACGGCTAACCAGTGGACCGTGGACTTTTTTGGGCAATTTGTTGGCTTCTTTTAATATTCCATCAACTCGGTACCGGACGCTGACGTATGTTTCCCTTGGTTCTATATGAATATCGCTGGCAGATGATTTGATAGCATATTCTATAATGAGATTAACAGTTTGGGCGATAGGAGAATCTTCTGCAAGATCTTCTTCGGATAAATCTTCATCATCTTCGGCTTCTTCTTGGTCTGGAGCAAGGACTTTTGTTAATTCAGAGGATACGTTATCTCTATATTGGTCCAGCGCTTGAAGTATGCTCGAAGTTGGTGCGACAAACATTTTCAGGTTAGTTCCAATCTGTTTTTGGAGGAAATTGATTGCTTGAACATCGTCAGGATCTTCCATGGCAATGAGCTTGCTACCGTCTTCTTCAACGCCAAAAAGGACAACCTTGTATTGTTTGGCAAATTTTTCTGGTATAAGTTTTAGAATTTCACGTTTTATCTCTTTTGGATTGAGATCAATGAAGTGAGCATCAATAGTCTCGGAATACATTTTGGTCAAATCTTTTTCGCTAATGATATTGTTTTTGACTACAATATCTTGAAGCCCTAGTTTTTCGGTGTCAGCTTGTGCTTTGATATTCCCGAGTGCTTCTTTGCCAATTATCCCCGCATCTAGCAGTAATTTTTCTATTTGTTCGTCGTTTATTTTCATATAAGGATTTTACCCACCATAAGCATTTTCATTCTAGATATATTTTACCACCAATATTCTGATTTATTGCAAACTAAGGAGAAAATGGGTATTTTGCAATGAAATTGCTATAATAAACAGGAATAAGGATAAAAATAGAGAGGGTAATTACTGTGGCAAAAAAATCAGCAAAATCAGCAAAATCAACACCAGAAGAAAACGCAGGCAAGGACCAGGCACTTGGCGTAGCACTGGATACAATTGAGAAACAATTTGGCAAAGGTTCTATCATGAAATTAGGTGAGGCTCACAAGGTAAATGTGGAAACTGTATCAACAGGTTGTTTAAGCCTTGATCTTGCGCTCGGCGGCGGTATCCCAAAAGGGCGGATCATTGAAATTTATGGTCCGGAAAGTTCCGGTAAAACAACGCTGGCTTTGCACGCTATCGCAGAAGTCCAGAGGACGGGCGGTACGGCTGCATTTATCGATGCAGAACACGCTCTTGACCCGACGTACGCCAAGCGACTAGGTGTTGATACTGATAATTTACTAATATCGCAGCCAGATAATGGTGAGCAAGCACTGGAAATTACTGAGACTTTAGTGCGCTCCAGTGCAATTAATTTAGTGGTGATTGACTCTGTGGCAGCACTTGTACCACGTGCAGAAATAGAAGGCGATATGGGTGACTCTCACATGGGTCTTCAGGCGCGTTTGATGAGCCAGGCCCTACGTAAACTCACCGGCATAGTCAGTCGTTCAAATTGTACAGTTATATTCATTAACCAGATTCGTATGAAGATTGGCGTGATGTTTGGCAACCCAGAGACAACCACTGGTGGAAATGCCTTGAAATTCTACGCAAGTGTTCGTATGGATATTCGTCGAATTGGTCAGATCAAACAAATTGATGAAGTCATAGGTAGCCGGGTGAGGGTCAAGGTGGTCAAAAACAAAGTAGCTGCTCCATTTAGAGAGGCAGAATTTGATATTATGTACAACCAAGGTATATCCAAATCTGGTGATGTGCTAGATCTGGCTGTAGAGCACGAAATTGTTGAAAAAGCCGGTGCTTGGTTCGCCTATAAGGACGAGAAAATTGCTCAAGGGCGAGAAGCCGCAAAGAAATATCTAGAAGAAAATCCAAAAATCTTTGACGAAATAACCAAAAAAGTCAGAGAAGCCGCCGAAGAAGAGTAATCTCATGAAAAGACTTATACCTGTTGGAGGATCTTCTGACAAAACAACCGATATAACTAATAATCTTGTTGAATCTATGCTACGTTATCAGCCTGATAAGGTAAAAGTTGCTTTTTGTGTCTTTGCTAGACTTGAGGATGATTGGGCAAAGGTTATGGATAATAAAGTAACCCAAATTGAAAAATTTGTCGGTAGGAATAAAAAAATCTCATACAAATTACTAACTGATGAAAATTTTATTGAGGTATCTGCATGGGCAGATATCATTTTTATGCCAGGTGGCGATCCGTACATATTAAAAGAAAAATTGGAAAAACATGGAGATCTCAAAAAGCTTTGGGATAATAAGGTTATTGTCGGATCTTCCGCGGGCGCCATGGTAATGTGCAACAAATATGTGTATCTGCAGGACAAGACAATTGGGCAAGGCTTTGGCTGGCTGGAAGTCAGTTGTTTGCCCCACTATGGTTCAGGTTTTTCAGGATATACGCAAGAAGATTGGGAACGGGCGGAACTGGAATTACTAAAACAAAGCCCAGGGCAGCCAGTTCTTCGTCTTGCTGAGGGTGAATTTGCTGAATTTACTGTATGAAAAAAATAATAAAGCTAAATTATGAGATTCTCTTTGAGAGGTTTGGTGGAGGTTCGGCGCGACTAGTAGCTATCGCAAAAGATACCGTAACAGAGGCAGACATGGAAAGAATTGTTAGTATTTGCAATCAGCCGGAAGTAAAAAAATGGGTAACTTTCCAGTACGCAACTGGCCCAAATGGTCAATATACAATTCAGGACGCCAAAGAGTTCGTAAAGCAGTCAACCAAAGGATGGCAAGAAGGAGAGATGTTCGCTTACTTAGTTAGAGGCGAGTACAACAAAATAGTAGGTGCTATGGGTTTGAAATCACCAGAAAATGGCACTGCAGAAGTTGGTTACTGGTCCGACACAGAGGGGCAGGGTGGCTATATGACTAACGCTTTGAACGCGCTATTACTAGCTTCTGCGGAAGCAGGATTTACCGAGCTGTACACATTCGTAAAACCAGAAAATGATTCATCAATGAAGCTTTGCCTAAGAGCTGGTTTTATTGGGCAACCGCAGATGGTTTATGTTGAAAAACATGACGAAAAACTATTAAAATTTGTTAGAAAGCTACATTAATAATTTATGAAAATTACTGATATAAAAAAACAAGTTAAACGCAGTGATAGGTACTCTATATATGGGGACAATAAATATGTATTTTCTTTGTCAGAAAACGAGTTGTTGAACTCTGGGATTAAGATTAACCAAGAGTACGATGGGGAGGAATTAGAGAGACTGCAGAGGGTTGTAGTGCTTGATAAGGCTTACGACAGAAGCCTGAATATGATATCCAGACGTCCAAGATCTATCTGGGAAATGAAGCAATACTTAAAGCAAAAAGATTACTCAGAAGACGTGATAGAAGAGGTGCTTAACAAGTTAAGTAATAGAAAATACATTGACGATCAGAAGTTTGCAGAGGCTTGGGTTCGTGACAGGCGACTTCTCAAAAAGACCAGTAAAAGACGGCTCCAACAAGAGTTGCGAGCTAAGCGAGTTAGTGATGAAATAATCCAAAAAGTACTGCTTGATGACGAAACGGATGAACATGAAGTTTTAAAACAGTTGATTGAAAAGAAACGCAGCCAAACCCGCTACCAGGACGACCAAAAACTAATCCAATACCTAATCCGCCAAGGCTTCAACTACTCCGACATCAAAGGATTAATAAGCGTATAGTTTTCTAAAAGTTAGGTGGAGTTGGGTCAACCTTAATATTCCCGGAGTGAAATTTTACTTCATCAGGATAAATGCCAGTTACAGAGTTGATGCTTAATTTGGCTTGATCACCATTAGGCTCATCACCATGATTCTTGACTGCGTATACGAGAGTTCCTTCTGTATTCGGTCCCAGTGGTATGTCGCCATCAAAGATGTTACCACCAACATAAGATCTGGCACCAATAGTTACATCAGGCTCGGAGGTACTAAGCGAAAGCGTAACTGATCTATCATGATTTGCAAGTGTTGCGTTTTGTTCTGGTTCTGGTAATGGTGGTTTGTTGTCATTAGTTTGTTTAGAATCAGGACTACAGCTATATAAGATAGCTGATGCACTTAAACTTCTATCCTCGGGGAAAGAGTCGTGAGCGCTGGAAGTGTTGAAGGGGGAGTCAGTACGATGACTCCTTAATCCTTTTAACTTTAATCTATCGTTTAAATTTATTACTGCAAAATTTTTCGGGGTTTTCGACTTATCGCTACAGCCGAGTACTATATCGTGGACAGAGGAGTTGTCTTTGCCACAACCAGAAAGGACAATGGCCAAACCGGCAGCAACTGCGAAAAGCTTAGTTCGTGCTTTTCTGGGCATAATGTCGTTCTTAAGTCGGCGGTCTTTCATAATTATTAATAATAACACAAAAAACTAAAATAGTCAATTAATAATTCCTGAACCACCCCGCGCTTCGTCAAAACATTTATAACCACCTCTGTTAAGCCGTTATACTTAGTTGCTTGGGCTATTCCCCCACTCCGTTAATGGTAACTTATTTTCAAAGTGTGGGATGGTTCAGTAATAATTTATGCGTTTGCGGGGTTGAGGTTGGGTTCGTGGGCTTTTACGGTTGCATCTTCAATAATGATTCGAGTTTTGGTTGTTTCTATGACTTGTGACCTGTCTATGCTACTTTCTCCCGAGGTAAACCCTTTAATTAGACCTTTGGTAAAGTAGATCTTTTGAATTAACATACTTTCTACCTCAACTGCGTAGTCGCTGACTTTTCCAAGGTTTTTGTTGTTTTCTGTTGTCACGTATTTACCAATCAACGAATAATTGAGTTCAATCAAATCTTTTAGCCTGATTAAGTCGCCGGCTGGGGACAGACTGTCAAGATCATTGATTGCAAAACCAAGAGGCAAGGTTTCGCGAATATCTTGGGTCATTAAATAAAGAACTTCTTTGCTAAATCTGTCTTGTACTGCCCATGCAACAATTTTAAGATTATCTGGGTTTATAACTGGACCAATGGTCGTCGCGATTTGTCCCCCAGCTCTTAGTGACATAATTGGATAATTAATTAAGGTTTTTGAAAGCTTGAGCATGTTTTTATTATATACCTCAAATGTAAAAGTTGGGTAGGGTGAAACAATAAAATTATTTTTTGATCTGGGAGAGGATTGTGCCGTTGGCTTTTCTTTTGGCGAGTGATTGACATTCGGCTTTGGCATCTGCATACATCATCTGAACAGGTGGGGTTTTTTGAGTCCAAGCACTTGGACCGCGCAGGGCTCCGACAACTCCAAGCTCTTTGGCCACTTTAAGGTAGCGAATAGCATCGACAACCACACCAGCGCTGTTCTCGGAATCCTGAACGGATAGCTTGGCGTCGATAGTTACCGGTGCATCACCAAATCCACGCAGGCGAATGTTAAAGTAAGCCACCTTGTTATCTTCCAGATACGGCAGGTAAGTACTTGGTCCTGCAAAAAGACTATTTTTTGCGACTGGAATTCCGCGAATTTCGTTCTGAGCGCGGATGACATTTTCTTTTGACTCTTTTTTGCTGGCAAGTCGTGAGTGTACCATCATGTTGTTAAAATCAGTATTTCCACCGATGTTAATTTGTTGATGAAAATCAACTTCAAACCCTCTGTCAAAAGCCAGTTCTTGTAAGACCTGGCTCAAAATACTGGCGCCAAGAGCACTGCGCATGTCATCACCGATAAGAGCCAGCCCTGCGTCAATAAATTTCTTTTCCCATTTGGGGTTTGATGCAATAAAGACTGGGATGCAATTGAGGAACATGATCCCTGCGTCAATAGCACACTGGGCATAGAATTCGGTTGCGTCCTGAGAACCCACTGGCAGATAATTGATCAAAATGTCAGCTTTTGTATCTTGGATCACTTTGACTATGTCGACGGGCTTCTTCTTTGCTACCCGAAATCCTTCGTCCTCTGGTTGCTCTTGCATGTGGCTTGACACTCCGTCGAGCACGTGCCCCATCTGTACGGTCGGACCTTTCGGCACCTTGGCAAAGGTTCGAGCACAGTTGGGCTTGGCAAAAATTGCTTCTCCGATCGGCTTGCCAACTTTGCGACTATCTACATCAAAAGCAGCAACTACCTCAATATCATCAAGGCGATATCCGCCAATGTCAGCGAACATCAGTCCAGGAACATTTTTTCCTTTAATGCCTTTGTAATGAGCAAATCCTTGGTATAGAGAACTGGCGCAATTGCCGACACCAACAATAGCTATCTTAATTGTTTTCTTTGTCATTGATTTTCCTTATATAAATTTCTGTGTAACAAAGGTTATTCTAACATAAATTTTGTTTATTAAATATCTTAAATTGGGTGAGTGTATAATTATTACTGATGAGTGTAGATATCGAAAAAGAATTAGCTGACCTAAAAAAAGAAATCCAGCAGATAAAGTTGCGCAATAAAAGAGTTGAGGCCGATAAGGCATGGGAGACCAGTTTTCTCAGAGCAGTAATTATTGTTTTGATTACCTACATCTTTGCAATTGGATTTTTTGCTGTTATTGATCAGCCAAGGCCTTATATCTCGGCGATTGTGCCAACAGCGGGGTTTGCTATTAGTGTACTGTCGTTTGAAAAGATAAAATCAATTTGGCTTGGGAAGCATAATAAATAGTGGATCAGGCCTTAGCATTTGAAATATTAATATCTGGTGAGAATGCGCTGCTGACAGGGCCTGCAGGCTCCGGTAAGACATATGTTCTGAACCAATTTATTCGTCATGCCAAAAAATCTGGCAAAAAGGTGGCTGTTACCGCTACGACTGGTTTGGCAGCGACGCATTTGGGAGGCAATACCATTCATTCATGGAGTGGGATAGGGATTAAAGATTCTATTTCTCCGTATCTTATTGCCGACATGCCAAAAAGCAGAATCGAAACCATCAGGACTACAGACGTGTTGATAATTGACGAAATATCGATGTTGCATGACTTCAGGCTAGATATGATTGATCAAATTGCCCGCCGGGTTAGGGATGACGACAATCCTTTTGGCGGGCTTCAAGTAGTGCTTTGTGGCGACTTTTTCCAACTTCCACCGATCAATCGGGCTGGCGGAGTTGAAGGAACATTTGTGGTTAATGCGGATGTTTGGGAATCGCTTGATCTTGTGGTTTGTTATTTGGATGAACAGCATCGCCAAAATGATGATACATTTTTAGAAATTTTGACTGCGCTTCGGTCTGGAGAGATTAGGCGTCACCACGCCGAGACATTACTGGGTCGTAGGGATATAGAAGTGGGCGAGGCAACAGAACTTCATACTAATAATATTGACGTTGACTATATCAACTCCAAGAAACTATCGGAACTTCCGGGCAAAGAGCATCATTATACGATGAACCACACTGGTCAGGCTCATTATGTAGAAAATCTTAAAAAATCTTGCCTGGCGGTAGAGACGCTAGTTCTTAAAGAGGGTGCACTAGTCATGTGTATCAAAAATAGCCCAGAAAGACGCTATGTCAACGGATCTCTAGGCGTGGTCGTAGGCTTTGACAAAGAGTCAGATTATCCTATTATTGAGCTGAAAAATGGTCGACGGCTGACCATAATCCCTGATACATGGGAGCTTCGTGATGGTGATAAAAAGCGTGCTGGATTAGTCCAGTTGCCCCTGCGATTGGCCTGGGCAATTACAGTGCACAAAAGCCAAGGCATGACGCTAGATGCGGCCAGAGTTGATCTAACCAAGGCATTTGTCGAGGGAATGGGCTATGTGGCATTGTCACGGGTACGGAGTCTGGATACTCTCAGTCTGCAGGGGATCAATCAGATGGCTCTCAGAGTTAGTCCAGAGGCACTTGAAATAGACAAGACATTGAGACATAAATCTGCTAAATACGCCAAGAAATTTGAACATCTGCGGGTCATGGCCAAAAATCGTAAACTCAAACCCTTATCGGCGAAAAAAGCGAAAACTAGCAATTGGAATGACAAGCTTGCCAAAATGCGACTTGAGTACCCCAATGCCTACAGACCGTGGAAAAAGGAGGACGATGAAAAGCTAGTCAAATTGTTCTCTGGCAACAAACCCGTTCTGATAAAAGAACTTACTAAAAAATTTGGTCGCCACCCCGGATCCATTCGTTCTCGCCTAATTAAACATTTCGGCGAAGACGCCATAAAATAGTAAAATATAAAAGTAATCAAAAGATAGGAAAATTATGGATAATAAATTATGCGTTCCTTTTGTTGGGGCAATCATTGAGAGACGACATAAAGGAAAGTTGCAGCTGCTCATACAAACTCGGCAACACAAGTTTACAGATTCAATTTACAATGGGACAATCGAATTTGCTGCGGGAGTAATGGATAAAGAATATGAGAATGTTTACGAAGCTATTGCTAGGGAGATCAAAGAAGAAACTGGGCTTACGCTAAAGCGAGTTATCGATGATTCTCAGACAAAAATTCACTCACCGCAAAAAACTGACGCAGTGTTTGGCTTTAAACCTTTTTGTTGTACCCAGCAGTTAAAAGACGGCAGACCGTGGGTTGGCTTTATCTTTAGATGTGAAGTTGAAGATGGTGAACCAGTAGCTCAAGAAGAAGAAACAGCCAATGTCCATTGGGTAGATGCCACAGAAGTCAAAGAATTATATGAGCAGACTCCAGAGAAACTTTTTACTCTTGAAGTTCCTGCGTGGGATTACTATTTCCAAGTTGTTGATTTATAAAATAGACTGTATTTTTGGAAGACACTACGCGGATAAAGAGTCCCTCAGGACAAAATATTGTGGAAATGGTTTGAAATTTTCGATATTTTGGTGATAAAATTTATCTAATGAAAAAGCTTATGCTTATTGCATTTTGTCTATTATTTTTTGTGCCAAATTTGGCACAAGCCGAAAATTTACCACCTCAAATTTTGATCACAGAGCTTCAAACAGCTACCACGACTTCCTCTGACCAGGAATTTGTTGAAATTTATAACGATTCGGATGCAGCGGTAAATCTAGCTGATTATAATCTCGAATATTTTTCAGCAACTTCGACCAAAACTACTCCGACCTGGTTTGTAAATTTGGATGGTACTTTAGAGCCAGATAGTTATTATTTTGTCGCAAGACAAGGGTACTTGGCAGACACAAAAAATCTAGAGTTTACTAGTGCTCTAGCAGATACAGGTGGTTATGTCAGGATATCTCAAGTTAGCACGGGCGATATAATTGATGCTCTTGGCTGGGGTGGATCGACGAGATTTGAGGGCCACGTAGCTCCCGCGCCGGCAAAGAGCAAAAGCCTGGTCCGTTCTATGCAAAAAGATTTATATATTGATAGTGACGAAAATTTAAGTGACTTCTCTGTTTTGGACACACCAAATCCAGCAACTGTAAATTATGTATATGTGCCAGAACCAGAAATTTTATCCCCTCCTGATCCAACTCCAGTTTTGGACGTGGGCACCGATCCTGCTCCCGATCCTACGCCAGATCCAGCCCTAGCTCCTGCAGAAATACCACCAGTTGTAACCCCAGAGTATCTTGAACCGTATATAACAGAGTTATTGCCAAACCCGGCTCCTCCCCAAACGGACGCTGATGATGAGTATATTGAGTTATATAATCCAAATGATATCGCGATAGATTTGTCTGGGTACAAAATACAATCAGGTAACACGTACTCTTATTCTTACGTCATCAGCGACTTGGTTATCTCCGCAAAATCATATGTGGTAATTTATTCAAAAGATAGTGGGCTGACACTTTCTAATACTTCGTCAAAAGCACATTTAATCAATAAGTCAGGACAAGTTGTTAGCGAAACTGATCAGTATTCTGACGTGCCGGAAGGCCAATCCTGGCAGTTTTATATTGGCGTTTGGCAATGGTCAATTACTGGCTCGCCAGGAGCAAGTAACGTGCAAACTTTTCCAACGTCCCTTTCTACAATCAAAGCGGCGAGCCCAGCAAAACCAAAGTCTACAAAAACGGCCAAAGCTGCTGCAGCTAAAACGACCAAAGCCAAATTAGCGTCGGCAAAAACTACCACACCTAAAAAAACTACAAAGAAAACCGAAACAGGGCCAAGTAATAACTTTCAGGAGCCGACTTTGCCACGTACAATACATCCGCTCATGCTTGGCGGAGCAGGGTTGCTTGCGTTATCATACGGTGCATATGAATACAGATTTGAATTATCAAATTTTCTCCGACAGCTCAGAGGTAACAGAATCTTTGGCGGAGGAGCTAGCTAAAAGCCTGCGGGGTGGTGAAGTCATTGAAATGATAGGTGATCTTGGCGCAGGCAAGACTACTTTTGTGCGCGGGCTGACGAGGGGTCTGGGATGTGTAGTTAACGTTACTAGCCCGACGTTTAGTCTTATGAATACATACTCATCGGGGCGGTTAAGCGTTAATCATTTTGATCTATATCGGCTGGAAGATATTGGTGCAGTTCGGCACGAAATCGAAGAAGCAACAAGTCATCCCGAAAACGTTACAATAATTGAGTGGGCCAAACAGATAGATTACATCAAAGATCTGATAAAAATACGGATTGATCTAGACGCGGATGAACAGAATAGAAAAATACATTTCCTGGTTCCAAAAAAATTCGAATATCTAAAAAAGTCTTTGGAGAACAAGTGAGCATAGTTTTATTGATTAGAACTGACCAAGAACGAGCAGAAATAGCTTTGGGTAAAAAACTTGTCATCACAGATAACTGTAAATGGTTAGCTGGCCGCGAGTTATCAGCTACCTTGAACCATAAAATAGAAGAATTACTCCAAAAAAATAATATTGAGTTTAAAGATCTAGGTGGATTGGTGTTCTACTCTGGTCCAGGAAGTTTTACCGGGCTGAGGATTGGCGTGTCTGTTGCAAATACGTTGGCTTATTCTTTGCATATTCCTATTGTTGGCAGTGTAGGTGAATCTTGGCAAAAGAACGGCTTAACGAGAATTATCAATAATGAGAACGACAAGATTGTAAAGCTCCATTATGGTAGTGAGCCAAATATCACAAAGTCACGTAAATAGTATGATATAATTATTTTGGATAAGAGGACTTATCTAAGCGAGTTTACAGATAAATAATTAAATATTTTCGAAGAATTTTCAGAGATTGCGACCGTATCTAAAGAAGTGATAGTGACGATATAAGCATTCTCTACAAAAATTGCGAGAAACAAAGAGGAGAGACACATGGAACCGATTTCTATTGTGCTTGCCATTGTCGCGTTGGCGACTGGTTATGGTGTGAGCACTTACACTACAAAAAGAAAACTTAGCAATGTCGAGGCAGAAGCAGATAAAGAGTTAAAAAAAGCCAAATCAAGAGCTGACAAAATGGTGGAAGAAGCCAAGGCAGAAGCTTTCAAACTTAGCGACACAGCGCGGAAAGAAGACGCGCAGCGACGCACAGAATATAAAGATGTTGAAAAACGTTTACTAACCCGCGAAGAATCATTAGACAAAAAATTAGATCAACTAGACAAAAGGAATGAATCTCTTAGAAAAAGTGAAGACGAAATCGAAGACCTCAAAAATCACATCAAAGAGATTCGCGTCAAACAACAAGACAAGCTAGAAAAAATTGCCAAGTTGACCAAAACAGAAGCTGCGGATAAATTAATGCAAATGACAGAGCGAGATGTCAAAGAGGATCTTGTCGGCCTTGTTTCAAAACTCCAAAACGAAGCACGTGATAACGCAGATGAAAATGCAAAAACTATTATCCTCGGTGCAATGGAGCGAATGGCCAGCGAAGTAACAGCAGAGAGAACTTTAACATCAATGAAACTTGAAGACGAGGAGATGAAAGGCCGAATTATCGGGAAAGAAGGACGTAATATTCAGGCTCTTCAAAAGGCCACTGGTGTGGATATAATGGTTGACGATACTCCTGGTATGATTGTTTTCAGCTCGTTTGACCCTGTGCGGCGAGAAGTTGCTCGGCTGACACTTGAAATGCTGCTAAAAGACGGGCGTATTCACCCTGGCCGGATTGAAGAGGTAGTTGAAAAAGCTCAGAAACAAGTTCAAAAAGACGTTATGCGTACAGGAGAAGACGCAGCCAGAGAAGTCGGCATTGTTGGAATTCCAAAGGAGATCTTACAATATTTAGGAGAGCTAAAATTTCGAACTAGTTATGGCCAGAATGTGCTCAAGCACAGTACGGAAATGGCGCATATTGCAGGTGTGTTAGCCGATCAAATCGGTGCAGACGTCAAGACAGCTAAATACGCAGCATTGATACATGATATGGGCAAAGCCCTAACTCACAAAGTTGAGGGTAAACATCATCACATTACAGGTGAGATCGCACGAAAATACGGCGTGCCAGAAGCAGTTGCTCACGCAGCAGAAGCCCACCACGATGATATGGAAGCAACCACACCAGAAGCCTTGGTTGTTAGGGTTGTCGATGCGATTTCAGCAGCTCGTCCGGGTGGTCGAAATATTAGTGTAGAGAACTTTGCAGAAAGAATGAAAGATCTTGAAAATGTCGCCACAGGATTTGGCGGTGTTGAGAAAGCTTACGCAATTAGCGCAGGTCGAGAAATCAGAGTTTTTGTTAAACCTGTCGACATTGATGATTTAGGTGCGATCAAGTTGGCACGCGACGTAGCAACCAAGATTGAATCCACCATGCAGTATCCCGGAACGATCAAGGTCAACGTTATCCGCGAAACCCGCGCCACAGAATACGCTAAATAATAGACACTATTTATGAAATCCATAATTATAATTCACGGAATAGGCGGATATGCAGGTATACATTGGCAGGGATGGCTGGCGGATGAGCTTGAAAAGTTGGATTACAATGTTCTAATGCCAGAGATGCCAGAAGCTGATAATCCAGACAGGAGTGAATGGCTTTCAACAATCAAAAACCTACTTAAAAACGTCGAACTTAAAGATTTGATTATTGTTGGACATTCTTTGGGTGTAACTACGGCGCTTGATTTTATTGAGCAGTCAGATCAGAGAATAAATGGACTTGTTTCTGTGTCTGGATTTGCCGAGGACTATGGTGCTGAGTTAAACGGTGAATTCTTAAAGCAGAAGAACTTAGATTTCAAAAAAATAAGAGACAACCTTTCTTGGCTTCAGTATTATATGGAGATGACGATCCCTATGTTACCAAAGAAGCCTTAAAATATGTTGCAGATGGCTTAGGAGCAGAGCCTTTGATTATACAAAATGGCGGACATCTTAATACTGAAACAGGCTACACAACATTCCCCGAATTACTAAAATTATTAATGGATAAAATCAATGAAAATTAGAAAAGCAACAATTGAGGACCTGAAAGCTGTACAGGATTTGAGCTTTAAGCTTTTCAAAAATGATGAGTCTTGGGTATCTCACTTGAGAATGGATTGGACATTTGAAGACGAAGGGATTAAATATTTCACTTCACGTTTAAATGGAAAAGAAGGAATAGCTTACGTTGCAGAAGATAATAACAGGATAGTAGGCTATATAACTGGTGATATGAAGAAGGACGTAAGCTGGCGATCTGTCAGGATCGCAGAACTTGAAAATATATTCATTGAAGAAGAATCTAGACATAAAAATATGGGCAAGAAATTATTTGGTGAGTTCAGAATATGGGCGAGAGAACAAGAAGCACAAAAATTAATGGTTAGTGCTTCTTATCCCAATACTTCAGCAATTGAATTCTATAAATCTGTCGGTTTTGAGCCGTATTCTTTAGAACTAGAAATGGGCATGGAAGGCGAATAATTATGGCAGATATTTACGTTTTTGGGGACAGCATAGGATATGGAGCAGTTGATGTTAAGGGTGGTTGGGCAGATCGGCTTAAGCAATATTTACATAAGCAAAAAACAGACAATCCTGAAGGGCCTTTTACGGAAGTTTATAATTTGTCGGTTGACGGTGACACATCAAGCGATGTTGCCAGACGCATAAAAAACGAATTAGCGGTCAGACGAAAACCTTGGTCAACGCCTGAAGATCTTGTGGTTATAGCCATAGGCGATAACGATGCTTGTGCAGAAGGTTCGCCAGACGGCTACAAAGCTTCCACTGAAGAATATCAAAATAACTTAAATATAATCTATGAGGTTGTTAAATCTTTTGATCTAGAAATAGCATTTGTTGGCTTGGTCGCAGTAGACGAAACAAAAGCCAATCCATGTGTTTGGGGTGAGTACTATATAAAAAATGATCGAGTAGAATTGTTTGATAAGGTCCAGTTAGATTTTTGTAAAGACAATCATGCTTCTAGGATTGAGCTTTTTCCGATAACTTTATTGTCGGAATATCAAAAAAACCTTTTTGATGGGGTGCACCCAAATTCCAATGGACATAAAATACTATTCGAGCAAATCCAGCCGTTTATAACGCAGCTATTGCAAAAATAACTCTTGCATGTGGTAGAATATAAGTAATGGTTGATGTTAAAAACAAGAGACTAATGGTTCTAGCCGGTAGTCATTATCCCGAGTTAGCGGATAAGATTGCTGCAAAACTAGGCATCAAAGTTAGCAACTCTCAATTCCAAAGATTTGCCAATGGCGAGATAAAGTTTCAACTGGATGAGTCGGTTCGTGGGGCCGACGTTTTTATTTTTCAGGCGCATAATGGTTCTGTGGCAGAGGCTATCGTTGAGCAGGCAGTTTTGATTGACGCGGCAAAGCGAGCATCTGCAGCTCATATTACTGCAGTTTGTCCGTTCTTTGGTTACGCACGTCAAGACCGCAAGTCCAAAGGCAGAGAACCGATAACCGCTAGGTTAGTCGTTGATATTCTCAGTGTGGCTGGAGCAAATCGAATTGTCAGTGTGGATCTGCATTCTGGGCAAATTCAGGGGTTCTTGAACGGACCTTTCGACCATTTAATAGCACTTCCGGCAATTGCCAGGCATATAAAGAAGAGATTTGGCAGCGACTGTGTGATGGTCTCACCAGATGCTGGACGTGTAAAGTTGACGGAGCGTTACGCCAGCCGGCTTGGGGTAGACATTGCCATTGTTCACAAAAGACGAGTCAAGAATAATCAAGCAGAAGCGTTGGATGTAATTGGTGATATTAAGGGTAAACATTGCGTGATCAATGATGACATGATAGATACTGCAGGCACGATATGTGTAGCAGCAGAGATGTTAAAGAAAAAGGGAGCCAAGTCAGTTTCTGTGGTAGCAACACATGGATTATTCTCTGGTCCAGCAATAGACAGAATTATTAAATCCGACATTGATTATCTAGCTATTACTGATACCCTGCCGATTCCTGATGATTTGTTAAAATCATCAAAAGTAGAAGTTATTTCTGTGGTCGATTTAATTGCCGACGCCATTAAAGCAATTTTTGAAGACGGCTCAGTGTCAGCTCTCTTTGATGGCGAAAACCAAACATAAGAACGCTCAAATGGATTGGCAAACAGTAGATAATAATGTCAAAATACTAGCGTCTAAGATTAAGCAAAAACCAGATATCATAGTTGCTGTTGTTAGGGGCGGCCTAATCCCTGCACGGCTTTTGGCAAAATATCTGCTGGTTAAAGAAATGTATACTCTGACGGTAAAAAAACAAGACGGCAAAAGGCTAGTTGTCAGTAGTATAAACGAGGATTTAGCAGGCAAAAACGTGCTTGTCGTAGAAGATGTGCTGGAGACAGGCATGAGTCTGGTTGTGGCAAAAGAGTACATTGAGTCACTTGGTGGGATAGCTAAAACGACGGCACTATTTATTCAGCCAGATACAAAAATTATCCCAGATTATTATCTCGAAGTAAAACAAGAAGTCCCAATCTTCCCCTGGGATTAAATTCCAAATAAGGCTTTCATCATTCTAATTGACTAACAACCTTGCGATTAAAGCCCTGCAGGCTTTAATCGCAATGAAGCTAGCTTGGTCTTTTACCAATATCAGTGCGGTAGTGCACGCCTTCAAAGTGGATCAAATCAACCGCTTTGTAGGCTGTAGCTAGTGCTTCGTTTAGTGTCTCGCCAGTTGCTGTGACGTTTAAAACTCTGCCCCCGGCTGTCAGGTATTGATCTCCTGCTTTTTTGGTTCCAGCATGAAAGACTATTACATTATCTAATTTTTCCGCTTCTTCAATTCCTGATATCGGTAGCCCCGTCTGGTATTTACCGGGGTATCCGCCAGATGCAAGGACAACAGTAACGGCGTAGCCAGATTTCCATTGAACTTCTTCCGGATCGAGATTACCATCGACACAGGACTCAAAAATTTCAACAATGTCCGAATCAAGTAGTCTCATATAAACTTCTGTTTCTGGATCTCCAAACCGAGCGTTAAACTCAACAGTATTAACTTTGTCTCCATCAATCATCAGACCTGGGTAGAGACAGCCAACAAAATTTGCATCTTCGTTTCTGAGTCCGTCCAAAACAGGTTGGACGATTTTAGTTTTTATAGTTTGCATATTGCTGTCAGTAACCCAATCTATAGGGGCAATTACACCCATGCCTCCCGTGTTCGGACCTTTGTCTTCGTCAAATATTTGTTTGTGGTCCTGCGAGGTGGGGAAGATAACTGCTTTGTTGCCATCACTCAGTGCGTGGATAGATACCTCCTGCCCCTGCAAGAAATCCTCAATCACTACTGTGTCACCAGAACTGCCAAATATTTTATCTGACATGATCTCGTCAAGTGCATTTTCTGCCTGGGTCTGATCTTCGCAAATAATTACGCCTTTCCCTGCTGCCAACCCGCTGGCTTTTACCACTGTTGGGTATGAGCAACTCTTCAAATACTTTTTTGCCTCGTCAATGTCTGTAAAGTTAAAGTAATTAGCTGTTGGAATATTATTCTTTTTCATCAAGTCTTTAGAAAAAGCCTTTGATGCTTCAATCTGGGCAGCTGCTTTTGTTGGTCCAAATATCCTCAGGTCTTCTTTTTGGAATGCATCAACTACACCAACAGCAAGAGCATCGTCCGGACCAACAACTGTCAGATCAATTTGTTTTTCTTTCGCAAAAGCTACTAATTTATCAACTTCCTTGATACCAATTGCAACATTTTCGGCTAACTCAGAAATTCCCCCGTTGCCTGGTGCTGCGTATATTTTATTGACGCTGGGTGACTGAGCTATTTTCCAGATGAGAGCGTGCTCGCGTCCACCACCACCAATTACCAGAATCTTCCTATTCATTATTTGGGTCCTTGTAAATATTCTATACGGTTTTTGATAAAATCATCAATATCCTTGGGTAAATATGCTTTTTCTGCAATCTGGACTTTGGCAAACAGACTATCAGCAGTATCTCCAGGGGTTACTTCAACTTTGTGCATTGCTACAATTGGACCCTCGTCATAATTTTCTGACACCACATGTAGCGTCTGACCAGAAAATCCTAGATTATTATCAAGAACATGTTGCTGGACGTTTTTCCCGTATAAGCCAGCAGATTCTGGTAAGAGCCCTGGGTGTGTATTGAGCATCATAGCTTGGTAGGGGCTAGTGTACTCTGGTCTCCAGCCGAACTCATGGACCAACTTTGTCCCAAGTTTTTTCATGTACCCCATGAGTGCGATAAGGTCAAACCTTCCATTACTTAACATGTTAAGTATCGCTTCTTCTTCGTCCTTTGGGTCGGGATAATTGTCTTTGCCAATGTAGGCACATTTTATGTCTAAATTATGACGTTTATTAAGATTTTCTATGAGGTCAAATATTCCTGCAGACTTGTTGCTGCAGATAACCAGTTTTACTTGAGATTCAATATCTCCTCTGACACTTGTGAGTATAAATGCTTCCGCCGTAGTCCCAGAACCAGACGCGAGTATGGCAATTTTTGGATTAGACATATGCCCCCTCAGGCGTGTGACTCGACCAAGTTATTTGCACGATTTACAGAATCAAAATTATCGGCTATTTTTGTAACTTCCGTGGCTCGGTTGCCAATATCAACAGGGTAAACTCCGTTAAAAAATGATAAAGAAAAGCTATCTGCCGGAAGCCCCGTTGTGCCTACCATGCCATCAATTGACAAAAAATTTAGGGAATCGGCTCCCAAGTGCATACACATTTCGTCGATGCTCATCCTTGAAGCAATTAGCTCACTTTGCAGTGGCGTATTGATACCGTAAAAGTCTGGATATCGGATGGGTGGGGAACTAATTGCCAAATGTACTTCTTTGGCCCCTGCAGATTTAAGCATCTCAATGACTTGTCGCATGGTTGTGCCACGTACGATTGAGTCATCAACCAAAATTACTCGCTTGTCTTTAATCGCATCTATAACTGGGTTAAGCTTCATTTTGACGTCTCTTTTTCTTAGTTCATCGGTTGGTTGAATAAAAGTTCGGTTAATGTATCTGTTTTTGACCAGCCCCAAGCCAAATTTGATGCCACTTTGTTGTGAGTATCCTAAGGCCGCCGGAACAGAAGAGTCAGGTACTGGCACGACAACATCTGCTTCAATATTGAATTCGCGGGCCATTTGTTTGCCCATATTTTCTCTGATTGTGCTAACATTTTTGCCCATAATCACGCTATCAGGTCGCGCAAAATAAACGAATTCAAAAATATCAAATTTGGGGTTTGGTGCAGTTGCTTGTTCAGAATGTAGCCCATCTCTGTCTATAAATACTATTTCTCCGGGGTTCACATCGCGGACATAAGATGCGCCGATGGTATCAAAAGCACATGTTTCCGATGCCACTACATACCCACCATTTTCTAGTTGCCCAATTGACAGCGGGCGTATGCCGCACTCATCGCGGAATGCGACTAGCTGGGTTTTGTCCATAGCCACGCACGAAAATACCCCTGTTAGTAAGGGGTATGCTTGTTTGATCGCTTGGGGAAGTGCCACACCTTGGCTCATAAAGCACCCAATTGCCACATGCATCATTTGTGAGTCATTAAGGTCATCTTTGTACAGATTATTTTGTTTTAGGAATTCAATCAATTTGCTGCAGTCTGGTAGGTTGCCGTTGTGTGCCATGGCAAACTGTCGATCCTTGTCCAAAAATGGTTGCAAATAGTCCCCGTCAGTTTCTCCGGATGTGGCATAGCGGTTATGCCCAATTGCAATTGATCCGTGTAGCTCAGAAAGATCTTCCTCTGTATAGACATGAGCAACAAGTCCAAAGTTAGCGTAGCTGTGTAAGTTTTGTCCGTCACTACTGACGATGCCAGAGCCTTCTTGACCCCTATGCTGCAGAGCCCAGAGACCGAAATAAGCCGTTCGTGCTGCGTCTTCGGATCCGTAGATTCCGAATACTGCACATTTTTCGCTTAATTTATGGTCTATAGCCACTGAAGCTGATAATCCTTTGTCACTTTAGATTACTAAGGTTGTATTATAGCAAATTATCCCAATGAATAGCAAAGAGAAAGAACAAAGGATATTATATATCCTCTTGTTTTACACCAGGAGATTGCTTATAATAAACATTGTGAATGATCGTCAAATAATTGGTATAACCCTTTGGTGGGCTGAGGGAACAAAATCACGTAGAGATAAGCGTTGGCCGAAAGCTGTGACATATCCAATAGAAGTTACAAACACTGATCCAAGAATTATTCAAATATTTCTTGATATGCTTCGCAAGGATATTGGTATAGATGAGTCAAAACTGCGTGTTCAAATCCAGATTCACAAAGGAGATGATCAGGAAAAACTTGAAAAATACTGGAGTTTAATTACTCAGCTACCAGTTTCAAAATTTAATAAAACAATAGTTAGACCCACAGGTAACAAGCCCGGGAAAAGTAATGGTACCTGTAAAGTACGATTTTCTGATAAAATAGTATATGAAAGGCTAGAGAAGCTTCTTCATGAAGCTATCTCCAGCGTATCGGGGTGTGGCGCAGTTGGCTAGCGCGGACGGTTTGGGACCGTCAGGTCGAAGGTTCGAGTCCTTTCACCCCGACCATCAAAAGAGTCGAGTATTTTGCTCGGCTTTTTTAATGGTTGAAGAATTCGTGGCAGGGTCTATAATGACGGAGAGCAACACTTATGAAAGCAGGAAATTTTGAAGGAGAACGAAAAGGCGATAATCCTGAGAAGGATAGGTTTGCAGGTTTTGAGATGCCACCCGAGGAGCTTATTGATCGTTTAGGTATAGACCCCAAAGATTTTATTACACTTGGGTATACTCCTCCAGAGGAAAGAGTAGGAGTGATGTTAGAAATTGATGATGATGAATTTGAGGAGGCAAAACGAAATCCTGCATGGATAAAGTTCAGGGAAGAAGCTAGAGAATATAGAGAACAACTGGATTCAAAAAATAGAGGGAGGTAGTAAATATAAACTTCAAGTTATGTAAAAAGCTCATGCTTGCATAAAGCATTCAATACGACATATTATCTAGTGAATGCCAAACCCAGAATATCCACATGCAGAAATAGACAAAGACGCAGGAGAGTGCCGACAACTGGCGGCGATAATATTTGACAATCCAGATGTTGGCGAACAAATTGACACAACGTATGTACCTTTAAAATTTTATGATCCCAATGCATTTTCTAATTATTTTCTTCGGTTTGTCGCAGGATATAGCGATGGAACCGGTATGGGTAGTATTGAGGTGGTTGAGCGTTTAGTGGTTAATGGACATGACAATTTAATGATGCAATGTTCCGTCAGTGAAAATGGTGATTTTGTTTTTGAACCGACGCGTGATGAACTTAATGATTTGTCTCGTTTTGATTGGCCCTATGTATTTTCTGCTCCGCAAATTGAACGATGTTTGCATAACTTTAGAAACCCGAGAGATGATAGAGAAATAGAGCCAGAAACATTACTCACAGAGTTGATGTATCCACGAGATACAGGGCGGGCGAAGCCTCATATTAGAGTCAAAGAAGTAAAAAATCTTGAAATTCAAGAATTTGAAATAGATTTTTTGCACCGAGTCCATGCAATGCCAAGAGAGCTAGCAAATAGTATGAATACGAATCTTTCTTCTGGAGAGCTACTGAAGATGTCTGTTCGTTATAAGGGCAAAGATTATCTACAAGCAACGATAGCTTTTAATGGTAAGGGCGAAATTATAGGTATTGGCAGGCAGGCGAAAAAGGATTTTGCAAAATACATTAAACTGCCCGCAGAACTCAAGGGATATCTCTTTAACCAGCCGGCTGACTAAGAAGATTTACTTAAGATTTACCTTGTTTTTTGTACCATTTGGCGAAATCCTCCCAGATGGCTAGGGGCTCTTTGCCTGTGTAGTGGGTATTATTGCCGATGATCTGGGCGATACTTTTGCCAGAGGCGTCAAGGCTGACAATTTGTTGAATTGGTGGAAGATTTTTGTTACCTCTAGCTTTGTCTAACAAAGTGCCTTCTATTTTCTTCACAAACAATTTGCTAGATTTGTCGTCTTGGTAAACAAGGCTTTGGACAAAGATGATACGCTTATCTGTCAGGGGTCGGGTTAAACGCAAGTAATCATCAACAGTAAACCAAGTATTGATTGATTTTGCATAAGTGCCGGGGAATCCTCTGAGTCCAGATATTTCCCATGCGTCGTCACTAACCACAACAGGTCTCCTAACAAGTGCATAGGCGTTTTTGGCTTTATCTTGAGCAACTCTGATGACGTCTTCTGATTGGATTTCATCTATTTCTACAATCTTTTGGGTCAGATTGATGCCATATTCTTTGCAGACCGCATGGCCTTTAGCGAACTTTTGGCTATTTGTTGTACAAAAAATAAGCTCCATAGTTGCGTATATTTTAACAGATTACGATAAGGCTGGTATAGGCATTGATTGCTATAATAGAATGCGATGGTTAAGAAATCTACGGTTTTTATCGGTAAAGGGATGCGAGTTGCTTCAAGGTTAAAGGGCGGCGGCTCGGCGTTGCCGGGGCTAGCTGTTGAGAAAATAGACAGGGGTTTCTTGAAACGAGCACTAGGTAAATTGCCCTACGGTGTAGTTGTGATCAGCGGGACAAATGGTAAGACCACTACGGCTAAGATAGTTGCAGAATTATTAGAAAGCCAGGGCTACAAAGTCTTCACTAACTCAACTGGCAGTAACTTCAAAAGAGGGGTTATTTCTGCGTTGATCAGTGGGATGAATCTGTCTGGTAAGCTGGATGCTGACATTGCAGTGCTGGAACTTGACGAGGCCCACGCAGTGCATTTTGTAGAAGAGATAAAACCAAAATACTGTTTGCTTTTAAATGTCATGCGCGATCAACTAGATAGATTTGGCGAGATAGACACAACGGCCGAAATGCTCCAGAAAATTGCCTCTGCTACGACGGATACGGTGGTGCTGAACCGCGAAGATGCTCGTATTCGTGCTATTTCTGACAAGCTGGTTGATCAAAAGGTAGAATTTTTCGGGATGGACGATAGATTACGATCGAGTTTTCCAAACGACGACGAACTATATGGTGCGAAAAAACGCGAAGTATCTCAAGTTGCTAGTGTTATTCTTAACGATTTCCAAAATAATAATGCAGAATTTTTGGTTGATGGTAAATCGTTTCAGACAAAACTCAGGATTAACGGCATCTATAATATTTTTAACGTTGCTGCAGCTATTTGCTTGGTTAGGGTAATTTGTAGTAGTAAGCTCAATACAGGCACCCTAATTGAGTGCTTAGAGAATATACAGCCAGCCTTCGGACGTGGTGAGGTGATCAAGGTTGCAGGTCAGCCACTCGAGCTTATACTGGTTAAAAACCCAGTGGGGTTTCGGCTTGGTCTCAAATCTTTTCAAGCTAAAGATGCTGCGACAATGATCGCTATTAATGATAATTATGCCGATGGGCGAGACATGTCGTGGCTTTGGGATGTAGATTTTAGTTCTTTGGCGCCTAAAGTTGCTGTTGTCAGTGGAATTCGCGCTTATGACATGGCGTTGAGGCTACAATACGATGGCATAGAGGCAGAATTTGTTGAGTCAAGTCTGTCAAAAGCACTTAACAAGTTAATCACTGCAAATGCCAATAAGCCCAAGAGAATTTACTGCACATATACAGCAATGTTAGAGCTCCGCGGATATCTCAGAAAAATAACCAAAATGGAGCGAGTTTTATGAGCAAAGTAGCGGTGAGATTGTTGCAACTTTATCCCAGAGAAATGAATATCTATGGTGACTGGGGCAACGCTTTGACACTTAAAAAACGCCTACAGTGGCGAGGATACGAAGTTGAGCTTTTAGAACACCGTCCTGGGCAGGCTTTTCCAAAGGATGTCGATTTAATAGTTGGCGGAGGCGGCCAAGATTCTGGTCAAGAAAAAATACGTGATGATTTATTGAAAATAGGCGATGAATTGCATAAACTTGCGGACAGTGGGATACCGATGTTGATGATTTGTGGGATGTATCAGCTTTTTGGTAGATTTTTTGAAACGGTTGAAGGTGACAAAATTGAAGGAATCAGTATTTTTGGAGCCCAGACTGTCGCTGGACCAAAGCGATTAATCGGCAATATTGTGACCGAAAGCGCCCAATTCGGAGAGATTATTGGGTATGAAAATCACAGTGGGCTGACTATTCTCGATGATACTCAGCCGGCCCTGGCGCATGTAGTTAAAGGTGCAGGGAATAACGGCAAAGATCACTTAGAAGGAGCAATATATAAAAATGTTATAGGTAGTTATCTGCACGGCTCTTTGCTACCCAAAAACCCCAGACTTGCAGACTGGCTTATTGAAAAAGCAGTAGTCAATAAATTTGGTGAATTTGATCCCAAACCGATTAACGATGACCTCGCAATCCAAGCCCGCAAGACAGCGATATCACTCAAGAGATAAAGATTATATCTAACAACTATTGCGCTAAAGCCTCAGTAGAGGCTTTTATCACCTTACTTTTTCTCTGTGTGCCAAGAAAAAGTAAGCGTAAGACGTGCCACCCCGATGATCAAAAACTTCCCTAAGATTAAATAACTACAAACATACTATTCTTGACATGGTCTCTTTTGGCTCAAAGACAGGCTAAGCCTGACTTTAGCCAAAAGCCACGATCTCGGGACTCCCTTTGGTCGGGCTAAAGCCATGTCCTCAGAATAATCTGTCTGTAGCCATTTAATCTAAAGGTGTTTTGACCAAGGGGATACTAGGCTGTCTAAAGTTATAATTAATAATATTTCCGTAGGAAATATACTAAGGCTTTTTCTCAGGCCATGAACCAGACCTGAGAGACTACGTCAAGATCACAACTATTAGACGAGGACTGTTTGACCCTCCGTCGCCGAAGGCTATGGAGGGGAGTTCCGCAGTCTGTTGTGGTCCTTGACTGGTAGTCTCATCAAGTCTGTTCATTCGCCTGTCGTTTTTTGGGTTCCGTTTTTGTCGACACAAAAATGGAACAAAGGTTAGGCTTGCTTGCAAGCCGACGCAATGCAGTTTGAGTGTTGTGTAGAAAATCTATTTATGGTTGGTTAAAGTTTAGTGATCCAGCTCAAGTATTTTGATTTTGGATCTGTAAATATCTTGGAAAATTCTTCAGATAATTTTTGAGTTATGGGATTATTCTCAGGTAAATTATAGCCTTCAACTTTTTTTATTGGAGTAACTTGGGCAGCCGTGCCACTCAGGAAAGCTTCGTCTGCTATTAGTAACTCTGATTTATCAACTGGTCGTTCAATAATCTCGTAATTGAAATCTCTGGCCATCTTGATAACACTATCTCTAGTGATGCCTTCTAGGATGTCTTGATTTACGGATGGAGTTATTAATTTATTCCCCCTGACAATAAATAGGTTCATAGCACTGGCTTCGGCAATTTTGCCAGCAGAATTAAGCAAAATCGCTTCATCAAAACCACGCTCATGTGCTTCGGTTTTCGATAGAGCACTAGTTACATATGTTCCGGCAATTTTGCCACGTAGGGGTAAACTGCGATCTTCACCGCGGACCCAAGAACTAAAACAAACTTTTATCCCGCCTTTGTCCAGATAGTCGCCCATTGGCAGACCATAAATCAAAAAGTCATATTTAACGTTGTGTAACCTCGGAGCGATGCCAAGATCCGAAACATAGACGAGTGGACGGATGTAATAATTATCTTTGCACGGATTTGCTTTTACAAATTCTAATATTTTCTTTTTGATAAAATCTGCCTTGATACTATAACCAAGCAACTTGGCGCTACTGCTCAATCTCTTGCAGTGGTCGTCAAGCCTAAATAGCAACACTTGTTTGGTCTTAGGGTCCACAGTTGCCCTCATGCCGCCAAAAGCCGCAGTGCCGTAGTGTAGAGCATGTGTGGCTATCGAAATGTTGGCGTCTTTAAAATCAACAATCTTGCCTTCAAAATACGCTTTTGGTAAAAACTCACTCATATCTGTTAATTATGAAGTATTTACACCAAGTTATCAAGTTGCTCACCGGCAAAGGGTCCCTCGGGATTATCAAAGGGGATGCGTAGATAAGAAACACTTTCGGGGTCAAGCCTTCTGCCGTTTGCGTCAAAATACATTATGTCAGCTGGACATTCGAATGAATCTACTCCTTTTTTTGGGGCAAATATCTCTGTTATCCCACATCCCAAATTTCGGCCAAAAACAGTATTTCCGTCTTCTTGAGTTACAGCTTCTGCCTCAAAACGAGGGTAGTATATCCCATCTGCGATAGTTCCTTCGCCTTTACAAAGCACCGATATCTCTTGAAATTGAGCAGTCTTTCCGTCAAATTCGCGGATAGTTCGAGAACTAGATATTGTACCTGTGAACTGACCATCTGGTGTTACAAAGGGCTGTTCAACAGCAAGTATAACTGGTTCAAGCTCAAGATGAGCAATAGTGCTTTTGGGTTTTTCAGGACTTATTCGCATATACATAACATTTCTTTAGAAAGTTGTAATTATACACACAAAATTCAAAATTTGCAATACCTAACTCACCAGAGCAAGGGACTCAGGCAGGCAAATTTCTTGAGGGCTCAGATGGTGGTCTTGTAAATATAACTTGTTCAGCGGGCACTTCTACAGGCCCAACTTGAGAATCAAACATTGTGAATACAGGATGTTCGCACATGTTTCCGTTCTCGTCTGTTTCAATCACATGGTGACATGTATACGGACCTATCCTGAAGCTATCTATTACTTCGTGGGTCACGCTAGCCGACGTGGGCGCTTTTTTTCCCTCTTTTTCTATTGTTGGTGATGGCATTTTTCCTCCTAAAATTAAAAAACCCGTCTGGTTTGAGACGGGATTTGCTTTGATATTTTGACTATTTTTGCAACTACACGCTCAAACCATCGGTCAAACGACCGAGCAGAATGAGGTTGGCAGTTGTTGCAAAAGTTTTCACATCAACTACTTTACAGCAAACCTGTAACCATTGTCAAATATAAGTCGAGTTTAGTAGATTAACCATAAGTGTTAAAATATTAGCTAGTTATGGCAACAATCTTATTCTTAAAATGGTGGTACAGTTCTGGTTGGTCTTGGCTTTTTGGTGAGTATAGGCAAAAACTAACCTCGATTTCTCGTAATTTTTCAGTTTCGATTCTGCTTAAGACTCTTTTTGCCCCTTGGAAGCAACTGACAACTCAGGCGACGTTTCGCAATTTTTTCCAGGCCATGGTAGACAACACAATTTCTAGATTAATCGGTTTTATCATCAGATTTTTTGTATTGATTGGTGCCCTGATTGCTGTAACTTTACTGAGTGTATTCTTTTTATTTTTTGTGGCTATTTGGGTGTTTATCCCACCTGCGATTGTTGTTTTGCCTCTGTTAATGCTAGTTGTTGGAGGCGCGGGTGCAAGGTAACTATATCAATCTGAACTCAGATCGCGCGCGTAAGGCTCGACTTTATCGAGGGTTAAACCATAAATATTTACGGTTATTTCTAAACCTCTCAATTATTTCATTTATAACACTAGGCTTAATTTTGATATACATAATGCCAAAATTGTCAGGAGTATTTTTGGGGATTGGTATGTTGTCTTTGTCTGTACGCATTTGGACGAAGGGGGAACTAGCCAAGCTAAACGAAGCAATAAATCTTCAGACGCAAAAAGTTGACGATGTACTTGATCAATATATCTTGGCCAATATGAGTAGTGGCTCGCAGTCTGCCTATTTGATTTGGAAGGCGATAGAGAAACTACCCGCGCGGTATTTTTTTCAAAATAGGTTTATTTTGCCCCCCGCTATGTTTGAGAATTTGCTTTCAAAAGATCCTGCTAGCGAGGGAGTTGTTTGGCGTAACGCAGAGGCACTGCGTAGCAAGTTTTCTCTCCAGTATTACTCACAAGAAGTAGTTATGGCTGCATTGATTTTTTCGCTGCCCGACCATGAGAGTTTGCTTAATAGTTCTAAGTTATCGCGTGCGGATATAGAAAACGGTGTACTGTGGATGGACAATTTGAACCAACAGCAAAAACTAGCCAGCCAAAAAAAGAACTTTGGCGGAATTGCTCGCGACTGGACTTTTGGCTACACTCCGGCCCTACAAAACTTTGGCTATAGCATCTCGCGCGAGATTGAAATGTACGGCTTTTTCCAGGATACTTCACTGCATCATATGGTTGTTGGTAATATGATCCAATCAATCGGTAACAGTTCTGGTTCGTTGGCTTTAGTGGGTGAAAGTGGCTCAGGCAAGACAACAACCGTCTATGCTTTTGCTGAACAAATTCTTGAATCATCCGCACCAAAAAACTTGCGGTATAAACAAATCGTAATGCTTGATGCAACTACCATGGTGTCGCGAGCTTCTCGTCCCGGGCAACTGGAACAACTAGTAGTAACTTTAGTCAATGAAGCGCGTCGCGCCAAGAATATTATTTTGTTTTTTGACAATGCGGAAGTGTTTTTCAGTGAGGGGGTTGGTGCAGTTGATATATCAAATGTACTGACGCAGGCACTTGATAGCGGTGCTGTCAGGATGATATTCGCGATTACCCCAAAGGAGTGGCAAACGCTCAAGTTGCATAACAGTTTGTTGGCTTCAAAAATTCAATCTGTTAATTTGCCAGATGCAAGTGAGGCAGATACAATCAGGATTTTACAAAATCAGACTCCGTTTATTGAGTACAAACACAAAGCTGTGTTTACCTATCAAGCGCTCCGAGAAGCTTACAAACTTGGTAAGAGGTACGAAGATAGTTTGGCCATGCCAGGCGCAGCAATAAAAATTCTTGAAGGCGCTCCTGCGTATGCAGAAAACGGATATGTCACAGATGAAGTTATCAAACTAAGTCTTGAGCGGTCCAGAGGCGTCAAGCTACAGACCGCAGAGGCGGGAGAAGCCAAAAACTTGCTTAACCTCGAAGATAATTTGAGC
Organism: Candidatus Saccharibacteria bacterium RIFCSPHIGHO2_12_FULL_41_12; assembly: GCA_001790445.1. GTDB lineage: Bacteria > Patescibacteriota > Saccharimonadia > Saccharimonadales > 2-12-FULL-41-12 > 2-12-FULL-41-12. Next base: position 134,718 of record MGCQ01000009.1, read on the forward strand.
AGATACGTGATTAGCCAAAAACGAGCTATCAGAGTTGTTTCGGATGCCCTTAGACGCTCCAGAAGCGGTGTTGGGTCCACTGAACGCCCAGTTGGGACTTTTCTATTTCTCGGGCCGACAGGAGTGGGCAAAACAGAGCTTACTAAAGCCTTGGCAAGGGTATATTTTGGGGATGAATCATCCATTGTCCGTGTGGATATGAACCAGTTTGTTGAACCAGCGGATGTGAATCGATTGATAAGCGTCGAAAACCAAGGTGATCAACTGAGCTTTTTGGGACAAATCAAAAAACAACCATTTAGTGTGGTGCTTTTGGACGAAATCGAAAAAGCGCACTCGAGCGTACTTGGATTGTTGCTTCAAATGTTAGATGAGGGCGTCATGAAAGATTCTAATAATAAGGCAGTTTCTTTTAAAGATGCGATTATTATTGCCACATCCAACGCCGGTGCAAATGATATTCGAGCAATGGTGACAAGTGGTGAAATCAATCGTCCTGAAGCAGAAGAAAAAATAGTCGAGAAATTAATAAACGACAGAATATTCACACCAGAATTTGTCAATCGTTACGATGAAGTCGTGCTGTTTGAACCGTTAACACCAGATGATTTGGTCCAGGTCGTGGGAATTATTATTGGCTCAATCAATAAAACTCTTGAGCCGAAGAAAATACAAGTTAGTGTTGACGATATTGCCAAAAATTGGCTAATCGACAAAGGTTATGACCCGATGCTTGGCGCAAGACCAATGAGGCGAATGGCCCAGCGATATATTGAGAATATCGTAGCCAAGCGAGTGTTGATGGGGAGTGTGGCATCAGGTGGGACTGTGAATCTAACTGTTGCAGATTTTGAAAGCCAAGACCAGTGATAAGCCAATTAGATCTCTACTCAATGTCTATAGCTGTTGCAGTTTTAGCAGTAATTGTTATTGCGGGAGAGGTATTTTGGCACAAAAAGATATTGTCCAGCGAACTGTCCAGAAAATTTATCCATATTATTGGTGGACTTTGGATAGCCAGCTGGCCATTTTTGATAAACTTTGAAGAAATTCGATTATTGTCTCTGATAACACTTGTAGCTGCTTGCGTGTCACATTATCACAAGATATTTTTATCAATTCACAGCGTTAAAAGAAAGACATATGGAGCATCGCTTTTTCCGCTAGGCATACTGTTAACTTCTTTTATAACAGATGATCCATGGATATTCTTCGTGGCTGTGGCGCATCTTGCTTTGGCAGATGGTCTAGCGGCAGTTGTTGGTAAAAAGTGGGGCAAAAAAGTGGCTTATCACATAGGACACGAGGCTAAAACGGTACTTGGTTCAGTAACCTTTTTACTCAGCTCTTTAGCCATAACAACTTTCTATACTATATTATCTGGCCGATATGAAGACTACATGGCTTTGTTGATAACAATGCCTTTGATCCTGAGTGTAATTGAAAATATAACTATAAAGGGTCTGGATAATCTATTAGTGCCGATCGCGGTAGTTCTGTTAGTGACATATACATAGTCATAAAATTGTAGATAAATGTATTAAGTGCTATAATTATATTCATCATATTGCTGATTTTTTTGAGGAGAAAATATTTTAAACAGAGAACCACAAAAGCCTAAATTTCCTGTTCGAGTATCTCGTAAAGTAAGAAATGTGGCAACTAAATATTTTGAGGCTGTGGGACATGTGCAAGATAGCACTAGTCCTAATGTTGAGTTAAATAAGCATCTTGGATTTCTAACTTTGGGTAGATTGGAAGGCTTTTGTATCCCAGAGCAGGCAACGTGGCTACAGCGATATTTACAGGACCCAAAACACTCTGAAATAAAAGAAATAGCAGAGATAGGTTTTAATAGTGGGCATTCAGCTAACGCGTTTTTATCAGCTAGAAAAGACATAAAAGTTACGTCTTTTGAAAAATCCAAAAGAAGACATGTCAACAAGGGCAAAAGCTATATCGATGAAGCCTATCCTGGTAGGCATGAATTGATAACAGGTGAATCGCTAATAACTTTGCCAGTAGCAGTACATCGGGACAATTTATCGTTTGACATGTTATTTATTGATGGGAGTCATAGATTTGCGAACGCATATGGCGATCTAATGAACGGAAAACAAATTGTAAGAAAAGGAGGAATAGCCATTATGGATGATATTCTGCCACACAAACTCTGGGGCAGAGGACCAGCAAAAGCCTGGGAAACAGTCATTGAAAGTGGATTGATTCAAGAACTGGAAGTAGTAACTGCAGGTCCCAGAACCTGGGCCGTCGGACAATATATTAATAAATAATTTTGGGGCGAGTGATGGGTTTCGAACCCACGGCCTCCGGAACCACAACCCGGCGCTCTAACCAGCTGAGCTACACCCGCCAAAATGGCCTGTCATTCGAAGCACCAACAGTACTTCTAACAGCGTATTTGCCCTTCGTCGCTAAAGCTATGAAGGGCATTCTCCGCTTATTGCGAAGAATGGTGGAGCCAAAGAATAAATTCCTGGCCCCGATCAATAATCAATTGATTGATAACTGATCGCAACCAGAACTAATTCAAAATGGCTAACCATTCGTAGCTTTAGCGAAGAATGGCGCCCCGAGTAGGACTCGAACCTACGACCTTGAGCTTAGAAGTCTCCTGCTCTATCCATCTGAGCTACCAGGGCACACTGTTATTAATTTTAACTTATTTATTGCCATATGCCATTTATTAGTTTTTCTTTTTTCACTTTAGACCATTTTTTGATTTGTATTTCTCTTTTTCTAGCTTCTGATTTATTTGCAAAAACGGGAGAAATGTAGACTAGTGTAAATGATTTTTGATCAATCGCTAATTTAGCACCTTTTCCATTGTTATGCTTTGTAAGTCTAGCCTCTGGATCAGGAGAAATACCTACATAATAGTGATTATGAAATGATATACAAATGTAAACGTACCAGGGCTTATTATTACTTGGCCCTTCGACAAGCTCAGGGTCATTCTCCTCTTTAATGCTTTTCATCAAAATTTCTTCATTTCAATTTCTATTGAATGGTTCACCATGAGCGAGCACATTGAATGGTTCACCATGAGCGAGCACAGCGAGTCGAATGGTGCGGGTGGAGAGAATCGAACTCTCATCGCCTGCTTGGAAGGCAGGAATATTAGCCGTTATACGACACCCGCGGATATATTATCTTGGCGCTTGAAAAGTATAGCACAACGGAGGTGAAATTGCTAGATTTCGCTGAGGACGGTGATTTTTGCACCGAGTGAGTTAAGCCTTTTGGCGATATCTTCGTAACCTCTATTGATAGTGTAGACATTTCTAAGTGTGCTTATGCCGTCAGCTGCTAACATCCCGATTAGTAATAAACTAGCAGGGCGGAGTGCAGGAGGACAACTAACGTCACCGTTTTCCCATTTGGTAGGTCCGGTGATAAATAGTCGGTGTGGGTCTGCAAGTTCTATGTGCGCGCCAATTTTGGTTAACTCAGTATAATAAATGGCTCTGTTTTCAAACATCCAGTCGTGGATCAGTGTTCGCCCTTTTGCCGTTGCACATATAGGCACAAAATATGGGATGTTATCTGGGTTAAGCCCAGGCCAAAGATTAGGGTGAATTTTTTCAATAGGAGAATGCAGGTTGCCATTGTGTTTCTCAATTTTTAGGTCGGCCAGTTCTGTAACTGCGTCGTCGCTGGGATAAGGTTCACTAACTTTACATTTTAATCCCATTTTTTGGAGTTTCAACAGTTCGAGACCGATCCAGTGTATGGGGGTACGTTTAATTGTGATGCTTGAATTGGTAGTTACAGCTGCAGAGATGAAAAACATCGCCTCGATAGGGTCTTCTGTCGGGCTAAAAGAAATATTTTTCTTCGCCCCTGAGACACCGGTTACTGTTAATACCGGCGATCCAACCCCGTCAATTTTTACCCCTAATCTTTTTAAAAATGCGCACAGATCCTGAACCATATAATCCGCACTTGCTCCCTGAATAACAGTTGGTGTTTCGTCCATCGAAGCTGCCAGAAGTGCATTATTAGTCACTGTGTTGCCGGCTTCGTAAAGAACCACTCGTTTGGCCGACTTAGGTCTGGAATGAACTCGGTAGTAGTGGTTTCTTGTTTCTATATCGACACCAAATTGTTCAAGTGCATAAAGGTGAGGGGTAACGGTTCTAGCACCCAGCTTGCAACCGCCGGCATATGGAATTTTAAAGTCTTTGTACTCGTGCATTAACGCGCCAAGAAACATGACTACGCTTCGGGTTTTTTTTGCAGAAGCAATGTTTATACCATCAAGATCTAATTTTTCTGGTCGCCTAATTTCAACGTCTCCGCCGCTGGTCCATTTGATTTTTACACCAATACTTTCCAAAGTTTCAATAATGCGATGAACTTCTTCTATTTTAGGGAAACATTTGAACCTGGTGACGCCTTTGTTGAGTAGACTAGCACATAGCAGTGCTACCGCTGCATTCTTACTTTTTTTTAGAGTAATGCTCCCGGACAGTTGGTGGCCACCTTCTATCCGTAAATTGGTCGCACCGCTGTCAACGTGGAGAATCGGCTTATTTAAAATATCGCTGATTTTGCCGATCATGTTGATGCTGAGGTTCTGATTGCCTTTTTCAATGCGGTTGACGGCGCTTTGGCTGGTGCCAAGAGCCTTTGCCAGCTGACTTTGGGTTAGGCCTCTTTCTTGTCGTACATTCTGGATTAATATACCAATTTTTTCGTTTGTTTTCGGCATGTGTAAGATAGTCTATATCACCAAAAGCATAATTGCAAGCATACAAGAATCATGCTATCAATTAAATATTTGTCTACTTTTCTATGCGTACGCACGGAAAATTAGACAAATACAGCAATTAGTATCTTCACTTATCAGTATTTGAATCTATTGGATTAGTAAATTATAAATTTGATGTGTTTTTGTATGTACATTTGAACAGATGGAGTCACCTGAGTTACAATTAAAGCAAATGAAGAGGGATGATATAATTGACCAATTAATTGTTGAGGAAGTTCGGCGTCAGTCAGAGGGTCTTGAGATGATCCCGAGCGAAAATCACACATCTCAAAACGTGCTTGATGCGTTGGGTTCAAGATTGACCGACAAATACTCAGAAGGCTACCCCGGCATGCGTTACTACGGCGGTTGTGAAGTTGTAGATAAGGTTGAAAATATTGCTCGCGATCGGGCCAAAAAGCTATTTGGCTGTGACCATGCAAATGTTCAACCGTATTCTGGATCACCTGGCAATATGGCGGCTTACTATGCGTTGGTGGATCCAGGTGACACCGTTATGGGGCTTCATCTTTTTTTTGGTGGGCATATGACCCACGGGCTTAAAGTAAATTTTTCGGGGACTTATTACAGATCAGTCCAGTATAAAACCGGACAAGATGGCTATTTAGATTATGATGCCATACAGCAGATGGCTACAGAAGAAAAACCAAGGCTACTCGTTGCTGGCGCCACTGCATACCCAAGAATTTATGACTGGAAGCGTCTGAGAGAAATTGCTGATAGTGTGGGGGCTTGGTTTTTAGCTGATACTTCGCATATTACTGGCTTGATTGTGGGCGGGGAGCATCCATCACCCATCGGAATTGCCGATGTTGTTATGACTACTACCCACAAAACGCTCCGCGGACCAAGAGGAGCTATTTTACTTTGCAATGGTAATCCATCTACCCCGCTTAAAAAGGTTGAAAGGACAAAGGAAAATCTACCAACGTTACTTGATCGCGCTATAATTCCAGGCTTGCAAGGTGGTCCACATAATCATCAAACTGCAGCGATTGCTGTGGCCCTCAGGGAAGCGTCTCAGCCAGAGTTTAAAATATATGCCCGTCAGATAGTCAAAAATGCCAAAAAACTAGCGGAAAAGCTTCTAAAAAAAGATTATAACCTTGTCACAGGCGGTACTGACAACCACTTGTTGCTTATTGACTTAACAAATAAGGGCGTAATTGGGGCAGAAGCAGAGACTGCGCTGGGCAAGGCAGGCATAACAGTTAATAAAAACGCGGTGCCGTTTGATCCGCGTTCACCATTTAGTCCGTCAGGAATTCGTCTAGGAACACCAGCGCTCACTACAAGGGGCATGAAGGAACGAGAAATGGAACAAATTGCCGAATGGATTGACCAAGCAATCAGTAATCATTCAAATGACAAAAAACTTGCCCAAATTAAGGCCGAAGTTAAAGAACTTTCTAGCAAATTCCCGCTCCCAAGTAATCAAAAAAATGGTTAAACATTACGACAGACACAAACTAGTTCCAGCAGTTTACGCTATTGTCCGTAAGCAAAACCAGATATTATTCATGCGACGTGCGAATACTGGATACATGGATGGTATGTATAGTTTGCCAGCTGGTCATGTGGAGACTAAGGAAAGCGCTACTGTCTCCATGGTGCGTGAACTAAAAGAAGAAATTGGTATTGATGTTGCAATTGAACATTTAAAATTTGTACATGTAGAGCACACAGTATCCGACGAGAGGGATCACGAGCGTGTTCACTTTTTCTTTGAAGTTACGCAGTGGATTGGCGAGCCCTATAACGCTGAACCAGATAAATGCGATCAGCTAAAATGGTTTGACATTAACAATTTACCGACAAACATTGTTCCAGAGGTAATCAGTGTATTGCCTCTAATCAATGATGGCCAATATTATAGTGAATATAACTTCTGATTCAATCAGATACTTTTAGATGATTTCTGGTTCTTGGGTTAACGTTATTTCAAATTTGTTTTTGATTTTATCGACGACTGCATCCCGAAAGGCTACAAGTTGTGCTGTTGTTGTGGCATGGTCGTTAACTAATATAAGAGGTTGCTTGTCCCAGACGCGCATGCCGGTGTTCTTTTCTACATAGCCTTTGAGCCCAATAGCTTCGATCAGCCAAGCTGCCGATACTTTAATATTCCCCTCTGGTAATTCCCAATACTTTATTTTGGGGTAATCTTCTTTAATTTCACGCAACTGGTCAAGTTCTATTATTGGGTTGGCAAAAAACGAGCCACAATTTGGGTATTGCTTTGGATCCGGGAGCTTATTTGTGCGAATGTTGATGACTTCTCTACGAATATCTGCAGAAGTCGGCCTTGTTATATTCTGTTTTTTGAGAGCGCTATCTAGTGAGGCGTAAAAAGGGCCTCGGGGCGGATCTTTTGACAGCGAAAAGGTAATAGAGAAAATAAAAAATCTGCCTTTGTCTTTGCCTTTAAATCTGCTAGTTCTATAGCCAAATTCACAATCAGCGTTTGATAGCGTAATAAAATCTTTGAGTTCACGGTCATAAGCTTGCAAGGACGTGAGAGTTTGAGATATTTCACCTCCGTAAGCTCCAACATTTTGTATGGGTGTTCCGCCAGCCGTGCCTGGGATAAGAGATAAATGCTCCAGACCTGACAGTCCAGACTCAACGGTTTTGGCAACTACCTCGTCCCAGTTGTCCCCACTGCCAACGGTAATAAATACTTGATTAAGTGATTGATTAACTTCGTAATTTTTGATATTTGAAACTATAACCAGCCCTGGATAACCAGAATCTTGCCAAATGATATTACTACCAATGCCGATCATAATTGCGTCGATAGATTTGCTGTCGGCAAATTCTACTGCTTCTTTGAGTTCGAACATATCTTTGACTTCGCAATAATAGCGAGCGTTGCCTCCCAGGCGCATGGTTGAATGCTCTTTTAAGCTAACATTTTCTATTATTTTCATATGATAATAGTATAGCGCAAATATTGTAACTTTTTATGCTTGCATGCATTAGGCTGAGAGCGTAGCATGTAGCTATGGGTTCTAACAAAAACAACCAAGACCAACCATTCCAAGAACTAGGTGCCCAGATACGATCCCTGCGAGAACAATGGGATCAATCTATCAGTGAGTTATCAGGTACGCTGGAACTTGATCCTTCAGTGCTCGTTGCCATAGAATCCGGTAAAACATTGCCCAGCGAAGACATCCTGGACATGATTATTGAGCACTTTTTGCTAACTGACGAACAAGCAGAAGAAATGCTTAAAACAATTGAAGAATATGACACCAAGACTCAAGAAGCGCTCAGCAAAGGGTTAGAAGACGCATTGACCAAACAAATGGTGATGCTCATGCCTATTGATAGCAAAGTGGTTTATACCGACAGCATGCAAGCGACAGTCAATCAGGGCGGGGTAGTCATCCAATTCTCTCAACAAGTTAATGGACAGGCAGTGCCAGTGTCCCGCGTCGGCATGAGCCGTGAACACGCAGAAAAAATGATAGAAGTACTCAAAGAGACAATCAAATCCTTCGACCAAAACAAAAAATCTTAAAAATCCTTAAGCATTTGTGGCGTAAAGTCATGAAGAGAGTGAAGAATAATGTCGGCTGCGGCAAACCGTTTGTTATTTATCATTTTAGGTTCTGGTATGGCTATACACTTCATTTTCGCAGCTTTTGCAGCTAACACCCCATTTACGGAATCCTCAAAAGCTAGACAGTGATTGGGATGTACGCCGAGTTCCTTAGAGGTGCTGATATACACCGATGGATCAGGTTTGCCAAGGGCCTCATCGTGAGCAGAGTGGATAACATTTATTTTGTCTGTTATGTCCAACTTTTCTAAAACTGTATTAATAAGCAACATAGATGAAGAAGAAACGATAGCTATCGGTAGCCCGGCAGCTTCACAGATGGTAATCGCTTCTTGATATCCTGCTTTAGCCGTTCCTTTATCACGAATCAATTTAATGGTCATATCATCTATTTGTTGGCAGATTTCTTGTCGAGATGGTTTTTGCCAGGGATAGCGTTTGTGCCAATGCCCAACCACTTCGTCGACGCGCATACCCACAGTCTGTGTTGTCATCTGCGATGTCAGTGGCACGCCAACTCTATTGAATATCAAAATTTCCGCTTCTTCCCATAAAGGCTCGCTGTCAATTAACAGTCCATCCATGTCAAAGATTACTGCTTTTATCATGCGATTAGTATAGCAAACAGACAAAAAATAATGTTCACATGGCGTAGAATTGGCACGATATTATTGCTGAGGTTAGAACTAATTATTTCAAATCAATGGTTTTGAATATTTTGCGTTGATAACCATCACCATCTGGGAAAAGGTCAATGATAGAAACTGACTTAACCCAGACTTTTTGACCAGCCTGGAGTTTGCCTGACTTTTGAAAAGTGCTATGAGGCAAGTATCCTTCACCTTGGTATTGTGGTTCATTATAAATTGCTTCAGATTTTTCAAGCCAGTTGTAGATTTTCTGATAAAGTTCCATCAATTCATCAGTTTTCTTAATTTTCATAACGGCAACTTCTTTATTTTTGTCAAACATAGCTTTTTTATGTGCCACTATCAGAAAACGTGATTGATCTGACAGAAGACTTGCAAGCTGATTGCTCATCCAGACACCATCGTGGTCAATTTTAAAAACTCCCGCAAGGGTTAAATGCAAAGGGGAAGACGTATAGTAAAATCTGAAACCTTCAGTAACATTTTCAAATAGCACGATAATTGCCCATTTTTGTGTAAACTTTTCCATATGCTTATCATAACAAAAAAGACTTCACCAAGATCCTTAATCGTAAGCATGGTACATCCAGTAGGATTCAAAACTGCAATAATGTTATAATTATCAGACTTTCAGGCGCCCGTAGCTCAGTGGATTAGAGCACTGGTCTTCGGAACCAGGTGTCGCAAGTTCGAATCTTGCCGGGCGTACCAATTTGACCTCCAGATCATTTGGCTTTAGGCTAATGCAAGGAAAGCCTTTGTTTGAGAGATTAGGTGTATTTGAATACAGCTGATCGAACAAATAAAGAAGCTTGACGCAGAAGTAGCCAAAGGGCATAAACAGAATTTCTGGCTCTGCCAGGAAGCAGGTTTATGCGGCCAAATGATCTGGGGGCCAGTAGCTCAGCTGGTTAGAGCACCTGCCTCTTAAGCAGGGTGTCGAGGGTTCGAGCCCCTCCTGGCCCTCCAATACGCTTATGCTTTTTTGAGTTTTGCTGCGAAACGAAAGTTACTCCGACTGTATCTAGCATATTCGGCTGGATCAGCTTGATAACCTGACTTTTCAACTTTTGGCTCGCTTTGAACTACTAAACTTAAACCTACTTCTCCAAGTAGTCTGCTATTTAGTAATCCCTTTAGGTCATGTATGTATGCTTGAATTTCTGTCCCCCAGGGAGTTTTTTGAGTAATCCATTTTCCCATATTAGCAACCCTATCCTCAGATGAGTATGGATTTGAATCAATAATAAACAGTATTCCTTCGCTAGTAAGTACTCTGCTAGATTCTTCGATAAACTTTTTCAGATCTGTGTCATCCATTTGATGTAAAAGCATATTTGAAACTATTAGATCAAATGAATCTGCCTGAAATGGAAGTTTAGATACTCTTCCTTGGAATACGGTTGCTGTTGGATAATTATTAGCATAACTTTCTACCATACCTCGATCTATATCAATGCCATAAATATTTTCAGCATGCATTCCACTATCTATTAAATGACCAGTTACCCTGCCAGCTCCACAGCCAGCATCTAATACTCTAGGGTTTTGTCCGTAAATTTCTCCTAAATATAAGTCGATAGTAGGTCTTTCTAAATATTGCCAAGAAAATGAACCCTCACTAAATGTCACGAATTCTTTGCCTTGTCCATTATTACTCATAAAACAATATTGGCTGTAATTCGTTTGTTTTGCAAGCATTAGTATCTTGAAAGCAAGTAGATATAGCGTCTACGATGGCCCTCCAAATGAAAACACCTACCTCGCCGTGGGTGTTTTCATTCGTAACGCTAAGGGAGAAAGCCAACTTCTTGATATTATTGTATAAATATGCTATAATAATAGTATGCAAAACGATCCAGAGAAAAGCCTAGGTAATTACAATGAAATCCGAACTAACGATGCTACTCCTATCGCTCTTCCAAAAGGTGTCATTGATATACAAACAGCAGAACAGCAAGCAGAAGGCCACCTAGGAATTGTAAAAAAGGGGTTAGGGCTTGTAAATAATAAAATCGATAAGATTCTTGGTGCCAACAATAGATTGACTGGTGTAGATTTTGCCCTTCCGAGGATCATGGTTATCGAGACATACCCTGAACATCCTACTTGCGCAGGTTATTTTTCTCCGAGTGAGAACAAGATTGCCCTAATCATGGATAAGATAGGAGATAATCCTTTAAGTGCAGCGAAAGTTTTTATTCACGAATATCTCCACTTCTTATCTCATAATGGTCGCGATGATTATGAGCAGGTTGACAAGCAATATCCAGTCACGAGACATAACAATGTGGGATTTCGTAGAAACATAGGTCTTGACATTAGAAAAGGTAAAGAAGGCAAGAGAACAAGTGATTATTTTTTGTCATTTAACGAAGCGGTTACGGAACAATTGGCTATAGACATTCTGCCAGATGGCTATGAAACCTATGAGGAATACAGGGGTTTATTAGGGCAGGTTATAGAAGATGCTGTCGCCAGAAAACTTGGGTCAAAAAACGAAAGAGGTGAATTTGTCGAGTGGTCAAAAGAACAATTTAAGGATTATATTTACATGTGCTTTTTTAAGGGTAATCTCGCCGGTTTCACAAATTTGTTAAAAACAGTGTACGCAGAATTTGATATATCTGAGCAACAATTCGGATTAATGACCAACAAGGATGATCTACCGTCAGTTATTGTAAAGAAATTGAAGGCAAAACATCCAAGCGACCCACCACCTTCAGCTGGTGAAGTTAGAGCACTAGTCCAGGAACGTATAGACAGCAAGACACCAGAAGACTACGTCACAGATATTATAGGGGGTGGTGGTAATGATCCTGAAAATAAATATGGCGAAGAATATGACGACTTTGTCGAAAAAATTTCCTCTTCAAAAAAAGAAACTATAAATGGCAAGGAGTATGACATAGATAACTTAGAGTTTATTATCTATCGTGGCGAGTTAGCTGAGTTTATCCTTGGGAAAATAAAGGCAGAGTTAGACGATCTGTTGCTTGAACTCAGCAGTGGAAAGATTGATAAAGAGTATATTATTAAACATATGGATGAGCTATTGTTTGAGAAGTACTCTATGTCAATGCTATCTGATGGCTTCCGAGAATTCTATATTTATAAGCATACAAAATTCGATAGTTGATAGCTTGAAAGTTCTGGACCCGCAGAATGTGGGCGAGCCCTGCCTATCGGCAGGCAGGCCTCCTGGCCCTCCAAACACCACTCTCTGTTATAATAATTACCAATGTTTATAAAGACAAACAAAAAAAGAAAAAAAGAAATACTAGAGATTGCTTACATTGTTGCCGTGGTTCAGCCAATCATGGTATTGCCACAAGCCATACAGATATTCTCTAGTTATTCGGCAAAAGACGTTTCTTTACTGACCTGGGCGATGCTTCTAATATTCAATATCTCCAATTTTATTTACGGGCTGGTATTCAACATCAAACCTTTGATTATCAATAACGCAATCTGGGTAGCAGTAGATGCGTTGATTGTTATCGGTATCCTAGTCTATCGTTAAAATAAATACCGGATTACCTTGTAACCCAGTTGCAGTAGTGCCCACGATGGTCCTCCAAATTACAGTAATCTGCTACTCTCATGGTTTTTCGTTGTCAGGTCGTAGTGGTATAATCAAAGTACAAACTAAGAGGAGGTACTTATGAAGTATGTATATGACATCTTTACGGTGGTGAAAACGGTAAAAACTAAAACGGCAGTAGCTTTTGTAACTGCGGTGACCGCAGTTGCTAGTCTGGTTACGATGGGAGCTATGGCGGTTCCGGCGTTCGCGGCTAATCCAAGTGCCGATGCAGATTGTAGTACGGTTGTAACTGACAGTCTTCTTGGAACAGGAACACGAGCGAACTTGTATGGCTGTAAATCTATTGGTAATTCTGGACAGGAACAAGGAATTTACACAATTACAGCTCCTGCTACTGATTTAGGTTATCCAGCTGACTATGGCACTTGTAAAGTTTTAGTGAAATGGTCGGGTGATTATGGACTAACACCTTATCTTGATTATGGAACAGTGTTTAATAACACAAAATGTTCCAACGGATATATTGAGATATGGGGAGACAATTTTGGTCCAGGTGATGCATATGGAGCAACTCCATACGTTTACTCAATTGGTGGACAAGGTTCGCTGATTCACCAATAAGGGTAATCAGATTTACTCAAACTAATTAAATTAGTTTAATAACCCACCAAAGAAAACTCGGTGGGTTGTTTTTTTAGTCAGGAATTTTTAGCTTATCTGGGTTGTTGGCCTGCCAGCTTTTTGTCATAGCTGCTGATGGTGTTGCAATAGTTTGCACTAAGGCCCTCCAAAACACTTACGCTGAAAACTGGGATAAATAGTCTCTGTTTTTTGTTATAATACAAGTATGCAAAAATAACTTCTTTATTATGGTTTGATAATCAAGCACAAGAAGTTGGAGCTATGGTCAAAGATGTAGCAAGTGAGTTATAATCAAATACAAAAGAACAAAGTAAACCATAAAGGGGACAGACAATCAGTAAAGCACATAGGCCTGCCTTAGAAGTTGCCGAAATCCACTACTCTCATAGTCAAATTATGGTAATTATGAGCGCTTTGATGTTGGTAATGCTCCTGGCCGCACTTGATCAAACTATTGTTTCAACGGCATTGCCAAGAATAGCTACCGATTTGCAAGGACTCAACAAGCTGTCTTGGGTAGCGACCGCCTATCTGTTAACCAGTGCTATCTCAACTCCGATATATGGCAAAATTAGTGACCTATTTGGACGAAAAAAGATTTTTCAGTTCGCAATAGTCATATTTTTGATTGGCTCTGTACTGTGCGGTGTCTCCCAGAGCATGAATCAGCTAGTGGCTGCCCGTGCACTCCAAGGTGTTGGGGCTGGTGGCTTGATGTCGCTGGTCTTTGCTATAGTCGGAGACGTTATATCTCCCAGGCAACGGGGAAAATACATGGGCTACTTTGGTGCTGTTTGGGGTATTTCAAGTGTGGCAGGGCCCTTGCTGGGAGGATTCTTGACAGATAGCTTATCTTGGAGATGGGTGTTCTTTGTCAATATTCCTCTCGGGATTATCGCACTGTTTGCAGTTGCCACGCGGCTACATTTGCCAGTGCATAGGCGTGAACACAAGATAGATTACCTTGGCGCGGTGCTTCTGTCAGCTAGTTCAGCCTGTCTGCTTTTAGCCACAGTTTGGGGCGGTAGCACTTACGCTTGGGCTTCTAACCAGATTATTGGCTTACTATCTGCAGGTGTGATCTTGGCCGTGGCCTTCGTTCTCTGTGAGTTGCGGGCTCAAGAGCCTATGATCCCAATGCGACTGTTCCGCAACGATATATTTACCGTGTCTGTCGTGCTGTCGTTGTTGTCTGGCGTAGCTATGTTTGCGGCAATACTCTACATACCCCTCTATCAGCAAGTAGTTCGAGGTTACTCACCGACTAGATCAGGGCTGTTAATGTTACCTTTAGTGTTAGGTTTATTGATAGCGTCAATAACCTCTGGCAGATTGACCAGCAAAATTGGTAAATACAAGATATTCCCCATAATCGGTACACTGGTTTTGGCGTTTGGGCTCTGGCTTTTTAGTCATTTGACTTTAACTACCAGTGAATGGATACTAGGAGTCTGGATGTTCGTAATAGGGGTGGGACTGGGCTTATTCATGCAGATCATGACGCTTGCTATACAGAATTCTGTAGATCGTAGAGAGTTAGGTACGGCGACAGCGAGTGCTGCTTTTTTCCGTAGCCTGGGGTCATCTTTTGGCGGAGCTATTTTCGGGACAATTCTGATCAACAGGCTAAATCATCACTTACTAGAATTGTTTCCAAAAGGCGCTGGTGTCCCCAAAATCGATGTCAGTAGTATCCAAAGCGGAGCAAACATATACAATCTACCTCCTGATGTTGCTCACAATGTACTTGAAGCTTTTGTGCGGTCGTTTCACGACATGTTTTTGCTCGCTATACCTTTTGCGCTATTAGCGTTTGTGATAGCTCTTTTCCTCAGAGAGACTCCTCTGCAGAGTTCCCATAAGCCTGTCGTTGCAGATAAAGTTGCATAGTCTCCAGCGCGATTGTCTGGGCTGTTGTATAATTGGCCATGAGTCTTGAATTGACTAGTTCTGTGATGTCAAATGGTGGAGAATTTCCAAAAGACTATACCTGCAATGGACGAAATGTTAGTTTACCTCTAGAGATTTCTGGTGTTCCCATAGGTGCTCAGTCGCTGGTTTTGATATTTGATGATCCGGATGCAGCCAAAGAGCCAGCAGGTTTTGGCAGGACATATGATCACTGGATTTTGTATAATATCCCTCCTATTGATCAAAAAATTCCAGAAAACACCATTCCAGAGGGTGCAAAATTTGCCATAAATAGCTCTGGTGGTACAAATTACGTTGGTCCATGTCCACCAACTTTGAGGCACCGCTATTCGTTTAGACTTTATGCACTAGGTAGTGTACTTGAAATCAATAATCCAACCAAAGAACAGATTGTCCAGGCCATGCAGGGTCAAATAATCGAGCAAACAGAACTGTATTCATATTATGAACAAACAGAAGACCAATAAGATCATGCTATTTATACTCGGAGAAGTGATAACTTCGCACTAGGTTTGGCTCATACCAAGCCGAGTAAACCCAAAGAATATTGCTCCAAAAACAATTATCATCACGACTGGGACCAGGGTAGAAAGCCAATTTCGCTTGCCTGGTCTAAAATATCTCAGGGTTAAAGAGTTTGTTACTACAGAGACAGAACTCAGAGCCATGGCTAGACCGGCGAGTTCTGGTTTTAAAATGAGCCCAAAACCGGCAAACATGCGGGTGGCGATTGGTATGCCGACCACGTTATAAAACAGAGCAAAAAATAGATTTTGCTTGATCTTGCTGACTGTTTCGCGTGATAGCTGGATGGCGGTGATAACGTCTGTCAGATCATTTCTCATTAGTACGATACCGCCCGTTTCCATGGCAATATCCGTGCCTGCGCCCATAGCTATTCCCAGATCTGCCTGAGCCAAAGCTGGCGCATCGTTTATGCCGTCACCAACCATTGCTACGTTGTGCCCACTACTCTGCAACTCTTTTACCTTGGCTGCTTTGTCTCCTGGCAGAACTTCCGCTAAAACATTTTTTATGCCTAGTTCACTTGCAATAGCCTCGGCCGTCCGTCTGTTATCCCCTGTAATCATGTAAACTTTGAGACCCATTTTGCTAAGCACCGCCACGACGTTTTTAGAGGTTGGCTTGATAGTATCAGCAACCGCAATTATTCCTACTACACCCTCATCGGTAGCAAGTATCATAGCTGTTTTGGCTTGGTTTTCAAGAGATTCCAGCTTGTTATTTATCTCTGATAGAACTTTTTGGTTTAGTTTTTCTGAGATCAAAAACCTATTTCCGAAAAAATACGGCACATTTTTAATAGACCCTTCAATCCCTTTGCCCGAAACAGATTGGAAGTCATCAACTTTGGATTTTGAGAGCTTCAATTCATCTGCTTTTTGAATGATGGCTCTGGCTAGAGGGTGTTCGCTGTCTCTCTCCAGCGACGCGGCAAGCTGTAGTACAGTATTCTCATCGTAACCATTCACGCCGATAATGTCTGTTACCGTGGGTTTTCCGTGCGTTAGTGTGCCTGTTTTGTCAAAAATAATTGTATCAATTCGACGAGTTGCCTCAAGAGGTTCACCGCCCTTAACCAAGATACCAGATTCTGCTCCTTTGCCAGTACCCACCATAATTGCCGTAGGGGTAGCCAGTCCCAGTGCACAGGGGCAGGCGATAACCAGTACGGCGGTAAAGGCCATGAGAGCAAAAACAAAGCTACTACCAAAGACAAAAAACCAAGCCAAAAAGGTCAATATGGCAATTATAATTACAGCTGGCACAAACCAGTTTGAAATTCTGTCAGCAAACGCTTGGATAGGGGCCTTTGAGCTTTGAGCTTCATCAACCATCTTTATAATTTGTGCCAGCATAGTTTCTTTACCGACACGCGTAACTTTGAACTCAAAACTCCCAGTTTGGTTAATTGTTGCCCCAATAACAGTGTCACCAATCTGTTTTGTCACGGGCATACTTTCGCCGGTTACCATTGACTCATCAACGCTAGAGTTGCCTTTTGTTATTTGACCGTCCAATGGGACAGATTCTCCTGGGCGGACAAGCAGAATATCGCCGTGTTTTATCTGGTCGATCGGTTTTTCAATAATCTCACTGCCAACAACCAAATGTGCGGATTTGACCTGCAAACTCATCAGTTTATGGATGGCTTCGTTTGATTTACCTTTTGCTCTAGCTTCCAGCCACTTGCCAAGTAGTACAAAAGTTATCAAAAAGGCGGCAGTTTCAAAGTAAAGTTCAGGAATTTTCTCACCATTTACGCCAATTAGGCTACTATTTTGTACGGCGTATTTTATGTAAAAGGCTACACTGTAAAAATATGCGGCAGAGGTGCCGATTGCTACCAAACTGTCCATGTTGAAATTTTTCATCTTTAGTCCAGACCACATGCCTTTGTAAAAACTTGCCCCCAAATAAAACTGGACTACAGTGCCCAGTAGCAGGGAAGTTATTCCTGCGCGGGGCATCAAAAACTCTGCCCCTGGTAACCAAGCTAGAAAGTCTATTGCCATAAAATATAGTAGTGGCAAGCTCAAGATTAAGCCGAGCAAGAATTTACGTTTGTACTGCTTGCCTGATCCACCATGATGCGCGTGACCTGATGGGTCGTTTTCGTCTACTGCACTGGCAGAATACCCAGCTTTTTTCACCGCTGCGATCAAATGCTCTGGCGAGGCCTGGTTTTGGTCATGGACGATGCTTGCTTTCTCGCTGGCATAACTAACCGAAGCTTGCTCTACGCCAGAAACCTTTATAAGTTCTTTTTGGATCAAGTTGGCGCAGGAGCTGCAGTGCATGCCGTGGATTGCTAATTTTGTTGTTGTCATGTTTTTTCTCCTACCTACTTAAATAGCGGTGATAGTTCCTCTGCGGATTCCCATAGCGCAGGTTATCGTATACTTTCCAGGCTGATTGATGGTAAACGGCAATTGGATCTTACCTTTTTTGATCAATAGGGGAGTTTTGTAAATACCGGGTATCATGATTGTACTCATACAGCCTTGTCCGTCTTCCTTGGCATCTACTTCTAAAATATACGGTTTGCCGGCCTGAACATTGAAAGTACTGGGGACTATGTCTCCCGCTAATGTAAATGTTGTTTTTAAAATTTCTCCATTATTTGATTGCGTCACTGGAGCAGTTTTTGCTGGTTTTTTACTAGGATCTAGGGTTATATTTTTAACAATATTGTTGATAGAAGGGTTGTATCCCATTAAACGAAGTGCGTTGTTAATATTATAAAAGGCTAGCAAGACAACCGCCACACCCGCAAACCTAAAGAAAGATTTTGCAAATGAACCTTTGACAACAGATGTTAAACCGCCTATTCCCAGTAGTCCGGGTGCTGTACCGATTGCAAATAGTCCCATAACCAAAGAACCCGTGACAAAACTACCGCTACTTATAGCTACGAGTTGCATAGCTTGAGTAAAGCCACAGGGTAAGAAAAAAGATAAGCCCCCAAGCAGCATGGCATTTTTGTGACTGTACTCTCTGCTCCCATGCTTTTTAAGTCCAATTGCCCTAGCTATGCCTGCCGGCAAGGTAATGCCTTTGTTGCTTAGTTTTGGGAACAGCTCTGTTAATTGCAAGCCCAAAATAATCATCACTATGCCAACAAAAACCGTCATCACTCCCATAGTTGAACCGTTTAAACTAAATATGGAGCCAAACAAGCCGATAATTCCACCAAGGACAAAGAAAGCGGTAATGCGTCCTAAATTGAAGAACAAGTGCGGTCTAAATTTTTGGATCGAGGTAGCGGTAGGGTGCTTTTCTGCAAAACGGGCAGACAGCCCAAGCACCAAGCCACCAATCAAAGCCATACAAGTAGAAAAACCAGCAATTACGCCAATTGCAAGCGCCATTACTCCGCTGTTGCCACTCAAATTGTTCAGTCTTAAATTGGTTACACCTATGCCTTGGAGTAGCATAAGAATAATCACAAGTGCTATGAGGTTAAATGCAAATTGCTGATAGATAGTTTTATCTCTACTAAAGAATCGTTTTTTCTCAAAACCCAAGCAATAGCCAAAAGGTTGAATAGCGTTTTCTATTTCTTTGAAGGTTGGTTTTTGTGTATATTCAATTGTTGCAGTATTGTTTTTTAGACTTACTTTGACCCGCGATACACCTGGAAGTTTATGAAGTTCACCGGAGATGATGACAGTGCAGGCTTTGCAGTGCATGCCTTTAATCGGGATAGAAAGTTCTTGCATATTTACCACCTATTTATTAAGTAATTTTGTTACAGTTAATATTTCTTCTATCATTTTGGCTTTTTTGCTGCTGTCACCAGATCTCATTGCATTTTCAAAGCAGGCATGCAGATGATCTTCCATTAGCATTTGGTGTGCGGATTTAAGCAAACCAATTACTGCTAAGTTCTGCTGCATAACGTCGACACAGTAGGTGTCTTCGTCTAGCATTTTTTGTATACGCGCTATATGGCTCTGGGCCTTTTTAAAATTGGTAGTGGTTTTATTTCTATTGGCGTGGGTTTTGTGGGCTTTAGTCATAATAAGTCTCCTCTATCTATCTAATATACCCCCTCCCTAGGTATAGGTCAACACTATTTTCATTTTTGTGTAGTGGAAGTGTTCAATGATAGACTAGAGGGACTCTTAGCTTCTGATGAACGAATAAAATAGTATCAAAACAGCGACTAACATCACTACGAAAGTTAAGCGCACAAACGTATTTGATAAAATGCCATTTTTGTAATCGCCCATTATATCTTTGTTATTGCCTATTTTGGCGATCATAAACAGCAGGGGAACGGCTGCTATACCGTTAAATACCGCTGTATAAACCAGCGCTTTGATAGGATCTATACCTAGCAAGTTAATTGCCAGTCCAGTCAGCGTAGCAACAATAATTACTGCGTAAAAACCGACTGCTCTTTTGAATTTACGGTGCAAGCCTTCTTTCCATCCCAACGTTTCGGTGATTGCGTATGATGATGAGCCTGCTAAAACGGGAACAGCAAGTAGCCCAAGCCCGATGATTCCAGTTGAAAAAATTAGTTTGGCAACCAGCCCAGCGTTTGGAAAATTAGTTACCAGCGGTTCGATTGCTTTGGCTGCATCTGAGGCAGTGTTAATTGAAGTAATCCCGTTTTTAAAAAGTACTGAGGCACAGACTATCACGATAAACCATGCGCCGAGACTGGCCATAGTCATGCCAACTACGTTATCAACCCTGATACTTCTAATAAATCTTTTGCTAACTTTTGGTAGGTCAGATTTTGCTGTTAATCTGCGACTACTTATTTCGCTTTCCACAGTTTCCGAGGTATCCCAAAAGAAAAGATATGGCGAAATAGTAGTACCCAACATGCCGACAATAATGAATATAGTCGTCGAATCCAGATGTACATTAATCGCAAAAGTAGCCCGAATCAATTCGCCCCAATCTTGAACTACCAAAAAAGCAGTAATTGGATAGGCAAGAAGTGCTAGGGCCAACCATTTGAGAATTTTGGCGTAAGTTTTATATTTTACAAATATTTCTAGAAGTATCACAAAAATTGCATAAAAAAGAGCCAGCAAAACAAACGGCGCATCGACTAGTAGCTGCGTTGTCGCTGCCATTGCCCCAAGATCAGCGCCAATGTTAATCGTGTTGGCGATGACAACCAATGCTACCGACATAGCCAGAAGCTTTTTACTGTAGTTATCCTTAATTACCGCGGCTAAACCCTTACCCGTTATTGCACCAATACGAACGCATGATTCCTGAACTGCCATCAGCAGTGGGTACATAAAAGGAAAAAGCCACAGCAAACCTGTTCCGTAAGCGGCTCCAGCTTGCGAATAAGTCGCAATGCCCGATGGATCATCATCTGCAGCGCCAGTGACAACCCCGGGCCCCAATATTCGCACAAAACGACTATATCGTTTGTGATTAGTCATACTTTTGCCGATGTTATAAGCTTGTTTTTCGGACTTATTAATCTTTCGCTTGAATTTGCGTTCGGTTCTAGTGTATCTACTGAGAGGTTTCGTCATACCAAATCTGCTTATGCTTTCTACAAGTAATCATACTACATTCGGGGATTCAGAAAGTGCATATTTCTTAAGATTGTTAATACTTGCTAACGATTTGAATAGAAAGTCACATAATGTAGATTATTTTGTTGGGTTTTGAGTCATAGTCATGTCCAGGATTGTGTTTATCAGCTCTGCATGGCTCCAGACTAAAGGCGCGACAGAAGTTGGTGCTGAATTTTCGGGATTGATCTGTTCTGGGAGTACGCCACTTGCTAGAGATTGAGCCATAGCCCAGTCGATGAGTTCTCTCGCCTTATCAAAATTGTTACACCGTATATAGTACTGAGCAAGCCAAAGGGTTGTAACTAGCCATGGATTGCCCGAATATGCTGGCTCAGACCGAAAATACATGTCGTTCATGTAGCGTGGACTGCCACCAGATGGGGAAGAATTGAGTAGTTGCTTTTCGATGACACTGGCGCTTTGCTGTACAAACGTATCAGTTGTGTCGTCGTAGAGTCCAAACATCATTGCCCCGTACATACTGGAAACGTCAAGAGTGTCGTCGAATTTCAAAGACCCATTTTTATCAAGCAAAAACCCCTTACGTAGCGTTCCTGTACCAAGGTCAAAAAATATTTTGGCACTAATTTGTATAGTTTTGGCAACTTCCTGCCATTTATGGCTATCATCCCTGCAATCAAACATCTCTGCTAGTTGCACCCCAACCAATAAAGCTTGATGTACTACTGCTGTGGAATAAGTCGTTGTTAGAAATTTTTCTTCCCATATGTCGTAACTTGCGTGGGGCAAACCTGTCTGTGCATCAATAAAACTACTCAAGAAATCAACTGCCGGCTTCACAAACTTAGGGTATAATTTTTTAACAAATTCCTCGTCTTTGGTGTATTTGAGATATTCTGCAATCATGCAGATTACAATGGCTGTTTCGTCTTCTTGTATGGGGATCTCTTTGTGGTCGCTATGAAGCATAGGGTGCCAGGTACTGCCAATGGTGCGATCAGCCTGATATTTATGCAACATATAACCGTTTGGTGAAATAATTTCGCTACAGAACTCAAAAAATCTTTTTGGTTCTTCCTGATATCCAAGACGAATAAGCGGCCAAATTGCGTAACAACCATCTCTTGGCCAAACATAACTGTAGTAGTCTCGACCATAGTTAAAGATAGAAGAATCGCCAGATGCAATAATCCCGCCGCGCTTGTCAGCATGTGCTTTGATTACGAGCAACGATTTTTTTGTAAGTGTTTGATACTTTTTGTCGATAGTGTTTAACTGATCAGCAGAGATAGATAGCCATTTGTGCCAATGTCGCCTGGTTTTTTCTAGTCGATTTTCTAGGCCATCATGTAGCAGTGAGACATGAATTTTCTCGGCAGAAAACTGCGAATCTGAAGCAACAATCCAATACTCTATGGTTGATGTTTGGTTTGGTTCCATGTCTTTTTGGAATCGGATAACAGAGTCAACGCCACCATGTTCGATAGCGCTTCCTGATAGTTCACCATCCTCAGCGTCTCTAAATGTGCCTTCTTTGCCTTCGACGCCGTAATTTCCTACTGCGAACTGATCAAACAATTTATTGCCATCTTGTTGGCCGTATATTAATAATGAACAGTGGCCTTTAAAATCAAGGATATAATTTTCGTCAGGGACAAACAAGGCGGTATCACCTCGTCCACCGTTAGAAATTTGAAATACCTGATGCATAAATATACGAATATCACGTTTTGTTTCTCCGCAATTTTTGACGGTAATCAGGCGACAAAATGCGTTTTCGCCGTTGTCAACAAAATCGCGAAAGGTCAGAGAAATTTCCAGCGTTTCATGATGTGCAGCAATGTTACTAACCAGCGCGTCTTCTTCGAAATCTACATGAATGTTCCAGCTTTCTCTGTCAACCCAGGAGAACGTGCCATCTACCCAAATTCCTATGGAATGGTGCACACTACGTGCGGTTGTCAGGTTTTCAAGCCCAACATAGGGATAATAAAAATCATGAACCAGGCCTTGCTCGTCCAGGCCAACCATAAGCTTGCCGTTGGATAAAACAACAGGTCTCCCCATGGTTATTCCTCTCTGCTTTTGCTGGCTAATCGATATGATAAATCGTGGAATACATTCATGTAGGCAATGAAGGCATCATAAGGATTCTCATAAGGGCTAAAGTATGCGTGAATATCACCGTCATTGAACCACTTGGTGCACATATAGTAAAAATGGTCAGAAGTTTGCAGGCGTCGCCAATCTTCTATAAGATCCCAGTCATTTGTTTTGATAATATCGCCACCAAGTCCATACAGGGCGTGAATGGCTTCTTGTTGCATGCCGTTGCCAAGCCACGCGCTAAGATCTCTCTCGGTATCTGCCCAAGTAATTGTCTGCGGGGCGTCTACACGATCAACCGGCTCAATAGACTCAACAGCGTCGGAAACAGTCATGAATGTGTTGCCTTCAGTTGCTAGCCAATGTTCAGGAAGATGATGAAGAAAATTAAAAATTCCAGACTCACCCCATTGATGTTCGCCAAAGGTTTCGTAATCCATAAACAGATTAAAGTTTGTGCCATCAGTCGCATTAATCCAATGGACGAACTTATCCGCCGTGAGAGGCCATTCGCTCCAATTTTGGTCGCCAAAACGAAAGGCGATATCATCGCTCAATTTATAATTTTTCAAAAGAAGACGGATGTTATCGGTATAAGATGGTTGATACATAAAGTTTGGACTTCTCCAGCCAAGAACAGGGTCCCAGCCCTCTGCCAGAATTCCTTTGTAGCCGGCTTGGTCGGCCCAATAGGCAAGGTCGTTGTTGTATGCTAACTCAGTATTGCGAAAAACTGATGGTTCTTGTCCGAAGAGTTCTTTGACCTTATTGCGGTGCATTTCAACTTGCACCTCAAACTCTTCGCGGTTGTAAAAAAAGGCCAGAGAATGGTGATATGTTTCTCCAACGATCTCTACACGTCCAGTTTCTACTAATTTTTGGAATGATCTCAGTGCTTCAGGAGACCACTTTTCAAGCTGTTCTAGTACCGTGCCCGTAATTGACAAGCTCAATCTAAAATCAGGGTAGGAATGCAGTAGTTCTAATAGTTTTCGGTTGGTTGGGATGTATGATTTTTTGGCAACTTTTGTCAGAACGTCTGCATTATTTGTTCTGTCGCCACCAGGAGCATCAAAATATTGATGATCAACTCCAGCATTAAAAATTGTGTAGGGTTTTACTCGGTATGGCTGGTGAACATGCAAGTATAAAATAATGGCTTTGCTCATATCGGCACCCCATTTGTATATTCACTGTAGCGCTGAATAAGTTGCTGAGCAGCATTGTTCCAAGATAACTTTTGATATTCTTGGTAAGCATTGCGGTGGAGCTCATCGCGCAGAGCCGGACTTCTAACGACTGCAACGATATCATTCGCCATACGATCAACATCCCAAAAGTCAACTTTTAGGCAATTTGCAAGCACTTCTGAAACACCGGATTGTCGAGAAATGAGAGAAGGAGTCCCATAGCCGACTGCTTCCAGGGGCGTTAGTCCAAAAGGTTCAGAGACGGATGGCATGACAAACAAATCAGAGATGGCAAACACGTCTCTCCATTGTTTGCCTCTCAAAAAACCTGTAAATATGACGTTTTTACTAATTCCTAAACTGGCGGCGGTTTCAATCAATTCATAATATTGTTCGCCAGTGCCAACTATCAACAGCAATGTTTTTGGCTCGCGGGCGACAACTTCTTTTGTGGCTAGCAGTAGGTTCATTAATCCTTTTTGAATAGTTAGTCGGCCGACATTAACAACGACCTTGTAACCATGTTGTTTCATTTTTTCAATGTATTGATAGGCATTCTCCCCATCAAGCGGTTCTAGCATGTTTGGGTCAATACTGTTATGGACAACATCAATTTTATCCGCAGGAATGTCGTATTCACGCATAATGGCTTTTTTGGTGTGATTGCTGACTGCAATAATGCGATCTGCCATCATCATGGCAATATACTCAATTTCATGCACTAATGGATTACCGAGTTGGCCCCCGGCGCGATCATGTTCCAGCGAATGTATATGCAAAATCATTGGTTTGTTGGACTTTGCTTTTGCTCGAATAGCAGCGCGAAAGGTCAGCCAATCATGTGCATGGATAACATCAAATTCCATACGATCAACCATACAGTCAACAGATTTTTCATAGGCAAGTTGTTGGCCAAATATATCTACCCATTGCTCGGTGCCATCAGAGTAAATATACTTGTAACTATCATAAGCAATGCCAGATTTGATGATTTCTTCAACGCCTTGTGGGTGCGCAGGAGTTACAGTCATAAAATCAATATCATGATTTGCATCGTAAGGCAGAATAAACTCAATATCACAGCCACTATTTGCCAGAGATTTGCAGAGTTGATAGCACGCCACTCCCAGTCCGCCACTGTTGTGAGGAGGCAGTTCCCATCCTAGCATTAATATTTTCATTTTTTTCTTTTTGTTATAGTAATTTTGTTTAGCATTAGCATTATATATACATAATAACCTATCCACAAGTAATGGAGACAAAAAAGATGTGGATTACTTACAGATGAGTTTCAGGCGAGAATTTTTGTACTGTTAAGCGTTATAATTTGTGCGTTGTCGATAGGTTCGTGGGTGATACTGTCGCTACTTAAAAAACGTAGTACTCTAATAACCCCGCCGTGGGCTACAATTAGCACCTCACCATCTTTGTGTTTTTGGTTGATTGTGGCGATGGCACCTTTAACCCTTCCAATTACTTGATCAAGAGATTCGCCACCATGCGCTTGATAATCAAATTTTAACGTACGATGTAATTCTTTGAGCTCTTTCCCGGATGGCATCTGTGCCCACGATTTGCCAGAGAGTGCCCCCAAATCTATTTCACTGAGTCCTGGCTCTATTGCCACAGGTAAAGACAGCGCTTCCCCAAGGATTTTTGCAGTATGAGCGGCTCGAGTGAGAGGGGACGAATAGACATAGCGGACACTCTTTGGCACAAACTGAATAGTTTTTTCTGCTTGTTTGATTCCTTCTGGCGCTAGAGGTTCATCAATTGGTCCGTTGAGAATGCCTTTTTTGTTCATCTCTGTGATGCCGTGGCGCAGTGCGTAAATGATCATTCCTCCATTTTAACACGATAATTTCAACAAAATTGTCTGCTTATGCTTGCATATTAACGCTTGCGGGTGTAAAGTTTTTTACATTATGACAGGAAGTTTTAATAGGTTTGAACGTAGTGCATTAGCAGAGCAAGCAGAGGACGTCAGAAGTATTATTGACGATTTATTCCCTGGAGTGAGATTTCAGCTAGTTCCTAGGAAAGTTGATGGAGCATGCGTTCTTGCTGCAAATATTCCGCCCGAAACTGATACAGCTGTGGTTGAAGATGTTACATATGCTCTCAGAGAACTTGGCATAGCAAATATAGCGGAAGAAAACCTAGGACAACAAGGACCTCAGCAGGCTTTATGAAACGCTCGTGCTTGCAAGTTTTAATCAATAGGATAGAATACACATTATGACTCAACCAAGAACACCAGAAACTATCGGAACAGGTGAACCGACTCCCCAGGGGGCAGAAAGAATATTCATAGTTCCGGTCATGTTTGATTGTGAGCATTTTCAAGAAGGCAAACAACAAATTCGCAGAATATATAAACCAAAGGATAGCGGTGGATGGGACGTATTCACTCATACAAAAACTGCCTTCGGAGATTCTTATACTAGAGAAACTCAAGATCACGAAGGTGTTACCAGGGGCTTACCAAGCCAACCTAAGGGGAGTGTTTTTGATAAAGTTTGGGGGTTGGAAAATCCAAAGCTAGAGTTTACAAGATTCAGGATACCTTACGGAGACCACACTATTTTATACGACGAGTACGGTGGAGAACTAAGCGGGCTTAGGATAGCCAACGTTGAATTGAGCGATGAAACTAAAACTCAGGCGGAAGCTTTTGAACCACCAGCTTGGTTTGGTGATGGAGTAACAGGCAATCAAGATTTTGACCCTCTTGCATTAGCTACCAAAGGTTCACCTGTTTAGTTAAACAGATAAAACGGTGGGGTGGCGATTTCTCTCAACAAATAATATCCTATTAATATTCCGACAATATTAAACAAAATGTCAGAGAAAGAGTTCAGTGGTCCTTCGTAGCCGAACCCAATACCGTATTTGGCTAATATTGGCGAAATAACAAATATCTCAATCGGCTCCCAGAGGGTCATAATTGCCAAAACTACCCAAGGACTCATCACCCAAGCAAGCAACATGCTATAGATGATATGCGTAATACTCCAAGCATCAAGAAAAGAGTTATTGCGCGCTGGGTCAAATTCGAATTTCGGCTTCATGCCATCAAGATACACTAATACTTACAGATTCACAACAGTCAATATTGCAAAATATATAATTTTATGTTAAAGTAGGCAAATGTCAAAAATGTCATTTCCTGAAGAAAAGAAACATATAGAAGTCGGCGGTGGTGATGATTGGGCTAAATTAAAACTTGCTGGGGTGTTAGAGACACTTGGTCTGGGGCCATGTGTCGGAGTGGGTGTTTATAGCAAAGTACCAAAAATAGGTTTTCTAGGGCACTTTATCGTCGGAAATACCGAACAATTAAATACTATGTTACAAGATGCGGAAAAAGAAATTAGGTATCCAGCAACAGCACAGCTATGGGTTGGTGGCGGTTCGATAGCACCTTTAGAAGATTCAGAATTAAGCAACGAAATGATTTTAGAATATCGTGCCACAATAGAACAAGCACTAGAAGATACATTTGGCCCATTAGAGGGTAGGATCAAAAGAGATTGGCTAAATGAAAATTCATGTATAGACTGTAGTTTAAATGTTAGGACAGGAGAAATTCATACTGAGATAACACCAGTAATACCAGATGATAATGATCCTCCGCCAGAACACAGAACCCTCTATTGATAAGCATTTGTTACGAGATCTTGGTTCTCGTAAATGTTATACTAATTAGTAACGTTATATATTATGAATATGGTTCGCAGAAAGGACTACTAAATAGTGAAGTTACTAAACGGCTTAGAAGTCGCCTCTTATATAAAACAACGACAACTCAAGACAGTCAGCGGACTAGTCCAGAGTCGTGGCATAACTCCAAAACTGGCTATCATTAGGACAAATCCGGACCCAGTCGTCAATAGCTATATGAAGATCAAGACCAATTATGGCATGGATATTGGAGCATTGGCAGAAGTTCATAATATCGACCAAAGTGAAGCAGTAGAACTCATTAAAAAATTGAACAAAGATGATTCTGTCCACGGCATAATTGTCCAGATACCTTTGCCTGATCGGTCCCTAACAGAGGACGTCTTAAATGCAGTTTCTTTAGAAAAGGACGTCGATGGGCTCGGAGAGGGGTCCTCTTTTGAATGTCCAACACCACTGGCAATTCTTTGGCTTTTGGCTGGGTATAATATTGATTTAAGGGATAAAAAAATTCTAATTGTTGGTCTGGGGAAACTTGTTGGTAAACCGCTGATGGCCATGATGGAGGCTTCTGGATACGATGTATCTGGTGCTGACAAAAAAGTTAAAGATCTTAAAGCTGAGACTCTGAAGGCAGACGTAGTCATTACTTGTACCGGTGTGCCGGCACTAATAACTAGTGATATGGTCAAACCAAATGCAGTTATTGTTGATGCTGGGGTAGCCACCGACAAAAACGGACTGGTTGGTGATGTGGCTGATGACGTCCGGGCGATGCCAGACATCACAATCACCCCGCTCAAAGGCGGAGTTGGCCCACTAACAGTCACTGCTCTTTATGAAAACTTACTTATAGCGGCTCGTAATCAGCTGGGATAGAATGTTCTGCTCGGGCAGAGTGATCATAATTATTTGTTAGATCAAAAGCCTTTAGAGAAGGATATTTTTCTGTAAGTTGAGCCATAGCCCAGCGACATTCATCGATCGTGCCAACGCACTCGAGTGGTTTTGATTGGTCCATGCCAACAAGCATTTTATATGTTTGCACAAGGTCTGGGTCCAAAAGCAAATTTTTCCCACCAAATAATTTCATAAGTTTTGACTCATCGATATAGTTAGCTAGCCCCAGATAGACAAAGGCGCATTTTGGGCACTTGCCACACCAAAATAATTGGTCCGAACTTTGGACGAAAGCCCTGTTGCAAGAGCTGAATACTCCGCTGTATTTATCGAAATACTTAGTGAACATTTCGCATATTTGCAGTTCGCTTAAGTTTCTAAGATATGAAAAATATCTGATGCTGTCGCCAAAATTCTCGGCTAAAATGTCTTGGAAGTCTTGCTCAAACTCCAAAGATTTTGAATACTGATGGTTAATTTCTATTCCTCGGTAGGTTAGGGTCGGTTCATTGGCAGCAGCTTCGTTTGAGAAAATGACATCTTTTTTGCCCACTAAAATTGCCAACACAACGCCAATGCTGGCAAAGATTGCAGATACCGGGATATGCCCGTTATATGCTCCAAGTAAGCTTTTTTTAACAAGTTGTTCGTCTATTTTTCTACTCACAAAACAATGTTGCGTGTTTAGTTTAGCGACCAGAGGCTCGAGTTGCTGCCTGTGACCAAGTGACCATGTAGCGGTGTCGTGATCTCTTAGTTTTTCAACGGTAACAATTGAATCTTTACCCCCGCCAATTCCGATCAATGCTCCGCTACTGTTAACCTCAAGTTTCTCTGGCGGGTCACTAGTTACTGGGAAGTTAATTGGCGTTTTCGGATCCAAATTATTGACATAAAAAAACTCACCCAAACCCTTTTGGTAGGTTTTGGACAAGAAGTCTGCCAAATTTTGATCTACCTCAAGGTTTTTGTAGCTGACCAGGGGCGGCAGATAGGTTTTGTAGTATGAAACACCAGCGATCAAAAAGGCAACTACGCAGGCCCGATCAAGCGCCTTTTGATCTAGGTTTTTATCAATCTCTACATCAAATTGATATTCTTCGGTAAAATGTAATTGCTCATCGATAGAATATTTGAAAATGAGCGTCTTAGTGTCCGAGTCAAACGTGTACTCGTCAAAGCTGAATGTTTGATATTGGCTCATAATTTATTGACAGATTCATTAAATTTATCTCCCCGCTCTTGAAAGTTCTTGAACATATCAAAACTAGGGAAAGCCGGGCTGAGCACGACAGCGTCGCCACTTTTCGCAAAACTTTGGGCCAGTTTAACGATTTCAGAGATGTCTTTGCTACCTGTCACGGTAAAATTACCGTAGCCTGCTTGTTCAAGTTCTCCCGACACTCGCGCACTTGACTCACCAATGAGCAAAATCTTTCTGATCGATTGACTATTTTTGATGATTTCTTGACACAGTGTGCCTAGATCGAGCATTCTGTCGCGTCCGCCGATGATAACTACTTTTGGCTCGACTAGTGCGTTAATAGCTGCTTTGCAAGATCCAGGAGCAGTAGAGAATGAGTCGTTATAGAATTTTACGCCGTTGATTTCTCTGACAAGTTCAATTCTATATGGCAAGTTGGTCATAGTAGTAACAACTTGCCGAATTGCGTCGACGTTTTTATCTATCTGCCAGAAGGCGGTGATAGCGGCGCAGATATTTTGCCAGTTGTGTTTGCCTATTAGTTTGATCTCGCTAGTGTCGCAAATTTTTTGGTTTTCTACCCCAATCTCTCTGTCGCCACGTACGTTGGCGCCATGTTCGCCCATATATCCGACAAGTCGTCCTTCGCTTGCGCTGGCAATTTCCTCTGAATTTTCGTTTCCGGCAAAGTATATGGCAAAATCATCTTCACTCTGATGTATGAATAGTTGTTGTTTTGCAGAAATATATTCCTCCTCGTCCTCGTGCCAGTCTAGATGTTCAGGCTCAACCATAACGCAGACAGCTATATGGGGCGAATATTTTAGATCAATCAGCTGAAAGTTAGCCAGTTCTATAACTACCCAGTCATCAGGACCAATTTGGTCAATCAACTCTAGTGGGGGAGTCCCAATATTACCAATAAGATGCGTTTTGTGGCCAGATGATTCCAGCATTTTGGCTATCAGCGTACAGGTAGTGCCTTTGCCTTTAGTGCCAGTCACACCAATTATATTTTTGGTCGGACAAACACGGAAGAACTCGTTAGTGTTGCTGGTGACTTTCTCTAGGATATTTGGATTTTCGGGGTTTGCCCGGAGTATTTGGCTGGGGTGAATTATTGGCGTTCGTACGATAGTGTCATATTGATCAAGATCAGCGATATAGTCAGCACCAAGTTTGCCACTAACACCGTCAGGTAGCGGGATATCAGCGTTGCTATCTGCAACAGTTATATTGTCCTCTCGCTTTTGCCAATATGCCAGGGAACTTTTGCCTTGACCACCAAATCCCAAAATAACTACGTTCATCTAACCCATTATATACTATTTTGCTGATCAAGGAGACATATAATATAACCATCTTGACAATAAATAATGCTTGTGCTATAGTAACTTTAGTTATGTCAGAGATTTTGAGAGTAGTAGGAGAAGAGATACTTCAAGCAGGAGAAGAGGCACTTCCATATGCTGTAGCGACAGTTGGAGCAATAGGAGGAAATTTTCTCGATCGTATTAATAGAAAAAAAGCCCAAGGTCAGGCTGAGGATTTTTCTGGTGTCCTTGGATCCCAACATTTACAAACGGATTCAGCTGAAGTTATTCAAGAGAGTAGAATAGACAGGATAAAAAAAGGAATTGGTGTGATGACCTGTGTTGGAGCAGTAGCGGGTGGTCTAGTTGGAGCTGCTCTTTCATTTGATTATAAAGAACCAACAAATAGTGCAGAGCCAGTCCAATTAATTGTAGATAGAACAGGCGAAACTCGCACAAAAGATGATGCTAAACCAAAAGAAACAATAGATAGAATTGTATCTGTAATGAATGCCAAGTTTGGAGATGATGTCGGAATCCAAGTTGCTTACAATGGGAATGCCAGAAAGATGAGCTACGAAGAACTTAAAAATACTATACCCCAGGGTACTGATTCTGTGGCACAAGCTTTGAAGGCAGGCGCATTAGGAGCAAAAGAATCCAATGTTGTAGTTTTAGCATATGGTGACAAAGAAGGCCTCCCTCCTTTTGATGAAATCAAGGGTGACAAAGCGGAAGAGGACGAACTTACTGTTATAAGCGTAGGTGGTCATTCAGGATCGATGGAAGAATATGCTAAAAAATCTAGTGGACAGTATTTTGAAGCCAATCCATCAAATGCTGAAGAAGTTGCTGAGAATGTTGCAAAATCAATAGACCCTAAAGCAGAAGACGGCGAAATTGATTTTAGAATGCCTTTTAGGGACAGGTTAGCTCTGAGCGGACTTGCTGTAATAGGATTCCTAGGAGCCCGAAGTGCTTCACGTCGCAAGAAGATTATCCGACAAGGCAATAACGTAACCCAGATAGGAGCCTAAATATGAGTGAATTAGCAAAAAATTTTGAAACAAATGCAACAACGCAATTAAGTGCTGTCATGAAAGATGGTGAAGCTCACATAATGACAACAATTACCGGAATCGTTGCAGGTGAGAGTATAGTCTACGGAGGCCCTCCAGGTGGTAGTAAGACAAACCTCATGAGAGCTGTACCTAAGCTTATAGGAGATATCACTCCTGAAATGGTGGCCGAGCTTTCGCCACTTGCCGATACTACACCAAAAGAAAACGTTGGTTCTGTAGTTGAAGTAGAAGGTAAGAAAACATATATCCCTGGTGCTATTAGACGTGAGACCAGATTTCTATTGGACGACGATGGTTCGAGGAAGAACCCATATACGCAGGATTCCCTGTTGGGTGTTAGAGAAGGTGGATATGTGTTGATAGCAGGTGATAAATTTTATGTGGATCTTTTGGCAGATATTCAGACGCTCAATGCCAGCAAACCAGGTCAGCCAATCTTTAAGCTATCAGAAGCTGGTGCCTCACGTTCAGGAGCTGGTACTATTTTCGGCAAGACAAGTGAGGATACAATGAAAGATCTTTTTGGTCGTAAATTTATTCCATCTGAAGTTACTGCCATTACTTCAATAGAAGAGCTAGAGCAATTGATAAAAGAGGCCAAAGATTATAGAGGTACTTCAGACTCACTTGACACAGCTGCAGCTAAAATGACGGCAAGAATTAGAGAAGCTCACGAGGAAATACTTGGATATTCAGAAGCAGGTGGTCGTATGGCCAGACAGCTCGGTAATTTAGTGGCAGCTAGATTAGTCCTTTCTAATGAAAAAGACGGATCAAGTGTTGGAGAGATGAATGCACTGCACCTTGCTGCTGGTATGATCATAGATGCAAGAGTCAGTGGTCTATCACCTAAGCCTGAGGAACACGCAGAAGCTATCCGTCAAAGAGCTGGCGTAGAACAAGTATTATAATAATTAGCTAGGGGCAACCATGCGAACAAATCAAGAAATATTGCCTTTGACTCAAGCAAAGCTTGAGGAAGTAGACGCCCAGACTATAGGAATAGGTAGTCGACTGAATACTTCGGAATTCATGCCGATGGGAATTGTTCCAGTATTTTCTGAACAGTACGATCCAAGTGTTCATAATCCGTCTCAAATAGATTATAGAAGCTCGATGGCTATAGCAACTGGTGAGCCTTATGTCACCCATAAGTTTGGTATAGTGCCTCTAAGAGTAGAGGTAGTTTCAGGAAGGGTATCAAAAAATGATATCTCCGAAATAGCAGAACTAAAACAGTCATCTGTAAATACGATCACAAATTTAGTCGAGGCTTCTTTGCCGCGTATGGGCGATCATGTTGTTAATCATGGAGCTGTGTTTGAAAGAGATATATTAGGTAATCAAGAGCGGGATGCGGAT
Organism: Candidatus Saccharibacteria bacterium RIFCSPHIGHO2_12_FULL_41_12; assembly: GCA_001790445.1. Classification (GTDB taxonomy): domain Bacteria; phylum Patescibacteriota; class Saccharimonadia; order Saccharimonadales; family 2-12-FULL-41-12; genus 2-12-FULL-41-12. The sequence goes on from MGCQ01000009.1 coordinate 168,734, forward strand.
ATCCGTATCGTAATAGGTGATTTCGCAAGTGTTGGCGCTGGGCTTGCCAGGCCATCATATGAAGCAACCCCTACGGTGCTTGTTAAGGTCAATCACATATTAGAGCGTGATGTGCCGCCAAATATAGGAACTGTGCAACTTGCAGCCAACCAAGAGCCTTTAGATACTTCTAATTCAGAGAAGTTACAGAACTATAATCACAATCTAGAATTAGTGCACCAAGAACAGGTATCAAGATTAGAAAAGCTTGGTTTTGTTGTTGCCTCAACTGTCATTGATCCTAGGACTACTCGTGAGAGTGGTGCAATAGTAGGCTTGTCAGTTGATGATTTGGACAAGGATTTAGCCGACGCAGTACAGGCTGTAGTGTACCGCCAAAGGTAAGCACTAGCAGTAATATAAAATAGACTTGACAATACATCTACGCACTGCTATAATAACAATCAAATCCTTAAGTTGAGGTGGAGCAAGACTTACAGGTGGAAGAGCAATAATAAGTTTTCGAGGAGTTTATATGTCAGCAGAATTAGGAACAAGAGTAATGGACGCAGTACGCAATCCTAGAGCAACAGTAGCACTAGTTGGTGTGATGTCAGCAATGGCTTTATCTGGTTGTTTAGGTATTGGTGAAAAAGACGAGTCAGCTAAAGTTAAACAGGATGCTCAATGCGGAAAGGTTGATGGCTTCACAGGTATGGACATGGACGATTTCGGTCTTAACGAAGAGCGAGTTCTTCCAAAAACAGAAGAAGATACCCAAGGTGAATTTATAACAGAAGTTTCATCTCTAGCTGTGATCATGGACAATGATGACGAAAATAAGGATGTGTATGCTTCATCATTGGCTGCTCTATATTCTGTCATACATTCAAGCCCTAAAGACAAAGATGGCTTTGTAGACCCTAACGGCAAAGATCTAAATGTTTCTTATCAAGAAGCTCTAGATACTATGTTCCCAGGTGATGAATTTGATAAAGAAGCTACAGTAAAACTTTGTCAGGGTGTATCTGACTATCTTGTTGAGAACACCGACGAAGCTGGAGCTAAGGATATTAATCTTCTTGTAGGAGAACTAAAGTTTGACCCTGAAGGTGACGACCCTGAAGCTCTAAGGATTAAAAAACTTGTCAAAGCTGAAGTAGATCTAAATAATGTACTTGTTGTTAAAGATTCTAATGGGAATAAAGTGCTTGCTTATATAACTGAAAATGACGAAGGTGAAGTTAGAGTATTTCTACCAATAGACCCAAGCAAGGGTGCAAAAAATAATAAAGCCCACAAGGGCAAGGCTAAAGGCCAAAGACAGACTGGCGCACAAGGCGGTGGTGGTTCTGGTCGAGATGGCGGAACTGGTGGTGGCAAAGGCGGTGGCGAAGGCGATGGCTGTGGTGGAAGTGGTTGCGGTAAAGGCGACAGAGGAGGTGACAACGGCGGCGGAGATGGCTGTGATACAAATTGTGGTGGCGATGAAAAAACCCCAGGCAAAAACCCCCCAGCACAACCTCCAGAGCAGCAACAACCTCAACCACAACCAGAGCCTACTCCAGAACCACAACCAGAGCCTCAGCCTGAACCAAACCCAAATCCAAAAGGTGATGACAATACTCCTCCAGCACCATCTATATTGTTACCACTTTTGTTAGCAAAAAGGGTTCGATACAACTCAAAAGCCTTTAAAAGGGATAATTAGTAATAAGGAGAATATGACTATGGAACTAAAGAACATTTTAAAAAGAACAATAGTAGCATCAATAATGCTGTTTACAGCAGTATCTATAATAGGCTCAGGCGGAACAGTATCCGCTATTCCTTACCAAGCTGGCAATAACAACGGTACTACCTACCCAGCATTTAACATCTTTACAGGGACACCTAGCGAAGGTGACGAAAGTGACTTTTTCCGAGGTAAAGAAGAGACTAACCCAGGTGCTTCAACGAACGTTGTTAACAGCGCTTGTGCAGATGGCACACGAATGACTCTACGAGTTTACGTACACAACGGTGCAAACCCAGATCAGAACCAAGGTGGTTCTGGCCCAGGTGTAGCTCACGGCACAAAGGTACGTGTACAACTTCCTGGTGGACCAACAAGTAGCTTCAACCCAGCAGCAGTAGTTAGCGCTACAAACGCGTCAACAGTTAGCGATAACATGACAATTAACTGTGGTGGACGTAATGTTAATCTAAGTTACGTTGCTGGATCTGCTAGACAGTTTAGCGTTCCTGGTGGGACACAAGGTCTTAGCGATTCTATCGTGACTACAGGTGCTCCAATAGGTACTTATTCACCTAATGGTGACATGTGGGGATGTTGGGAACAAAGAGTTTGGGTTACATTAACTGTAGTGGTACAAGCTCCTCCAGTGGTCCAACCATCTCTAGGTGAATGTCGTTCAACAGATGTTAACGCAGAGTCTAACAGACGTGTTACTGTGAACATCAACAACGTATTCGTTAGCAACGCTACAATAGTAGGCTACAGAACTGACTACGGTGACGGAACAGTTATCAACACCCAGACTTCTAACCACACATACGCAGCTGACGGTAATTACACAATATCGTCAAGCGTACAGATACGATTCGCAGATGGACGAACAGAGTGGGTAACATCAGTTGGTTGTGCTCGAAGTGTTACCTTTGAAAACGGACAACCCCCAGTTGTGACTCCTCCAACAACTCCAACACCTAGCGCTCCATTGGTTCTACCTAACACAGGTGCTGGTAGTGTTGTAGCGATATTCGCTGGAGTTACTGGTTTGAGCACATTGGCTTACTCAGTAGTTGCACGAAGATTTAGCTAAATCACTCTGTACAAAGTAGCAAATTTTTGCTACAATAGAGTTAAGTTAAAAGGGCAAGCGTGACTGACCGCTCAATTATTAAAATATCCCTCAGCCTAATATGGTTGAGGGATATTTATATTAATTAATTTTAGAGAATAAGATTTTTTTGAACTACTTTCCGCCGACACCAAGGTGTCTGATGCGTCATACTTTCTTGTGTTGACAAGAAAGTATGCAAAGAAACAACAGGCTGTTTGAAAAATACATATTGATCCAAACAAACCAAAAGCCCTGTTTCTGCGGGACTCCTTCCAGTCGGGCTAAAGCCTAGTCCTCAAAACAAGGAGCTTTTGATCTGTTCGTTTCATCTGTTTTTCAAAGGGCCTGATCAGTAGTAGTCTAAAGTCATGATTAATAATATTTCCATAGGAAATATACAAAGGAAGCCTGGGTCAGGCCATGAACCAGACCTGAGAGGTTTCGTAGAAATAACAACTATTAGCTGAGGACTGTTTGAGCAAAGCGAGTTCCGCAAGCTGTTGTTATTCTCTACAAGAAATCTCATCAAGTATGTTCATAGCCTGTTGTTTCTTTGGTTACTTTCTTGTCAACACAAGAAAGTAGCTCGTGCAAGGCACTTCAGTGCCGACGAAAGGCTGTTATGTAGTGGCAACTCTTGATTTTACAGAGGTAATACGCTATAATCTGAGTCTATGGTCTCATCGTCCGAGCGGTCTAGGCGCCAGGTTTCCGTCCTGGCAACTTCGAAGAAGATCACCTTTAACAATTCAGCAAGTACACATATGGTCTCATCGTCTAACGGTTAGGACACCAGGTTTTCATCCTGGCAATAGGGGTTCGATTCCCCTTGAGATCACCAAACCAAGTGCCCCACGTATAGTGGGGTTTTTGGTTTGGTGATGTTAATGCGAATCCTGAACAGGTTCGTTAATTGTCATAATCTATGATTTGACGATTTGGAGCCAATGTCAGAATAAGAAGCAAAGCGGATTATTATTACATTGAAGCGTCTTCCTCCTTGAGATCACCACAATTATTTTGAACTAGAAAATTACAGTACCTAGAGCCAGATATATTAGACTCCCAGAATTGGAAGTCTAACTTGACTAGAATACCAAATATTGTTAAAATTGGTAATGTGAATAACAATAACATCTTAACTTTAGATTTCCCTCCAAATCTCGATAAGATATGGACAAAGGATTTTGCATTACAATTGGCTGCAACAGAAGGCTCTATTAGTGCATTGAACCAAGCCGTATCACTATTGCATAATCCAAATCTACTTATGCGACCTTTGCTAACAAAAGAAGCAGAATCCAGCTCTAGATTAGAAGGCACACAAGCATCAATGGATGACGTTTTTAAGTCAGCAATGCGACCAGACTCTGAGCAGAGTGATGATGTTCGTGAAATTATCAATTATCAAAACGCATTGTTGCGTGGTGAGCATATCATAAAGACAAGACCACTAAATCAGGTGGTTATTAGACAAATTCACTCAGTTCTTATGAGTAACGTTAGAGGTGGTTCAGCCAATCCAGGTAGCTTTAGAACTGAAAATGTTTGGATTGGTGTACTTGGAACAGGAATGGGAGAAGCGAGATATGTGCCACCTGATGCTGTGCATATTCCTGAACTAATGAAAAATGTCGAAGAGTTTATGTCTAATTCACAAATGCACCCCCTAATAGCTTGTGGATTATTGCACCATAGATTTGAAGCAATTCACCCTTTTAAAGATGGTAATGGTAGAACAGGCAGGTTACTAATAACTTTATTCCTTCTTAAAACTCAAAAGTTATCTAAGCCAATGCTGTATCCAAGCGGATTTTTTGAAAAAAATAAAGATATTTATGTAAAAGCTCTTAATGCTGTTGATGTGAATCAGGATTGGTATAGTTGGTTGCTATTCTTCCTTAAAGCAATAGAAAAACAGGCAACAATATCATTGGGCGTGGCGAGTGAGATTGACAAATTATTCAAAGATTACAAGAGATTGATACAAGAGACCGCAGCTCACATGGCTTTAGGCAACGTTCTAGAATTTTGTTTTAAGCAGCCGTATGTTACGGTTGGACTTATATCAAGTGCTCTAGGTATGCCAGCTAATACTGTCCGAAGGTATATAACAACCCTTGAAAGCAAAGGCATATTAGACCAACCTTATACAATCGCACGCGGCGAAAAAGTTTATACTAACAAAGCTCTTTTAGAGATCTTAAGAAAAATATAGAATCATTTGTTATTACATTAACCTTTAAATCATAAGCGTTAATCGCTATAATATAACTATGGTTACAAAGAGTGGGCTTCCTACTGTTAAGTTAGAAGATTTCAAAAGAACAAAAATAATCGCGACTATTGGTCCGTCTACGGATTCGCTAGAAGCTATCGAAAAACTGATCAAAAACGGGGCAAATGGCATTCGGCTGAACTTTAGTCATGGTACGCATGAGGAAAAGGCTAGACACATAAAATGGATTCGCCAAATATCAAAAACTACCGGCAAGCCAATAGCGATAATTCAAGATTTGCAAGGTCCAAAGATCCGCTTGGGAGATTTCGAAGAAGTTATTTCTATTAGCAAGGGCGAAATATTTAGTTTGAAATACAACGCAGATTATAAAAAAACTGGCTATATTCCAACTCAATACGAACTGAGCAAAAAAACCGAGCGTGGTCAAAGGCTACTTTTCAATGATGGCAGACTTATCGCAACGATCAAAACAATCAAAACAATCAAAGATGGTGCCCTTTATCTGCGTGCTGAAAGCGCAGGGACTTTGGTCAAAAGAAAGGGCATTAGCCTACCAGATACAGACTTTAAAGGAGATGTAATCACCGCTAAAGACCGCGAGGACATGGCTTTTGGCTCGACAAGAGATATTGATTATGTGGCGATGAGTTTTGTTCAGAGTGCGGACGATATAGAAAATCTTAGAAGAATGCTGACCAATCTAGGCTCAAATGCAAGGATAATTGCCAAGATAGAGACAAAATCGGCAGTTGATAATCTTGAGTCCATCGTTGCCCAGGCAGATGCGGTGATGGTAGCCAGAGGAGATTTGGCAACAGAAATATCGGCAGAGTCTGTGCCTGTGATCCAAAGAAGAATAATCCATGTTGGTAAGAAATTTGCTAAACCGACCATTGTGGCAACCCAGATGTTGGCTAGTATGACCGAGCAACCAGAACCAACACGGGCAGAAGTATCAGATATTGCCACAGCGGTTATATTGGGTGCTGACGCTGTCATGCTCAGTGATGAAACGGCAGTTGGCAAATATCCTGACAAAGCGGTCAAAGTTATGAAAGACGTGATTACTTATACTCAAACCAACGAAGACGTTTTGTACCAAAAACTAAAATTCGAAAATCCATCAATTCAGCAAGCAATATGTAAATCCATTATTAGAATAGCTGGCGATGTGTCGGCAAGGGCAATTGTAGCAGAGACAAAATCCGGCGCTACAGCCTTACAAATAGCGGCTTTTAGGTCCGATGTGCCACAGATTGCAGTAACTTCTTCCCCCAGAGTAGCCCAGCAATTGGCTATTGTGTTTGGTGTTCAGAGTTATATCATGCCTGATTCATCTGTTGTGGCAACAAAATTATCCAATTGGTTGCAACGTAACAAAATTATGAATAAGGGTGACGTGATTGTGACAGCCTTGGGCAGGCAACCTGGGGTTGTTGGCACGACAGATACGATCAAAATAAGGATGTTGGACTAAATGGCAGAGAACTTCAACAAAAAAACTATTCGAGACGTTGATCTAAAAGACAAGCTGGTATTTCTCAGAGCAGATTATAATGTACCGATAGAAAACGGGCATATTACAAGCGATTTGAGGATCAAGCAGTCACTGCCGACAATCAATTATCTCATTGAAAACGGAGCTCGGGTCGTGATTTGTTCTCATTTGGGGCGACCAAAAGGCCCAGAAAAAGCTTTGAGTCTGCGACCTGTCGCCGAAAGACTTGGTCAGCTTTTGGACCAAAAAGTTACTTTTTGCGAATCAACGATAGGCGACGAAGCTAATCGGCTAAAAAAGGAACTTAAAAGTGGTGAGATTTTGCTCCTTGAGAATGTGAGATTTTATCCCGAAGAAAAAAGTAATGACAATAAGTTTGCCAAAAGCTTGGCTGAAGGAATTGATATTTTTGTCCAAGACGGGTTTGGCGTTGTGCATCGTGCCCATGCAAGCACAGAGGCTGTACCAAATCTCATTGAACACAAGGTAGCCGGCTTTTTGCTGGAAACCGAAGTGACCAAAATATTAGACGTTATGCAGGATCCAAAAAGACCGTTGGTTGCTTTGATTGGCGGGGCAAAAATTAGCGACAAGATTGAACTTATTGACAAATTTATAGAGATTGCAGACGCGGTGCTTATCGGTGGGGCAATGGCTAATACGTTTTTGAAAGCTCAGGGTCGAGAAATTGGCGACAGTCTATTTGAGCCGGATATGATAGCAGAGGTAAAGAAAATTATGGACAAAGCCCAGGACCGTGTAGAATCTGACAAATTTGTGTTTTATTTGCCTCAGGACGGCGTTGCTTCCCAAAAAATGGACACTTATACAACGACTAGAATTGTTGATTGGTCAGCGCACTCAGTGGCAAGTATAGATAGCTACCCTAAAAATCCAGCCAGAATAACAAATATGGTTAGAGACAATGAATCTATCTATGATATTGGGCCGTTTTCTGGCTCATTTATGGCGGGGGTAATTCAGATGGCGGAGACGGTGGTTTGGAACGGCGCCATGGGTGTGACAGAGGTAAATGCACTTCATTCGCCTATAGGTCCATTTGCGCATGGGACTGATTTGGTGGTTCAAGCAATGACAGGAGAATATGGCAAAAAACCAACAGTGATAGTCGGCGGCGGCGACACCACAGGATATGTCGAAAACAGAGGTATAATTGAACTTTTTGATCACGTTTCTACTGGCGGTGGCGCTTGTTTGGATCTAATGGTCGGTAAAAAATTGCCAGGTATTGAGGCTCTTGACAAAGCTTAAGGAGGGAAAACCCAAAAAGGTTTTTCGCCTCCTTAGACTACGCTATCGCTTCGTGATCCTCCCTTTCCTTTGTCTAATACTTTATTGAGCAAGTAAATAAAGTATTAGTATAAAAAATTATGTGAATAAGGCCAAGAAGTGTTATTCTGTGATAAAATAAGCTTTAGAGTTATGAGTGGGAAAAAAACAATTATAATCGGAAATTGGAAGATGTTTAACAACATACACCAATCAAGTACTTTGCTGGCTCGTCTGCACCAAAACATTGACTCTCATAGAGATGTTGAGGTGGTGATTGCGCCAGGATTTTTAGCTCTACAACCCCTGTCGCTTGAGATAGATGGACGACGCATTAAACTCGCAGCTCAAAACGCGTATTTTAAAGACGAGGGGGCTTTTACCGGTGAAGTTTCATTTTCTCAACTGAGAAACTTAGTGGACTATGTAATTATTGGACATTCTGAGAGAAGAATATATTTTGAAGAAAGCCTCGATTTGATTCGTGACAAAGTTGCGGCGTGCGTCAGAAACGGTATTACGCCTATTTTGTGTGTCGGCGAAACAGCAGAAGAAAGAAAATACAAAGAGACAAAAACAGTCTTACATGATCAGGTCACTACGGCGTTGGCGAATTTGACAGCAGAGGAAGTGGCAGAGATAGTGATTGCTTATGAGCCAGTTTGGGCGATCACAACTTTTGGTGGGGAAATTGCCAAACCAAGCGTAGTTAAAGAAGAATTACAGTTTATCCGCAAGCAAGTTGGTGATCTATACGGCGGATCTACAGCCAAAAAAATACGAATAATTTATGGCGGGAGTGTGGACGACAACACAATAGGCGGATATTTAGATATTGAGGGTTGTGATGGCGCCATTCCTGGTTCTGCAAGTTTGAACTACCATAAATTTAGCAAAATTGTACAGCTAGCTAACAAAAAAACTATAAAAAGGAAATAATATGCCAGAAGAATCCAATAAATCTATGGAAGACGTAAAAGACGCTAACACTGTTGCCCAGCCAGCTACTTCACGTCCTGTGGTGGTTGGCAACAGCAACGAGGTGACTGACGATACAGTAGTCCCAGAAAAGTCAAAAAAGATCATTGAGCCACTAACCCCAGAAGAAAAACATTCGGTAAATTCTGAAAAAAAGGAAGACCAAGAAGTTAAACCAGAAGAAAAAGCAGATGAAAAACAGCCCCCACAAGAAGAGTCACTCGATGGTTCTGCAGAAGTAGATACATTGGCTGGAGAAGTTAATACCAAGAGACAAGCAGAAATAGCTGCCAAAGAGAATGAAGAAAAATTAGCAGCAATTGAAAAAAAGATAGAATCAAAAGAATACTATCTGCCTATAAAGGACTCAGCTCACAGTAATAAATTTGGCACAGCGCTGGTTATACTTTTAATCTTGGTAATTGCCATTGCTGGTGCTGGATACTACTACATGACACTGCAAAAGTAGTCTATAATACATAGATGATAGAGTCTCTTGTTCGTGGTCTTAATAAGGCCCAAGAATCTGCGGTGATTTGTACAGATGGTCCGATGCTTATCCTGGCCGGCGCAGGTAGTGGTAAAACCAAAACTCTAACGCACAAAATCGCCTATCTTTTGCAAATTAATAAAGTCCCGCCATCCCAAATTCTGGCGGTGACGTTTACAAACAAAGCGGCTAGAGAAATGGCTGACCGACTCGGAACGCTAATCGGTGGCAGAATAATTTTGCCATATCTTGGGACATTCCATAGCGTTTGCGTGCGGCTTCTCAGGAAATACGGTCAACAGATTGATATCCCCAGCAATTTTGTTATTTACGATGAAGCAGACAAAAGAAACTTGGTCAAAAAAATTCTGAAGAGCCTCCACATAGATGAAAAAAAATATCCGCCTCCGCAAATTTCTGCAATTATTTCGAACGCCAAAAATGATTTGATGGACCCTGATCATTACATAGAAATTTCCAGTGGACCAATTGCCGAGGTGGTCTACAGTGTATATACGCAATACCAAAGAGAACTCGCCGCCTCTAAAGCGTTAGATTTTGATGACATTATTATGAAAATGGTTGAGTTGCTCAAAGCTAGCAAACAGACCAGGCAATATTTGCATCAGCAAATTAATTATATTTTTATCGACGAATATCAGGATACTAACCTTGCTCAGTACACATTGATCAAACTACTTATAAACAAATCCAAAAATATTACAGTGGTGGGGGATGATTGGCAGTCGATATATAGTTGGCGTGGGGCGGATTTTCGGAATATTTTGAAATTTGAAAAAGATTTCCCCGGTACAAAAGTTATAAAGTTGGAGCAAAATTATAGAAGTACTAAGAATATTCTTGATTCAGCCCATTCTGTTATTACCAAGAACACCAACCGGTCAGAAAAAAAATTGTTTACCGACCAAGGACATGGATCTCCTGTTGAAATAATTCAGACTCACAACGAAAGAGACGAAGGTCGTCGGGTGGCACAAATTATTCAACAAGAGCTTGCCATGGGCACGTCGTACGATGACATCGCTGTACTTTATCGGACGAATGCGCAGAGCCGATCTATAGAAGAATCGATGATCCACTACAATGTAGCCTATAAAATTGTCGGTGGTGTAAAGTTTTATGATCGTAAGGAGATAAAAGATATATTGGCTTATTTGCGCCTAATCATGCAACCCGATGACCAGGCTAGTTTTGAGCGTATCTATAACGTGCCAAGCCGTAAAATTGGTGATAAATCATTGGCGACTTTTTATAATTTTAAGATATCGCGGGGACACAGTTTGAGCCAGACTTTGGACGAAATAGCTGGTTGTGAAGATTTAACCCCTAGCACCCGCGTTGGCTGGGATAGTCTGGGGAATATAATTCGCAGTTTTAGAGACAAGCAAGAAGATTTGACAGTTGAGGAAATTATTCAGCAACTTATCAAGATACTTGATTATTATGAATATCTGGATGATGGCACTGTACAGGGGGAATCTCGTCAGGAAAACGTCAAAGAGCTTCTAAGCGTTGCTAGTCAATTTGTGGGACTCGGGCTGAGTGAATTCTTGGAACAAACGGCTTTAATAAGCGACCTAGATGAAAAAGACAAAGTCAACGGAGTTGTTACCCTAACAACTACCCATGCGGCCAAGGGTTTAGAATTCCCTGTGGTGATTATGGCTGGCATGGAAGAAGGTATTTTCCCTCATTCTCGCTCGTTATTTGACGGGAGTGAACTAGAAGAAGAAAGGCGTCTTTGTTATGTCGGCATGACTCGGGCCAAATCGAAGTTATATCTTACTTATGCACAGTCAAGAATGATTTTTGGTAAGCAAGAGTATAATATTCCGTCTCGCTTTCTCGGTGATATTGATGAAAATTTTGCAAAAAATACCGACAACGTTTCTGACTTATCTCCCAAACCAGTTACTTCAAGTGACCCTGTATACATACCTGAGCTTGAACCCGGCGATAATGTCTCTCACGGACTTTTTGGCAATGGCGCAGTACTTGAAGTAGATGGCTCATTTGCACTTGTCTATTTCAAAGGCAAAGGAAACAAGAAAATTAACTTAGAATTCGCCCCAATAAAGAAACTCTAAGTTTGTGTGGGGCAAACCCAAACGAACACTACAAAACAGTAGCGCCAACGAGCCGAGAAGATATCTTCTCGGTCTGCACTACGCTTATACTCTGTTTTGTAGCATTCATTCGACTTTGCCAGACAACACTAAAGTTCTATGCGGACGTAAAGCCTTCAGGTTTGGCTCACGAAAAAACAGATGAAATAACCTACGAAACAAAGGATTGTTTTGAGGACCAGGCTTTAGCCCGACCAGAGGGAGTCCCGGAAAAACATCTTTTGGTTTGGAGGTTATTTCAATCACGTTTTTTTGTAAGCCGAGTTTCTTTGCTTACTTTCTTAGTCGGTACAAGAAAGTAAGATATAAACGTATTGGAGATAGTTGGAGCAAAGCCACACACAATAAACGACGTAAATTGTGGTAAAATAGAGTTTACATTGTTGGTTCAATTACAAAAACAAAGATATATTCGGTTAAACTGCGAGAGAGGGACCAACAGTAGTAGATAATGAAGAACAGTAATAACAAGAACAAGAGTGGTAGTGCATTGAGTCACAGATTGGTTATCCCAGCAGTGACGCTTCTTTTTTTGGTGATTTTTTCTTTTGCGGCGTTTATATTTTTTGGAGGGTCTCTATCTGGCGCGGATGACGTTCATGCGGTCAAGATAACCGTAGATGGCAAGACTAAACTTGTGCCAACTAGGGCCAAAAGTGTTGGCGAATTGCTGGACAGCATGAATATCTCACTGAGGCCGAAAGATGTGGTTGAGCCTGCAAAAGACACCCCGATCTCTAGTGACAAGCTTAGCGTGAATGTCTATTATGCCAGACCGGTAACGATTTTTGACAATAATAACAAACCAATAGTGGCGCAGCTGGCTGAGCGGCGACCGGAAGAAATAGCCAAAAGGGCGGGATTGACAGTTTACCCAGAAGATAGGATTAACGCTGTTTCTACTAATGATCCTCTGGGCAGTGGGGTGGTTGGTGACAAAATAGTCATTGACAGAGCTCTGCCAATAAAACTAAGCCTGTACGGAGTAATTTATGATATTCGCACACAAGCTGTGACGGTCGCGGACCTCGCGCATGAGCGAAAAATTAACTATGATCAAAGTTCCATTCTTCCTAGACCAGAAACCAAGCTAAAGGCTAATGACGTGGTGTTTATTACTGAGCCAGGCAAGCAAATTGCCACCATGGATGAGGTAATAGCTCAGAACACCGAATATGTTGACAGCACAGATTTGCCAATCGGCGCAACAAAAGTCCGTGAGGAAGGAAGTCCAGGCAAAAAAGTCGTAGTTTATGAAATAGCTAAAGACGGATCTAAAAAACCTCTACAAGAAATTATAGTTTTGCAGCCTGTTAGGAAATTAGTTGCCCGTGGGGCAAAAGCTAAAGAAGATGCCAAATTTGACGGGGATTTTGCATCAGCACTAGCCCGCCTTAGAAGCTGTGAAGGTGGGTACACTAGCATTAATCGTGCAGGCGGTTACTACGGAGCCTACCAATTTGACATAGGCACTTGGAATAACTACGGTGGTTATTTAAACGCAGCCCAAGCTCCACCAGCCGTACAAGATCAAAAGGCCTGGGAGACATATCAAAGACGCGGATGGCAGCCGTGGCCTACCTGCAAAAACAAGGTAGGACTTCAGGATATTTACAGATAACATGGACGGTGTTTTTGCAAAAAAAGCGTTGGGGCAACATTGGTTAAATGACAGCGCTAGTTTAGAATCTATCGTAGATTTTGCCAATTTAGATAAAGATGATTTTGTGCTTGAGGTCGGTCCAGGTCATGGGGTTTTGACTCGGTGTTTGGTTGATCGAGCGGCGGAAGTCCTAGCTGTAGAATTTGATGATCTTTTGGCGTCAACTTTAGAGTCGAAGGTCAAAGCCAATAATCTAAAAGTTATCAATCAAGACATTTTGAAATTTGATTTTGTCCAGTTACCAAAAGATTTTAAGATTGTTGCTAATATTCCGTATTATTTGACCTCAAAATTAATTCGTAATATTACCCAGAGCAAGAATTTGCCATCTGTTGTTGTGCTATTGATCCAAAAAGAAGTAGCCCAGAGGCTGGTTGGCAAAGACGGTGACATGTCCCTGCTTTCTTTGGCGGCCAAAATACATTTTGATGTGTCTTTGGGTACAGTTGTTGGTAGAAAATCTTTCGACCCTCCACCAAAGGTTGATTCGCAGGTCGTAAAGCTCGCCCGGCTTGATCATCAAAAATTGGCAGATTCAGAGGTTACAAGCGTTTTTCGTTTAGCAAAGGCAGCGTTTAACAGCAAAAGAAAGACGTTGCTCAATTCGCTTCAGGGGGGGTTGAATGTAGAAAAATCAAAGCTAGAGGAAATCTCGAATAAGTATCAAGAGATAGATCTGACGCTTCGCCCACAGAATTTACAGGTTGATGATTGGAAAATCTTGTATAATGTATTTCTCAAGGAAGGTTTACTATGAACACAGGACTAATTGATCAAGTTTTGATATTTGCCAACAATTTTAGTCGCATATCAGACCAAGTATTAAGAGAAAGACTGGGTTTTACCTACGCCAAATTTCTTGTGCTGCAGCAAATTTATCAGGGTAATAATATTTCACATATGATATCAAAAAACCTTGGCAAAACAGAGGCCAGCGTTAGCAGACAAATTGCCATTTTGGAGAAAGAGCTACTGATAAAAAGAAAAATTAACAATTCTGACGACAGGCAAAAAATTATTTATTTAACAAAAAAGGGCACTCTAGTGCTAAAAAATTGTCACAAAGCTATAAACGCTTATTTTGACTCAAAAACTTCAGATATCAATTGCAAAGACAAAACAGTTAATGAATTAATATCTATCAACAAAGAAATTGCTAATCTATGATTTGATGCGGAGCATTAGCCGTAAATTGGACAAATAATGCTTAGGATTGACTCTGGGGTGCGCCAAAAGATAGGCGACGTGTTTTTCTACAAAAGGGATCTGGTGGTCAGGATATGCGTTGACATTACCGCTGTAACTGGGTTCTGTTTTTAGCGTTTTATCTTTTTCCATAACACGAAGGGCGTCGTAAAATCCTGCATCTTCCATGTTTCTTAGTGCAGTTGCTTTAGTATTTTTTTGTAACATAAATAGGTTACTCTACGTCTTGATTTTCTTGGGTTTTTTTACTTCTTTTCGGCCTTTATCTTTTGACATGAATATTAGTCCTCTCCAATTTATATCTGAGAAATTCTCAGTTCTTACATCTATAGTATAGCCCAAAATGGCCTGAAAACCTAATTGCCCAGTTCTTTGCCCAGCTTGTACCCCAGATACAAACCACCAAACCCGCCGACAGTGCTGAGCAGTAAACTCCATGGCCCAAATCCATTACCATGGTCCAACGTTGTGCCAATCCAGCCACCAAGACCACCGCCAATAGTCAACCCAAGATATATATAAAATTTCACAGCCTACGCACCACCTTTCCGACCCCTTAGTGATAATCCAAACATACTTCCGTCAAAAATTGTGTAATATATTGGAAAGATCAAAAGGCTTATTGGGCTACCCCAGCTGATAATTATAGAAAGTAGACTTGCTATGAAAAACAGTATCCAGAACCAAGGACTTTCATCTGTTGGTTTTCGAAGCACTCTAACATAGGTCGGTATTCCGCCAATAAAATGAGCCACTAAGCTTATACTCAGATTAATCAGTGGTGAATCAAAAAGCACCCAGACTAGACCGCTTATAATCAACAAAGCAATTGATACATATTCTACTAGTCCAAATCTTTTGTCTCCTTTGAATAAGGACACTCCACAAAAGGCTACGTTGCCTGCAAGCATTGCTGAAGCAAGTACGATTGAGCTTGTTGTGCTGTGACTTAAAACTACTCCAAAGAGGCTATTGATTGCTAAGAATATCCAGATAACACGTGTAAAAACACTAGGTTTGTATGTGCCACCAAGCATTTGTTTGATGCCGACAGCGTATGACAACAGCGCAAAGAAAACAATTAGACCAAATATAATTTTATCCACTACCACAGTTTAGCATTCTGCAGATATATGTTTTGATATTTGAGCCATCTAATTTGCGGGGGGTAAAGACGGTTTTTCTTTTCCCTCTGTACCAACAGCTATCCCTTTTGTTACTGGCTCCTCGCCGATCATTTTGATAGGTTGTAGGCCCAAAATTTTTTCAGCAATATCGTCTAAGTTTGCAATAACTTGTTTGTTAACATGCTCGAGTTCTCGTGTAACCATGCTCTGTTCTGTTGTTGCATGCCAGGAGGGTACTTGCTCTAGGATAATATTTGCCAAACCATTTGTCCCATTTATTGAGCCTATTAACTCAGCGTTTAATTTTTCTAACTGATCTAGGAAGTCACCCTCATCCTCATCATAATCGTGAAAAAGCGTTTGTAAATTGCGTATTTCGGGGGAATGATGAAAATTTGTTTCAACAAACACCTTTTTGTTAATACCAGAATTTGTATATACAGCCTTTTTTATCAATGCTGGCCCTAAGTCAGAATCTGAACTTAGTTGCTCTAAAAATGCGTCAGGAGCAGTAATGGTTCTTAGTAGCATAAATCTTGGGCAAATATTGTAGTGTCTGGCGAGTTCAATCGGATCAGAGCCGTACATAGATTGCATATCTGGCGTTATTTCACGTTGAGCTTTACCCGAACTTGTGCCCCTACCATCCACCCAAAATGTTGGCTTATTAAACGGATCAGGCACCACAATTCCGCATGCTGAAGCACCATAGCGGCCCAAGGCTATTTCTGTAGCTAAAAACATGCCACTTGTTATTAACTCTCTGCGTGTTTCGAGCGATATTATGTCAGCTGGTGGCATTATTGCCAGCTCCTGTTTGGCCGTAGTCGCAGGTACAATATCGGGATGTGTCATAAGTATAAAACTAACATATTAAGCAATAAAAATCAATCATAAGCAATATATGATTAAATTTTATCGATTAGTATAATTTTGGTGGAGCTGGTGGGTATTGCACCCACGTCCATCGGTTTTACTTTGACTGGTCTTCTACATATTTAGTTTATTTACATATCTTTGAGGGTACCGGCTAAACAAACAAAACGATATCTTCGCATTTCTCATTGTCTTAGAGAATTCCGTGGAGAAAAGCACAAAATTCTAGCAACCAGATAATATAACACGATTTTGATCTATCTGGTGTCGATCAAATCATGGTTTAAGACAAGCTTAAACTTGCGTAAGCTGGTGTGCTGATAGAAGCAACAAAATTATTAACCTTGTCGTTCATAGCATCAGCTATACGCTGAGTAAATGTTTTTGCATTTATTCAGTTTGTCTATAACGCTGACAAGCGATATGCGAACCAATCTGTAAAAGTCCAATGTCGAGCTTAAATCAGCCCCAATGCCTAAATTATAGCACAAATTGCAATAAAACACCAGTATTTTGGCAGATGTTATTAAGAGAGCATGTTATAATAGTATTCAATAAATGAACAAAAAAAGTTTAATTAATTATTACGGTATATCGACGCTTATTAGTCTTGTTCTAATAGGTTTGGTTGGTCTAAAACTAGGCATGAGTGCGTTAATTTTAACTCTGATTTTGGTAGCACTGGAGATTACCTTCAGCTTTGACAACGCTGTGATTAACGCCAAGATTTTAAAAGATATGAGCAGAAGCTGGCAACGAGCATTTATTTGGCTAGGCATACCAATAGCTGTATTTGGAGTTCGAATATTATTACCCCTGCTAGTTGTTTCTATGGTTACAGGTTCAAATATTGCAGACATGACTAATTTGGCGCTCAATAACCCAGAAGAATACGCATTAAAGATCAACGACGTAAGATATATGATATATAGTTTTGGCGGAGTATTCCTGATGATGTTAGCGCTGGATTTTTTCTTTGAACACAAGAAAGTCCGCTGGCTGAAAAAGGTAGAGACGATAATGATGAAGGCTGGAACTATGGAAGGTCTGACGGTGATGATCTCAATTTTTGCACTGCTACTTGCTACTAATTTGGTAGATAGTGAGCACAAAACCGATGTGTTGATCTCTGGGATGGTCGGTATGTTCGTATATTTATTAATTCGTGCTATGAATATTTTGCTGGCAAGGTCAAACATCCGTGGGAAGGCTAAAAGCGGGCTGAATAACACTTTCAAGGCGGGGCTGGTGGGTTTTATCTACCTCCAAGTCGTAGATGCCAGCTTTAGTATGGACAGTGTTATTGGGGCATTTGCTATTACCCAAGCAATCATAATCATCGCCATAGGCCTGGGTATTGGAGCTATTTATGTACGGAGTATGACTATACATATGCTTCGGAGCAACGCACTTGAAAACTACAAATACATGGAGCATGGGGCACATTACGCTATCGGAATATTAGCGATAATTATGTTTTTGAACTTGAAATACGAGATTCCCGAATACATTACTGGTCTAAGTGGAGTTGTCGTCATAACTGCATCGGTATTTTATTCTGTCAAAGAAAAAAGGATAAAACCCGCAAAGTGGTAATATGTTTACATGGTGAGTGATCAAAAAGATAATTATTATGTTTCCACTTCTTTGCCGTATGTAAATGGCCCACCGCATTTGGGGCACGCTATGGAATTTGTTATGGCCGATGTTCTAGCTAGATATGCTCGCAAAAAGGGGAAAAACGTTATTTTTTCTGCAGGTACCGACGAACATGGCAGTAAAATTGTAGAAAAGGCCAAAGAAGAAAATATATCACCCAGAGAACTTGCCGACGCTAATAGTCAGTTATTTAAAGACCTAATGGGCAAACTCAACATTAGTCATGACAGATTTATCAGAACTACAGATGCAGGACATGAGCAGCGTGCACAATTAATATGGAAAAAACTTGAAAAAGATATATACAAAAATAAATACACAGGTTGGTATTGTACCGGATGTGAAGAATATAAAAATGATGCGCATGTTAAGGAAACAAATGGTGTTTGCCCGGATCACAACCGTAAATATGAACAACTAGAAGAAGAGAATTACTTTTTTGCTCTTAGTAAATATGCGGTGCAGATCAAACAAGCTATCAATAGTGAAAAAATGCTTGTTATCCCAAAAACTCGCAGAAACGAGACTTTGGCGCTACTCGAAAGAGGTCTAGAGGATATTAGTATTAGCCGTCCGAAAGACAAGCTTGACTGGGGCATATCTGTACCGGGTGATGATTCACAGGTTATGTATGTCTGGTTTGAGGCTCTGATGAACTATGTTACAGTTTTGGGCTATCCTGAGCATCAAGATTTCAAAGATTTTTGGCCTGCCAACATGCATGTAATAGGCAAAGGTATTAACAGGTTTCATACCGCAATTTGGCCAGGGATATTGTTGTCACTTGGGGTTGAGTTGCCAAAGGCTGTTTATGTTCATGGTTATGTTGGTGTTGACGGTGCAAAAATGAGCAAAAGCCTGGGGAACGCTGTAACGCCAGATTCAATAATTGATGCATATGGTGTTGACGCTTTTCGGTATTATTTTTTACGCCATATACCGTCGTACGGGGATGGAGATTACTCAAAAGAAAAATTTGAAACAATGCTTAATGCAGAACTTGCCAACGAACTTGGCAACATTGTCAGCAGAACGGCAGCTATGATCGTTAAGTACCAAGAGGGTCTGATTGGCAATATACCTCCGCCAGAGCATGACATTGCCGAATACACTAAGAATATTGAAAATTGTCATTTTGATCAGGCTCTTGAAATGGTCTGGCAACAAATCCGTGGTCTGAATCAATACATTGATGAGCAAAAACCTTGGGTAATGGCCAAATCGGGTGATGCAGATCATCTTGGAGAAGTTCTCTCTTATATTGTCAGCAGTTTACTGGAAATTGGAGATTTATTGTTGCCTTTTATGCCTACGACAGCAGAAAAAATCATCACAATCTTTAAAACAGGCGTTGTCGCAAAAGACTTTGCGCCACTTTTCCCCCGTATCGAAATCAAAAAATGATTGAGCTGACGGATTCACATTGCCATATTCACTTTGATGAGTATGACTATGACGTTCAGCAAACATTGTTGGATGCGCGCGTGGCAGGAGTTACCCGGATTGTTGCCGTAGGAACAGATGTCGATAACTCTGTTGAAACAATAGAATTTGCCAGACAAAACAATGGCATAATTGCTCTCGTTGGGGTGCATCCTCATGAGGCTACAAAAACACTCGCAGAAAACCAATTTAAAAATTTAGAGAGATTAGTTAAAGAAAACATCGATATTATCAGTGGTATTGGTGAGTGTGGGCTGGATTATCACTATGAACACTCAACCAGAAAAGATCAGAAAAGGTTGCTAGAAATGCATCTTGATCTGGCTGCAAAATATAATTTGCCGATAAGTTTTCATGTGCGTGAGGCGTTTGATGATTTTTGGGCAATTTTAGATAATTCCAAAGATGTTAGAGGAGTGGTCCATAGCTTTAGTAGTGGGTCAAAGGACATGAAAGCAATAATGGGGTATGGACTTTATGTGGGCATCAATGGTATAATCACTTTTTCCCGGGAGGAAGATTTGCTTGAATCTGTCAAGCAAGCACCTCTTGAGAGAATGTTACTTGAAACAGATGCGCCGTATTTGACACCAAAGCCATATCGTGGTAAAATAAATAAACCAGAATATGTGCGGTTGGTGGCCGAATTTTTGAGCAATCTCAAAGGTGTCAATCCGGACATAGTGGCAAAGATAACAACAAATAATGTAGAGGAACTATTTGGTAGGACAAAGGATGTCTCACAGTAACACAACCAGTCAGGTTAGCTCACACGAGCAAGCTAGAACTCCTGCAGAAATTGCTAAAGTGCGATTTTTTGGCACTGTCTCTGAAGCTGTGAATAATGTTTTGCGGTTTTCGCTTCCTGCCGAGGAAGATAGTCAAGCAACTGAATTGAATAATTCCCCAGTATCCATAGAAAGCAATAGTAACACTACCTCAGGACAAGAAGTTAACATGTTAAATGAGACCCAAACTATTACTCAAGAAGTTTCACACGACCCAGTCAGTGGTAATGCGACAGTAGATGGTGAAGTTCGTCCTGGTTTGGGGGAGCTACGTAATATGATTGCCCTGAATGCTAGCAGTTCTCATACACTTCAGAGTGATATTTTTCAAGGTTTAGAGGAGAAATTATAGTCATGTTTGATTGGTTTAGCAACATACTAGGTTTGGTTGGTTCAGGCGATAGCACTGATCGGGCTACAAAACTTAACAATGATTTTATCCGTCACGAAGCAAAAATTGGTGGCAAGTTGTTTGGTCCTGTGCCTCGCAATCGACGTCGTGACTTTTTCTGTCTAGACAGCCACACATGGATTTGGCACGAGGAATGGCTTGATCAAAATGGCCAGAATCATATTCAGACGACGCGTTACGAAGTTAGACCTGACGGTGTAGTCAAGGCTCAGGACGGCCAAATGCAGTACCAAAAAGTTGGCGACGAAGAACTCCAGCGCTTGATTAAAGCAGCCAAAATGTACGAGGCTCAAGTTTACCAAGAAATTTATCAGCCCATCTTCCAATCTTAAAAGCTTTAATTGTATAATTAAGTTTGAATGAAAAAAACATATTATTTTGACTGCGCCTCTGCCACGCCTATAGACCCAGATGTTGCCAGAAAAATGCACCAACTTGAAGATGCATGGGGTAATATTTCTGCCCAACATTCCCAGGCACGGCTGGCAAAGAAAGTTTGGGACGAAGCTCTCTCTGCAATCGCAGATATTCTCAAGATCAAACCAAGCGAAATAATAATTACCTCTGGCGGGACAGAGTCAAATAACTCTGCCATCCACGGCGTTATGCAGGCAGATGAACATGCGCAAATGCTTTACTTGGCAATTGAGCATCCATCTATTGGGGAAAAAGCTCAGCAATATAATTCCCGTGAGGTCAAAGTTGACAAAAAAGGTGTACTGGATTTGGCTGATCTGAAGAAAAAGATCAATGACAATATCAAGCTCATTAGCGTTATGCAAGTGAACAATGAAATAGGCACAATACAACCTGTGCAAGATGTTGCCCAGGCCGTCAAAGAAATCAAAATAGACAGACAAAACAGAGGGGTTAACCTGCCACTTTATCTGCACACTGACTCTTGTCAAGCAACTAATTATGTCAGTGTTCTTCCTCACAGGTTGGGTGTGGACATGATGAGTATTAATTCTGGTAAAATCTATGGTCCAAAGGGCGTAGGCATGCTCTATGTCAGTTCAAAAATTAAAGAATTTACCCCTTTGTTAGTGGGTGGTGGGCAACAAAGCGGTAGAAGAAGTGGCACAGAAGACGCGGTAGGTGCTTATGGATTTGCTTTGGCTCTCAAAAAAGCTACGCAGGGTACAAAATTAGAGGAAAAACGTGTTTCTGGTCTCAGAGATAGGCTGATTAAAGCTCTAAAAAACGAGTTCCCAGAAGTAGTTATCAATGGTTCTTTGAGTCGGAGAATAGCTAACAATGTCAATGTGTCATTTCCAGGACACGATAACGAAACTTTAATGTTGCAGCTTGATGAGCTCGGCATATCTGTGGCTACAGGTTCGGCTTGTTCGGCAAGTAGCGAAGAGCCATCGCATGTCCTAGGCGCCATTGGTGCGAGTGAGACCGTAATGAATTCAGCACTTCGCATCACATTAGGACGACAAACAGATGATCAATCTATAAATTTTCTTATCAAATCACTAAAATCAATCATCAAATAGCCTTATAATTTGAAAGTCAATAGCTCAGGTCGTGATATAATTAATTACGAATTCGCTAATGATTATCAGTTGAACGAAAGGGTGTGGGGGATGCCAATTACGCCGACTAAACAAACCAAAAAAAATAGCAGAAAAGCTAGTAAATCACTGAGTTGGAATAAATATTTTAAGAAATTGTTTTATTATCTAAGCAAACCTTTTGTTGGCTACAAACACTTGTTGTCCAGAAAGAAAAAAACCACCATATTTCTAACCATTATTTTGGCTCCTATACTCATTTATGCAAGCCTAGTGGCCATAGACTACATTCAATTCAAAAGGGTAGAGTACATTATTAATAAAATCAACCAAGAAACCATCAAGGAGCTTGGCCAACCAGAGAACTATGGCGCTAGCGGATCATGTGGTTATGCTAATGACCTGTACAGGAAAGGTTTGCCAAGTTGTGGTTATGACGGGGGTTTAACATATACAGTCAAAGATGAACAACAAGCTACAGAATATGCAAAGAAATATGAGCAAATCGTTATTAAAAGCGGGTATTTTAGAGATTATAAATACTACGACCCAATTAAATTTCCAAAAACATTAAAAGGTAAGTATGACGCTGATTCATCTTTAAGCGTATCTGTATCTCTATTTCCACAAACTGGAACAAAATGTAATTTTGGAATGGGGTACATGACAACAAATAAAACGACTACAGACACCAAGAGCCCTCATTTAGTTAATTTATCGACAGGATGCTATAAATCCGGCACCCACTGGCAATTTTACAAAGTTCTTACCCCATGAAGAGCTTCGGGCTAGCACGCTCACAAGTTCTATTATTGACAGGAGCTATACTATTTACCTTAATATCATTAATCACATTGTCACCTGTTGCACATGCAGTCACTAACACATGGGTAGATGGTAGTCAGCCAGAGCTAGTAAAGGGGGAAGACTACACCCCAGGCACCAATACTTACACATGGCAATCCGCCGGTAACGTAGAGTGTCACTCAGATTCATTCAGCTACTATAAATACGAATGGAATAGTCTTTTTAGACGAAATGAGCTTAAGCTGAAGACATTTAACGACCCATGCACCACATCTAATCGATTAGGAGTATATGGTCAATACATCGATCCATTCGTTGGTGCTTCTTTCCCATATGCGTATAGATCATACGCCGGATATTCAGCCGTCCCGACCAATCCTCTCCTAATGTTCGCAGACAGCAGGTTCTTTAGTTCTAGTTCTCCAACGATGCTTTATTCCCCAGCGTCGTCAGTCGCAGAGTATGGGGGCATAGCTCCAGTATCATCGGACAAACCATTTGAGCTGGAGTATAAATTTGCGACTACGCCACCACAATCACCATATCAAGACAAGCAAGGCAAACCTTTGCCCATTCATGCCATGAACTATTCAAGCAACGGACAGTGGATGATCGCTGAAGTATTGGGCGCAGGAATAGTCAGGATTAATCTAACAACTAGCCAAGTTCAGCTAATAGATACAGTATACGGTACTTATGGGCAAGGATTTACACCCTCAATGCAGTTGGCGATCAGTGACGACGGCAACTCCGCTATTTTAAACGAAAAAGTCTATGACTTGGCTACTTGCCAAGCTTCTCCTTTTACTCTCTATGCATCAAATAATGTGGTTCAGGGTTGCAGATCACGAAATATGCAGAGCCTGTTTTACCAAAGTTTTAGTAATTACGGCGGTATCTCTGGGCTTAAATTTGACGGAGATAATAAAACTATTAGGGGTATTGTTACAGCGAAAGATAGCGCTGGCGTCAGAAAGAGTAATTATATGTCGCTGAGTGTGGCTGGGCATACGCCCCAGAAATATAATTATCTAGCTTTGGGCGATTCGTTCGCTAGTGGTGAAGGGGCATATAACTATCGGGCGGGTACGGACGAGCCAAATAATCGTTGTCACCAGTCGGCCAAAGCTTATTCTGAGATAATCTCTACCCAGTTGGGGCTGAGTAGTCATCATACTGTGGCATGTAGTGGTGCCAAACTCATTAATATATTACATAATTACGATGAGGACTATGCCCTAAAGAGTAACAGCAGAGAAATTTATTACAACATTAATGAAAAACAGTCGAAAGGGAAAGAAGATCAAGATGCGTATAATAATGAAATATATAGCAACTTCCTTCCTGGTTATCGTCAACAAATCCGCCATGTAGAAAAGTACAAACCGGATGTTGTCACAGTATCTGTGTCAGGTAACGATATTGGATTTGCAGGTAAAATCAACATTTGTATTACCAGGTCAACAACTTGTTTTTCCCAGCCTTCAGACAGAGCTCAGATATTTGAAGAGATCAAGAACCAATATGATCCACTTAAACAAACCCTTCAAGCCATAAAAGACAAGGCATCACCAGGTGCAAGAATTTATGTTTTGGGATATCCGAAATACTTTCCTGAAGGTGGGGGGTCTAATTGTGCAAAAAACGCTTCATTCGACGACCAAGAACGAAAACTTGCCAATGACATGGTCTCTGATCTCAACCAAATGGTTTTGAGAGCAACCCAGTCCGTAGGTGTCAGCTATATAAATGTCGAACAGTCTATGGCTGGCCACTATCTTTGTGGGCAAGCTTCAAAAGAAGCTTTCAACGGTCTAACCGCGGGTAACGATGCTATTAAAGGCATCGGCTACCCAATAGGCAAAGAATCGTATCATCCTAATGCTTTTGGGCACCAGATATTCAGAGAAGAGGTTCTAAAGCAGAGTCAGACATTTTCTCTAAACAACCCTCCCCCAAATGCGTCTATCTCAGAAAACGATATCTCCTCTAAACTAACTGCCAGCCTCAGCCCTAGCGATCTGGCTAACATTCCGAATCTACCGATTGCCTATAGTAATCAATATATGGCCCCTGATCTAGTTTATCTCCAGGGAGGCGGTAATCAATTTAAATTAGAATACGACAACAATCAGAGCATAGTTCTGTCAAATTCTAGATATACTGCGAAAATTCATTCTGATCCGACATACCTCGCTACTATTGACTCAGATGAGAATGGAAATCTTTCATCAGATATTGTTTTGCCGACAAATCTAGAGCCTGGGCTACACACTCTGCACATAACTGGACCAACCAAAGACAACAAAACCTTGGACATGTATAAGACCGTCTATGTTGCAACCTCGGAGACAGACGCTGATGGAGACGGAACTCCAAACGACCAAGAAAAATGCTTAGTTAATGAGCCAGCCAACGCAGATGAAGACGTGGATGGTATAGATGATGCTTGTGACCCAGAGATTATCAAGTTGTCAGCTAACCCAGATCTAGATCCACTCCCGCCACCAGACCAAGTTTCACCTCAAGTTATTGGGCAACCCAGCCGGACACCAGACCTAAACGGTTGGTATAACAGAGACGTATTTATCAACTGGTCAGCCACAGACCAAGACCCCTCCAGCGGGACTCCGACTCAACCACCATCAACCACAGCTGATCAAGAGGGTGAACATCAATACAGTTCTGCCAGTTCTTGCGACCCTGCAGGTAATTGTGCTGTCGGTAATTACACTCTTAAGCTAGATAAAACAGCACCAATAATCTCTTATACAATTAGCCCTACGCCGAACAACAAAGACTGGAATAACCAGTCATTAATTGTGACTTTTTCCTGTCAAGACTTGGTCAGCGGAGTCCAGTCGTGCTCTCAACCCATACAAGTTAACGCAGAGGGCGAGACCATAGTGACCGGCACTACGCAAGATTGGGCAGGCAACGAGTCTTCAATAAATGTGATAGTAAAGCTAGATAAAACCAGTCCAAAACTGTCAATTTCTCTACCAACTCCTAATCTGTACGGATGGTATGCTCAAGACGTTGAGCTCACCCCATCTTGTGAGGACGAGACCTCAGGAGTTATTCGTTGTCCTGACGTGGTGACAGTAGATTCGGAGGGAAAAAACCAGGTATATAATTTTGAAGTTAGCGATAATGCAGGCAATCAAGCCCAAGCAACTTCGACAATTAGCATAGACAAGACCAAACCAATCATTATGACAACGCAGATTAGCAATAATGAGCGATCCCCGTCTGGTACAAGCGAATTAGTTGCTGATTTTGCCGATGGATTGTCAGGCGTTGTTAGGGCAGAATATTTTATAGGGGACACAGACCCAGGCGAAGGGGATGGAGCAAATGCAGAGATTGATAGCGACGTTGTTCGCGTGACCCTAGGCAGTAACTATCCACCCGGAATATTTGCGATTAACCTCAGAGTCCAGGACCAAGCAGGTAATTGGAGTACAGCATCAACAGACTACTTAATTGTTCATGAAAACGCCAGGTTTAGGAGCACATTCTCCGGACTGCTTAGTCTACCTGCTACAACTAACATGCCATTTTTAACAGATCAGACTAAGGACACAAACGCACATATTAGTTTGATGGTTGCCTATAACAAAAAAGATCAAATAACAAAATCTAGTAAGCTATATCTACATTATAAAACAGGCACAAAATGTCTCGGACCCCGTGCAACCAATTGCCACAAGGTAGAATTATCTAGTACAAAAATAGACTGGGCGACTACTGACCAGAATGCCCTAAATAAAGTTTTATTGTTCGGGCAAGGAACTTTCGTAGCCGACGGCGTGCGGTCAAACAAATACTTTGCAGGAGAATACTCAAAAGACACGAGGCAGATAACTCTACGGCTGTATGACTCGAAACCCACCAGCGTCACCGTCCCACAATATGAAGTCACAGCGCAACTAGTGCATGGGGTAGTTGCAATTAGGTAAATGGTTTGATACGGCTTAGATACGCACTACTTGATCTAACTTGGCTTATGCAGTACTATGAACAACGGTAATTAGTGCAAATAAAGAATGTTAAAGATTTTTAAAATTAATTTAAATAAACCAAAAATTATTGCTTGCTTGTCTCTTGGCCTACTTATTTCAATGAGTTGGCTCGGTGTGGCATTTTCTCAGACTGTCAGTGAGGGTTACTTGTCTGACGTAGTTATGCAAAGAGGAATGCTAGTCGCCTCGCGAACAGATAATGTCCAAAAAGTAGAATTATTAACTGGTCAAAATCTAGACAAAATACGCGGAGTAGTCATTAACAAAAACGATTCCCCTGTAACTTTGAGTGCAGACAACGAACAGATCTTTGTGTCTAATTCTGGCGTTCATGAAGTTGTCGTAAGTGACGAAAATGGTGATATTAAAAAAGGTGATCTTATCAGTATTTCTTCTGTAGCAGGCATTGGTACTAAGGCAGGGAATCAACAAACTATTGTTGTGGGGCGTGCCGAAAGCGCATTTGACCAAAAAACAGGCGCGCTGGGCTCGATTGTCAGCAATAACAAGACAGTTCAAATCAGTCGTATCCCAGTAAATATAGCAATTGATAAGAACCCTTTGCACAAAAACCCTAGCAGTAATGTGCCCGAAATACTTGCCCGAGCCAGTCGAGGAATAGCCAATAGAGACGTTAGTATGCCCAGAATATACATTGCATTTACGCTACTGATAATATCGTCTTTAATATCGGGAACGCTACTATATGGAGCAGTCCGCGGGAGTATAATATCGATCGGGCGTAACCCTTTGTCCAAAAGCATGATTATAAAAAACCTTATCCAAGTTATCATCACTAGTTTTATCATTTTTATTATAGGGTTATTTGCGGTATACTTGATCCTAAGATTGTAACTTATAAACGAGGTGGGATATGTCAGGGTGGTTGAATACAATTTTAGTTGTTGGCTCACTGGTGTCTGTGACCTTGGCTTTTATTTGGGTTGCCATAAAAGTTGGTCAATCGCCAGGTCCCAAGAAAACTAGAGATAACCAAGATCTTGCTGGGGCGGCAGAAGATGACGTAGAGCATATTTTTAATGACGAATTTAGAGAAGAGCTACGCAATAGAGGGCGTCTTCACTTTGAAAAAATTATTAGCGACAGCGCGATGTTTTTGCAACAAGATCTAAGACTGACAGCTTCTCAAATTAATGAATTTATGAAGAAAGAGATAACTTCAACACTTCAGGAAACGTTTACCAAATACGAAGAATCAATCATGGATGCCAAACAGGTGGCTCTAGAGACAATCAAAAAAACCCAAGAATCTGTTGAAGAGCAAAGGGTAATGATGAACGAACAAGTCCGGGCAGAAATCGAAAAGGAAAAGAAACGGACTGTGGAGCAGTTTGACAAAAACTTGTCGGAAATAGTTAATCACTATTTGATTGCTGCAATTGGCAATCAAGTTAGCATAGACGACCAAATGGACTTTATATTGGGCGAACTGGAAAATAATAAGCAACAGATTTTAGAGGATATTAAGTCGAGCTATTGACGACATTGCCATGAATAAAAAAGAACAACCAGTTTTTAAGTTAAGTGATCGTATCTTGACAAATATTGATTTGGCCAGAGCGATCCGACAGACTAAACAACTTGATGATTATTTTCATCAAAATAATCTTCGTGGTGGGGGTCAACCGACTGCCATATCAAAAGCAGGACGTGTTGTAGAAGATTTAGCGCGTGACAATAATCTTTCCATTCTTGAGAAGAAAGACAGGAAACTACTTCTTAAACAGTTGGCAGTAATACAGGAGCATGCGCCCGTGGTGCATTTTAGCTTTCCTTCGGAGCCTTCACGTGGGGCGCTAGCTAATATTGTCGGTTGGCTGAGGAATAATGTAAATTTTTACTGTCTTGTCAGCGTGGGACTTGAGCCAATTATCGGCATTGGCTGCATTGTTCGCACAGAGAATAAAATCTTTGACTGCAGTCTTAAAAATCGGCTGAACGGCAACAAAGATCTGCTTAAGCAAGTTATACAAAAGGCAACAAAGTCGTGAGTGAAAACCAGACCAATTTCCAGAAAATTATAGATAGCGGTAAGCCTGTTGGTGAAGTTATCGGAGTTGATAAGTTTTTAGTCAAGGTGAAGGGTTTGCACCCAGTTCAGATACATTCACTTGTAATGTTTGAAGATGGCAGTAAAGGCATAGTCAAACAAGTTGATGAGCAAACAGTTTCGGTCTTACATCTAGGAGACGAGACAGTTCAGAGAGGTTCTTTGGTCGGGGTCCAGCATCAAGAACTAGTGACCAAAGTAGGTAAAGAATATATTGGTAGGGTGGTCTCAGTCATGGGTAAACCGCTTGACGGCAAAGGCCCGATTGTGGCAGATGGAACATGGCCAGTTTTTTCTCCTGCTCCACCGCTTTGGAGCCGCAAACTTCTGGACAAACAACTTGATAGCGGAGTGACGACAGTTGATTCAATTTTTCCACTTGTTCGAGGCCAGAGAATAGCTGTTTTGGGAGATAGTAAATCCGGCAAAACGACGCTGGCAACCCAACTTGCCATCAACCAAAAAAATACTGATCAGATAGTCGTTTATTGCATGATTGCAAAAAGGCGAAGTGATATAGATGCAATAATCACAAAATTAGAGGCTACCGGAGGAATTGAGTCAGCTATCGTCGTTGTATCAACTATGTTTGAATCTCTGATAATGAGTTATTTAGCGCCGTACGTCGCTGTATCTATGGCAGAATATCTTTGGCAAAAATGTGACCAAGATACGATTATTATTTATGATGATTTGACTTCTCATGCACATGCCTGTCGAGAGATCGCGCTTTTATCTGGGACCAGCCCGGGTAGAGACTCATATCCTGGTGATATGTTTTATGCGCACTCAAGTTTGTTGGAGCGCGCCGGAAGGCTTGAGAGTAATGGGAGTTGTTTGACGAGTATACCTATTGTATTAGCTGCAGGAGGAGATATCACAGCTTATTTGCCCACTAACATTATGTCTATAACAGATGGTCAGTGGATTTTGGACATGGATGTTTTTAGAAGTGGTGTGCGTCCTGCATTTAGCATTGGGCTGAGTGTGACACGTGTGGGTGGAGTGGGTCATAACAAGCGACAAAAGCACATAGCAGCCTCGCTTATGAAGGTTTTAGCGTTATATCGTGAAGCAGAAGAATTTTCTCACTTTGGGTCAGAACTTACACCAGAGTCAAAAGCTGCTCTAGAGCTGGGAAAGAATATTTTTGCCTTGTTAAGTCAAGGACCAACAGACGTGTACAGTACTTACGCTCAGCAACTCATGCTTGACATAGTTATGGAAGCTGAAGCAGGTCTAAAGATTGATATACCTAAGCTTAAAAGTCTTGCTAACGAGTATTCTGAAAAAATCCAAAAGGATGAAGATTATGATAAAGTCAGGGACAATCTCAAGAAAATGATACTGGTGGAGGTTAAAAAATGAGTAGTCTCAAAGAAATCGAGCAGGAGCAGATTTCCTTACAGGCTGTGGTTGAGCTGACAGGTATCTTTGAAGGTATTGCAAGTATGAAAATATCAAAGATTAAGAATCAAGTTCTTCAAGCTACTGAATTTTTTGAGGATCTTTGGGGCATTTATACTCAGCTACGGGTGGATGGGCTTTTTAGGTATGGGCGTTCTCAGAAAAAGACTGATATTATTGATAAAGAACTGTTCATTGTTGTCACCGCAGAAGGAGGGTTCAGTGGAGATATTGACCAAAAATTGATTAACCTGATGTTGAGTCAATATAAAAAAGAGAAAAATGAAATAATTGTCATTGGACATCATGGTGCGGTTAAATTAGCACAAAAAGGTATTGCCTTTAAAAAATACTTTAAACTCCCTGACGATGATCAAAAAATCAATGTTGGGCCTATCATCAAGGAGGTTCAAAAGTACAAGGAAACTTCTGTATTTTATCAGCAGTATGTCTCATTGATGTTCCAAGACGTAAAGAGAATAAAATTATCCAAAGCCGTGAGTGATCAGGGGAGTAAATCAGACAAGCCAGAGGATATTATCAGTGATGCAAACTATATTTTTGAGCCCAATATCTATGCTGTGGTTGATCACCTTGAGCGGTCAATGCTTTATATCGCTGTGAGCCAATTGATTCTTGATTCCAAATTGGCACAATATGCAAGTAGATTTCGGGCGATGAGTGCTTCGCACCAAATGTCAGAAGAGTCTTTAGGTGAGGTCACCTTGAGTTTTAACAGAGTTAAAAGAGCTATTAAAGACGAGCGACTCAAAGAGATAATCAACGGTTTACGTAAAAGAGAGGCTGGAGTTTAATATGGCGGGTGTAGTTGCCCAGATTAAAGATCTAATAGTCCTCGCCGACTTTGACGAAGATTCACCAAAGATTGGTGAAGTTGTAAAGGTTAGTAATGAAAATCAGACAGAGCTACTTGTTGAGAGGCTTAATGTCAACGGTAGGGTTCTTTGCCTCAACCTGACAGGTGATAAAACAATTATAAGAGGTATGCCTTTAACCAGGACTAACATGGGGATCAAAATACCTGTTGGTGACGTGACTATAGGACGTGTTTTTGATGCTCTGGGTTTACCTCTTGATAATATGCCACAAATATCCGATGACCAAATACAGTACAAAGAAATCCTCAAAGTACCAAAAGCAGGAGACAAATTTACCTCTGTTGCACCAGATCTTTTGGAGACAGGGATTAAAGTTCTTGATTTTTTAACTCCTTTGGTCAAAGGTCGCAAGATAGGTATTATTGGTGGCGCCGGTGTCGGTAAAACAGTGCTTACAATGGAGCTGATTAATAATATTGCCAAAAGTGGAGCTGGTCTGGCCTACTTCGCCGGTATAGGTGAGCGTATTCGTGAAGGGCATGAATTATATGTTACCCTCAAAGAAGCAGATCTGCTTAAAAATACCTGCATGTTTTTTGGACAGATGAATGAAAACCCAATCCAACGTGCTTTAGTGGGTATTTCTGCAGTTGCAAGTGCGGAGTATTTTCGTGACGAGCAAGGTAAAGACATATTGTTTTTTGCTGATAACATGTATCGATATATCCAAGCAAAAAACGAGCTGTCAACTCTACTTGACCAAATTCCTAACGAGGGCGGTTATGAGCCTACAATATTTTCAGACATCAAAGTATTGCAAGATCGTTTAAGTTCTAATGAAAAGGGATCAATCACATCGGTACAAACAATCTATGTCCCTGCGGATGATATTAGTGATCCGGCTGTGCAAATGATTCAACACGAGCTTGACGCGATTATTGTACTTTCTCGTTCTGTTGCGGAGCAAGGGATTCGTCCTGCGGTTGACCTGACAAGAACAACTTCTTCTCTTTTGACCCCTGAAGTTGTTGGTGATAGACATTATCTACTGAGTGTTCAGGTCCAAGCTCTAATCCAAAAATACCAGTCACTTAAAAATATTATTGCTATTATTGGCGAAAACGAACTATCTCCGATCGACAGGGCGGATTTTGGAAAAGCAAAAAAATTAATTGCCAATTTTTCCCAGAATATGTTTGTTACAGAGAAGTTAAATGGTCTGCCTGGCGAATTTATCAAAAAAGAAGACACTCTTAAAAGTATCGAAGAAATTATCATATAGAAATATTAAATGATGGCAAAAGATACTACAGTTAAACCTGATGAGAAGTTAAACCAAGAGCAGTCGCTTCCTAAAGATCTCACGGTCAAACTTTATTCGCCCTACAAAGTTTATTTTAATGATTTGGCAGATACTGTCTCTGCAGTGAATAGAACAGGCCCATTTGATATTCTTTTGGGTCACCATAATTTTCTGACGTTGTTAGAACAATGTGAAGTTGTTATTCGTAATAAAAAAAATATTCAAAAATTCAAGATATCCAGAGGGATTATGCACGTCAAAAAGAATAAAGTAACGATATTTCTTGACGTCTAAAATTAGTTTTAACATCGTTGCAATTAAAGCCTGGAAGGCTTTAATCACCATACTTTCTTGTACTAACAAGAAAGTATGCAAAGAAATAGCAGGCTGTTGACCAGACTTGATGGGATTTCTTGTCGAGGATTACAACAGCTTGCGGAACTCCCCTCCGTGGCCTTCGGCGACGAAGGGTCAGACAGTCCTCGCCTAATAGTTGTAATCTCGACGAAATCTCTCAGGTCTGCTCAAGGCCTGACCAACAATCTGTATATTTTCTATGAAAATATTATTAATACTTTAGACTACTTATTTAGCCCCTTTTAAAAACACCTTCGGTTATTGCAACTACAAACAGATTAATCTGAGGACCAGGGCTTGTCCCCGACTGGAAGGAGTCCCGGAAGAGTAGTCTGTTTGTAGTTGTAATAAGCTAGGGTAATTGTTTTTAAACCGGGGTGGCACTTTTTGCTTACTTTTTCTTGCTAGAGAGAAAAAGTAAGGTGATAGAAGCCCTGCCAAGGGCTTAGCGCAAGAGATTATTATATATCTGTTATACTATCGTTTTTGTCGACACAAAAATGGAACAAGAAATTGCTTGCTTGCAAGCCTGCTAAAAGATGAAAAAAAGATAATCAGTCGATGACTATGTAATCAAATGCAAAGCTAGATCCTGCAGGCGCTGGGCTGGAGGTGCAGATACTAAAATTAGAAGATGATTTATTAATGTAGTAATTTATGTCGCCACCTGCAGAACCGACAGGGGTGATTGCTATATGAGGTGAGTTGAATTTTTGGGTGAAATTAATAGTTGCAAAACAACCAGCACCGGGACCACCACCAATATTTACGTTAACAGTGCCAGCCGTATCTGTGCCACTTATTGATGATGTTCCTCCGCTTCCCAGAGCGCCACCATTACTTCGGCTAGGAGTACCCCCGCCTGCGTCGATATGACGATTAAGCAAAATGTCTCCATTAATTTGCAGAGTTTGAATATTGAGGGAAGAAGCTGTTAATATACCACCTACACTGAGCGGACCACTTACACTCATGCCTTTTTGTACACTAAGTTGCCCCTGTATTGTTGTATTGCCTGCTATCTGAAGATTGTTAACTTGTACGTGGTCAAAATTACTTGTTCCTGATACTGATATGCCAGGTAGGCTGAGCGATCCACCAACTTTGATCTGTCCAGCTACTTCCAGATTATCTCTAATTAGTACCTTGCCAGCAAATATGGCATTCGACTCAACACTAAGAGTTTGCTTGGGACTGCCAACTTTGACATCGGTTTCTTTGAGTTTGTCCATAGTGTTTTGGTCAAGAGCAGTGCTTTTAACTGAGGAATCAGGGTTTGCAACTTTAGCTTTATAAAAAGCAAAAAAACTGGCAACACCGGCGATTATGATTAATAATATAAATCCTAATAAATATATATTGAGTTTACCGATGAGCTTTTGTAGCGAAAACGACCTTTTAGGTTTTTGGACGGGCGTTTCTTCCGGAACGTTTTCTTCACTTGTCTCTATAGCTTCTAAGTCATCAACGCTAATATTTTCTTCTGGCTTATTTTCTTCTTCCATACCACTTCCGTTATTACTATAGCAATTATAAACCATAGCATAAGCAATACCAACTTGCCCCGTACTTAGATGGGCTTGTTGTATTTTTTGACGCAAAGTGGCACAATAAACAATATAGTGGGGTTAACATATGAGGTATCATTATCAACTTGATCACCATCATCAAAAGAAATTTTTAAGACGCACAAGCTGGTTCTTAATATTTGTTATTGTTTGTATAGTAGGTTTTGCTGGTTATGCGTATATTGATAACCTCAATGAATCTAGCGCAAATACAGAAGAAAAGACTACTTCAGGTGCTAGTGCTGGTTATTTTGCTCCTGCCGTGGGTATCATCCGTAGTCCATACTTCCAGTTTCAAGCTAATAAATCGTGGGCACAAGCAACTAGTGATTCTACCGGCAACAAATTTGTTTATCGTAGCCTCAGAGACTCATTAATAGAGAGAGAACTGACTATTTATGTTAATGGTTCTCCTAGTTTGTCCGCTACAAGAGTATTACCAGTCAACTTGAAGGGAACTGCAGAATTCTTGCCTCAAGCCGTGTCAGACCACTGTGGCAAGACATTTCCTACAAAACAACAATCAATTCAGTCAGTTACTCTGGACAGGGTAAACTTCAACTGTCAACCAGATAGTACAGCTTACACAGTTTTTGTTGGACTAGTTGGAGGTAGCACCCAGATAGCTTTAACTAGACCAAATGGTCAAAAGGCGATGTACACTATTTATTATAGCGACGTAACCGCTACGCCAAGTGTCAGCCATTTATCAGAAATTATTAGCACTTTTCAAGCAAGGTGACGATCTGTTGAGACCAATTTGCTTGTGGTATACTTTAAAATGTTATGACAAATAATAAAAAGAGAGTAATAGCTTATGTATCAGGGCTTGTAGCAATAAGTTTTGCGTTCTCTGGTGTGGTGGTCGCACAGTTCACATCACCCAATTACAAGGTAGAAGAATCATATTTTGGCACTGGTGGAGAGCTTGAAACTATCTCCCCAAACTATAAATCACGCCAATCAACAGGATCTCTCGGCGTAGGCAATGGCTCCAGCGCTAACAATGACGCAACTTCCGGGTTTACTACGCCTTCAGATCCTTTTTTAGAGTTTGCAGTTTCTGGGGCAACAGTGGATTTGGGTACTCTTAGTGAGAGCTCGACATCTTCTGATGCAGCGCAGGCAGGAGCTTGCAACTGTTCGTTTTATGTACGTAGCTATATGTCACTTGGTTATTCTGTAATAACGGTTAGTCAGCCACCGACCAGCGAGAGTAACAACAGCTTGCAAGCCAAATCAGTCTTGGCCGTTCCCTCAACAGACCCTGATGTGGAAGAGTTCGGTATTAATGTAGTTAACAACACATCCCCTGATATAGGAGCGGATCCAATTAATGATCCTGATGGTACTTTTGCAGATGGACAGGCAAGTACTGGCTATAGTACTCCAAACCAATTCAAATACAGTGCAGGAGATATTATTGCTAGCTCACCAGCAACCGCAGGTAATCAAGGTGTTGGAAAGACCAACTATACCATTTCATATATAGCCAAGATCAGCCGTATGTCAAAGGCCGGAAGCTATGTTATGAACCATGATCTTGTGGCGGTGCCAACCTTTTAGTAATACACTAATGATCTAAACTGTGGATAACTAGTTGATTGTTATTTCCGTTTATGGTAAAACTAAAGCTGAGTTTAATCAAAAACAAAAACAACAGAAATAAAACAAGGAGCAAAAATGCCAAACATATTTTCATCAAAGGATCTTCAGACGGGATATCAGCGAGTTATCCTAGGGCTTTTGATCTTGGTCCTAGCTGTCGCAGGACTTACACCCTTGATGTCTTCTAAGGCATCAGCGCTAACACTTACTTCACGTAAGGTAACTGTGTCAACTTCAGGAGCGGATGCGACTGGCACTACATACTCATTTGCCTTCTCAGCAGCTACCGCATCGCCTATACAGTCTATGAGCTTCCAATTCTGTAATACTCCGCTTGGTACATGTGTGCTCCCCGGTACTGACGGATCACCTACAGCAGCAGAAAAGATTGATGTATCACATGTTACAGCCGCTCCAGGAGCTTTCACGGGTACTACAGGAACAGCTTTCGCTGAATATACAGGTGCCGATGCTGGTGGATGTGACCAATCTGACGGTGGGTCAGGCGTAGCAACACAATTTTGTGTTACTCGTACTGAGGCTACTTCAGAAGCAGCCGCAGCCAAAACCTTTGTTATCTCTGGAATTTCTAACCCAATTATTACCAATACTACATATGAGACAGTTTATGTTCGAATAGTTACTTACTCTGACACGGCTTTCGCTACATCTGTTGACTCAGGTATCGTAGCAGCTGGTATAACCCAACAGTTGACAGTTAACGGACGCGTCCAAGAGCGACTTGAGTTCTGTGTAGCAGCTATCGACGACGGCGGTGCTACTGACACAACGCTACCTGCAGCATGCTCAGCCGCCCCTGCGACCACTACCATAGATATCGGAGTAGTTGATAACGTTACCCCAGTCAAAGCTCCTGTAACGGCGACGGCGACAAATGGCTCCAATGATGATTATGGTATAGCGATGATTAATACCAACGCATCAAGTGGCGTAGTCCTGACTTTCTTTGCGGAGGCAGACGCAGGTGCACCTGATACTGACCAAGAGCGATCTTTCAAAGTTGATAATGCTAACTGTGATCCAGTAGCTTCAACCCTAACTGATCAGTGTTTCCAGTCGGCAGCAGCAGGTGGTACAGGAACGACCATAACTTCTGCTAACGAGCGTTTCGGGCTTAACATACCATGTATCATGACTACCCAGGGAACAACTTCTAACATGGGTTCAGTCCCAGTCGGATACAGCAATACCGATGCTAACACTGCAAATGATCTAGATTGTGAGAATGATGATGTAGGTTTCTTGTTCGCCTGGAACGATACTTCAACAGCTGCAACTCTAGCTTCATCAGCATCAGTTGTAGATGATGAGATAGTCAAGCTAAGCTTCGGTGCATCTGCCGCAGCAACCACACCAACTGGTTCATATACTGTAGTTACTACTTACATAGCAACACCTACATTCTAAAACATTTACGGAAACGTTAAAGCTTAGTTTAGAATAAGAAGTATGTCTGTCTCAATAAGAACAAAGATACTTTCCTCGTCAATGGCATCACTCATAATAGTGGTGTCATTGTTGAATTTGGCACATGGGGTAAAAGCTCTTGCTCTATCATCTAGGTCAGTTGCAGTAGGTAGTTCAAAATCCAGTGAAGTAACCTCTCATCGTTTTGATTTTACTCTTTCAACTATGGCTACAATGGGCTCAATAGAGTTTGAATATTGTGAGAATAATCCATTTGTTGGTACTGCCTGTTCTGCACCCCCAGGGTTATCATTGTCAGGGGTTGCTTTGGGTGCTCAATCAGGTGAAACTGGATTTAGTGTTGACGGTTCAAGCACAGCAAATAAAGTGGTGCTTACACGTCCTTCTATCCTCGCAACACCTACAGCTGTATCGTATACCCTGACTAATGCTGTTAACCCTAGCGAGAATAATAAAACAGTTTACGTGCGTATAAGCACTTTCTCCACAGTTGACGGCACTGGTCCGCGTACGGACTCTGGTGCAGTCGTATTTTCTACTGCCAGTGGGATATCTGTCGACGGGTTTGTTCCACCGTATTTGACACTTTGTGTAGGTGTGACTGTTGACTTAACTTGTCAAAGTGCATCAGGGACACAGCTGGATTTTGGAGAGTTTTCTACCAAGCAAACCAGGTCATTAACTTCACAGTTTGCCGCAGCTACTAATGACCCAGGTGGTTACTCTATGTTTGTAGCAGGCCCAACTATGACTTCTGGTAGTAATATCATCCCAGCACTAGCTACCTCGAGCTCAAGCCAAATAGGCAAAAGTCAGTTCGGCATGAATCTTAGAGCAAATTCTAATCCATCTGTAGGCAGCGATAGTGCAGGCGTGGGGACAGCAGTCCCAACGGCGGGATTTGCAGTCCCAAACCAGTTCTCATTCAATAATCAGATAGTAGCTTTATCCCCCCTATCGACAGAGTTTAATCGATTTACTGCTAGCTATATAGTTAATATCTCTCCCAGCCAAAGTCCAGGAATTTACAACACGACGTTAACATATATAGCAACCGCAGCTTTCTAGGAAACCACAGTTTGCAAATCTCCGCGGGGTACTCTATAATTTTATTAAATAATGCCAACAAGGGGAGATGTTCAATGACTTTAAGTCGCAGAGTGTATGGATTTTTGATTATAGTGTTAACGTGCTTAGGGCTTGCGTTTGTGGTGGCATCAGCCCAAGAGCAAAATAGCGGCAGTGGGCTACAAATATCACCGACTAGATCAGAGGTTACTGCTTCACCGGGTGAGCAGAAGACAATATCAATAATTCTAAAGAACGTGACACAGGGTGATGTTCTAGCTAAAGTATCCCTGAATGATTTTGAGTCAGACAATGTATCAGGTACTCCACAGATAATCGTAGATACTAAGAAGCGAACACCTTATACAATCAACTCTATGCTCAAAGACATGCGAGACGTTGAGCTAAAAAAGGGTGAAACAAAAGAAGTAAAACTAACAATTGATGTCCCGTCTAACGCAGCCCCAGGTGCATATTTTGGAGCTATTCGATATGCGGCGAACCCTAAAGGAGCAACAGAATTACCTGAAGGACAACGACAAGTGGCTCTAACTGCTAGTGTCGCTCACCTCGTATTTGTAGAGGTTCCTGGTGATATAACACAACAAATTCAAATAGAGAGCTTAGACATACATAAGGATAATAAGAAATCATCTTTCTTCTTTAAAGCCCCTAACAAATCATCTATAAAGATAAAGAACAAGGGCAATGGGTTTTCTAGACCGTTTGGCCAAGTATCTATCAAGAGTCCTTTTGGTAAAGAAGTCTATAGTTATGAAGTAAACAATTTTGACCCAAGGCGAACAATCTTGCCGAACTCTTCAAGAGTATTTATAGATGATATCAAGAACGTCAAAATTCCTGGTAAGTACAAAGTCATTGGTTCAGTGGCATATGGTGACGGTGGTGAGGTTATTAACTACGAAACTTCTTTCTGGTATGTGCCTACTTGGTTGTTCATACTGATCATAGCGCTTATTGCAGGTATAGTTGGGTTGAGCTACTATATCTACCGCAAAAGGCTTTCTTACAAAAAGAAACGATAAGGTAGATAGCAAAACTTTAGTAGAGTATAATACAAGGGATAGTATTAAAGGTTGGGAGTGCTGTTACCGATGCCAAGCATAGTAAAAAATCTTAAGACATTGGCTTGCTGTCTCTCATTGCTCCTGAGCGTGTTAATAGTCTCACCTTTGGTAGTGAACGCAGCACAGGACTCTGGCTCTACAGGGCTAGAAGGTCGGATCAGTGCACCTGCACCAACAACAGCCGCCACAATTTCTTTCCCTAGATCGGGGACGGTCGTCACGGATTCAGTAATTACGGTTACTGGTCTTTGTCCGTCAGGCACTATAATAAAAATCTTTAAAAACAATGTTTTCGCAGGTTCTGCTCAATGTATAAGAGGTAGCTTCTCTGTCCAGATAGACCTGTTTAGTGGTCAAAATGATTTGATAGTGCGTGTATACGATGATTTAGATCAAGCTGGGCCTGATTCGGCGGTTGTAACTGTTAACTACAATTCGCCCAACAATAATGTGGCAGCCAGAGTGTCACTGACTTCAAATTTCGCTAAAAGAGGTGCTAACCCCAACGAAACTTTGATATGGCCACTGGCTATAAGTGGTGGTGATGGGCCTTATGCTATAAGTGTTGACTGGGGTGACGGGTCTACACCTAGCATAATCAGTCTGCAATTTGCTGGGAATTTTAATATTTCGCATGTATACGCTCAGCCCGGTGTTTACACAGTTATTGTTAGAGCTGTTGATAAAAATGGTAGTGTAGCATTTTTGCAATTGGTTGGTGTGGCAAATGGTGCATCGGGCCAAGATTCTGCAAAAGGTGGAGTTACCCAAAATAACAACACCAAAAACACTAAAATAATTTGGTGGCCATTGGTAGGAATAATTCCTTTGATGTTGCTGGCTTTTTGGTTTGGCAAGAGACATCAACTCTTTGTTCTCAAAAAGCGCATAGACCAACTGTAAAACCTCAGAGGAGGGAAAACCCTGGCGGGATCGGGATCCTCCCTTTCCAAGGTAATCAACAATTAAGACACACGTAATTATTGTTGATTAAGTAAAATTACTGAGATGACAAATGGTAGAATTAATAGATGAAGGTTTATGTAGGATTATCTGGTGGTGTCGACTCGTCCGTTACCGCTGCGTTGCTTAAAGAACAAGGGCACGACGTCACTGGCGTGTTTATGAAAAACTGGGCAACTGATTTGCCAGGTTTTGCCTGCCCCTGGAAAGATGATTACATGGATGCCAAGCGTGTGGCCGTGCATTTGGGGATTGACTTTAAAATGTATGATTTCCGGAAGCAGTACAAGCAAAAAGTGGTCGATTACATGATCGCAGAGTACAAAGCAGGGCGCACGCCTAATCCTGACATTATGTGTAACCAAGAAGTTAAATTCAAACTTTTTTTGGAAACTGCGATAGAAGACGGTGCAGAGGTGATTGCGACTGGTCACTACGCCAGAATCATGGATTCTGCAAGCACTAAATCCGAAGCACGAAATCCTAAACAAGCACTAAATCCGAAGCACGGAACTTTAAACATTTCAAAATTGTACAAAGCGAAAAATAAGGAGAAGGATCAGACGTATTTTTTGTATAGGGTGACAGAGAAGGCATTATCTAAAACATTGATGCCAATAGGGGATTTTGCGACCAAGAAAGAAGTTAGAGATTTGGCCAAGAAGTTTGGCTTGCCAACTGCAGACAAAAAAGATTCCCAAGGGATATGTTTTGTCGGCAAGGTTGGGATTCGTGAGTTTTTGCAACAATATGTCTCGTCCAAGCAGGGATCAATAATAGATCAAGATGGTAAAGAGATTGGCAAACACGACGGAGCTATTTTCTACACCATTGGGCAGAGGACAGGGCTCGGCGTAGGTGGCGGGATGCCTTATTATGTAGTCGCCAAGGACATGGATAAAAACCAGGTGATCGTCAATACGGATCTCACAGACAAGAGACTCTGGCTTAATGATTTTGAAATCTCGGATGTGCACTGGATTGGCGATGAGCCAGATTTGAGCCAAGAATACGACGTTTGCCATCGTTACCGCGCACCGTCTACCAAGGCCAGATTCAGTGAATCAAAACACGGCCTCAAAGTATCTCTTGTCGAACCAGTCAGAGCCATAACCCCTGGTCAATCAATAGTCATCTACAATAAAGACCAAGTCCTCGGCGGCGGAATTATAGCCTAAGTTCGGGTTATAGCCTAAGTTCGGATTATAGTCATACTATAATAATAAATTCTAAAATCTCAACCTATCGTGTGAATAATTAGAATTTTGTTTTAGGCATTTGTTTTTGAAATCTTTTGATAAGAACTTTGTCATTGTCAATATTTATTGCTTCAACGTAGCTTACATACTTTGCAACATTGTATGTCGTACAGACTTCCTCTACAGTTGGACGGCACGGTAGAGGGTGTACCCACACGCTTTTTTGGAGCTGAAAAAATCCAAGATTCCTGAGTTTACCTGTCAGTGCACGTCTTCCAGAACCTTGCTTCTCAGGGATGTCGTACATAACTAGCCGCCATTTCTTGTCCCATTTTTGTTTGCCAGGTATAGTTAGATTGCTAAAGTTATTATTAGTGTGTCTGAGCTTACCCTTTTTTGTAATCCGTAACCCGTGCTCATACTCTCCAGCGAGGTAACCTTGAGCTTTCATGTAGTATATTACTCTTTTTATCTCACGTGCGCGCTGTCTCTCGTCAAATTTTTTGTAATATTTTTGTAAAGGTTTGTCCAGAGCTAGGACGATATTCGGAGCTACAATAACAGATCCAATAGCAGAAGTAGTAATAACGAATTTTAAAACGTGATCTAACATTTTCGCAGTATTTTGATTCTTATTCATTCTAATATTTTACACGATCGGTTAAGAAATTAGAAGAATTTAGAATATTTAATTTCTTCAAGGTCAGCGAGAATATGGGTTCTGGTACACTAAATACATGAGCAAAATGGTTAGGGTTGGTGTCGGGGTTTTTGTCATTCGTGGTGGCAAGTTTATTATTGGCAAGCGCAAGGGCTCTCATGGCGCGGGTACGTGGGCGCTGACAGGTGGACATATGGAATTTGGTGAATCTATTGAAGATACCGCCCGGCGAGAAGTCATGGAAGAGGCAGGCGTGAAAATCAAGAACATCAGATACGTTGGCATGACTAATGACGCTGAAGGCTATAAAAATAAAGGCAGGCACTATGTCAATCTTTATGTTGTGGCCGATTGGGCAAGTGGTGAACCGCGCGAAACGGAGCCAGATAAATTTGTAAATATTCACTGGTGTGATTTTGAGACTTTGCCAACCCCACGATTTGTTGTCTGGGAGAAACTTTTCAAAGCTGATTTTTTGAGTGACATTAAGAAAGCCCTCAAAGGCTCATCTCGTGATAAAATATAACCAATGACAACGCAAGAAATTAGACGTAAATATTTAGAGTTTTTTAAATCAAAACAGCACAAAGCGATTGAACGGGCTAGTTTGTATCTAAAAGACGACCCGACGACGTTGTTTACTGGTTCTGGGATGCAGCCACTGATCCCGTATCTGCTGGGCAAGCAGCATCCTAAAGGAACTCGGCTGGTTAACAGCCAAACGTGTTTTCGTGGTGTAGACGCAGACGAGGTTGGCGATAATCGGCATACGACTTTCTTTGAAATGCTTGGCAACTGGTCTCTTGGCGATTATTTTAAAAAAGAACAGGTCGCTTGGTTCTTTGAATTTCTAGTAGATGAAGTTGGACTTGATCCTAACAAACTATACGTGTCATGTTTTATTGGCAGTAAAGAGCACGGTATCCCTAGGGATGAAGAAACAGCCAAAATCTGGCAAGAGCTCTTTGAGTCTAAGGGTATCGACGCAAAAATAGTTGAAATTGGCAGTGCAAAAGATGGAGATAAACTAGGTATCAAGCCTGGCGAGAGGATATTTTTCTACGATGATAATGAGAACTGGTGGAGCCGTAATGGCGGGCTAGATACAACGCCAGTTGGTGATCCTTGCGGTCCTGACAGTGAAGTATTTTATGACTTTGGCGAGCAGAATCACGACACCAGCTTTGGTCAGGCACATCCAGCTAGCGAGTCAGGGCGATTTATGGAAACTGGCAACCAAGTTTTTATGGAATATCGTCGCACAGAAAAGGGTTTTGAGCCTTTAGCCAAGAAAAATGTAGATTTTGGCGGAGGTTTGGAGCGAATCGCAGCTGCCGCAATTAATTCCCCAGATATTTTTAACATAAGTTTGTTAAAACCGATTATCGAAAAACTAGAGGGATTATCCGGCAAAAAATATGACGAACATACAGAAAGTATGCGGGTGATTGCTGATCATCTGCGTGGTGCAACATTTTTATCGGTTGACGGCGTAGAACCAAGCAACAAAGAGCAAGGTTACGTTATGCGTCGTATAATTCGCCGGGCGATGGTTAAGGCCCATGATCTGGGTATACAGCAGAACTTTCTGCAAGAAGTTGTGCCAGTTATTGCAGATCTGTACCACGATGACTTCCCAGAAGTTGCCAAAAACCGAGAAAAGATTATCGACACGTTAGTTAAAGAAGAAGAAGCCTTCCGACAAACTCTCCGCAAAGGTTTACACGAGTTTGGAAAACTAGTGGGTGCTCATTGGGATTCTTTTGGTTGGGATGAAAAGCATTGGGACCAGCCTGATCAAGCACTAGGTGGTGATATTATTTTTAGACTATATGACACCTATGGATTTCCTATAGAGCTTACCAAAGAAGAAGCTATCAAGCGTGAGATAAAAATTGCTGATGATGCAGACAGGGTTTTCGACAAACTAATGAAAGAGCAGCGGGAACGGTCGCAGACGGCTGGCAAGGGTGTATTCAAGGGCGGACTGGCGGATCACTCTGAGGATACTAAGAAGCATCACACAGCGACGCATTTGATGTATGAGGCACTCAGGCGGGTATTAGGTGATCATGTGGTTCAAAGGGGTTCTAAAGTCACAGCAGATAGAACTCGTTTTGATTTCTCACATCCTGAGAAAATGACAGATGAACAAAAGCAGAAAGTAGAACAAATTGTCAACGAACAGATAGCCA
Source organism: Candidatus Saccharibacteria bacterium RIFCSPHIGHO2_12_FULL_41_12 (assembly GCA_001790445.1). Taxonomy (GTDB): domain Bacteria; phylum Patescibacteriota; class Saccharimonadia; order Saccharimonadales; family 2-12-FULL-41-12; genus 2-12-FULL-41-12. The sequence goes on from MGCQ01000009.1 coordinate 213,506, forward strand.
AAGACCTAAAAGTATCATTTGCAGAATATAAGACAGACGAGGCCTTCAAAATGGGCGCCAAAGGCGCCTTTGGTGACAAATATGGCGACACGGTCAAAGTTTATACAATGGGTAAGGATGGCGAAAAACCATTTTCTATAGAAATATGTGGAGGTCCTCACGTTGATCATACAGGGCAACTTGGGGAAGGTGGAAAACACTTCAAAATAACCAAAGAAGAATCCTCCTCCGCCGGAGTCCGCCGCATCAAAGCCAGCCTGTTGTAAATTATTTATTATTAAAATAACGTCTGTGGAATCGGATCATGCCCGAAAAGAGAGCGTTACATGCCGGGAAACTTTCTGTTTCTCGGATTGCACTCCGCTTATACTCTCTTTTAAGGCATGATCCGATTCCATCAGGACTTAGAACCCCTACTTTGTTACAGATTTAATTCTCGCATCCTGGCTCACAAAAAAACTGATGAAAATGACTTTATGGCAAAGGACAGTTTTGAGGACTAGGGCTTGTCCCCGACCAAAGGGAGTCCCACAGAAACATCTTTTGGCAGGAAGTTATTTTCAATCACGTTTCTTTTGTAAGCCGAGTTTCTTTGCTTACTTTCTTAGTCGGTACAAGAAAGTAAGATATCAATAACAGAAAGATAATAATATACTAGCGGGGGATAGATTAAATAAAGTTTTGCCAAGAAAGACATAAGAGACCAATCTGTTATAATAAATCTTATGGTTAAGATATTTGATAAGGCAAATCAATTGTTTGGTTCTAGCAACCAGAAGTTGTTCGCCAAAGAAAACCACATACTAGCCCTAGACATCGGCACAGAGTTTGTGAAGGCTTTGATCGGCAAGGTAGCCAAAAATGGAGACATTGAGATTATTGGTGTCGGTCGCTATCATCAAGAATTGTCAGATATGCAGGCTGGGGCTATTGCAGATATCAGCGGAGTGGTAGAGAACTGCAACCGCGCACTTGTTGACGCGGAAAATCAGGCAGGCGTGAGTGTACGGACAACCGTTATTGGAATTGCTGGAGAATTGGTCAAGGGTATGACGCACACAATCAAAATTCGTCGCAAAAATAGTTCTGTAGAAATTGAAGACACAGAAATGGCTAAAATTGTCGAAATGGCGCAGGACAGAGCAGAGCAAAAGGTAAAAGCTCAGCTAAAGCTAGAACTTGGCGGCAAAGAAATTGACACACGGATGGTCAATAGCGCCTTGGTCAGCATCTACATTGATGGCTATCAAGTCAACAATCCTATCGGTTTTACAGGCAGTGAAGTTGTGGTGCAGCTGTATACTGCTTTTGCGCCAATGATACACATCGCGGCACTTGAGAGAGTGGCTACGCTACTTGATCTGGATCTTTTGGCGGTTGCTGCCGAGCCATTTGCAGTGGCGCGGTCTATTATTGGTGATGACATTAATAGTTCTATCAGCGCAGTACTGATGGACGTGGGTGGAGGCACAACAGATATAGCTGTTATCAATGAGGGAGGTGTCCAAGGCACAAAAATGTTTGGCATTGGCGGGCGAGCATTTACCAAATCAATTCAGCGTGAGTTAGCTATCAAATTTGATGAGGCCGAGCAAATAAAGATCACTATGGCAACCGAGCCAAGTGGCGACGATGAACAAAGAGCTAGCGAGGCGCTTGATAAAACCTGTGACGTTTGGCTTTCTGGAGTAGAGTTGGCTCTCAGTGAGTTTACTGATGTGGAGCATTTACCACACAAGATACTACTTTGTGGCGGTGGTGCATCACTCGAAAAATTGCTATTATCTATAGAGCAGACTAACTGGTATGGGAGTTTGCCTTTCACTAAAAAACCAAATGTGGCCTATATTAGCCCAGGCCAAGTCGACGGAGTTGTTGACTCAACCGGCCAGGTCACAGACCATACTTATGTGACTGCGATGGGGCTACTAAGGGTCGGTGTAGACACTTTACAACAAGAGTCTGCACAAACGAGGGGCAACCCTATTAAAGCAAAAGTCGATAGAATACTTAGAACCTGAGGGGGATTAGGGCAAAAATGGCAGAAAAAAAGAACACAATATATCTGGATATAGATGAAGACATCACTGAGCTAGTTGGCAAAGTTCAAGCTTCTAATCAGGGTATTATTGCTTTAGTATTGCCAAAGCGCGCACCTGTGATGCAGTCAATCGTCAATGTACGGTTATTGAGTAGAGCAGCCAAACAAAATGATAAAAATATAGTTCTTATTACCTCTGATCCGACAGTTATTTCTCACGCAGGAGAAGTTGAGTTATTTGTGGCCGAGAATTTAACATCAAAGCCATATCTCCCAGAAAAACCGACCCCTGCTGTTGAACCTATGGCTGATGATGAGGAAGAGTTAGAAATAGACCAAGTCCTGCCAGTGGCTGGGGTGGCAGTGGCAGTTGCCGCAAAAAACATGAAAAACGCAAAATCAGCCAAAGGCGCCAAGAAATCAAAGATCAAAATTCCAGACTTTGGCAAATTTAGAACCTTGCTGATTGCAGGCGGGATAGCTCTTGTTCTGCTCATTATTTTTGGAGTTTGGGCAATATTCTTTGCCGGAAGTGCTAGTGTAGCTATCAAGACCAACACAACTGAGAAGACAGCAAATGTTAACATCAAATTAGACACCAAGCTTGACGAAGTTAACGTAGATACTATGACAGTTCCGGCTAAGAACGAAGAGCTCCGTGTCACTGACACCGGCAAAGCCCCTGCAACTGGTACAAAGGACAAAGGCGCAAAAGCCAGTGGTAATGTTACCTTAAAAAACTGTGGTCCGAATTCAGCAACTATTCCGGCAGGTACAGGTATTAGTAACGGGAGCTCTACTTATATATCTCAACAATCAGTCAGCCTAGGTGATGGTAATTTTGATGGTGGAGGTAATTGTAAAAATAGTGGTTCACATGTATCGACTGTTGCGGTTGTAGCACAAAGTAACGGCGAGCAGTTCAACAGTGGTCCGAGGAGTTATACCGTCGCTGGATTTTCTAATGTATCTGGGCAGGGTGATAGTATGACAGGCGGTAGTTCACAAGTGGTTAAAGTTATTTCACAGGCCGATGTTGACAGCGCCAAAGCCAAGGTTACAGAAAAGCAAAAAACTGCCAAAGATGATCTTATAAAGACCCTAACAAAGGGTGATTACCTACCAATAGAAGAATCGTTTACCTCTAAAGAATCAGGTGTTCAAATTGCCCCTGCAGTTGGTAGCGAAGCCGCAGAAGTATCTGTGACTATGACTATAACTTCTTCGATGATGGGTGTTAAAGAAGCAGATCTTAAGAAGATAGTTGATAAGCAGTATGAGCAAGAACTTAAAGACGCAGGTGCTAATATTTCTGATTATGGCTTTGGTCAAGCTAGGTTTACCCCTGACAAAGACAATACTAATGTGGCCGTACAAACCACAATATCTATCGGACCCAAGCTAGATGAAAACGAGATTAAATCACTAGTCGCCGGCAAGAAAGCTGGTCAAGCAGAAGATATCTTGAAGAAAAAAGAAGGTGTTGTTGAAGCCCAGGTCAAGGTCAAGCCTTTCTGGAAAACAAAAGTTCCTAAAAAAGATAAAAAGATAAAAGTTACCATAGAGAAAAAATGATCGCAGCCTCCTCGCTTGAATTAAAAATAGCTTTTCTCTTTGAGGAATGGAGCAAGCCGTACATATGGTACGGTGCAGTGAATACCGCAAAAGAAAAAGCTATTTTTAATCAAGAATTTTTACTACGCAGCTGGCTGAGCCAGTTGACAGGTAAAAATGTCGAGAGGTTGCGATGAACTTTCTTGGGTTAGATGTTGGCGATAAAAGAGTAGGTTTGGCGCTAGCAAATGATGTCGCACGGATACCTTCACCACTTGATATTGTCAGCCCCGATGAGTTAATTAATAGTTTGGACAAGATAATATCCGACCATAATGTTCAAAAAATTGTAGTTGGATTGCCCAAGAGACTTGATGGTGGAGACAGTGAGCAAACAAAAAAAATCAGGGCTTTCGCCAGTCTGCTAAGTGAGCAGATCAATCTTGAGATTTGCTTCGCAGATGAAAGCATGACAAGTAAAGATGCCAGGGATTTGATGGGCAGAGATAAAAAGTACAAGAACAAAAAACACTATGATGATCTGTCAGCATGTTATATATTAGAAGAGTACTTAAGGAGAGTGTCAAGTTGAATTTGAAGAAAAACTTTAAAAAGAGTAATTTTAGTGCGATAACAATTTTTATCGGTATTTTTGTGATTCTTTTTGTGACTAGTGCGGTGGTGATCCGCCAAGTATATCAAGCTAATTTAGGCGCTCTGAGCACTGAAAAAAGGACTATCTCCATAACTATAGCTCCAGGCAGCACGGTTTCTGAGATTGCCCTAAATCTCAAGAATAAAGGAGCCATTAAAAGCGATTGGGCTTTTGAGTGGTATGTACGCAACAATAATTTGAGAGATGAGCTCAAGGCGGGTACGTATCTGGTCTATACCAACCAAGATATACCAACTATTGCCAAGACAATAGCCAGCGGGAAAGTTGCTACTAATTTGTTTACTATCCTTCCGGGCAAGAGGCTTGATGAGATTCGTGCCTCTATGATAAAAGCCGGATTTGCAGAAGCAGAAGTTGATTCGGCCTTGAACCCAGCAAATTATAAGGGGCACGAGGTTTTGACGGATCTCCCAGTGGTAGCAAACCTAGAGGGCTATCTGTATCCAGAGAGCTATCAAAAAACAGCAGAAACTAAGCCAGCCACTATAGTCAAATCAGCGCTGGATGAGCTTGCACGGCAATTAACCAAAGAACGACGTCAAGAGTTCGCCAGACAAGGTCTTTCTACATATCAGGCGATAACCTTGGCATCTACGGTAGAGAGAGAAGTTAGCAATAAGAATGACAAACCACAAGTTGCTCAAGTTTTCTTGAAGCGACAGAAAATAGGTATGAACCTAGGTTCTGACGTAACTGCATTTTATGGAGCAATTATTGCTGGACAGCCTCCTACGGTGGCTTATGATAGCCCGTACAATACTCGTATACATAGTGGTTTTCCAATAGGACCAATCAGCAATGTTGGTGAGGCCTCTCTTGAAGCAGTTGCATATCCTGCTACAACAGACTGGCTTTATTTTGTAGCTGGTGATGACGGCAAAACTTATTTTTCCAAGACTAACGAAGAACATGAAGCTTTGACAAAAGAGCATTGTAAGCTTCTCTGTCAATAGGGATGCAACATACCTCTTAACTTTATTTCATCGGCTTGCAAGCAAGCCTGATTTTGTTCCATTTTGTTTCGGCAAAACGGAACCCAAAACCGACAGGCGGTTGAACAGACTTGATGGGATTTCTTGTCGAAGATTAC